>CAVWIG010000016.1:0-11776 GCA_963754945.1 Methanotrichaceae archaeon
ATAATCCTAAAACATCTATTCAGTAATAATTAGCTAATGGCTGGGGTGTTGTCCGCGATGGAAATAAGTAAATCTTTTTCAGTTAGGGCTCTGTTAGTCCTTTTAGCAATCTATGCACGATTTAACGCTGACGGGTCACAATTGCAAAATATGGTAGATATTAGATACATTAGATATTTATCTCAGGGAGTATCATGAGACCGTCTAAGATATTTGTCTATTCGTTGATATCTACGATTATCTTATTCATCGTGGCTAACTTGGCTTTTTGTGAAGGGGACTGGACCGTTCACAAAGATCCTCTTGGGTTTCAGGTTTCTCATCCAAACGGATGGTCGGTTGAAACCCCAGGAAAAGAGTTTATAGTGATAAAGAGTCCAAATGGGTCCGCTTTTGTAATAATCTATCCATTCATTACAGACCAACAGATCACGGCCATGAATTACTTAAACAAAACGCCATCGATGTTCGCCTCACAATTTCCTGAAGCAAGGATCCAAGGCTTCCAGAGGCTTCTCGAAAGGCCTGAAGAGGTCGTCATGGCCATGAACTATTCGGATGGCATGGGGGTCCAGGGTTCGGCTGCCATTCTATGCGTGCTCGACAATCGTTCTGGCATGCTTTTTGCGATCGCGGCTCCTACCTTGAAGTTTAATGATACAAGCACTACATTAATACGAATTTTAAAAAGCTTTTCTTTCATCAAGCCGGAAAGCTCACAGAGCCAAAATGTTCAGTACGCCGTCTGGAAAGACCCTAAGAAAGATGCCTTTAGCATAGATGTGCCTTCGGGCTGGAACATAACAGGCGGACTCTTAGAGCCAAATCCTGGGGACCTGAGGCTAGGCGTGGAGATTGACTCACCGGATAACAAGGTGGGCGTAATTTATGGAGATACGAGAATACCCCTATACATCTCAATGAGCGGAAAGCCAGACAGTCTGGGACTGGTAGACGGCACAGAATACTTTCCGGAATACAATCTATACCTCAAAGCAAAACAATACATGACGGGCAAAGAGTTTGCAAAGGCTTATGCGGAATTCGTACTGAAGGACATACCCGGAGTCGTCTACAGTGGTGATCAGGATCGACAGGATCTTTCTCAAGCCATTAACGAGGTTTATAGACAGTCGGGTCTGCCTTTGGAGGTCAACGCTGGAGAGACCACGTTCACCATAGAGGCCAACGGAGAGCGTTGGCAAGGATACTGCTTGGCGGTAACTGAAATGAGAGATCTAGGCTCGGGCAGCTACCTCTGGCAGGTATCGAAATTGATAGGCTACATAGCTCCAGACTCTAGAGAGCTGTTGGCTCGTTCTGTCTTGGAAAGAGCGGTTCGCTCCTTCCAGTACAACAGCGAGTGGACACAGAACCAGAAGGCTCAGAATTATCAGGGTCAATATCCAAGCACTATGGTCAATCAAAGCGCGTATCCAGGTACTGCATCCCAAAGCCAATATCCAAGCATAGTAAGCAAACAAGGCCAATATCCTGGTGCTTTTTCCGGCCAGGGCCAATACACGGGCTCGATTAATCCTGTCCAATATCCCATCAGTCCTGCTTATTCCTCGCCCTATGCCGGAAGCAGCATCGATGCTAGCTCAGACGTCAGCAACATTATAACTGAGACCTATAACAACCGGGAGAAGACTATGGATGATCTATCCAACAAGTGGTCCAACACCATTCTAGGAACAACGGATTTGAGAGATCCAAATACTGGAGAGGTCACCAGTGTTGAATCCGGAAGCAACTATTACTGGAAAGACAATCACGACACCGTCTGGGGAACTCAAACCGCAGAGAGCCCTTCCCCAAGTGTGGATTTTACTCCCCTTCAGGAGGTAACGTATTCCTCTTCGGAGACCACTACTGAGACCTAATCTTTATGGCTCTTCGCTATTTCCCTTATTGCGAAAACGCGTCTAATATATCACAAATAATTAAAACTTGTTGGCTATGAAATGATCATCTAGCATTCATATGAGTATCATCTCAAAACAAAGCTTAATAAATCCGGCTCATAACGTATAATTGAAGATGAACCCATGTCGATAACTCAGATCGATGCCAATGGAAGGGTATTGTTGCCGTTGGGGATCAGATACCAGCTAGGCCTAAATAACGGAGACGAGCTAGCAGTGGACGAGCTAGGAGATGGCACAATCATACTCAAAAAAATCGATCGCAGATTGCGTTTCCAAGAATGGTTGAATAAAGAGCTGAAGAATGAAATAGATAGAAAGTGACTCGGTGTTCAATGCGAGTCAATTTCGAAGACATAACTCCAAAATAAACCGAGATCAATCATTAATATGGGCACCGAAAACCCTGCAACAAAGTATAAGTTAAGCAAGGTACTGCGTGTTAAGCAGCCACGCAAGTTGCCCTGCCCCAAAGGTTAATATTCCTAAGTTGGATTTATGAACTCTATCTACCGAATCAGTGTGATTATCGGTGAATGAATCATGCGGTCACTTTGCCAGCTCTTGTATCAATTTTACCACATCCTCTTGAGTATGAAGATTGAACCTCGCTTTAGATTGAGTCATTCCAACCTTGATTGAGTAAGCAGTTTCTGGAAGAACGTTGAATAAATCCTCATCGGTCCAATCATCTCCTACAGCCATTATAAAATCAAAATGGTTCTCCGAGATCCAATTTGATCCTGCATCGCCTTTATTCATGCCGGGATTCCGAACTTCAATAACCTTCCTGCCTTGTAGTATCTGCACACCGATATTGGCGGTGAAATTCACTAAATCATCCATGAGCTCTTTGGCCACTATAGATGCCATCTCCGGGTCAGCCATGCGGTAATGCCACGCCAGGGAGAACTCCTTATCCTCCACAAACGAACCAGGCAGCCGGTCGGCGTAAGTCTCTAGAAGAGGAAGGATCTTCGGCTTCCAATCATTGTTCAACTGCTTTAGCATCCTCCAGTCTTCTTTTTTCTTCCGGATCCATATCCCGTGTTCTGCTACCAAACCTACGTCCAGCGCACCAAACCAGCTTTGCAGGGTAATTTTGTCGCGACCGCTTATTAGGACAACTTCATTTTTGGGATTATCTGAGATGAGTTTTATGGTCTTCAGCAGTTCATCTGTTGGTTTTGCCAATTGAGGGTACTTCTCTAGTTTAGAAAGGGTCCCATCGTAATCCAGGAGGAGAAGCCTGTGCTCTGCATTGTTGAAATCAATGACGAGTTGTTCCTTTGTAGAAGAACCAAGCAGCTTATAATTTAAGCCTCGTTCTTCTTCCTTAAGTGTTAGCAGAGACTGAATGAAGCTATCCGCCCAGTGAATGACATCATGGCGCTTGAGCCTGGCTTGCATGACACGAATGCTCCTCACTTTTTCCTCCTCTGGCATCTCAAGTGCTTGTTTCAAGGCAATGGCGATCTCACCTACGTCGTTAGGATTTATGATAATTGCTTCTCTGACCTCCTTGGAAGCGCCGGCCATTTCGCTGAGGATCAATACGCCTTTCCCATCGGTCTTGGCGGCTAAATACTCCTTAGCTATGAGGTTCATGCCATCCCTCAGTGGAGTGACAAGCGCGACATCGCTAGAGTCGTACAGGGCGATCAATTTGATGAAGGGTATGAACTTATAGTGGTATAGTATTGGGGTCCATTTAATTGACCCGAACTTTCCGTTAATGCGGCCAACAAGCTCGTCTATCTGCCTTTTCATCTGTTGGTACTGTTCCACTCTTGTGCGTGATGGAACAACTATCATGATTAGCACCACCTTTCCTGACCATTGAGGGTTTCTTTCGAGAAATTCTTCGTAGCCTTGTAAGCGGTTCAGAATTCCCTTTGTGTAATCAAGTCGGTCAATCGAAAGGACAACCTTACTGCCGGCCAATATCGTTTGAAGTTCAGCATTCTCAGCTTTAACCTCAGCAAGTGACGGAGCATCGTGGAACTTTTGAAATTCAATTCCCATAGGGAATGTTTCTGCTTTCACTGGGCGACCGCTAATGATTATTCGGCCCATATTGTGTTCGTGCCCAAGTATGCGTAACACACACCTCAGGAAATACTGCGTGTAATCATGCGTATGGAATCCTATTAGATCCGCCCCAAGAAGGCCTTCCAGTATCCTTACGCCAAACACTCGGTATGAGTCGAAATACTTCAAACGACGGAAATGGTATATGAAGGAAGAATCCTATGGGAACACCCGGGAACCTATCACGTATCAGTTTAGGAAGCAACATCAAATGATAGTCGTGAATCCATACTACATCGTCTGGTCGCAATATCTCCGTTATTGCCTCGCAGAATTTTTCGTTTACCTGCTTATAGCTGAGCCAATACTCTTCGTCATAAGATACGTTAGATGTGAAATAGTGAAAGAGCGGCCAGACTGTTCTGTTGCAGAATCCCAAATAGAATTTATCCATAGCTTTTTCTGAAATGAAAACGGGATACGAATGCAGCTCAGAATGAATTCTGGATTTTAATTCATCTTTCATTTTCTCTTTAATTGTAGTTCCCGGCCAGCCCAGCCATGCATAATCATTAATGGATTTGGTCGAAGGCGAACTTCTTGGTGAGTCTAAATAGGATTTTAACCCCGAGACCAGGCCACCCACGCTCTCCTTAAAGTTTAACGACCCTCCTTCTTCGACAACTGTAATTGGTAAACGATTTGAAACAATCAAGAGTCTCATGCATTATCCACCTCCAAATCAATCGAGCAAATAGGGCAATACGCTCGTAGTTAAGAGCCCATTGCCGATCGATTTACTCCTCCTTCTGTTATTGCCGGATTGGTATTCGACTTTTGTCGATATCGACATTCAACGAATATGAATCTTTCGGTTAAGCGTCAACACATGTGGTTTAGAATCCGGACCGTGACTGACCCTTAGAATTGCCAGAGGTAAACGGTCTCTGTGATCTTTTTACATCAGAATAATCGTGAAGATGTGAATCAATTTATCAGCCTAAATTTGCAAATTACATGGATCTAAGGCTGCTAATCCTCCAACCAATATGTTTAAAGTTCAAAGAGAGCATGACCTGGGTGGAGGCAAAAGAATGCTCGAGCGGCTAAAAAAATCCCTCCTTGAAGCGCCTGTCTTCAAACGAGGTGAGTACAACTACTTCATCCATCCTATTACCGATGGAGTTCCCGAGATAAAACCGGATCTGATCAGAGAGATTGTTGGTCATATAGTGCGAATAGCCGATCTGGAAGTCGATAAAATCGTAACCATTGAGGCCATGGGAATCCCCATCTGCATGGCTCTCTCACTCATAACTGATATACCGCTAGTCATCATCCGAAAGAGGAAGTATGGCCTGCCTGGGGAGATCGAAGCCAGCCAGATAACGGGCTACTCCAAGTCCCAGCTCTTCCTAAACGGCATAAAGCAGGGCGATAGAGTCGTCGTAGTGGATGACGTAGTTAGCACAGGTGGAACTCTAATGGCCACTCTGAGCGGATTGAAAGCCGCCGGAGCCGAGGTAAAAGATGTAGTGGTGGTGATTCAGCGAGGAGAAGGCGCCGAAAAACTGAGGCGTCAGGGTTACAGCATCAAGACCATGGTCAAAGTGGACGTCAACGACAAAAGGGTGTACCAGGTATCTGAGACTTGATCGAACGGACCGCCCACGTTTCGAGCTGATCAAGATAGAAGTGAAATGAATGAGCCGAGATCTTGAGATCGACCTAAGGAGCGAGACCCTAAAATGGCTGGGAAAAGCGGAGTGTCTCTTTGGTAGGATTTCGCCAAAGGACAATCGTTTTGCAGAGAACATAGCTGCTTACCTGTCGGACTCTCGGCATTTCCTGGATAACGGTGACTTGATCAGGGCCTTCGAGGCTGTGATTTGGGCCTGGGCTTGGATGGAGATAGGCACGGAGATTGGCGTTCTGGTTGAAACGTGAATGAACTTTGGAGAGACTACTCAGGTGGCGCAGAAGAGGCTTTTTCATCAACCGACGATTCTTGCCCTGCAATCTGACACAATGGCTCTTGCCTCTTGATGGAAAAGTGCCTTACCTCCGTACTGCATGCCCTTAATAGACCTACCGCACTTTATACACCCTGCCACATCCAAGAATTGCCCCTTCTAAGGTCCACCTTCATAGGACATCGTCTCATTTGGTGGGAGTTGTCAAAATCCTGCACAGAAGTGAGCAAAAGTATTTAATAGAACTCTGCAATGCGGGTAGTAAAGGATTCTGAAGATGTCCGATTGCGCTCATAGAGATTGCGGTACCCAGGAGAAGGTGTGGTTGCCCTATTTCTATAAAGGCAGAGAACGGGGTCTGAAGCCGCACCCCTGTTGTGCCGAATGCGGCCTCGTTAAGAACCTATCATCCGAGCGCCCGAGGCAGATCGGTTACTTCATAAATCTGATTGCCAAGATTGGAAACCGCTACAAGATTGCCAAGGTTCAGGTTCGTCTAATGGTACTAGAAATGCAACAACATGGGCTGGAAGATTCATACGAAATGGACAGACAGCAGCAAGAGAAGCTCTTTTTGAAGATAGCGAAAAGATGTCTGAACGTTCCTGAGAGGGTCATACTAGAACTTATAGGCTCATGACCTTCAACTTCAAGGAAGGACGGAGATAGAAGATGCTCTTATTTGCCCACCTGGGTTTGACCCTGGCGGCTGGCCGGTTCATGAGATGGGCTGACCTGGCTTTTCTGGCCTTGGGGTCGATGCTGCCGGACATTATCGACAAGCCCCTGGGCCTGTTGGCCTTCGGGACGCCAGCCGCCGGTCGGACGATCGGCCATACGTTACTGTTCCTTCTGGTCCTGGCGGCATTGGCCTTCTATTTGAAAAACCTCAGGCTGGCGTCCGTTTCCATCGGGGTTCTGGCTCATCTAACGTTGGACTTCATGTGGCAGTCGCCCGTCATCCTGTTCTGGCCGTTGCTGGGAAACTTTCCCATAGTTCGTAGAGCTGGGGGTCTCCGATTATTTGCAGGCACTGATCTACGGCCTGAGGAACCCCATGGTGGGAGTGCCAGAGGTCCTGGGGCTGTCTTACCTTATCCTCTTGGCTTTCGAGTCCAAGCATGCCATTGCCGCAAGATGGCGGAATATGGTCGCTATTGGCCGGGACATAAAGGCTGCTGTTCAGACTCTGATCAAGATAGATTAGAAACAAAGTTTATAAATATCGATCTGATCTAACCCACCTACGATCGCAATAATGAGTTTTAAAACGAGGCTCACAGCCCTGATGGCCTTAGGGGTGTTCTTGTCATTAGCCCTGGGAACGGCATCGAGCGGAGGCTCTTCCGATCCGACTTTTCGATCCAAAGTGGCAACCGACCTCGGGACGACGGTAAAACTGGATCCTGTTTACGAGCGCATCAATTCAACTTCAACCTATAAAATCATCGCCCATGGGGATGGCAACGTGTCATGGTCGTTCAGCAGGGCAGGAAAGAGCGACTCGGGTTTGATCTATTCAAGCGGAAGGCTGGTCGTGGGAAGCCAAGACAATTTCGGCCCTGAGGTTGGGGATAGGATTGAGGGTGAACTGAAAACCGAAATAGGCCTGCTGAATTCGACCCAAAAGATTTCAGACGATCTGAGACGAAAGGCCACGGAGAACGCATCGTACTATTCCGGGGATGGTCTGGTCGATGCCAGGACCTGGGACAGCTGCGGCAATCTATTGTCTAAGAGCGGCCGCTACGATCGGTCCCTCCTCTATTACAACAGGTCCATCAAGGCCGATCCCTCGATCCCTGACCCCTGGAACAATCGTGGGGTGGCGTTCAGAAACCTGGGGAAGTACGTTCAAGCGGTTGCTTCATTCACCAGGGCTCTCAACCTCAGCCCCAACAGCAGTATCGTATGGAATGGCAAAGGCGAATCTCTGTACAGGCTTGGCAAGCTTCCTGAGGCTATGGAGTGTTTCAATCGATCAATTCGCCTGGACCCGAGTGCTCCTGCCTGGTACAATAAAGGGGTTATCCTCTCGGGACTGGGCAGATACAACGAAGCCCTGGATTGTTATAACCAGTCGATACCGCTCGATCCCTACGACGCCGAGGCCTGGAACAACGAGGGCGTTATATTGGCAAAGCTGGGCAAAAACGAGAGTGCTCTGAGCTGCTTCAACCATGCATCCACCCTCGACCAGAAATTTGGGGGCGCCTGGGCTAATGGTGGTATGGTCCTTCATGCCATTGGGCTCGAGAACAAGTCTCAGGATGCATTTTCGGTGGCCAAGAGGCTGGGGTATTCCAAGACAAATGACTATTACCTGGCTCAGACCCTGCCCCCCGCCCTTCTGGATGAAACTAAGAAATCCCAGGGGCCTGGCGTTGCCGCTTCGGTTGCGCTATTGTCCCTTGTGAGCCTCTTGCTGGTTCAGAAGAAAAGATGGGGATTCAAGTGAATCGGGAGCTAATCGGTGGGTTCGGCCTGGATCTGGCATTACCCGTATCGCTCGTAATCCTGGCGGAATCTCTGATATTCACGGGAAACATGCAGGCAGCTATGATCGTTCATGCCTTGAACCTGACGTTTCTCATCCTGTCTTCCGCTTACATAAACAACCGGATCTATCCTGCTCTGATGTTATTGCCCCTGTTCCGTCTTTTGAACGTCGCTATGCCTGTGTTCTTCCAGCTGACTTTATTCTCATATTCTCTTGTTTACGCCCCCATGTTCATACCCATCTATTTCGTCTTGAAAGAAGGGTTCATCAGCCGTTCCGAGGCCGGCTTAACCCTGAAGGGTTTCTGGTTCTTTATGCCCCTGGCTGTAGCCGTCGGTTTTGCCCTGGGCTGGGGAGAGTACAATGTGCTGCATGCTGAGTCGCTAGTTCCGGGATCAGGCATTATGTACGTCTTCCTTCTGTCTATTATCATGATCGTCTTCGTGGGTGCAGTAGAGGAGTTCGTATTTCGGTGTGCTCTGCAGACGGTCATGGAAGAGCGACTTGGTTCTGTGGCCGGACTGCTGGCTACTAGCGCGATCTTCGGTATAATGCACAGCGGTTACCATCTGCCTCAGGAGGTACTGTTCGTGACCTTTGCCGGCGTTGTGTTTGGGTTACTGTTCTGGTTGACCAGAAGCCTGCCTGTTATCGCTCTAGCCCACGGGGTAACCAATATATCTCTCTTTCTGGTAGCGCCAGACTATTCCGGGTTGATCATCTATTCGATAGGGGTACCTGGACTATTGTTCGTGCTATCTGCCTATCTATTCAAGATTAGACCGCGAAATGAAGATCCTAACCGTATGAGATGAGAAATGATTGATACGAGAATTTAGACCGCGAAACACTCTAGCCGTATGAATGGAAAAGATCGAAAAAGAATTGAACCCTTAATGGGTGATGACTTCCATTACCTTGTAGCCCACGATCAAGAAGAATGTCATAACCATGGGGATAATCGCCAGGTTCAGCATGGTGGATAGACGTTTATTCCAAAGCTTGGATGCCGACAAAATCTCGGATGCGGCAAGAAGACCAATCAGACAAACCACGGAGATGATGCTGACATCAGAGACTCCTAGCGTGGCAAACATGCTCGTCGCTGAGGATGTAGCGCTTAAGACGTTGAGTGCACTCGTCGCACTCGTCGCACTCATAGTACTAGTGGCACTCATGGTGCTCATTGCGCTGCTTACCGTACTCAACATCGATGATAACAATCTACTTACCTCAAGCGAATCTAATATCAGTACTTCTAAGTGAGTATAAATAAACTTCGGTCTCGGTTTCATCTCATAGGAATCTTATTGGAACCGGCGCAGGATAGAGGAACTCTTGGACAGCGTCTCGGCAACCTTTCGCCAAAGAGCTCTGCCACTCATGCAACATCCATCTTGATGGCCCCAGCCACGGGAAGCTTGAAGCTGCCATCGATAACCAGCTCCTTGATCACCTTCATCACCACGAAGACCCTAGGATGTCCTCAGCCGCATCTCCAAGACCTTGAAGTGGTACTTCCTGGCAATATTTCAAATCTTCCCGATAATCTCTGAAACCTAAGTGGCGATTGGCGGCAATCAGATCTCCTATTTCCCGGCGCGTTAAATTTCCCGAAAAATGCCGCGACGCCTTCGCATCCCTCTGCCATCGTTTTATACATTGGAATAATCCCAATTGGTCCTCGCCATTCAGGTCGTTTCTGGCATGAAGCTCAATAGATCATCATAGTGTAAAAGTTCATGTATATAAATAGACAATCTGCGTCTTGTTCGTCCTGGGATCAATGCACTCATGAGCGTGTCAAAGAGACAGTAGGTACCTGGAAGGATGTATATCTGCGTTCCCTGGACAGATAATCTGCGAATCGAAGTAAGGGTTGTAGGAGTAAGTCTTGATAAAGAATTTAAACAAAGACCTGGAATAAAACTATCTAAGTATGAGCCCCGGCTACATCCTAAATAAGAAAAGAATCATCATTCTCCTGATGCTGATGCTGAGCTTATCGACGCCAGCATTCCACGCACAGGAAGGTTCGAACGACCTCTGGTTTCTCATCTCCAGTTACGAGGATATAGGGATCACGGTTCAAGATCTGTCCCAATTTCTGGTGGCTCATGGCTACAACGCAAAACCTGCGATGTCATATGTGACTGTGACCCTGCCCAGCGGCGGAAAGGTTTATCTGACTCCGAACGGTGGCGCTCCAGGGCTTGCCGATATGTGGATGAACCCCCCGAGCGGACCCACCCAGCCCACCAGGGTTAGCGCAAGCTATGCTGTTAAGAAAAATGCGACTTATCGCAAAACGTCCGACACCGATTTCATAAAAAGCATCAGTAGGTCCGTTCAATTTCCAGTAACCCCTCTTGGGATGTGTTATGAGGGATCTAATGAGATGGGGAAGATCTACAAAGATTTGGGATACAATGTAACATACATGTATCGTCAGGACAATCCGGGGCACGAATGGGTTTTGGTAGAGAATGACTCCAGTGACACGTGGCTTGCTGTGGACAGTTATTTCGGCATCATCAAAAACAGCAACGACTATTATACGGCAACTTATAGCTTTCCCAATCCCAGTTATTTGGCATTGGTAAATCCCCAGTGGAGGACTGGTTGAAAGGCGGAGGGAGGAATTGTATGAATTGGAAACTGTCATATTTCGGGATAAGCTTGTGAGAGTTTCGAAAAACTAATCAATCGAAATACTTATATACTATTAATACTATAATATAATGCATGAGGACTCTCATTGATTTTGCCATTCGAGCAGAATATGCTCGAGTAAAAGCCCTCGGAGATGATCTATCCGAGATCGGATCGTTGATCAATTGGGAGCGTTTCAGATTTTTGGAACCATTGATATACAAAAATAAAACTAGCCGCGGAGGTCGTCCGAACATTGACATCGTGATTATGGTGAAAGCTCTCGTAATTCAGCATTGGTTTGGTCTAACAGATCCAGAACTGGAGCGACAGGTTGCGGATAGGATCTCTTTTCGTATTTTCCTTGGCACCACTGAAGTAATTCCTGATTTCAGCACAGTTTGGCTATTCCGTGAACGTTTGATTAAGTGCGACGTATACGATGATCTTTGGAATGAGCTTCAAAGGCAGCTCGATGAGATGGGGTTTACTGTAAAGAATGGCACTATCCAGGATGCAACCTTCATAACTTCGGACCCAGGTCGGAAGAGGAACAAGAAAGACGAGCAAGGCGGGGACAAAAAGGAAGGTCAAGATTCCGAAGCCACCAGTACGAGCCTGAATCAGGAGTTTGATAAAGAGCTAATTGGTATTTCAAATAATATTATTGATGACAAGGCCAAACCACAGAG
>CAVWIG010000017.1:0-276622 GCA_963754945.1 Methanotrichaceae archaeon
GATACGGTTCTGCATCTGCCTGTTGCGCCGCTTCTAGCTGCATTACAAGGTTCAAGAACCAGGTCAGAAGCTTCTTTAGTCCATCTTCCTGATCGATAAGGTAATCTTCCAAGAGTGCTATGGGTATCATGGTCCTGTGTCCTCCTTTTCTCAAGATTGGATAGGATACAGGGCCGATAATCATTCTTATTATCAAAGTACAGAAAAATCGTTACACTGCCGTAGAAGGTGGGCAGTTGAAGGCTTCTTCTCATCGATCAAGCGTATCTTTGGTGAGACGGTTCGGGCATCTTCACCAGAAGGAATGGTCGCCGAGATTAAAAGAGCATTCATTTTGTATGATATACTTAGGAGCATATAAGTAATTAGTTAAAATAAATTATGAATTCTTGAATAACGAAATAATACTATAATAATCATGCGACACAGCACCTTTACGTGAAAAATAGGCGATAAGGCTCTTTGAATTTGCCATTTACTATCCCCCATTCCAATCAATCCTCATTTTTTATTCTACCCACTAAATATCCAATTTGATGGTACTAAGCCATTTCACGATTTTTGGATCGTTATACGAAAAGAAGCTGCTTTTTTTCGTATCCAATGTCGCAATTCTTTCCATATCTTCCTGGCTTAATTCAAAGTCAAAAATATTGAAGTTCTCAATAATCCTTTCTTTGTGAACAGACTTTGGAATCGCAACCACACCTCTTTGCGTCAACCAGCGTAAAATCACCTGTCCAACTGATCTTTTATGCTTTTCGGCCAGGGATACCAAAACTTCGTTCTGGAACAAGTTATTTTTTCCTTCAGCAAAAGGGGCCCAGGATTCAATTTGGACATTGATCTCTTTCATAAGTTTGGCACTTTCTATTTGCTGATAGAAGGGATTCGTTTCAACCTGATTTACAGCAGGAACGACTTCATTATGAGCAATCAAATCCACCAGACGATCCATCTGGAAGTTGCTAACCCCAATCGTCTTGGTTTTTCCTTCACGATATAGTTCTTCCATAGCGCGCCAAGAACCATACACATCGCCAAATGGCTGATGGATTAGATACAAATCCAAATAATCCAATTGCAGTCTTTTCAATGATTTCTCGAAAGCCATCTTTGAACTCTCGTAACCAGCGTCCTGAATCCAAAGTTTTGTAGTAATAAACAGCTCTTCTCTCGGTATGCCACTTCGTTTGATTGCTTTGCCAACCGCTTCTTCATTTAAATAAGCGGCAGCGGTATCAATCAATCGATAACCCGCCATGATCGCATCATAAACGCACTGCTCGCATTCCTTAGCATTAGTAATCTGATAAGCGCCAAAACCCAAAATAGGCATCTCGATACCGTTGTTCAAGATAACGTTTCGCATTAAATCCTCCCTTTGATTGTGCAAGATGCATAGCTTGATTGCTCTTCACCCACTTTACTCACAATTTCGCTCTTTCTCGGACCTGCAGATAATATCAATTCGTTTTCAATTTCTTGTATTCTTCACCCGTTACAGGTTCCAGCCATACGGCATCCCCTTTCTGGGGATTGGTAATTACGGCAATATGTACAAGCCAGCTATCCGGTGTGGCACCATGCCAATGCTTCACATTAGGGTTGATTCTTACTACATCTCCTTCCTGGATAACCCGTGCCGATTTGCCTTCTTCCTGAAAATATCCTTTACCGCCGGTAACAAGCAGGAGCTGCCCACCCGGATGCTTATGCCAATTATTTCTTGCGCCCGGCTCAAAAGTTACATTAGCTATTTGGCAATTGAAGGTGCAGTCCATAGGAACCAACGTTTCAACCGATGCCGTCCCTATAAAATGCTCATCCGTAATTTTTTGGCCTTTCGGGAAGATTACACTCTCACTTAAATCGTTTGGTTTATTCATGTTCGAATCATCCTTTCTTTTTTTATTTATAAGATTCTCTGTAAATAGCAATACATTCATCGACACTGATTTCTCTTCTGTCGCACGTAAACAAGAACCCCATCGTATCTTTAGCATTCTTTGCCATTGTTTCAAATTCGTCAGGCTTAATACCGTAATCGGACATTTTGAGGTCAGCAACGCCGCAATCTTTCTGCAATTTGGCCAACATTGTGATGAAATCCATCGGCTCTTTCGCATCCTCCATCCCCATGGCCTTTGCCATTCTTACAAATCTGTCGTCACATGCATGCTTATCAATGAGATGCGTGAAATACGCTTTGCTGATCATGATCAGGCCTGAACCGTGCGGAAGTTCCTGATGATAGGCCGACATGGCATGTTCCAGAGAATGCTGGCTGGTGCAACGCCCCACAGACATCACCAGACCTGAAAGCGTGCTGCCAAAAGCAACCTTTTTGCGTGCGTCAATGTCCAAGCCGTCTTTAACCGCAATTGCCAGATTTAGGTTTATATTTTCGATCGCTGTGATGGCATACATATCGCTCATGAGGTTGACACCGTTCGAAACATAGCCCTCTACGCTATGGAACAACGCATCGAATCCTTGATAAGTCGTGTATTTGGGCGGCACGGTAAGCATTATCTCCGGATCGACAATTGCCAGAACCGGAAACAGATCAACATGCACAAATCCTGTTTTCTCGTGTTTTTCAACGTTCGTAATTACTGTCCCCGGGTCCGTCTCGGAGCCTGTTCCGGCTGTCGTTGTGATGGCTACAATCGGAAGCGGTTTGTTCTCGACCGGTTTGCCTTTTCCGCTTCCCGAAGGAATATAATCCCAGTAATCCCCATCGTTAGTGGCCATTACTGCGATTGCCTTTGCAGCATCTATACAGCTTCCGCCACCTAGAGCGACAATAAAATCAATGCCATTTTCTTTTGCAAAGGCACCGCCTGCCATTACTGTTGATTTCAATGGATTGGCTTCAACCCTGTCAAACACCGCAGTTTCTATTCCTGCTAGTTTCATCTGCTCTTCTGTTCTTACGAGATAGCCGTTTGCTCTTGCGGACTTTCCGCTTGAAATAACAATCATGGCTTTCTTGCCAGGCATCTTCTGAGTGTGCAGATTATTTAATTCTCCTGCCCCAAACAAAATTCTGGTAGGTACATACATATTAAAACTCATATCAAATCTCCATGTTCAATAGCTTTTTTTTCCGCCCTTTCTTAGACTTGCGGATCGTGCCAACACCTTTTTCATTTTATCATCTTACAACTGCTTCGCCGGTATCTTCTGATATATTTGTATACATCAAGCACGTAAGGTATAAATATGTCGTACATACAAACATGTTACATACTAACAGGATTGATACTAATGGACTCAGCTCCCAAAGATCACAAGTATGATTGGCCGATCGATGCAACCCTGGATGTGATCGGGGGCAAATGGAAACCGCTGATCATATATGCGTTAAATGATGAGACGCTGCGTTTTAGCCAGTTACTGGGCAAGCTACAGCCCAGAATCACCCAGAGGATGCTTACAAAACAGCTTCGCCAGCTTGAGGAAGATGAACTTATCATCAGAAAGGTTTACGCGCAGGTTCCGCCTAAAGTAGAATATTCGCTCACGGAAACAGGAAAATCTCTGATGCCGATTCTCGATCAGCTCTGCGAGTGGGGATACGAACACATGGGGGACCGTATTGAGTACAAATGTGAATAATAATGGTGCTGCTCATGGTAACACGTTGCAGTTGGGTGGGCAATGATCCTCTGATCATCGAGTACCACGATAAAGAATGGGGTGTGCCTGTTCACGACGATCGGCTTCTATTCGAGTTCCTGATCCTGGAAGGAGCCCAAGCTGGTCTGAGCTGGATTACGATACTTCGAAAAAGAGAGAATTACCGCCGGTGCTTCGATAACTTCGTCCCTGCCGAGGTTGCGAAGTACGATGACAAGAAGGTCGTTGATTTGCTGGCAGATCCTGGCATCGTGCGCAACCGTCGCAAGATTGATGCCGCAATCAAGAATGCCAGGGCTTTCTTGGAAATCCAGAATGAGTTCGGAAGCTTTGACGCGTACATATGGAAATTCGTTGGCGGAAGGCCCGTGCAAAACGGACGGAAAGAACTGTCAGAGATACCTGCCACTACGCCAGAGTCCAAGCGGATGAGCGAGGATCTGGTGAACCGAGGTCTCAAGTTCGTTGGTCCTTCTATATGCTACGCTTTCATGCAGGCTGTGGGCATGGTCAACGACCACACTATGGATTGTTTCCGATACGCAGAGATTGGGTAGTCGCCTGAACCGGAGCTTAATAACTTTCTACATAAACCTTTTCATCTAATGGTGTTATCGTACTCGTGGAGGGACAGCACTGGCGAAGCCAAAAGAGATAGGAAATCTGCATCGTGAGCTTATGTATGCCCCGAGGCGGGTGGGTGTTTAGTGCCCCAGAGTCCGTTTAATAATAGCTACCTTTTTTCGAACCACTATCTGGAGAAGCTAGTGCAGAATAATCCAGAGTGGAAAAAAGAAGATCATGTGGCAGCTTTCGCAGCTATAAAAAAAGTCTACACTGCCCAGAGCGCCTTTTTCGATGGCCTAAAAGAGTCTCAGCTAGAAGAACGATTCTTCACCATAATTTTCAAGAAAATATTGCCTTTTTACGAAGTGCAGGAATCAAGCGGGCCGGATTCACCAGACTACGCTTTTTTTGCAGCTCAGGAATCCATAGACAACGCGCACAGATCTGTCGATTCAAAGTCCTTCTTCGGCGGCGCTTTTGCCATCTGCGAAGTCAAGCGATGGGATATCGAGCTGGACCGCTTCGGCAAAGACAGGCACGATAAGCGAAGAAACCCCAGCTTTCAGATGTGGCTGTATCTGAATGAAACTGGAGTGGACTGGGGCATTCTCTCCAACGGGCGAAAATGGCGGCTTTACCGAAAGGATAAGCCTCTCGATGTCTATTTCGAGGTAGATCTGGTTTCCTTGCTGGAAAAGAACGACCTTGATGGGTTCAAATATTATTACTATTTCTTCCGGCGCGAGGCTTTCCTGCCCAACGAAGCAGGCGAGATCTTCGTAGAGAAAGTCTTGAAGGGCTCGGCGGACTATGCCAAAGAGGTTGGTAACAATTTAAAGGAGAACGTCTACCGGGCGATGAAAAAGATAGCAGAGGGATTCTTCTCCTGGCCGGAGAACCAACTGGATTTCAATGACCAAAGGATCCGCGAGCTGGTTCAGAAGAACACAATGATCCTGCTATATCGCCTTCTGTTCTTGCTCTATGCTGAAGGTAAGGGCTTGCTGGACCTGAGAAATGAAAATTATCGAGATATGCACAGCTTCGACAAGATCAAGAAAGAGGTCGCAGTTAAGAAAGACGGTCCAGCAGAGCATTACTATCTGCCAACGAGCACATCCCTTTGGGACAGCTTGAGGAACCTCTTCCGGCTGATCGATAAAGGAAGTAAAGAATTAAAGATCGATCATATAATCCACATTCCGGCCTACAACGGCGGCCTATTTGAGCCAGAGGAGGAGAATCGTCAACTGGATAAATGGACCATCGGAGACCGTTTCCTGGCAGATGCCATCGATCTTTTGTCCAGGAGCGGAGTAGGCGAGGGCGGGATAGGATTTGTGGACTACTCCACTCTTGAGATCAGGCATCTGGGGAGCATCTACGAGGGCCTTTTGGAATACAAGCTGATGGTTGCGGAAAGCGATTTGGTCGTCATTGGTAGCGAAAAAGAGCGCCACTGGATCACCGTAGAAGATTACAACAAAGAAAAGAGCAAGAAAAGAGCTTTCGATGAGTTCGACGAGTTCGACCGAGTGAGGATTGGCGAGCTTTACCTGACCACCGACAAGGGCGAACGTAAGGCCACCGGATCGTATTACACCCCGGATTACATCGTGAACTACATTGTTGCGAATACTATCGGCCCCGTTGTTGAAGAAAGATGGAAGCTGGCCGATGAGAATAAATCGAGCAATGTAGATGCTACATTGTCGGTTAAAGTCCTCGATCCAGCCATGGGAAGCGGCCATTTCCTGGTAGGCGCAGTCGAGTTTCTGGCAGTCAAGCTGATGGCTGCTGCGCAGCGCGACATCGAAGCCGGATTGGTTGAGGACGATGGCCAGTTTACCAATGATTGGGCAAAGAGGGAGGCTGTTTCACACTGCGTTTACGGCGTTGATCTTAATGATATGGCAGTGGAGCTGGCCAAAGTATCCCTCTGGCTCACAACTATCAGTAAGGAAAAACCCTTAAGCTTCCTGGATCACCGGCTGAAGAAAGGCAACAGCCTGATTGGAGCAAGGCTTTCAGATCTAAAGTACTATCCTGGCGGAAAGAGGAAAGACGAGACTCAGGCATCTTTGCCTTCATTTGTCTCGAAACTTTTCATGGAGAAGCTCATAGGCAAGATCAAAGAGCTGGAAGGGATAGAAGAGGATACCCTTTTCGACATCAAACGGAAGGAGCAGATCTTCGAGGAGTTCAAGGCTCTGCCTCAGTACACTAAGGCCAAAGCTATAGCGAATGTCCACACCAGTCTATATTTTGGAAACCAGATCGAGCCGACGAGAAACAAAGATGCTGACATGGTCTACCACGACATGTTCTGGGGCGTGGCCGGAGACGAAGCCGAGTGGAAGCGCAAGACCTGGGGCCAATGGTTCAGAAATGCTCAGGAGATGGCAGATCAGAGAGCGTTTTTCCATTGGGAGCTGGAGTTTCCAGAGATATTCTTCGAAGGTGGTGCTGTCAAGAAGAATCCTGGCTGGGATGCTGTGATAGGGAATCCGCCATATATTCGCGAAGAAACAATCAGCAATGATTCATGGTTCTTTAAGATTAAATTTAATTATATCTTTGAAGGAAAAGCAGATATTTATGTCTATTTTATCGGACAAAGCTTGAACCTTGCAAAACATAATGGTTTCTATGGAATAATCGTATCAAATAAATGGATGAGAGCAAAATATGGCTCAAAATTAAGAATATTCTTGAGGGATAATGTCAGAATTATATCCATTTTGGATTTTGGAGAGTTGCCTGTATTCAATGCTGTAGGGACATTCCCTGCTATAATCCTAATGAAAAAGGATGCTAGCAATCCAAATCAAGGTTTTTTTGCGCAAATTAAGGAATTGCCAGATAAGAAATTATTTGATCAAATTTTTGATAATACTAAGAAAATAAATATACTCCCAAATCACTTATTAAAGAGCACATGGTCATTTGATAATGATGATAAAATTAAATTGAGCCAAAGCATTGAGAAATGTTCCATTTGCCTTAAGGATTATGTCAAAAGGCCTTTGTTAGTTGGAATTAAGACTGGCTTGAATTCGGCATTTATTCTTGATAGTAATAAAGTCAAGGAAATAACACAGAACTTCTCCATAGAAAGCGACATTTTTAAACCGTATCTCATAGGAGATGACATACAAAAATACTCAATTAAATCATCAAATAAATATATTCTATTTCCTTATGATACAAACATTTCAAGTTTACCACTGATAGACCTTGAAAAATATCCAAGGACGTGCAATTATCTAACATCTATAAAAGAAAATTTATCAAAAAGAGCAATAATTCGTGATATGATACTACAAGACCAAAATAGGTGGTATTCCCTCCAACAAATAAATAAAAAAATTAATTTCTCTGTTAAGAAGATAATTTATCCTGATATTGGCAAAGAATTGAGATTACGATTGACTCATATGGATTCTTTATAGATATGACCGGATTCATTATCGAATCTGATGATTTATATCTCTTATCTATTTTAAACTCTAAACTCACTAAATTCCAATTAAATTCAATTTGTGCGGTCTTTGGAGATGTGGAAAAAGGAGGAAGATTGAGGTTTAAAAGCCAATATCTTGAGCGGCTTTTGATTCGTAGCATCTCCTTCACCACCCACGAGCCCGACCGGGCCCGCCTGGTCGCCGATCTGAAGCAGTTTTACCAATCCGGTAAGTTCGAGGAAATCCTCGCCAGCGTCGAATCCTACCTGCCCAAAGACGCCCATGGCATCTTCATTTCTGAGCAAGAGAAGTCCGACGTTGTCCACGACTTGCTTGCGTTCCTGGCCGAGCAGATGCTGGATATGAACAAGCAAAAGCAGTCCGAGATCAAGGGCTTCCTG
Source organism: Methanotrichaceae archaeon (assembly GCA_963754945.1). Taxonomy (GTDB): domain Archaea; phylum Halobacteriota; class Methanosarcinia; order Methanotrichales; family Methanotrichaceae; genus Fen-7. The sequence continues at coordinate 8,078 of CAVWIG010000017.1, forward strand.
GGCTGGCTGGAGGGCGAGGTTGGAGCGAAGGTTGAGGACCTCACGCCGAAGACCAAGATCCAGGAATACCACAAGCTGCAGTTCGATGAGCTGCTGGCCATCCTCAAGAAGAACAAACGCAAGATTGCTATCGATCCGGCCAGGCGAGAGCCGCAAGAAAGGCTTCGGGCCGAGTTTGGCGCATCTGTGGGCAAGCTTAAGCCGCTGATGGAGCGGATTGCAGCAACTGATGGACTGATTGATCAGATTGTTTACAAGCTCTATGGGCTGACTGAAGAGGAGATTGGAATCGTGGAGGCCGGGGCGTCGAGATGATGGGGGACGAAATAAGGCTTTTATACAAAGCGATGATATAATTTAATCATAATCGATGCAAATTCTCGATAGGTGATCAAAATGGAAGTCCAATACATCTACGACGAAGAAGGAAGGCAGACGGGAGTGATCGTTCCTATTGAACTCTGGAACAGAATAGGCAATCTAGAAAAATTGGCTCGCAAAGACAGAGGCGAGTGGGACCCCTCGAAGTACAGAGGGATGTATAAGAACCTGAATATCGATGTGACGGAGGAGAGCAAATCTCTGAGGGATGAATGGACGAGAACTTGAAAGGCTATCTTCTAGACACAAACATTTTGATCTATCACTTGAAAGGAGACATCCCTGAGAGGGAGATAGAGAAGCTGGAGGATATACTGAAGCGCTCCTTCATCATTTCGGTGCTCACTAAGGTTGAGTTTCTGGGATGGAGAAAGCACACCGTCGATGGCTTTCTCAAGGCCCAGGAGTTTCTCCGCCACGCGGCCATAATCCCTGTGGACGACGAGCTGGCAGATCTGGCGATAGAATTGAGACGCAGTAATAATATTAAGCTGGCTGATGCCCTGATAGCTGCCACTGCCCTCTTGAACGAACTCGTCCTTGTTACCGGAAATGAAGATGACTTCAAGACACTTGAGGATTTGGAGATCTATAATCCTTCAGTTTAAGCGTTTTATGAAGTTACACCATCAAGTTCTCCGATTCCCAAGAATGTCGCCGCTATCGCACGATCGCCTTGTGGAAAAAATGCTTTCCCTCAACAAGCGTAGGTGGAATCCAGAGCCAGCCACGAGCAAACGCTCCTCCAGCGCCAGATCGAGGCCACCGATAATCAGATCGACAGATGGTGTACGAGCTTTACGATCTGACTGAGGAGAAGATGGGATTGTGAGGGGAATGTAAGTTGAAAGATGGCTACTCCATCTGGACTCCCAAGTATATCCTTAACCCTCCAATCGTACGCGGCCTGATGCAGATCGAGGCAGCCCGCGCCTTGATGGATCATACCGAAGTTTATAAAATATTGACCCAGCCCATCAGCACGTATCGTTTCTTGTAGGGTCTAACAAATTTTTATATTTTCTTGTGGCATGGTCGTTTAGTGATCTTATGATAAACACGCTTATTGAATCTATTTTTTTGGTTTCATCATCAATTAGATGATCGAAACATTTATCCACTTGTAGGGTCTAATATATGTTGTGCACTTCAAGATAAAGACCATAAAAGGGCGCAAATATCTCTATCTCATCGAGAACCAACGCATAAATGGAAAGGTAGTCCAAGTGATGCAAAAATGCGTAGGATCTCCTGATAAAGTCAATGATCTTTTTTCTTTGAAAAAGCCCGCCCATATTGCTTCTTTTTCTTTTGGGAAACCTGCCGCCTTCATAAAGGCCGCTGAAGAAGTAGGTTTGACGGATAGCATAAACCGAAATATTGATCGAAAGAAGCTCGGTGGCCTTACTCCTGCACAATACCTTCTTCTGATAATCATAGGTAGATCTGAGCATGCCTTAAGTAGGAACGTTCTCGATGAATACTTCAAAGAAAGTTCGCTTCAATTCTTTTGGAATCCGAAATATAAACTCTCTAGTCAAAACTTTCTCAATTATATGAATGAATTAGATGAAAAAACCATTCAGAACATCGAACTTGATATATCTCGTACCTTGATCAAACGCGGACTTAAACCTACACGACTGATATTTGACACCACGAATTTTTATACTCATATCAATCATGGTGAAAACTTACCACAAAAAGGGAACTCAAAAGAGAAGAGATACGATAAGAATCTGATCGGAATAGGATTGACCACATCGGATCATAATATTCCGTTCAACTCATTTGTATATCCTGCAAATAAGAACGATACACAATTATTCTCTGGTCTGATTGATGGTATCTGCAAAAGGCTTCATGATATCGATATTCCTGCAAAAGACATCGCGATAATATTTGATCGGGGTATGAATTCGACAGAAAATATTCAAAAAGCAGTGGAGCGAATGCATGTTGTCGGTTCCTTGCCTGAGTCGATGTGCAAAGAACTCTTTCAGATTCCGATTTCGGAATTCAATGAGACTTGGACGAACGCCCATGAAAATCCCTTAAGGGCCTATCGAACAGCAAAACGCTGGTATAGTCATGATTTTATAGGAATAATTAGATATAACGAACGAACTCAACAAAAACAGCTAGCTGAATGGAACCGAGTTAAAGATGAAATTCTAAATGATATAGAGAATATAAAATTAAAATTAAACAGAAATGGCAAAGGTAGAAAATTGACTCCAAAGGGTCTGATCAATCGGGTTGTAGATGCAATTCCAAAGCAATATCGCGGTTTATTTGATTATAAGGTTGTCGAAGTAGATCGAAAGTTGCAGCTCGATTTCCAGCTGAACGAAACTCGCATCCAAGAGCATGTATCTTCTATGGGAAAAACCGTCATATTTACGGATATGATGGAATTAACTTCGCGCCAGATATCGGAATTGTATGATTCGCGCAACCAAATTGAAACGGATATCGCATGGTTAAAAGATCGATTGTTGATACCCTTGAAACCAACGTATGTCCGCAAAGATAGTAAAATCAGGGCACATGTGTTCTTATGTGTCGTCGGAATCTTATTATATAATTATCTGCTCTATGTTATTAATGATTCCGAATTATCGATAGAACGATTGGCACACTATTTGGATCAAGTAAGGCTTGGTGTTATCTACAACGCAGAAGCTCATGAAGCGAGCAGAACGAAATTCGATTTTGTGGTCGAAGACATGAACAAAAATACTGCAGACGTCTTCAGCAAACTCCAACTCGGCCAATATCTTCCAGAATGAATTAATTCTTCCTTAGACCCTACATCTTTCAACATGTAACGACCGTTTTTTAAAAGATCTTATAAACTCCGGTCATACTCCGCTCTCGCCCGCTGCTGAAGCCGAGCTTCGCTCCCGTGCTCGCGTGCGGGCAGCGCACTTCTCAACTTTCATTGAGGGCAATCGCCTCACTCTGGAAGAAGCCAGGGCGGTAATAATCGATGAGCGAAGGGAGATCTCGGGCCGGGAGAGGGACGTCTCCGAGGTTCGGAACTCTGGATCGCCCTCTTTGCGTGTGGAGGATTGGGCTAGGAAGAAAAAGCCCCTCACCGAGGAGCTGATCAAGAGGCTGCATTCCCTCGTGGAAAATGGCTCCAGGGCCAAGCCCGCGCCCTACCGGGATGGGCAGAACGCCATTAAGAACTCAGTAACGGGTGCTCTGATCTACCTGCCACCCGAGGCAAAGGACGTTCCAGACCTCATGGCTTCGCTGGTGGTGTGGGCAAACGAGGCCGAGAAGTCCGGGCTTCCTGTTCCCCTCATCGCCGGTCTGGTCCACTACCAGTTCGTGACCATCCACCCCTACTACGATGGCAACGGCAGGACAGCCCGCCTACTGGCTACCTTTATACTCCACAGAGGCGGCTACGGCCTGGGCGGCTTCTTCTCCCTGGAGGAACACTATGCCAGCGACCTGCAGAGCTACTACCGCGCCCTTACCACCCATCCACACCACAACTACTACTTCGGCAGAAGCGAGGCAGACCTCACACCCTGGCTTGAATACTTCATCTCCACTTTAGCAGATGTCTTCGAAGCCGTCAGGCAGAGGGCCCAGAAGTGTGCGGAAAATGGAATGCCCATCGAGCTCGATGATTTGCGCCGTCTGGATCACAGAGCGAGGTTTGTGCTGGGCCTATTTGCCAAAAAGGAGATCATCACAGCCCCAGAGGTGGCCGGAAGAGCTGGCCCTGTCCGAGCGCATGGCCAGAAACCTACTAAAGGATTGGGTGGAGGATGGATGGCTGCAGGTTTCAAATCCCTCACGCGGTGCCAGAGCCTACAGTTTATCGGCAAAATATCGGCAATACATCGGCAGCTTATCGGCAATGCATCAGGAGGTGAGAACGACGAACAGTGATTACTCTGAAGACGCCATGATGAGCAACCCACTATCGCCTTTTTCTCTGCCTTGGCTGGCAGACTCTGAAACTGCTTCATGAGTCTCCCTTCTCTAAAAGCTTATATTGTCCCTTCGCATCCTATCAGTGGTAGGAGAGGAACGATGGTATCACTCACAGTCTACGATGGCGCTAATGGTATCGGCGGGAATAAAATCTATCTTGAAGAGAAAGGCAAGGGTGTCTTCCTGGACTTCGGCAAGAACTTCGGAAAATACGGTCAATTCTACGAGGAGTTCCTGAAGAACAGAGACACTCGCGGCATTCACGACCTTATGTACCTCGATCTCCTACCAAAGCTCAACATCTACCGGCCCGACCTCATTCCCTCTGACCTATCCATGAGCCAGTTCCCTGCGCTCAATGTCTCCGCCGTCCTCCTCAGTCATGCCCACATGGACCACTGTGGGAACATCGGAATGCTCAGGAAGAACATCCCAATAATTGCCTCACCGGAGAGTATCGTCATAATGAAGGGTATGCAGGACACTGGCGTCTCATCCCTTGAAACAGACACCGCTTATTTCTCTCCCCGTCAGCCGACGGACGATCTCGGCCTTTATCTGTCATCAATAGCAGGCGTAAGCTACTACGGCAGAGATTTCTTTTGCACACAGGTGCCTTCGGAGGCTTTGACCGCCTTTATCTCCCGTAAACCAGGGCAGGACGGCAAGAGGGCCAAAAAGCTCGAACCTGGACAGTGCTCATACTACGATAATTCTGGTTTTCCTTTCGAGATCTCAGCCCACCTGGTGGACCACTCTATCTTTGGGGCGACTGCCTACATCCTGCGAGGAGACACCACAGTAGCGTACACTGGCGACTTCCGACTGCATGGAAAGAATGGAGATTCGACTCGCGATTTTGTACAGAAGGCAAAAGAAGCGTCTGTTCTCATTACCGAAGGTACCCGCGTCGGTAGGAGCGATTCGATCGATGCAGATATGGCCACGGAGCAGTCAGTCTGTGAAGTGTGCAGGGAAACAGTCGAGTCCTCGACTGGCCTTGTAGTTGCTGACTTTTCTGCTCGAAATTTTGAGCGTTTAGAATCCTTCCAGGATATTGCCCAAAAGACTGGCAGAGAGCTTGTCGTGCCTGCAAAGGACATCTACATGCTGCACGCTCTTAGATGCATTGATAGTGCGTGTATATCTGATTCTTTGAAGGTTTACAGCGAGATCGTTACTAAATCGAGAAAATGGGAGCAGGAAGTAGTCCAGCCCTTCTATGGTGACCGATATGTTACTCATACCTCGATTCGAGAACATCCGGACGAGTATATTCTATGCTTCTCCTTCTTTGACATGAAGCACCTCCTCGACATAAAACCCAATGGTGGGACTTACATCTACTCGGCGTGTGAGGCATTCAATGAGGAGATGGAAATCGACTTCAAGAGGCTATGGCACTGGCTGAAGCGTTTTAACATCAATTCCTGCGGCTTCTCTCTTGACGAAGATGGAGCTCCGTGCTTTGAGAAGCGCTATCACGCTTCGGGCCACGCATCTGAAGAGGACATCACGTGGGCCATTGATCAGATCGATCCAGATTACATAGTCCCTATTCATACTGAGGCAAGGGATTGGTTTGTTAAGAGCTTCGAGGACGTAATTCTTGTGGAAGAGGGAAAGGCATACGAATTCTAGCTTTGGCAGTAGTTAAAGAAATTGGTGGGAACTATGGCAACCAAAAAGGATGAAATGAGAATTAAGATAATTAAAGACGGTCCATATCTGGTTACTGGCGGATTACCGCTGTACGAGCAGGTAATAGTGACTGATGAGGCGGGCCACACCCGGGAATTAATTGATAAAAAAGAATACCCTCTGCAGGAGACATATATCCTGTGCCGTTGTGGTGCATCTAAAAATAAGCCCTTCTGTGATGGAACCCACCGAGAGATCGGTTTCGATGGTAGTGAAACAGCCAGCAGAAAACCCTACATAGAAAAAGCAGAGATATTTGTTGGTCCTGAACTAAAACTGACCGATGCCCAAGAATTCTGCGACCACTCCCGTTTCTGTCTCCGGGCTGGTGGGATAAGGAATCTCATACAAAAATCAGACGATCCAGAGGCGCGACAAACCGCCATCGAAGAGGCCATGATCTGCCCCTCGGGACGGCTGGTGCTGTGGGATAAGAAAACCGGCAAGTCCTTTGAGAAGGAATTTGAACAATCTCTGGGGCTGGTACACGACAAACAAAAAGGCTGTGAAGGCCCCATCTGGGTTCGTGGTGGTGTTCCTATTGAATCAGCAGATGGCAGTATGTATGAATCACGCAACAGGGTAACCCTCTGCCGTTGTGGAAAGTCGGAGAACAAGCCCTACTGTGACGGCAGCCACTGGATGAATAGCCAACAGAAGCTCAAGTTCCGGAAGAAATGGGGATTGGACGGGATTTGAAACCCGTTTCCTTTGCCTTGCAGAGGCCGCGCTCATCTGCGTCGCAAGAAGTTGGTGCGGTTTTTTCATTTTCTTGATGGCTAATCGATTGCATCGGTCTCTCTGATGTTGGAATATGACACATGAGTTCGGCCCAGTTGCTATCGATACCGATGGCCTTTTTGATAAGTTATTGTATTACGTGCAATTTTTAATAATGGCATTACTCATTCATGGCTTACGATTTTCCCAATTGAATCTGCCTCAAGTAATCAAATACCTGTGCGGCTGCTTCGGGATTGAGATCATAACGCCTGCAAATAGTTAGAACGCGGACTAACTCAGCATTCTGATCCGCAGCAAGATAAGCCTGCTCTGAATACACTATAGCTTCATCGTAGCCTTTCTCAACCAAAATTCTTCGGACTTCATTCATAAATGCTGCATATAAGGGAAGCTTAGATTCTCCAATAGCCTTAATGGCCTTCTCGATATTTTCAAGTTCGTTATCATTATGCAATTAACCCACATCCGTTGCTAACTTTGTCAAAATCAGTTTGGTAAGATTAATCCAATCAATTGATATTCTTACTACCATTAGTCTTAGCTGGAGAAGATGGATTGCGCAAGGCCTCCGAATCCAAATGTCAATAGTGATTCGTTTCGGTCTCAATACCATTGTTCTTTTACCATCTTTGTCCCGCCAAAGCTCGCTTCCCCAGACTAGTTAGCCCCGCCGCACATATGCCGTTGGGGAGACTAGAACCCTCCATATCCGTTTCGCTTTGGGTCTTGACATATCCCTGCATCTCCAATACCCCAAGGCGTGCTCCAAGTTCCTCCGGATCAAGGTTTACCAAAGAATTAATCTTATCTGCTTTTGGGGATGGAACCTTGAGGTCGATTATTGCTTTCATGATCTTGAAATCGATAGTGTCCGTTATTTATCACCTCAAGTTAATCAGAGTGTAAACCTGTTATAGTTATCGTTTCTTGTGAGTTGGTGGGGCATACTAGAAGAATCTTAAATATAGGTTTTAAGGGATAGGTTTAGCCAAATCGTCATTTCCTCCGGAATCTTCATTTAGGAAAATGCTATATATCCGCACAGAATTATGAGTCAAGGTTATACAAAAGCGATTATTAATAGTATTTCCATCGACATGATTAGGCTGTGTGGCTACTTTTCTGTCGAAACGGTTTTATTGGAAGATGACATTATTTAAAACATGGCTATAGAGAGAAGTATTAAGAACTTGCTTTTGCTGGTTCTTGCAATAGTAATCGTTGTCTTCCTCTGGAGAATCATCTGGTTCTTGGGTGGATTGGCTATATTCGCAATTGTGGTCTATTTCGTTTATCAGTTGCTCAAAGGCAACCTATAGTTCGTCGGCTTCATGCTTGCTGGATCGGGGCAAGTTCACCGAAAAAGAGTGAACTTGTCCAGGCCGCGCTCGGGCCATGATCAATGGTAATTTCCATAGATCACAAAAAAATATATTTTGTCACTTCATTGGTTAGCCAATTTCTTCATCTCTTCCATCATCAAATTTGCAGCTTTTTTATACTCCTCGTCGGACAATAATTTCTTACTAACTTCCTTGAGGACATCCTCGGATATCTTGCCTTCCTTCACAAGCTGTCTACCTGCTTCCTTTGCTGCCTCGAAGATGCTCTTTAGGATTACAGCCCCATCACCCTTCATCATTTCCCGCATGGCATCAGCACCCGGCCTCAGTAGTGCGCCTGCAAACTCTGTGTTACCGTCTGGTCTTGCATAAATGGCCTTCATCTGTGTCACAAGTGGATCGAACATGGAGGTGTCCCAGAATCCACAGGATGAGACAAGTACCACCTTCTGTCTCCTTCCAGACGATTCCCCCAAGATATGAAGCGGTAACTGTCTATCCATCAAGTTCTTAAGAGGACCCGTGATGCCTGCGTAATACACAGGACTGGCCCAAACAATGACGTCAGCGCCCTTGAGCTTAGGGAGAAGCATCTGCATGTCGTCAACTTGACCACATTTCCCTGGATTCTTGAACCAGCAGCTCATGTCTCCATTACAAGGTCCTATCTTCAGGTTCCTGGTGTAGTGTAGATCTACATCAGCTCCAGCTTCCTTCATCCCTTCTAAGAATGGGTCTAGGATCATAGCCGTATTTCCATTATCCATGTGAGGGCTACCATTTATGGCCAGAACTTTCATAGTTATTTCTCCTATTTTTGGATTGTATTGGTCGCAAAAGCTTATCAACTTATTCAGTCTTGATCAGAACATCAATTTGTCGCTTCTTCGTTTTCTTCAAGACAGTTCCTTCAATACCCTTTGGTAGCTCCAGGGAGCTGGTTCACCAAGGCACTCAAAATACCTTAATCCGTAACTGGTACAGGGTGCTCTTGTCTGAGTGTACCTGAGCGCCAACTGTCTTTTCTTGTCCAAACTTCATTTTGGAAGCCTAAATGACTCTAGGTCGATTGTTCTTTGCCCACGGCAACGAAACTACGAGTCGCAAGAAAACCAATGAGGCTTAACAATTCCGCTTAACATAAATTCTTGTTGATTTAACTTTATTATTATCGTATTTCCTGACACATGTAATATTTTTTCTGTATAACTGGCAACCTTGCCATTAAGGATTCGTCGAGCCCTAGCCACAAGCCAAGCCAAGACAATCTACCTATTATGTCCATATTCGACAAACGACGAATTTATGGAAAAGATTTAAATAGTATATGGGGATCGATATTATCAAAGGAGGCGTGATCATGGGCATCTCAAGAAGATACACGTACCGATTGGCAATTCTAGCCGTCCTTGCCGCTTTCTCGGTAGGGATGGTTGTTGCAGCAAACAGCGAAGCTAACATATCGAACAAAACGTCGTCAAGTGTCGGGACTAACATGACCAACAAGGTCTCCATTATTGGAGTCAATTCCACTGGAATGGATCAGTGGATTGTGATCGCGAATAATGGGATGACCAATACCACCTTCACTGGTTGGAAGCTGATGAATAAGGAGAATCAAACATATGCATTCCCTGCGAGCTTCGCTCTGAAGCCAGGAGCCAAGGCCCAAGTGCATTCCATAGCGGGGAAGCCAAACTCCACTAATCTGTACAATAGCTCAGTCCGATTGAATAAGACTGGTGACATGGCGATCCTGAAGGATGCCACTGGAGAGGTTGTGTCAAAGTACTCCTATCCAGCTCTAAACACTGAAGTTGCAAAACCCACAACGAATGCAATGAAGCCCAACATTGTTACCCCCAGTGTGGTATACAAAGCCAATACAACTAAGACAACTATATCCAATGTCACCACTAATACAGCCAAAGACATTACGAAAATAACCATGGTCAAATAGGCTTCTAATTTCACATAAAGGGCGAGATTCTCCCCTACGTACTAATTTTATTTTTAAAAGTACCATGCGCATTTTGCGGGTTATTTGTTTAAAACCCTCGTGATTCATCAACTCATACTGGAGAATTAAAATCGATATCGTACGTGATATTTTCATGGGAAAAATAAAGATCATGGATCTTCAGACATCAGTCAGCTAGGGTGAATTCAGCCATGGATAAGCCCAGTTGTACCAGTTATTTCCGCTACCATATCCGTCATAAATCCCGTTGTAAGGACCATTGTAAAATCCGTTATAGTATCCTCCGTTTACTAGTGATCGAAGATCGATCGAATTACCATACGGGAAGATGCATAAGTCAACATCTCCATAAGGCGTATGTACGTTTCCTACTCCGCCACCCATTTTCTCGCATGTCTTGGATGCAGCCGCAATATCCAATGCGCCTTGAGGATCGTTATTGAAGTAAGGATTATAGCCTTGAGGAATGTTGTTGGGATAAGGGTACGATCCTTGAGGATTGTTGTAGAGAGAAGCGTTATAGTAATTGTTCGAATTAGCATTGCAGTCTCCATTAAAGAATGAATGTGCATCGCATGAGGTACCATCTGGGAATTGACAGATTGCTTTGCCGTTATTTACCCCAGGGACCGTCTTATAGAGATAGCCCATACTTATGCAGTGAGCTCTGTCTGGGCCCGAAGTATCGAAACCTAGGCTGGCATTTATTTGCAAACCAATTGCAGGAGAGATCAAAATGCATAGCAGTGCGCACGCAAACCCGAATGTTCTGATAGTTGATCCTATTGCCATCTTCATCACCATTTAGAGCTTATCGACCCAACAGAGCCAGTCTCCAATCAGCACCGTTCATGCCACGAGAATTGTCACTACTTATCCACATTATGCTCGAGTTGTTCTATCCCTGAATCCTGAGGCCGATACCATCATGTATGCAGCGAGAATTGCAAGCACAATATATAGAGGGTTTCGATTTAGTGTTGGTTAATGAAGCCTTAAATTCTTGCGTTAATATTTTCAATCTTTATAGTGGTTTTTTAGCATATTTCACCCCTAAATTGGCTTATTAGATTTCAATTTACCTTGTTGTTTCTAATTTTTGCGCTTTTTTAGAGAGCTTCCGCTAGGCTGTTTGTTTATGCACTAAATATTTCAACTGTTCCAGGTTGTAAACGACCGAATTCATCATGAATTTTACTCCAGCTCTTGCGACAGTTGTTACATAAACATGTGCTCCCTTATGCCCCCGCTTCATAACAGCGAAGCATCTTTCGATGTGCGATCGCGTTTTACTGATTCTCTTATTCCTCAGAAGATCTATGATTCCAAGCTTGTGACCTCTTGTAGCTTTTTTCATGGCTGCATCATATCCTCGAGTTTTTGCACCATCATATCCCTTATCGGCGTAACGTGGTAGCCCTTCAATTCCAAGATCTACCTGACTATCGTGTACAGAAGCAGTTGTAGTCTCAAAATATCTGATAAGGTGGTAATTGGTATCGATTGAGATATGACCTTTATATCCGAAAAAGGATTTGACACCCTTTTTTGCCCAACTTCCCTCATTTATTGGCTCTTCTTCGAGTCTCTGTGGTTTGGCCTTGTCATCAATAATATTATTTGAAATACCAATTAGCTCTTTATCAAACTCCTGATTCAGGCTCGTACTGGTGGCTTCGGAATCTTGACCTTCCTTTTTGTCCCCGCCTTGCTCGTCTTTCTTGTTCCTCTTCCGACCTGGGTCCGAAGTTATGAAGGTTGCATCCTGGATAGTGCCATTCTTTACAGTAAACCCCATCTCATCGAGCTGCCTTTGAAGCTCATTCCAAAGATCATCGTATACGTCGCACTTAATCAAACGTTCACGGAATAGCCAAACTGTGCTGAAATCAGGAATTACTTCAGTGGTGCCAAGGAAAATACGAAAAGAGATCCTATCCGCAACCTGTCGCTCCAGTTCTGGATCTGTTAGACCAAACCAATGCTGAATTACGAGAGCTTTCACCATAATCACGATGTCAATGTTCGGACGACCTCCGCGGCTAGTTTTATTTTTGTATATCAATGGTTCCAAAAATCTGAAACGCTCCCAATTGATCAACGATCCGATCTCGGATAGATCATCTCCGAGGGCTTTTACTCGAGCATATTCTGCTCGAATGGCAAAATCAATGAGAGTCCTCATGCATTATATTATAGTATTAATAGTATATAAGTATTTCGATTGATTAGTTTTTCGAAACTCTCAAAGATGTTACAAACTGGCTAAAAAAACTTGATTTGATGCCTTAAACGAAAGGGGATTAGAATTGAAGACACGTAAATTAGGAAATAGCGGTCTCGAAGTTTCTGCCATTGGATTAGGCTGCATGGGAATGAGCTTTGCTTATGGTCCGGCGTCAGACAAGAAAGAGATGATCAAACTGATCCGTTCAGCAGCCGAGCGCGGCATTACTTTTTTTGATACAGCCGAGATCTACGGCCCATTCACGAATGAAGAGCTGGTAGGTGAAGCTCTCGCTCCCTACCGAGACGAAGTTGCCATTGCCACCAAGTTCGGCTTCAACATTAAAGACGGGAAAGAAGCAGGTTTTGACAGTCGTCCGGAGCACATCAAGCAAGCGGTTGAGGGCTCGCTCAAGCGACTCAAAATTGAAACCATCGATCTGCTTTATCAGCATCGTGTTGATCCCAATGTGCCTATCGAGGAGGTGGCCGGAGCAGTGAAAGAACTGATTCAGGATGGCAAGGTCAAGCATTGGGGGCTTTCTGAAGCAGGGGTAGAGACAATCCGCCGAGCGCACAGAGTTATGCCGCTCACCGCAGTTCAGAGTGAATACTCAATGTGGTGGAGACGTCCTGAAGAAGAATTGCTACCGACGCTTGAGGAACTCGGAATTGGCTTCGTTCCGTTCAGCCCACTCGGTAAGGGATTTCTTACAGGACGGTTTGACAAACACTCAAAATTCGACAGCTCGGACTTCCGTAACGTTGTCCCTCGGTTTAAACCTGAGAACCTCGATGCAAATCAGGTCCTGGTCGATTTAATTAAGAAGGTTGCAGCGGAGAAAAATGCGACACCTGCACAAATTGCGCTCGCATGGTTGCTCGCCCAAAAGCCATGGATTGTTCCGATCCCTGGCACACGGAAGTTGGAGCGCCTAGTTGAAAATATGGGCGCAGCGAACATTGAACTGACACACGAGGAATTACGCGATATAAATTCCGCACTCTCGAAGATCACCATTTCTGGTGATCGCTATCCGGAGGAACTGGAAAAGAGGACCGGAAGTTAACGGCAAATAATTTGTGAATAAAAAATAAAAGAGGCATAATATGAATGTTTTATTAGTAAATGGTAGCCCTCACGCCAATGGCTGTACATATACTGCACTTGAAGAAGTGGCAAAGACGCTAAATACCGAAGGAATAGGAACACAGATCTTCCAGATTGGAACAGAACCTCTGGCTGGTTGTATCGCCTGCAAAACTTGCGCAAAAACCGGGCACAGCCACTCCCATTCTTTATCGTGATACTCGATGATCAGAGGATCATTGCCCACCCAACTGCACCGTGTTATCATAAGACCATCCTTATGCGATTATACCTATTTTGCTTGTTATCCTCGATTTAGTTTGTTTCCTTGGTCGATAAGGCCAACTACAAATTATCTAGATCTGCAATATCCTTTTTGCTGAATCGATAGCGTTAAACCCTGGAGGAGCAGATAGAACCCTCAACAAGATGACAAGAGCTATCAGCACATGGTTAGGATGGCCAGAGAGGACGCTGAAAGCGAACCTATGGAGCTGATTCACAAAGGCGGATTCCGGCCAGTCCATCCCGAAGAGGCATAATCATACCTTATTTGACTGAGATAATACGGCGGCATCTTATAGAGCAATTTGAGGTATTGTAATCAATGGGTCCATAGTAACCTTTATCTTCTAATAGATGCTAGTATCCGTCTATGGTTACAAAACCAGATAATTTAACGCAAGTCAAAATAAGACGGGCGGATCACATTCGCCTTAAACGCTACGGTAAAGCCGGCGATAGCATTGCTGATGCCATGACTGCCGTCTTAGATTATGCGGAATTGGGCATCCAAGCCCAAGCAAAAGAAGATCTTGAGCATATTCCTCGTGGAGCGGCAAATAGTCCACAAAACTGGCTTCGAGAATACTATTCGGTATCTCGCCAGCGTTCGAGCGATAAATATGAAGGCATGGAACTTGCCCTGAAGCATTTCAAAGATCAGTATCCAGAGGTTGAGCCGAAGTATGATAAGGAATACTGGAAACGGCCACAATCAGAGGTGCTGTGAATGGTGCTGAGTCCAACAGTATCTGCTATCATTTCTGGTCTTGTCTCTTCAGCTCTCTTCGCGGGCATTATTGGAATATGGATAGACCATAAACTTACCGAACGCGCTAAGCAGCGAGAGGCCAGTGCATCGGTGGTTGATATCCTTGCTGAATGGATTAAGAGTGTCTATACCAAGAAATTCGATAACGAATACCGCTGGCGAATACAAACGACTTATTGGAAAAACATTTTGTTGCTCGACAAAGAACTACTTGATGTATTGATACCCAGGCTAGCTAATGCGCCAAACGCAGCGACTGCTGAGGAGATTATCGTGCTCGCACGTAAAAAATTGCTTAATTTGCCAAAGTCGGATATAAGCGCACAAGAGCTGAATCATTGGTACCCAGAGTAATGGCAAAGAAGGCATCAAGCAGCCTATATAAGGCAGCCAGGATGAGTCGAGATATCTAATTCCTGGCCTCTGGCAACCCTAAGGAGATTCTGGGAGAGGAAAAAATAAGCCGCTAGGGCGGCTACTATCTAAGCTGAAGATATGGCGGTAGGCGTTTAATCATCATCGGTTGATGGTGGCCTGATAACAGCCTCTTCAATTTTCAATATATCTGTTGAGGACACCGCTTTCCCCTTTCCATCGAAACAACAAACCGGATAGGATTCCTTGGGCATTCCGTTTAATAACCTATATTTATGTATAAGAGCGGAACCAAAATCAAATGAATCATGACCATTTGATCTGAATTTTATTATATACTTGTTAGTATTAGTCATATATCTTTCAAGTAAGTTGTATTTATATTTTTTATCAAAACAACAACAAATATCTCTTACGATTTCTGGTAGATCTATGTAATCTATATTATTTGAATGATGATCTGGAAATGCAAGTTCTTTTATTGTACTTGCTCAATATTACGTTGAATTCCCCAATCGAGTGAGTGCATGGACCAAAAATTATTAATACATATATCTAAAATATTTTGTTTGTGCCAGATATCATACACGAGGCCATAATCAACCTCGATGTAGACAAGATCAACTTCGACGATAAAGAAGCGATGAAAGAATTGATCCTCCAGCTTCTAAGCACAATAGAGCAATTAGCCCAGTCAAATCAAGAACTCCGCAAAGACAATCAACAGCTAAAGGATGAAATAAACCGGCTGAAAGGTGAGAAAGGCCGTCCTAAAATACTGCCGGACAATCCTGAATACCAGGCTAATGTGCCGAAGGAAAAACCCAAAAAATGGCATAAAGATAGCAAGAAACCAAAGATAAAAATCGACAGGACAGAATACATTAAAATTGATAAATCGATTCTTCCACATGATGCCAAGCATAACGGCTATAGACGGGTCATAAAGCAGAACATAAAATTTGAAACCGACAACGTGGAATATTGGTTGGAACGCTACTATTCGCCGTCCCTGAAAAAGACCTATGAAGCAGAACTTGCCGAGTCCCTTAAGAACACGGAATTTGGAAGTCATCTGAAAGCATTCATCGCTTACCTCTACTATGCTGGAAGGGTTACTGAGAATAGGATCCACAAGATCCTAGAAGAGATCGGCATAATAATCTCGGAAGGCGAGATCTCAAACATACTGACCAAGGAAAAGAGCAATGCATATGCGATAGAGAAGCAGGCCTTATTTGAAACTGGTGTGAATCGGGCTGATTATCTTAACATTGATGAGACAGGCGCGAGGCATAAAGGCAATAACCATTATTTGCACGTTGTCTGCAACAAGTTCTTTAGTGCTTTCTTTATCAGGCAAACCAAAGGAAGTGATACAATCAGACATTTCTTTGGGCTAAATGATGAGGAGCAGATAGATTTACCCATTATCTCGGATGATGCCGGGCAGTACATAGATGTATCGTCACACCATGCTCTGTGCTGGATACATGAAATACGACACTACAAAAAGATGAATCCTTTTCTAATTCATCATAAGTCGGTTCTTAATATGTTTTTAACTGAGTTTTGGAAGTTCTATGAATTGCTTACACAATATAAGGAGAATCCTAATAAAATTATGAGTAAGTATGTCCAGGAGAGGTTTGATTCGATATTCTCGACAGTAACTGGTTACGGGACGTTGGATGATCGCATTACAAAGACTAAGAAAAAGAAACAAGAGTTGTTGCTGGTGTTGGATTTTCCAAATGTTCCGCTTCATAACAATCTCGCAGAGATAGCTGTGCGAGAAGGTGTGATCAAGAGAAAAATCAGTTATGGAACAAGAAGTGAACTCGGCAAGCTTGCATGGGAAAACATGCTCTCTATAATCGATACTTGCAGGAAGCTCGGAATAAGCTTTTACAAATATCTTTATGATATATTCTCAGATAGTTATTCTATGCCAAAGTTATCCGATCTCATTCTCAGTGCTAGTAAAATCAACTGATTATTGAGCAAGTACCTTTTATTAGCATCGCAAAGGGACCTTGCCCAATTTCGTCATTTAATTTCAATTGATATAAATATGCATTCCAACAATCGAGAGAATTGTTCTCCATTACTTCTCGGAACCCATTCCACACTTCTTCGGTGAAATCTTCTATCACTAAATTTAATAGGTCTTTCCAAATTTTGTCTATTATTTCGCTTAATGGACGTATCCCTGATCTAAAGTCGTTTTTATTAAATGCACGTGTTATATGGAACCAACACGTTTCATTAAAGTCACATTTAGCATCGAAATAAATCGAGGCTTCTTTTGCTATTATTTCGCGTATATCGTCATCGACTGTATATTTTTTATACACATTTTCACAATCGAACTTTATTAAAAATCTCTCGATTTTATTAATCGGCAATTCTAGCCCACATTCCGCACTTCGAGTCACCAATTCATATTTTTGCAGCTATCGATTTAGTTAGTTTGATATAATTATTTAAATTTATTAAGAATTTTCAATTTTAGTATTTTGCATTCCGTTGATTTTTTAATCAGACATATGTTGTCAGAATTCCTTTGGCCGAAAATGTGAGGATGTTCAGCACTAAATATCGATAGATATAAATAATAAAAATTATAGTTATATTCAAAAATCGCTAGCAATGGAATTACTCGATTTGAAAGTCAAAGTGCGGAATGTGGGTTCTAGTATCGATTCCAGTGATTTATCAAGCGATTCTGAGGATTCGCAATCAAGCACTTTCTTTATATTCATTTCCCCGACCTTTAAAATGAACAGGCCAAATGGCAGGCCTATTTGGGCTCTTCTTTGGTTTCCTTTTGTTTTTCTGTCAGACTAAGAATATAATCCCTTTCGCTTTCTATCACCCTATCTGCTCCTCGTTTTCTGTAGGTGCCCATCTGTCTTTCCAGGGGAATCTACAAATCAGCCCAAATCAAGCACGCCTGCTGAAGACCTTCTTCAACAGACCTCCTCCTCCGACCTTCTCTTTGGGTTTGGAGCTCTTCGAGGGTGGCTGTGGCTTTAGCCCTTTTCCCTTGATCGGTGACCTATCCTCTTTGGCAACAATCGTAGTGCTTGTTCCACCGTGTCTTGACTTTCTGGGCCTTACGCTAACCGTGACAGGTCGCTCGATCTCGTTACTTACGAGCATAGCTGTCCCCGGTGGAAGTCTCTTGATCTCTTCCTCCAGATCGGAGGTCATGCCCTCCAGGCCCTTGCTCAACGCCTTGAGGTCGTTGGGGTTGGTCACACGCATGATGATCTGGGTGTTGCACTGAGAGATCACGTTCTTGTCAACTCGAGCGGGCCTTTGGCTGATCACCATCAGTCCCAGACCGAACTTCCTGCCCTCCGCAGCTATGGTCCTTATGATCCCAGTGCTCGCGGCATTGCCACTGCCTCGCTCAGGTATGTAGTTGTGAGCCTCTTCCACAACAACCATCCCCGGAGATATGAGCCTCCGTTTCCTGGCCTCGAAGATCTCCGACAGCATTTTCGCCACTATCATACCCTGCAGCTCGGGCTGGATGCCGGTCATGTCTATCACCGAGGCTCTCCCCGGCCTGAGCAGCTCCCCGATGGGCGTCGGAATCCCCGAGAACAGGCCAATCTCCATCAGAGACTCCAATTGGCTTACCAGGTTCCACTTGACCTTTGAGGTGCTCTTGACCACCTGTTCGATCACATCCTCCAGGGTGTAAACGTCAGTCTCAGCGGT
Source organism: Methanotrichaceae archaeon (assembly GCA_963754945.1). GTDB lineage: Archaea > Halobacteriota > Methanosarcinia > Methanotrichales > Methanotrichaceae > Fen-7. The sequence goes on from CAVWIG010000017.1 coordinate 26,662, forward strand.
TAGGAGGTTGATCGTCTCGTAAAGCAGCCCCACCATTCCGCTGCTGGCCTCATGGGGAATCATCTTGGCTATCTCACGGGCTGAGAGGTTGGTACTGTTGAACCTGAAGGGCCGGTCTGCCCTTGGGTTTACCGCCAGGGTTGTCGGCGTATAAACCGTGACGTCGTAGCCTCTTGGTTTGATCTTGTAACGGTTAAAATCACCCACTCTGTTCGGCTCCTTCATTGAGCTGTACTCGCCGTGGGGATCGATTACAAGCAAAGCCACTTTCCTCTCCAGCAGCTCCTCTAGGATGACTGCAGAGGTGTAGGATTTGCCGCTTCCAGTCTTGGCAAGGATGCTGCAATGCTTCTGCACGAGGGTGTTGGCATCCAGCTCAACCCGTAGGTCGTAGCCCTTGAGCAAGCCTATGTACATGTCTCCCTTGGAAAGACCTAGACTTGCCTTAATCAGCTTCTCGTCGGCAAAGAAGACCTGCTCGCCAGGACGCGCCGGACTGGTTGGCATGTGAAGCCTGCCCTCAATGCCTACTCCGATGACCCTCGCCTCAGCCACCATCGTCTCATGGGCCTCGTGGTCTCTGGCAGAACCGTTTTGCTGGTTCAGGTTGAAGGCGGTATTGGACCTTTTGACGTCCTCTACCTGGGCCAGAATCCATTCCCTGCCCTCCGCCTTGGCTTTGATGTAAGCCCCACGTCCTACATCTTTTTCTATAAGAAACTTGAAGGAGATTGGGTTGGTTTCTCCCGCAATGGTCCCAATAGCCCCCTTAATTACAGACTTCAAAGATCGTCACCGCTACATCCCAACATTCGAGTTTCACCCTTCACCTCAAAACAGTCCTAATCCCTTTTATTTCTTCCTAATGGTAATATACGTCAATACATTATATTTCTCTCATATCCATCTTTTGGTTTACGGCATCTGTATTTATAATATGTGCAAAGATGTATAAAAAGATTAGGCATAATCCTGTGGCAAATTTGCAATTTAGACCTGACACCTACTCACCCATTGTTCCCTAGAATCCCATTGCACTTATCCCATTGCATTTATCCCCCTGCATTGACCGACTCTATGAGCTAAAATGAACTTGATTATGAAGGGTTTTATCGTAATGCTCCGGGTTTGTCACTTTTTGGCCATAGGCATAAACGAGCCTGAAGAGATCCAAAAGTAGAAATTGGAGCATTGCTATCTAGTAATGAGGTATTTCGATGAAGATAATAGGCATAAGTGCCAGTCCCAGAGGCTCAAAGAGCCAGACTCTGAAGCTTGTCCAGGCCGCTCTGGATGGGGCGAAGTCCGCGGGCGCACAGACAGAGTTGGTAGATGTCTGCAATCTCAAGATAGAGTTCTGCAACGCCTGTCAGGTCTGCTTCAAGACCGGAGCATGCAGCAAGAAAGACGACTTCCAGGGTCTGTACGATAGGATGCTCTCAAGCGACGGAATGATCTGGGGGTCCCCCAATTACTTCCGCAGCGTCACTGCCCAGATGAAGACCCTGATAGACCGCATGGCCGATGCAGTTCACTGCCAGCTCTTCACAGGAAAGTACTGCTGTAGTGTGGCCTCAGCAGGCCATGGGCACGAGCAGGTCACAGACTATCTCAACGGCATTATGATTAACTTCGGAGCTTTTGTAACCGGAAGCACCGGTGCTTCTATGTCCGAAGGCCCACAGGCGATGGAGGAAGCTGAGAAGAAGGCCTTCCAGATCGGCAAATCCCTGGCTGAGGACATAAAGGGGAAGAGGGACTACATCAGCCAGAGAGAGATGCAGGAAGAGAACCGCCAGTACTTCATGAACCTTGTGAAGAGGAACAAGGCTGAATGGGAGCACGAGTACGAGTACTGGAACAAGCTCAATTGGAAATAGATTTTGAGAATTTGTTCAGTAGGAGAGGCCCGATCCCTATATCGGGCCTTTCCATCCTTTTACAGTCAAATCCCTCTTCCTATCGAAAACGCCTTTCCTATGTTTTTTCCAAGACCATGGTAGCTCCGGCTTTCCGGAGCAAATATAATCGGCCTGACCTTTTCGATCATCGGCAGCACGTCGTCTCCAAGAACGTCTCCTTCAGCCTTTACATCCAAGATCTCCCCGATGAACTGAGTGTGTAGGCCAATCTCAACAGTATCGAGCAGCTTGCACTCCAGAACCAGAGGAAACTCTTTGACGTAAGGCGCATCAACAAGCTCGCTCTTGACAGGAGTCAGTCCTGCTCTAGAAAGCTTGTCAACATCCTTGCCTGACACAATCCCAAAATAATCCACCTGCTTAATATAATCCTCGGAGGGAACATTGACGGTGAACGCCTTATGTTCCATGATATTTCCATATGTATAAGTGGCCTTTCGCAGGGAGACTCCAACGCACGGAGGTGCAGAGCAGCATATCCCTGCCCAGGCCGCAGTCATTACGTTGGCTTTTCCATCTTTACCGTAAGTCCCAATCACGAGAACAGGTGTGGGATGGATTATGGTTTTAGCGCCTAAAGATTTCTTCATGGTTCCCCATCTCATTTCTTAATTGTTCACGTGGACATATACGCTCTAAATTAAAATAATTTACTAACCGGTATGCTGTACATTACCTGCCAGCCACCATTCTGAATTTGTATCTTGAATCCAGCGAATCCTCGATCTATCAGCATCTTCTGGGCGTCGGTGTCCGTGCTTTCAATCCCGACGACCTCCGGCCCAGGTACAAACGTGCGAAAGCTATTTTTGTACATTAAGCACCTCAGACGATCTCCGTACTTGACCTTCAAGCCCTTAATCACAAATCCGTTGGCAAAGTGGTTCTGGATGCTGATGGCGTTCTTAGGTGATACTGTTGAACAGACGTGGCGATAACCCATCTCTCGAAGGACCTCTTGGTGAGCCTTTGCCAATCTCCTCTGGAGCTGGTTGCCTCGATAGTCCGGATGGACAACCACTGCCTTGAGATGTGCGACCTTTTCCAGCTCCTCTGGGGCTAGACCTATGTCGGCCCCGAAGTTGTCGCCCTCCTTACCGGGAAAACTTACGACGTTGTAGGCTATCAAGCCGTCGTCAGTGATGACTCCGATAACCGATCTCTGTCGTGCTAGTAGATCCCTGAACTCTTCTGGAGTTGTTAGCCTGAAGATCTCCTTGTCCGGGAGGGCTTGGGCCATGATCTCCTGCAGCTTTACCACGTCGTCGATGCTGCTTATGTCCAGGAACTTCATCTGATAGCCTACCTCTTCGCGAGGCTGCACCATCTTTCTTCTCGCTATCATTCCAATCGCTATCATCTGTCTATTATTGTTCATCGGTCGGGCATATTTTATGAGCCGAACAATTTATTCAAGTTCCATGTCACATTGAAGCCTGTCTCGCTGAAGACTTTTCAATCTAAATTCGATGTACTGGTTTCCTTCCTACCATCAATGCTATGCACAGGTATTGCCATAGAACGTTGACTCCTTCGAACCCTGCACTCCTCCACCAATTCTCTTTCTGGCATTTACTGCTGTAATAGTGGATCTCCTTATGCTCCCTTAGCGCTGCCACGAAAGTGGACATCCCTGGGTCCAGCTCCTTTCGTCTCTCTTCCATCTGCTCGTTAAACCACTCCAGCATGTCGCTGTCTTTCTCCTGGTACCCCTCCACAGCGATGAGCCAGCCGCCTGGGACCAAGAGGTTGTAGCACTCTTCCAGTACGGCCCTATACTTGTCAAAGGGCAGGTGTTCCAGGACAAAAGCGTGGAGACAATGGCGTCATATTCCCTTGAGCCGAGATCATTGCTCCAGTTGCTACCGGACAGATCCGCAACTTTGTGTCCAGCTATAGCTGAGGGAAATCTTGAGCTTATCTTTTCCAGGGCGATGTCCACCATCTTGCAGGAACCATCGACCAGGAATATCTTAGCTGGAACCTTATCCAGGACTGTCATGGAAGCATTGCCGGTCCCGCACCCCAGATCTAAGATCCTGGGACTTGATCCAGTCTGGCTGAGATACCTGGAACAGGACAAGGCCACCATATCCAGCATCTCCTGGTAATGGGGAACTACCGCAGATTGGTAGACGTCGTAGTCACCGGAGTGATCACTGTAGCAAGAGACTGTTGAATCATCGACCATTTTGTTCCTCTGCATCGATATCTCATAGATACCAACGAAACGTATCTCTCAACTTTCATGGTTGGGTACAATTATTCTCTGTTGTTGTCTGACATTTCCAAATGGCTTGAATACTTCATCTGGGCAACGACCTTTTCAGCTATCTTCGGGCCAAGGATTTGGCCTAATTCTGCTGGATCGGCTGCCCTGAGCTTGTCCAGGCTTGTGTAACCGGCCAGGTAGAGCTTTCTAGCTCTGACCCTTCCGATCCCTTTCAGCTCCACCAGAGTGAGGAGGTCTGGTCCAGCTCCGTAGTGAATCCTCTCGCCGAGCTGCTCTGCCTTGAAAGTTACTCCCAGGTCCAGGTGCTTGGAAAGCTCAGCGAGGGAGTGCATAAGCCATTCTGCAGTCTCCACGGACCTGCGAATGTCTCCCGGTCCGATATGGTACCTGTCGCTGATGTACTCCTCTTTGGCCTCGCTTATCCAGTCTATCAGCATGGCCGTAGTCTTGGCTTCCTTCAGGAGCCAATCGTAGTTTTCCTCGTTGTTTAGTTCATCCTGATGTACGTCTATGAACTCCTCGACCCAACCGTCAGCGGCCTGGATGTAAAGGAGTTCCATGTCCGGAGTCATGGTGATGAGGTGAAGGAGAGCGAGGTCGGATATCTTTTTCTTTTCTTTACTCGCATCATCTTTGTCACCTTTATCACTTTTAAGGTGCTCAACCATTGTCACTGCGCTTAGAGGATCGATGTACAACCTGGAGACAAGCGAACCGAGAGGTGTGGGCTTGAGTTCAACCCCTGCTCCCTCCTCTATCATACCGTTTTCAACGAGAAAGTCCAGAACCCTCTCCAAGGTAGCGTCCATGTGCCAGGGCTCCTGCTGGTGGGCGTAGAAAGTTGTGGCGATGAACTCTTTCATCCCTTCCACCGTGGTGGTAAACTTGGCAGTGATGGTGGCAAGCAAGTGGGTCCGCAGTGCGCTCTCGCTGGCCAGCTTGGACCAGATCTCTTCCGGCGTGCCGAGGACATAATGCTCCATCAGCTCATGGAGCTCGGATTGGTTCTTGGCCACGAGGAATGATTCACCGTAGGGGTCGAGCCCCGGTCTTCCCGCCCGGCCGGCCATCTGGCGGTATTCAATGACAGGTATGGGAACCATTCCCCGTCCGGACTCGTAGCGCTTGTAGCTCCTGATCAGGACTCTGCGAGCCGGAAGATTCAAGCCCGCCGCCAGGGTAGGGGTGCTTGCTATGATCTTTATCCTGTTAGATCGGAATCCCGCCTCCACGAGCTTCCTCTGCTCCGGAAGGAGACCTGCGTGGTGGAAGGCCACTCCTCTGGAGACGCACTGGGCAAGGCGACGGCAGGTCTCAGACTCGCCAGTGGCCAGAACGCTCTCTTCGAGCTTTGACAGCTCAGGTTCGTTTGAGCCGACATCACTGCTCAGCTTAGCTGCTGTGGCCTCGGCGTTCCTTCTGCTACTCTCGAAGATAAGGATCTGGGCGTTCTGAGAGAGGGTGTCCTTCACCAGGGCCAGAGCTTCGTCTTTGCCGCCAGACAGAGTCCCTTCTCTGTCTGGGAAGACCAGCTTTCCGTTGCAGATGACTCCCTCTCTGAGGCTTATTGGCCGCCACTCGCTCGTAACAAGCTCGGCATCGAGCCAATCCGCCAGTTCTGGACCATTGGCCACTGTGGCGGAAAGACCTATGATCTGCATACCAGGGTTTAGCTTACGCAGCTTGGTGATAGTCATCTCCAGAGTGGGGCCACGGTTTGGGTCGTTGAGAAGGTGGATCTCGTCCACGACCAGAACTGAGATGTCGCCAATCCAAGAAGCTCCGTTCCTCATAAGCGAGTCTGCCTTCTCCGAGGTGGCGATGATGATCTGGTTCTTTCCAAGGCGCTCGTCCTTTCGATCGAAATCGCCGGTGCTGATGCCAACGCTTATGCCAAGGTCTTTGAAACGCCGGAACGTATCGTACTTCTCTGCGGCCAGAGCCCTAAGAGGAACGATGTACAGAGACCTCTTACCCTCGAAAGCAGCCTTGAGCATTGCAAGCTCTGCAAGGAGGGTCTTTCCCGCAGCAGTTGGAATGGACAGGAGCATATTACTGCCGTCAAGGAGCCCCCGCTCCACCGCCTCGGCCTGCGGGGGGTAAAGCTCCTTTATGCCCCTTTCCTGGTACTGTCTTATCACATCTTGGGGAAGCCAGAGCGCAAGATCGTCAGTTGTGAGCATATCCCTCTAATCTTAAATAGTACGTAACAGTACTAGCTCGCAGATAATAAATATACCAGCCGGAAAGTGAATCTAATCGTTGTCTCACCTGAGCACCTTTGGAGAGAGCTAAATGTATGCTGATAGGATAAAATATCTCCCACCCTATTTGTTTGCAGCCATAGACAAGGCCAAGCAGGATGCACTGGCCAAAGGAGTGGACGTCATCGACTTGAGCGTTGGCGATCCCGATCTTCCAACGCCGTCCCACATCGTAGAGGCCATGAGGGAGGCAGTCAAAAACCCTGAGAACCACCAGTATCCATCTTACGCAGGAAAGCTTTCCTTCAGGACTGCCGTTGCCGACTGGTACAGCCGGACTTTCGGCGTAAGGTTGGATCCCGAAAAAGAGGTGCTCGCCCTGATCGGCTCGAAGGAGGGCATAGCCCATGCCCCTCTGGCATTTATAAACCCGGGAGATACGGCCCTGGTGCCCGACCCGGCTTACCCCGTTTACAGAACTGCAGTGAGCTTCGCGGGAGGCACGCCTGTGATTATGCCGCTGACAAGGGAGAACGAGTTCCTTCCCGATCTCGAAGCCATTGACCCGGGTGTCGCAGCTAAAGCGAAGATCATATTCTTGAACTACCCGAACAACCCGACAGCAGCCTCGGCCGGCAGGGCCTTCTTCCAGGAGCTGGTGGACTTTGCTCATGAGCACGACCTGATAGTGATGCACGACAACCCATACTCAGAGGTGTGTTACGGTGGCCAGAGATCCATGAGCATTCTGGAGATCGAGGGCGCGAGGGAAGTGGCTGTGGAGTTCCACTCACTGTCCAAGACCTACAACATGACAGGCTGGAGGGTTGGAGCAGTCGTAGGAAACGCTGAGATCGTGGCCGGGATAGGCAAGATCAAGAGCAATGTGGACTCCGGAAACTTCGGCGCAGTCCAGGATGCGGGCATTACTGCTCTCAAAAGCCCAAAGAAGATCGTTGAGGATATATGCCGAGTGTACCAGCACAGGATCGAGCTACTGTACAACTGCCTTTCCGGCATCGGCTTTGAGCTTGAGAAGCCTAGGGCTACACTTTATTTGTGGGCTTGGGTGGGAGGAGACTCCGTGGCCTTCTGCCAACGTCTGCTGGAAGAGACGGGCATCGTAGCCACCCCGGGAGTTGGGTTCGGCCAGTACGGCGAGGGTTACATAAGGTTCTCTATCACTCAGCCCACTGAAAGGGTTGAGCTGGCTGTGGTGCGGTTAGAGAGGAAGGGCAAGATCAAGCCTTTGTAGTAGTTTAGGCCTAAGACTAAGACGAAGGCCGCTCTCGACAAAAAACATGGCCGAAATCCCCCACCAATCTCGCCGAGCCTGCATTAGAACAATTACAAATATATGAGATGTGCCCAGTAATATATGAATAATATAAATAAATAGTATTAATTTCGTGATTTCGGAGGAAGAAAGTTGCTCAAAGAGTATTCAGCTCACGATATTGAGTCGAAGTGGCAGAAGATCTGGGAGGATAACAAGGTTTTCCAGGCCGAGCCCGACTCAAGAAAGAAGTTCTTCTTGACCATTCCCTATCCTTATCTCAACGGCAACCTGCACGCCGGACACACAAGGACTTTCACCATCGGCGATGCTGTGGCGCGCTTTCGGCGTATGCGTGGGGAGAACGTCCTCTTCCCCATGGCCTTCCACGCCACCGGGACGCCAATCGTCGGCCTCTCCGAGCTGATAGTCAACCGCGACCCGTTGATCTGGGGAGTTTACACAAAGCTTCACGGCATACCCGAGGATGAGCTGAAGACTCTGGACACGCCTGAAAAGATCGTGGTTTATTTCAGGCGCATGGCCAAGGCTGCCATGCAGAGCATCGGCTACTCCATCGACTGGAGGCGGGAGTTCACAACCATCGAGCCTGCCTACAGCAAGTTCATTGAGTGGCAGTATGGAATCCTGCGCTGCCTGGACTACATAGTCAAGGGCAGCCATCCGGTGCGCTGGTGTCCTCATGACCGAAACCCGGTCGAGGATCACGACATCCTGAAGGGCGAGGACGCCACAATCCTTGATTTTGCCCTGATAAAGTTCAGAGTGGGCGATCAGGTAGTCCCCTGCGCCACCCTGCGGCCCGAGACGGTCTTCGGAGTGACCAACCTGTGGGTCAATCCTGATGTGAACTACGTCTTGGCCAGGGTCAACGACGAGACCTGGATTGTTTCCAGAGAGGCCATACGAGAAGCTGACTTTCACCGACCGCCAGGTGGCCTGCGGGATGGAGATCAAAGGATCGGAGCTGATAGGCAAGAAGGCGACAAACCCGTTGACTGGAACGGAAGTGATCATCCTCCCGGCAAGTTTCGTGGACCCTGACAACGGATCAGGCATAGTCATGTCCGTCCCGGCCCATGCGCCCTTCGATTACCTGGCACTGAAAGACCTTTATGGTCAAGACCTCCGCAGCTATGGCATCACCGAGGACCTGAGCAAGATCCAGTTCATCTCCCTGATCGAGTCTCCCGGTTACGGTGAGTTCCCGGCAGTCGAAGCTGTCAACGAAATGGGGGTCAAGGACCAGACCGACCCCAAGGCCGAGGAGGCAACCAAGCTCGTTTATCGCCGGGAGTTTCACAACGGCGTCCTGAAGGCCAACACTGGCCAGTATGCTGGCCTGGCAGTCAGCAAGATCAAGGACATCTTGCTAGGCGACTTCATTAAGAACGGGATAGCCGAGATCTTCTACGAGTTCTCAGAGACGCCCGTCATCTGCCGCTGCGGGACGCGCTGCGTTATAATGATGGTGCGGGACCAGTGGTTCCTGGAGTACTCCGATCCGGAGTGGAAGGCTCAGGTTATGGATTGCCTTTCCAAGATGCGTCTAATTCCTGAAGAGATCCGGGTGGAGTTCGAGAACAAGATTGACTGGCTGAAGGACAAGGCCTGTGCCAGAAGGAAGGGCCTCGGCACCCACCTGCCCTGGGACAAGGAGTGGCTGATTGAGTCCCTTGGCGACTCGACCATCTACATGTCCTACTACATCCTGGCCAAGTACGTCAACGCCGGGATGAAGATAGATAAGCTGCCGCCGGAGTTCTTCGAGTACATCTTCCTGAACCACGGGACGGCAGAGAATGTGGCCGATGTCACGGAAATACCTCTGGACACTATCAAGCAGATTCGGAGCGACTTTGCCTACTGGTATCCCGTGGACCTGCGAACATCGGGAAAGGACCTGATAGCCAACCACCTGCTCTTCTTCCTGTACCACCACGTGGCCGTATTCCCGCAGGAGCTGTGGCCAAAGGCCATGGCCATCAACGGATTCGTCTCCCTGGAGGGGCAGAAGATGTCCAAGTCCAAGGGGCCGCTGCTCACCCTGAAAGAGGCCGTGGCAGAGAACGGGGCCGACGTCACGCGGCTTTACATCCTGGCCAATGCGGAGTACACCCAGGACGTTGACTGGAAAAACGATGGTGTAGCCGCCGCCCGGTCTCAACTGGAGCGGTTCTACAACCTAGCCCGAGAGATCATTGAGGACAAGAGCATCAATGAAGGCGCAGAGCTTACCCTCATCGACCGCTGGATGCTCTCCAGGCTGCAGCGCCGCATCGGCGAAGCGACAGCGGCCATGGATAACATCCAGACCAGGCGGACTCTGCAGAGCGGCTTCTATCTGCTGTTCAACGACCTGCGCTGGTACCAGCGCAGGGGCGGAAAGAACCAGCTCCGGCGCGTCTTATCGGCTTGGGTCAGGCTGATGGCGCCCTTTACGCCGCACGTCTGCGAGGAGCTTTGGACATACTTGGGAGAAGGATATGTCTCACTGGCGGCGTGGCCCGAGGCCGACGCTTCCCTAATTGACGAGCAGGCGGAGCAGGCAGAGGAGCTGCTCGAACGCACCTTGAACGACGTTCAGGAGATCCTGAACGTTACCAGGGCTGCCCCAACAAAGATCACTCTGTACACATCGCCTGCCTGGAAGCAGGAGATGCTGCGCCTGGCCCTGGGCAAGACCATAGGTGGCAAGCTGGACATGAGCGCGCTGATGAAGGCGGCCATGGCCAATAAGGCGATTACGCTACACAAGAAGGATGCACCGAAATATGCCCAGAAGCTGGCCAAGGCAGCGCACTCGCTCGGAGCCGAGGTGCTGAGCCTGGACGAGTTCGAGACTCTGAGCCGGGAGAAGGCATACCTTGAATCTGCACTGGCCGTTCCTGTGGAGATCTACTCTGCGGATAAGGCTGGGGAGGACCCCAAGGGCAAGAGCAAGCAGGCGGAGCCGGGGAGGCCGGCAATATATATTGAGTGAGATGTAACTATCTGTCTTCTATTTTCAATAAATTATTTACGCAAGAAACTATAGAATATTATCATATGCTGACAAAATTGTTCAATATTAGAAATGTTGTTATAGCAAAAAATGATAATGTCAAAAATATCGAAACCTTCAAATATCTTTGAGACTTTAGAAAAATTGGGGGGATCCTGATTAAGCCAAGGAGCGTGAGAAAATATGTTACCGGAGCTAGCTCTAATATTCAGGCAAGTCTCGGATGCCTCGATTGCAGCCAGTGTTGTGGCCACCTCGCACAATGGCGATAGAGGTTATCTTTCCAGAGACTTCCAGCGGACGTGGTGAAATAATGGCCTTGTCGCCTACGCCACCCCTTACCAGCAAACCGCAACATTCTGTCCCCACAGAACGGGGTGCTCTTCTGGAGAAATTGCTCCATGAACTTCAGTCTCTTAGAGAAATGAGTATTCTATCGTTAATAGAATTAATGATATTACCTTCAGGCGCGATAGAGAGCGGTAATCCTGTTATATATGACGCCTATAAGGGGCTGGAGCATTTTGGAGTCGAAGATGCCTGGAATATGGGGTACACAGGCAAGGGTGTAAATGTAGCTGTAATAGATAGCGGTGTAGATTTCGCTACTCCTGATCTCATAGGTACTCAGGCCCGAGTCTCAAATGCAAGCTCTCCTTACTATGGCTGGCCTATTGTGATCGATTTGGATTCACTATCACTTTATCATCAGAAAAGTCCAGAAGGACTCTTTATCCAGAGTCGTTATGCGGATACCACCTCTACAAATACGACGGGCTTTCAAACAACTGGAACCAGCAAGAGCGGCGTTTACCATATAGGCGATCATCCCGATAGGCATCTTGCTCAGTTCTACGGGCAACCTGTAAAAGTTCTCTTGGTTGATGAGAAAAGCCCCAATGTATATGATACGGTGTATGTAGATTTGAACAATAATCATGATTTCAGAGATGATAAGCCTTGCAGAAAGGGCGATGAGGTCTCATACTGGGATAGAGATAAAGATGGCTATCCAGATGAATCGGGAGGCATGATCTACTTTATAGCTGATGGCAAGACGCCTCTGCCCCTATCGAGGACGCTCTATGGTGAGAATGCAAAAATACCGAAGAATGGAGAGTTAGTTGCCTTCCAATATGATGATGCCTCACATGGAACTATGTGTGCCGGGATAATAGCTGCTCAGGGGAAAAATGTCAAGGGCATTGCTCCAGGTGCCAGGATCATACCGGTTCAAAACTCAGTAGCAAGTGATATGCTTCTTTGCCTCCTTGCCTCGCTTGGCTACGACGGTGTTCCAAATACTGGAGATGAAGCAAACATAATAAGCCGAAGTGGAGGTTTTTCGTACCTTTTCAATAAAGGCGCTGATGAAGGGTCAACCTTTTTGGAATATCTGACTACTAATATATCTCCAGCTACAACCATCGTATATGCAAATGGAAATGACGGATCAGGATATGGCACTGTTCAGTCTCCGTCGAGTGAACACGTGAGGGTTTCGATTTAGTGTTGGTTAATGAAGCCTTAAATTCTTGCGTTAATATTTTCAATCTTTATAGTGGTTTTTTAGCATATTTCACCCCTAAATTGGCTTATTAGATTTCAATTTACCTTGTTGTTTCTAATTTTTGCGCTTTTTTAGAGAGCTTCCGCTAGGCTGTTTGTTTATGCACTAAATATTTCAACTGTTCCAGGTTGTAAACGACCGAATTCATCATGAATTTTACTCCAGCTCTTGCGACAGTTGTTACATAAACATGTGCTCCCTTATGCCCCCGCTTCATAACAGCGAAGCATCTTTCGATGTGCGATCGCGTTTTACTGATTCTCTTATTCCTCAGAAGATCTATGATTCCAAGCTTGTGACCTCTTGTAGCTTTTTTCATGGCTGCATCATATCCTCGAGTTTTTGCACCATCATATCCCTTATCGGCGTAACGTGGTAGCCCTTCAATTCCAAGATCTACCTGACTATCGTGTACAGAAGCAGTTGTAGTCTCAAAATATCTGATAAGGTGGTAATTGGTATCGATTGAGATATGACCTTTATATCCGAAAAAGGATTTGACACCCTTTTTTGCCCAACTTCCCTCATTTATTGGCTCTTCTTCGAGTCTCTGTGGTTTGGCCTTGTCATCAATAATATTATTTGAAATACCAATTAGCTCTTTATCAAACTCCTGATTCAGGCTCGTACTGGTGGCTTCGGAATCTTGACCTTCCTTTTTGTCCCCGCCTTGCTCGTCTTTCTTGTTCCTCTTCCGACCTGGGTCCGAAGTTATGAAGGTTGCATCCTGGATAGTGCCATTCTTTACAGTAAACCCCATCTCATCGAGCTGCCTTTGAAGCTCATTCCAAAGATCATCGTATACGTCGCACTTAATCAAACGTTCACGGAATAGCCAAACTGTGCTGAAATCAGGAATTACTTCAGTGGTGCCAAGGAAAATACGAAAAGAGATCCTATCCGCAACCTGTCGCTCCAGTTCTGGATCTGTTAGACCAAACCAATGCTGAATTACGAGAGCTTTCACCATAATCACGATGTCAATGTTCGGACGACCTCCGCGGCTAGTTTTATTTTTGTATATCAATGGTTCCAAAAATCTGAAACGCTCCCAATTGATCAACGATCCGATCTCGGATAGATCATCTCCGAGGGCTTTTACTCGAGCATATTCTGCTCGAATGGCAAAATCAATGAGAGTCCTCATGCATTATATTATAGTATTAATAGTATATAAGTATTTCGATTGATTAGTTTTTCGAAACTCTCACGTGATTAATGCAGGTGCGGTCTACGATCTATGGTGGAATAATTCATCCTATAGTGGGGATGTAGTCTCGTTCTCCGCTCGTGGTCCGAACGTACTTGGGCAGGTCAAACCGAATGTGCTGGCTACTGGTTATCTCGCGCCTAGAGTTCTGCCTTTATGGGAAACTCATAGTGGCAAAACCGCATGGAATGACATGGGTGGTGGAACCAGCAGCGCGACACCTCACGTTGCCGCGATTATTGCTCTTATTTATCAGGCTTACAAAGATGCTTATGGAAAGTTTCCGACCTCTGAGAAGGCCAGGAACATTCTCATGTCCTCAGCTACAGATATAGATGAAGAGGTCTTCGCTCAGGGTTCCGGTATAATAAATGCCAAAAGGGCTGTGGAAATTGCATCCGGAAAAGACGGAGTTTTAGTTGAACCAGCATTGCTCGTCACTTCTCCCGTTGAGGCAGGATCGAACTTGAGGTTTGACTTTACAGTTTCAAATTATTCTGGCAAGCCGATAAATCTGAAACCCCAAATACTAATAAAAGATAAAACGAAAAACTTAACCTTGAAATCAGGGAACGAGAGTATTTTCTTCACCATTCCGAGGGATATGCTCGGCTGCGACCTGTTAAAGGTCTCGTCCTATTATCCAAGAAATAACAGGAGCACAAAGCTGGATAAATATGAGGGGTATGATCTTTACCTCTACAACTGGAAAGATAGGAATGGCGATGGAAAGGCACAGGAAGGCGAGCTTGAGGCCATAGCCGCATCCCCTGGTGATATGGGTCTTGGATTTACCTCTGAGGCAAGGATGCACAATCCTGAAGATAGGATGGATGATGGAATCGTGGCTGGCCTGAAAAGGAGAGGCGAAATCAAGAGCAAAGAAATACAAGTAGTAATTGAAACTTACAAATGGAAACCATGGAACATCGGAATGAATATCGATGGCAATAATGTCTGCGTTTCAATACTAACGCCTAACACCACAGGAGTACATCAGGGAAAGATACTCTTGGAATATGGCGGTGAAAGGCAGTGTATCCCTGTATCTTTCTCAACCTATAGACATGATGAGGTTAGAATAAATAATACCGATGAGATCTATGAGAATGCCAAGATCTACGGAAGGTTTGAGGCAGAACCGAAATGGTTCTGGGATTCTAGGTTTTATCCGATATACCACCATGGGCACGATTTAGCAACCATTGAAATTACATGGGAGGACCCGAATACAGATATAGATGCATATCTTTATGGAGAAGATTTTTTCAATACCTCAGAACTCTGGAAATTCTCCGCAACTAATCCCATAAATCTGCCCCGATTAAAAGTCTTGAGAGAGAATGGGCATAGCATGAGGATATCTGGGATCAGTGTTTTACCTCATGGAGATAGTGGGGTCGGCGGTAGCTACAGCAATTTTCATACATCTACGGGAAAAAATAGAGAAGTGATAACTGGGGAGCTGGTAGATGGACTGAACCTAATCGTCCTGCATCAGGTGATCTCTGGAGGCAATAAATACGGAGAGAACGTAACAGTAAATGTCAATGTCGTGCCTTTTAGTCCTATCGATCTCAGAGCAAAAGCTGGAGAAGCAGTTAGCCTGCAGCCTGCAGGAATAAATGATATAATAGGCTTTTCTGCCTGCGAAGAGGTCAAAGGCGAGGAGTTTGGCTTTAGTCCTAAGGCCTTTCAGGCGGAGAAAGGAGATGTGATAATGATACGCTCCAACGACTCTGAATATTCGCCACAAATCTTCTTCGATTCAAACAAAAATGGTAAGATGGATTGGGGTGCAGACATGTACTTTGGATCAAATGATAATAACACGGCGGATAAGCTTATGTTCGCCGAAAAGAGGTATAATGACATCAATCCATCTTATACCGATATAATACCAATCAACGAGAATGGAACGTACTTCCTTTTTGTCATGAATCCTTACGGCCGCCTCGAATTATATCATATGAAGAGCCGATACGAGTGTAATTCCAGTGTACCAATGAAGATAAAAGTGCCTGAGCAGGTAGGCACGTATCTGGGGGTAGCAGAAAAGAACGGAAATCTCATTCCTGTTCCTGTAAAACTGGTGGTAGATGCTGGAGAACCGGCATCTATTCGCCTAGGCGCTAAAAATCGCACCAATTGCAGCTTGCCCTTCAATGTAAAGCTGGAGGTGCAAGACAAATTTAATAATCCTGTTGAAGATAACGTTACCGCCACCATTGAGTTCAATAACGCAACGAAGAACGCTGCTCTCATAAAAGGAAGAGGATCGATCAACTTAACAGCGCCTGAGAAAACAGGGACATACAAGATCAAAGTACAGAGCCGATACGGCATAGCCGAAAACGATATCGAAGTCGCTAATAAAGACCTTATCAAAACAAGTAATGCAAGCATGAATAGCTTAGGGATTGCAGAGAAGAAAAATGAAACACTTGTGTCGAGGGGAACTGCGCCATTAGAGATGAAAAAAGATTTGCCTAAAAAGGTTAGATCGGTATCAGTCCTCTCGACTGATGGCAACATTAGCCTCGGCTGGCAGGCTTCAGAGGGTGCTAACCATTACAACGTTTATCACCTTAACAGTATGGGTATTCAGAATAAAATTGCTGAAGTAAGGAATCCAGGATATACTATGAAAGGGATGCCTTGGACGAGCTATACCTTCAGGATATCTGCCGTGAACAGCGCAGGAAATGAGAGCGAATTGAGTGATCCTGTGGGAATTGTGGTTACTCCTAAACAGACGGGGCTGAGCCAAATCGAGGGCATCAGGACTTAGCCCAGACGTCAATTTTTGAAGAGATTTTCTATCCATTCCATTAAATCCGGATAGATTCTCCGAGGATGCATATCAACGCTACGTGTCTCGGGAATGATATTTATCATTGCATATCCCCATCCATCTCTCTATCGATGCATTGCAGTCATCATAGAAATTGCCATTTTTGTTGTTGTCCCAAAGGGTTGTCTCCTCGGCAAAGCGTCTTTCTATGGCTGCTCCAGGTGCGAGCGGGGCCCGATCGGGCAAGCGGGCCCGCCTGGTGGACGGCGATGTTGCCCGGCATCGGAGCGGCTGGACAAAAGCAAAAACTGCAAGGCAGCAAGCGCGCTGGAAGCGTGAACAACTGTGAATGTGTCTAATCCAGGCTATTAATTTTACAGCGAGACGGTTGCATATTATGAATGTCTCGAAACTTGTCTGCATCTTGGTCTCGAAGCTTTGATCTATCCAAAAGACGTAATTGTATCGCAAATGAATCTTAACGACCTCCTGAAATCAAGGCGTGATGAGATCCTTCAAATCGCTGCCAAGCATGGTGCTCACAACGTGCGTGTCTTCGGCTCAGTGGCACGAGGTGACGCAGATTCTCAAAGCGATATAGATCTCCTGGTTGAGTTCGAACGAGGGACGACTCTGCTGGGACATGCAGCCCTGATACAAGAGCTTGAGGAGCTTTTGGGCGTTAAGGTGGATGTAGTAAGCGACCGCGGGCTCCGAGAGCGCGTCAGGGATCGCGTGCTAAAGAGGCGGTGGCACTTTGAGGGATGATCAAGCTGGCGGCGGAGAAAAAGGAGCCCAGCAAAGGCTGCAAGCATTGACTAGCAAATGAAGATGGCTTCCGGATTTTATACGCTTATTTCTACAGAAGCCGCCGTGGTGGTTGGTTCAGGTATGCTTAGAGACTCGGCCTTCAGACCTTCCAGGTGAAACTCTATTGCCTCTTTCATCAACTCTAGCGTTTCCTTTCTCGTTGGACCGGTGGCAATGACACCGGGCAAATCCGGGCAATAGGCCGCATAGTTATTTTCAGCCTTTTCAATGATGATCAGATACTCAGTCATCTTTCCCGATCTCCTTAATACCACTTTGTTTTAATATGCTATTCAATGTACCCCTTGGTACTTCATCATCCAAATTCCCTGAGATGGTCACCAATCCACTCTTAAAATGGTGCTTGTACTGTCTGTGACTGCCTCTTGTTCTATCCAGGAACCATCCATACTCTTCTACCATCTTAATGACGGCTCGAACTTTCAATTGTTAGCCTCATTGAGATATTAACCAACCATAAATAAGCCTCTTTAGACATATAATTGATTGTCCTTCAGTGCCAATAGGTATTCGCCATTTTGGAAGTCAAGCTCTTCAGAATGAGCAGACACGAACCTCAGCATCCTCCCGGAGGCTAGGCCCAAAGCTGTCCACCTGCCAGAGCGGCCTTTCAGTGGTTGCTCCAGGCGCGTGCGTGGCCCGAACAGGCAAGCGGTCCGCCTGGCGGATGGCGATGCTGCCCGGCATCGGAGCGACGGGACCACGAACGAGACGCGAACCAAAGACGAAGCTCAAGATGCCATCTGACGAGATGAGACGATACGGTAAGAATCTAACATAAGCTGATTCTGGATCACACCTTACTTATTTAAGTGCAGACCTCGTTCAAATGTAGAGATTATCCCACGGAGAATATATGGCAGGCATACCTGACGAGCAATTCCTAGTCGATGCAGAGGGCAAAAGGAAAGGGGTACTACTATCGATGGAACGCTATGAACAGCTTACTGAGGATCTGCACGATCTTGCTGTTGTGGCCGAACGTAGAGATGAAGAGACCATAAGTTTCGATGAAATGAGGCAAAGGCTCAAGAAAGATGGCATCCTTTAGCATTGTCTTCAAGCCATCAGCAGAAAAAGATCTTCGTCGTCTTCCCAGAGATATCGTCCTCCGAGCAATGGAGAAGATCGAAGATCTAAAATCAGACCCATTTCCCAGCCAATCCATCAGGATATCCGGTTCCGAAAGACTTTATCGCTTGCGAGTTGGAGACTACCGGATCATCTACGAAGTTGATTCCAAAGCAAAAGAGATCACCATCCATTACATTCGTCCCAGAAGCATCGCATATCGCAATCTTTGAAGCATGTCTTTGACCATTCAATTGAGTAGTATTATATGCAAATAAGGATGAAGTATTCTCAATGAAGCGCCTGTATGATTACACGATAGTCCTCCGCCCTGAAGACAATGGCACATTTGTGGCCTACGTCCCTGCCATCCTTGGCTGCCATGCGTGGGGTCAAACTCCAGAGGAGGCACAGGCGGAGCTGATCAATGTCTTCGAGATGATCCTGGAAGAGTATGAAGAAGAAGGGCGTATGCTTCCAGAGGATATTGATGTGAAGGCTGTCTATGCCTGCCAAAGCTAAGGACCTGCAGAAGGTGGCCAGTAAACTCGGATTCCAAATGGTGCGGCAGAAGGGCAGCCATGCCAGGTGGAAGCATCCTGATGGCCGGGCGACTACTATTCCTATTCACGGCAATAGCGAGATTGGAAACTGGTTATTCTACGAAATTCTAAAGCAGTTAGGCATAACAGAAGAGGATTTCCGTAGGCTCCTGGAATAAGAACGCCCCATCTAACGTCCACCTGCAGTCCAGAGCGGGCAAACCCACTCCGACAAAGCGGCTTTTGGTGGCTCTCCAGACGCGAGCGGGGGCCCGACCGGACAAGCAGCTCAACATGATCTCACCTGCCAGTCGAAGCGAGCCGGATTCTTAACGAATTCCATGAACTGGCGCAAACCTGCACCAGGATCGTCATCGATATTGCTCTCCTCGACTTCAGCCTGAGAGCCGTTATGAATGTGCTTGGGATAGGTCGATGTCGATATTCTTTGCCAATTTACGTCTGGAAAGTTGTCATGACGGTACATGGTGCCGTCGATATGTCGCCGTTCCCAATGATATGAGAAGCGGCCAGGGACTTTGAGGGAGAACCACACGTCGACAAAAGAGCCATCCTTTACGAAAACTCTGAGCTTGCCGCGAAAAATGATGGAATCAGTGGAAAGATCTGCATATTCGATATCGATGATCTTCTTCAGAGCCATTAGGTCTATTACTGTTGCGGAAGGCTCTTCATTGCCGCTAATAGTTCATCTCTCCTGGCTTCCAGGTAGTCAAGCTCCTGGAAATCATCGAGAATATCCTCCTCTAGGACTTCACCCTTCTTCAGCTTATCGTCCAGCTCGAAGATAGACCTCACGCCATGCCTTGCGCCAATCTTGAATATTTCTGCCTCAATGCATCTCAGCTCTTTCTCCAGAAAGGTCTTGATGCTTGCCCGAGCCAGTAGATCACGATCCATCTTTAGGGTGCTTGCAACCTCATCGATAACTTCCATGACCGGATCCATCTTATTTGCTAACGTGTACGGCTAACGTGTACGTAATACATCCCGATGATATTTCAATCCTCTTATTCAGTTAGTCGGGCCTTGCCTTTTAATTCCGTGGTCTACCTAGCTCCCATTTCGTGCACCAGGATGTAGATATGTCCCCGGGCCCCTTTCCGATGTGGCAACACACCCCACAAAGTGGCATTTAGGTGGTTGTCTAAGATCAAGAGTGGCCAGATCGGGCAAGCGGGCCCGCCCAGCTAGAAAAGCCTCTCCTCTGTATGTTTCTCTTATGGTTCTTGGAGCATTTCTGTCAAGGCGTCCTTTGAAATTCCATTCCGGATGGATACATCGGATAAGATGTCGTTAAATGTGCCCTTCCAGCTCATCGTGCAATGGAACGGTGATGTTGTGGTCTCCTGCTTCGGTTGTCTTTCTCAGCCTGACGTGACTTCCCCGCTGCCGGATGATCTCGTATCCTAATCGGCTCAGCACTTTGATGAGCTTCTCACCGCTAGCAACCGGATGCTTTCGCAAGAGGCTGCACCTCAACCTCAGAAATAGACAGAATCTTTAACTCTTCGCCGGCTTCAAGGAACTCTTCGAAGTGCAGGCTAGTTGCTTCTTTTATATTTTCCATCAGCTCATCGAGGGTCTTACCTTGCGTAAAGATGCTGACACCTATTCCACGAGCGCACCAATATTCACCATCAAAATAGATCTCGAATTTCACCAGCACCTTATCACCGTTTCAACTACTGTTTATGCTAACGCTAATATTTCTATGTTCCTGGAGAGAAAGCGAGCTTTGAGAGCTTCACGCTGCGGCGGGGCCACGAGCGAGAGCCAAGTCTTCCAGACTGTTAGAGCGCATGCAGGCTCTTTTAAGCGAAGGGATTTATCCTGGCAATGATAATATTCAAGCGATGTTTGCGGAATACATCCAGGCAGCAATGGACAAGGCCACCTATGAGATCATCGATGACCCTGAACCCTTTTATGGCGAGGTTCCCGAGCTGCAGGGCATATGGGCAACCGGCAAAACCCTGGAAGAATGCCGCAAGGAACTCCAGAGCGTCATAGAGGGCTGGATAGCATTGAAACTGAGATTGGGGCATCCAATACCTCCTATCGGCGGCCATGTCATTAACGTGTCTGCAGAGCCGGTTTCCATTGTCGAATAAGCTCTTGCCAGTTTCGAGACGTGAGCTATCAGGCGATTAAGCAAATTGGGTTTTGTGGGTCCTTATCCCGGTGCCGATCATGAATATGTGTCGCGGGGTCTTGTAGAGGCACGCATTCCAAATCCTCACGGAAGCGATATCAGCATAGATCTTTTGCAAAGAATTCTAAAGAGAGCGGAATCAGTTGTGAGGAATGGTTTGATGTTTCATAGACCGTAATTTTGCACCGAAAATTTCAGACCAGCGTGTGTCGACGGCTGATCAGATTGGCTGCCGGCACCTGGCCCGATCGTCCTTGACATTGAGCGATTCTTGGAACTGAAGAGGCCCGTTTGGCAATAGTGCAACGGTTAGGAAAAGTATCCTATGAATGGATGATGGCCTTCCGAGGTAAAGCCATCCTTCATGGCATACAGGAAAGAGCATCATCCTTTACCCAATGCACTTTTCTTTCACAACTTCTGGATCGATTCCAACATGTCTTCATGAGGGTCCATTCTCAGGACGAAGACCCTCCCCAAACTGCCCCTGAGTACTGCATAATAACTCCACATCTCACCCATTTTCTGCGATCTCGCCCGCCGCACTTTTAATTCGCTTTTCCAAAAAACACCTTTTCCATTTTCCTGTCATAGGCTTACCGCACCTTCCCTCGAATAGATAGACCTGATCAGGTAGGGATTCCAGATAACTCTCCAGCTCGGCCATTACTTTCGGCGAGATTTTTTTCTTCTCTCCCGTGGATCGAATTAGGATTGTTCCCACCTCAAGGTCGACATCCGATATCTTAGTTCCAATCAGATCCTCAACCTTGAGGCCTGAATCAAGGAGAAGCATAAGCATTATCCTGTCCAGTCCTGAAGAGGAGGCCAGTAATATCTTCTTCTCCTGCTCGGACAGACTTTCGAGGGAATCCACAATGAATAGTTGAATCGATGGAATATCAATGGATCGAGAGGTGATTACAGGGTTTTCCATTAGGAGGATTTCATCAGTCGAGTGAAAGGCTTATAAATAGGAACTGCTAGACTGGGCACTGTAGACAAATGACGATAAAATGCCTACAGCCTAAATAGCGAGAAGAGATAATGGAGGTTAATAGTTGAGCAAGAAATATTACGTTCTCTCCTTACTACTCGTGTTCATCATCACTGCAGGACTATCCTTAGCCAAGAGTCCAGATAACAATACGAGTAAGATCGTCGAGAACAAAACGGCACCTTTGAGCTTGGAGAAACCCACGGCCAACCTGGGCAATAACAGCTCTAATGTCGCCAACGCCAGCGCTCCAGCCGTTCCAAAGAACAATGCTTCTGAGACTGCAAAGGCAGCTTCCGAAATTGCCAAGATGAAGGGCATCTGGTCCATAGCTGGAATAAAGGAGGAGCAGATTACCATGGCGCTTCAACAGGATGGCGGAGATCTCTTCGGGCAAGCCAAGTACGAGCCTCAAGCAGGGGCTGCCTGGAATGCGGTTGCCACTGGATCAGTTAACGGTGATAACGTGGCTCTGGTTATAACCTATCCAGAGGGAAAAGAGCAGGTATCAGAAAGGTTAAATGGAACTTTTGCCAACGATGCCTTCAGCGGCAAGTTCTTCGAGGTTAGCAAGGGAATCATATCTCTTCGTGGTAATTTCACCGCCACATCGATTAGCCCAGAAATAACTGACTATACACCGGCAACAGTGACTGCACCAGCGGTTACCCAGTCCACGACGGCTCCAGGAACCCCTAGTGTGTCAGCAACAGGCACCACGACTCCAGTGGCTGCCGTAAACACGACGGCGACACAGAAACCTACCACTGTGGGTGGAAGACAGAAGCCCGTCGATGTGCATGAGTGGGCGGACAAGATAGGCCCAGGCGGCGATCTGAGCGGCGTTCCACCTGGAATGGGTTAAGGCATACAATAGCTTAATTGACCCGTGCACGAATTAACCGGTTGCTTGAACGATCAATGCAACCAATTTTTATCTCAGATTAATTATTCCTGTTGTGATATCTTCCGCAAGAGATTTATAATTTGCGGTATAAGAGACAAGTCATGAAAGGGATTTTGCTAATTTCGCTGCTACTGCTGCTGGCGGGACAGGCCAGCGCAAACTCCTACTTCAAGGTGGTTGACATATCTCAGATTAAAGTGGCCCAAAACTCTGAGGCGAACTTCACAGTCATCATCAGGAGCGCGGGAGGCAGCGGAGCTTTTGCCGAGCCCATCTTCAAATTTAATACGACCAAGGGACTATCTGCAGAGGCTCCCGGCGGTTTGCGGTACATAGTTGCCACCGGAAGCCGGATCTACAACTGCACTATAAAGGCAGGGGATATTGCTCCAGGAAACTACACCCTCCAGGTCGGTGTTTATGCCCAGGACGCACCTTATAGTTGGAGAACTGCCTATACGATTGTCGAAGCTCCTAAAGAAACAATCAATGCGTCTTTGAATGCATCTTTGAACAATTCGGTCACGGCGGGGGCAAATGAGTCAGGGTCTCGGGCAAACAAAACCGGCCCGGTAAAGACACCTGGACCAGGAGTGTTAATCGCAATCGCAGCACTCTTTCTTGCTTCCAGAAAGGCCAAATACTGAGGTTGCTTCGTCCATCTCCCACCCCAGTCTCTCTTTTATTATGAGGTAGCTCATCTCTGGAGGAATGGCACCAACTTCCGTGCAAATGACGTCGATGTAGCTGTGTGGAGTGACATCGAAGGCGGGGTTATGCACCTTCACATGCCTGAACTTGGATATGTCTGGGAACACCTCTTTGGGATCGCGCTCCTCGATGGTTACAAGTTCTCCCATAATTGTCTTGGGGCTGAACTTGTAGGTCTCAGCAGCCACCACGAAACTGGTCCTGGCCTCGTGTGCGCAGAGGGCGATCTGGGCAGTGCCTATTTTGTTGACCAAAGAACCGTTGGCGGTTATGACGTCAGCACCGACAACGACGAGATCCACATCGTTCATGACGCTCCTGACCGCTGAATCGACTATGAGCTCGGTTTCTATTCCCATATCCTCAAGCATCCCGATAGTCAGGCGTCCCTGCCACCTTGGCCGAGACTCTGTGGCTATTACTTTAATCGCTTTGCCGGCTTTGTGAGCAGCCTGAATTATGGAAAGTGCTGCCTGAGAGTTGCAGTGAGTTAGAACCGTATCCCCTTTTCTTATCCGGCGGCTCCCGATCTCTCCTATCTTTTCGACAGCCCTCTCGGAGTTCTCGATGAATCTGTCAGCGTTCGATACAACGGCTTGCCTTGCCTCTTCTACATCATTCGCACGGTAGCGAGTGACCATCCGAATAGCGTTGGATAATGATACCGCGGTTGGTCTTGTTGCCAGCAGGATCTCTGCCGCTCCTTTGATACGAGAGTTGAACTCATCGAGGCTTTGGACATCGAGCTGCTGTGCCAAATCTCTGAGAGAAGCAGCCGCCGCCCTGGCAATCCTTCCCGCTCCTCTGATCTCCATGCTGTCTATCTTTCTTGCGGTTTCCGTTAGCGGCTCCATCGGGCCCACTTTATTCGGGAGTTCTACTTCATCCATCTAGGTATCCACTCGCGATATTGATGCCCTCACGCCGAGAGTTTCTTCACAAGATTGCCCACCCGGAGCCCGAGCAGTCTGCATGCCTCCAGAGCTTTCGCATCCGGCGCCCCCACGGCAACCGCTCCATAATGGCCGCCAGCCTCCATGGGATCGCCAATGACTATCATGGCGTGTATCAACATGGATTGGATTATGGATAGAAGGGTGGTCTGATTCCCCCCATCGGAGCTGCCGGAGGATGTGAATGCCGCTCCAACCTTGTTCTCCAACTGACCACGCACAGGAGATGAGCGGTCGAAGAGCTGCTTTATCTCAGAAGCCATCTGTCCGTAGTAGGTGGGCGAACCTATTATAATTCCCCCGGCTGATA
Source organism: Methanotrichaceae archaeon (assembly GCA_963754945.1). Lineage (GTDB taxonomy): Archaea > Halobacteriota > Methanosarcinia > Methanotrichales > Methanotrichaceae > Fen-7. The sequence goes on from CAVWIG010000017.1 coordinate 51,394, forward strand.
ACAGATCGTCTAGGCTTACATCCCCAACCTTTTTGACTGATACCTCGACACCAGATGATCTGGCTCCCTTTCCTATCGCCTCTGCCATCTTAGCAGTGTTTCCTGTCCTAGAATGGTATATTACCAAAATTTCCGCCATAACAGCCTCTCCGTCTACGATCGCTTTAACATTAATTTTTTCGTACTATCTTTTCCCGACCGCGATTTCTTGATCTATCAATGAGCTACTTTCTACTTAACACTATCTTGTCACTGTTCTTTACTTCTTTGAATAGATCCAGTCCAACAATCACCCTTCCAATGTGGTTAACAGGAGAATACGGTTGGGTCCGACCAAAGAAAACGCAAAATGCTGATCCAGGAGACCAATAGGATATATCGCCACTCTTAGCCGAAGGAGATGGGTTCTCATCTTCCAGCATCAAGGGTACCTCGAAATAGACTTCCTCCCCCCACAAATTAGCCTTTGCCTCGAATGGCAGACTCCGGTAGAACTCTGCCGCCGTCCTTGGATTTCGGTCATCAATCTCAGCGACAGCTTTGCCTCGTCCCGAAATCTCGATCTCAATGTACTTCAGATAATCACCATCCTCACAATATTCATATATAGGTTTAAAATATAAGCATTACCTGATTAAAGATGCAAGGGGTGGAGGAATAAATCTATGACCAAAAACCTAACGCTCTTTTTAATTATGGCAGGGTTCGTGTTCGCCGGACTATCTCATGAGGTGGCCACAGGAATTGGAAGTGCATCGACCTATGAGGGTTTCGATTTAGTGTTGGTTAATGAAGCCTTAAATTCTTGCGTTAATATTTTCAATCTTTATAGTGGTTTTTTAGCATATTTCACCCCTAAATTGGCTTATTAGATTTCAATTTACCTTGTTGTTTCTAATTTTTGCGCTTTTTTAGAGAGCTTCCGCTAGGCTGTTTGTTTATGCACTAAATATTTCAACTGTTCCAGGTTGTAAACGACCGAATTCATCATGAATTTTACTCCAGCTCTTGCGACAGTTGTTACATAAACATGTGCTCCCTTATGCCCCCGCTTCATAACAGCGAAGCATCTTTCGATGTGCGATCGCGTTTTACTGATTCTCTTATTCCTCAGAAGATCTATGATTCCAAGCTTGTGACCTCTTGTAGCTTTTTTCATGGCTGCATCATATCCTCGAGTTTTTGCACCATCATATCCCTTATCGGCGTAACGTGGTAGCCCTTCAATTCCAAGATCTACCTGACTATCGTGTACAGAAGCAGTTGTAGTCTCAAAATATCTGATAAGGTGGTAATTGGTATCGATTGAGATATGACCTTTATATCCGAAAAAGGATTTGACACCCTTTTTTGCCCAACTTCCCTCATTTATTGGCTCTTCTTCGAGTCTCTGTGGTTTGGCCTTGTCATCAATAATATTATTTGAAATACCAATTAGCTCTTTATCAAACTCCTGATTCAGGCTCGTACTGGTGGCTTCGGAATCTTGACCTTCCTTTTTGTCCCCGCCTTGCTCGTCTTTCTTGTTCCTCTTCCGACCTGGGTCCGAAGTTATGAAGGTTGCATCCTGGATAGTGCCATTCTTTACAGTAAACCCCATCTCATCGAGCTGCCTTTGAAGCTCATTCCAAAGATCATCGTATACGTCGCACTTAATCAAACGTTCACGGAATAGCCAAACTGTGCTGAAATCAGGAATTACTTCAGTGGTGCCAAGGAAAATACGAAAAGAGATCCTATCCGCAACCTGTCGCTCCAGTTCTGGATCTGTTAGACCAAACCAATGCTGAATTACGAGAGCTTTCACCATAATCACGATGTCAATGTTCGGACGACCTCCGCGGCTAGTTTTATTTTTGTATATCAATGGTTCCAAAAATCTGAAACGCTCCCAATTGATCAACGATCCGATCTCGGATAGATCATCTCCGAGGGCTTTTACTCGAGCATATTCTGCTCGAATGGCAAAATCAATGAGAGTCCTCATGCATTATATTATAGTATTAATAGTATATAAGTATTTCGATTGATTAGTTTTTCGAAACTCTCATAGATCTATAGTGCTTAACTCAACGATTTACACTCAACATGTAATTGGACCAAGCGAAGCATAGCGATCATTAGTATCAAATTTTGGGTTAAACACTATAATTCTTAGAACGATCACTCCTTGAGATGTTCACCAGCCTCTCTATGCCTCCAATATCGATAATCACAGAAGCGACCTGCTCCGGGACCAAGCTCTTCCAGTCGCCTCCTTCCACCATCAGCTTCCTTATGGCAGTGCCGGAGTAAGACTCCCTGCCGTACATGGGAGGCTTTCTTATCTCTATCCCCTCCTCTGTGAAGAGTTCCACGACCAGTGGATTGTTGGAATAGACTAAATCAAAGGCCGGTGTCATCGACAGGACGTGTGAGACCCACACCGCATTCCTGTCTACATCTTGAAGAGGTATGACGTAGCACCTGTCTCTAAGATCCTCCAGAGCTCCATAGATCATGGTCATCCTCTCTCCGGCGGCGAAGGGATTCTCCGGAGTATGGCTCACCTGGGCGCTTCCTACCACTATGATAATCTCATCCACTTCCTCGGCAATCTTGTGTATGACGGCCTGGTGACCGAGATGATAGGGTTGGAAACGACCTATGTAGAGCCCGCGCATAACTGCTTCCTTTGATCTACTTACCGATGATCTGCTTTCCGATCAGCTTAATTGCGCTTTCCCTGTTAGGCCCTATAGGCGAACCAACGACTATCTGAGTCACTCCAGTATTCTGCAGCTCGTTAACCCTGGCACGGCAGTCCTCAGGAGTTCCTGCTATAGAGAAGGCCTCAACCATCCGGGTGGTTACTCCGACCAGTACGGATTTGAAGTCGCCCTTGGCTATCGAATCTGTGATCTTCTTGGCATCTCCTGGTTCTATCTCATGTCGCTCAAGCACGTTCGCAGGAGATCCGGCCACGATAAAGGCCACGACCATCTTGGAGGCGTTCACAGCCTTGGCCTGATCTTTGTCTGCGCTGAAGCTAGCGTAGGCGCAGATCTGGACATCCTCAGGCTTTCTGCCCGCCTTCTCTGCTCCTTGCTTTATTACTGGCACAGCGAACTTGAAGTCATCCGGGTGAGATGCGTTGATGAGCACACCGTCCGCTATTGCACCTGCGAGCTCCAGCATCTTTGGACCCTGGGCACCGAGATAGATGGGTATTTTTCCGGGGTTGAATTTGAGCTGAGCGCCTTTCATGCCCGCTTGGCTCACCCGCTCTCGCGCCAGAAGAGCTCTGATGGCAGAGACAGACTCTTTGACTCGTGTAAGTGGTTTATCCCACTCGATCCCCATAATCTCAAAAGTCGCCTTATCGCCGGGACCGATGCCTAGAATAGCCCGACCGCCGGAAAGCTCATTGATTGCGCCGATGCTGGAGGCTGTCACAGCAGTGTTCCTGGTGTAAGGATTGGTAACTCCTGTTCCTAACTTGACCTTGTTTGTCAGCATGGAAACTACAGCCAGGGTCGTGTAAACGTCGCGGTTGTTGTAGTGATCTGTTACCCAGACGGTGTCGAAACCAACGTCCTCTGCAAGCTTAGCCAAATAGCCAATCTTTGCGGCTGGCTCTTCCGGCACGAATTCTATCCCAAACAATTAAATCTCCTCCAGCTCGATGCGGTCACCAACCTTAAGGCAGAAGGCATCGGCAGCGCTTCCCTGGTTGACCGCGATCTCTGCAAATCCATGGCTGCCAATGGTTATAAGCGGTTCGATCCTCTTGACCTCGGCGTAGGTTCGGACCTGCCTTAGCCTCACTCCCTTCAAGGAAAAGCAGCCCTCGGGCAGCTTTCTCATGTTAAGAATGAGATTGCCAAACCTATCAACGTAGATTACAGCAGCCTCAATTCCTGTATCGGTCTTTTTGGGCGATCCGAAGCTCAGGTCCTTCGGCTTTACCCTCGGGCCGATGCTCGAAGGACTCTGGCCGTTAGCGACCATGGCTGCTACGGGTGCAAAGACGTCACGACCGTGGAAGGTGTTCGAGGCGTCGAACTGGCAGGCAATCCTGTAGACCAATGGCTGGCCCAACGACTTTGCCGCTGGCATGAGAAGACCGTTGTCCGGACCGACGAAGATCTGTCCGCCGCTATCCACGACAATTCCCAGACGCTCTGTGCCCACTCCTGGATCGACAACAGCTACATGAATGGTTCCGGGAGGAAAGTAGACTACTGAGGACAACAGGGCGAAAGCTCCGGCCCTTACGTCCTGGGGAGGGATATCGTGAGCGATATCGACGAAGGTCGCGTCTTCATCCTTGAGGTTGCTCAGGATCACGCCCTTCATCTGCGCGGGATAGAAGGAGCCGAAGTCGGTGAGCAGGGTGAATATCGTCATGATCTGATCCGGTTCAAATCGAGCCTACAACTTCTTTTACTACTATTCCCCTATTCTCCAGATTGTTCAGGAATTTCTGGTATACGTCTCCCGTAATCCCATCTTCCGGGGCTATAATTCCCTTCTCTTGGACCTCACCCATTCCAACAAGCCTAGCCCCAATGGCAGCGGAGATGCCTGTAACTCTGGCCATAGCCGAGATTCCGTTCGCTGTATCAGCCTTCGCCCATATGTAGTAATCGACCCTTTTCTCCAGTCCCGCGGCCGTATTCCACATTACGCAAACGTCCTGGTCGTCTGCCAGAGGTATGAGTTTTGGCTCTACCAGAGACAGGAAGAAATCTCTTGGCCGGATCGTAGCGCCTTTGAAGTCAAAGGGACCCAGATCGAGAATTCCGCACTCCTTAAGGGTGTCTATGGCCTGCCAGTGGCCGGGCCAGCGAATGGTCTTCTCTGCAAAACTCTTTAGCTTGGGCATCGTGTAGAGAAAGCTCGGCATTCCTGGGGTAATGGCGCACTCCAGCACCTCGTCCATCCCACACGCTTTGAACCTGAAACTCTCCCTTCCAGTAGTGGCATCCACCTCTGTGATCATTCCGTCTTTAATGATCTTAACCTTGACCATGTACTCCCGAAGGACGTGGCCGAAGGACCAAGTTATCATGTACTTCAGAGGGTGTCGACCAGCGGACTCCTTGGAGGGTATACCGCCCACGCGAGCAACAGCGGAGAGCGCGTTCACCTTCCTAATGCCCTCGCCTAGGGTGATGTTGCTGAGGCCGGGAGCAAAGCCCATTCCGTCAAGGATTGTGACATTGTTCTCCTTCGCTCTTCTGTGGAGGGATTCTCCGTATTCGTCCAGGCTCAATCCTGACGGCACTTCCAGGTTTTCTGTCTCGTACGGGTCCGGCCGCCGGTGGTATTCTTCAAGCACATCAACAACGTTCAGGCCAGCATCGATGGCCGCCTCAATAGTCCTGTAGCTGGACCTCCTCTCCGGCAGGGCGATGACGGCAACGTCGTATTTTTCGTACTTGCTCAATAATCAGTTGATTTTACTAGCACTGAGAATGAGATCGGATAACTTTGGCATAGAATAACTATCTGAGAATATATCATAAAGATATTTGTAAAAGCTTATTCCGAGCTTCCTGCAAGTATCGATTATAGAGAGCATGTTTTCCCATGCAAGCTTGCCGAGTTCACTTCTTGTTCCATAACTGATTTTTCTCTTGATCACACCTTCTCGCACAGCTATCTCTGCGAGATTGTTATGAAGCGGAACATTTGGAAAATCCAACACCAGCAACAACTCTTGTTTCTTTTTCTTAGTCTTTGTAATGCGATCATCCAACGTCCCGTAACCAGTTACTGTCGAGAATATCGAATCAAACCTCTCCTGGACATACTTACTCATAATTTTATTAGGATTCTCCTTATATTGTGTAAGCAATTCATAGAACTTCCAAAGCTCAGTTAAAAACATATTAAGAACCGACTTATGATGAATTAGAAAAGGATTCATCTTTTTGTAGTGTCGTATTTCATGTATCCAGCACAGAGCATGGTGTGACGATACATCTATGTACTGCCCGGCATCATCCGAGATAATGGGTAAATCTATCTGCTCCTCATCATTTAGCCCAAAGAAATGTCTGATTGTATCACTTCCTTTGGTTTGCCTGATAAAGAAAGCACTAAAGAACTTGTTGCAGACAACGTGCAAATAATGGTTATTGCCTTTATGCCTCGCGCCTGTCTCATCAATGTTAAGATAATCAGCCCGATTCACACCAGTTTCAAATAAGGCCTGCTTCTCTATCGCATATGCATTGCTCTTTTCCTTGGTCAGTATGTTTGAGATCTCGCCTTCCGAGATTATTATGCCGATCTCTTCTAGGATCTTGTGGATCCTATTCTCAGTAACCCTTCCAGCATAGTAGAGGTAAGCGATGAATGCTTTCAGATGACTTCCAAATTCCGTGTTCTTAAGGGACTCGGCAAGTTCTGCTTCATAGGTCTTTTTCAGGGACGGCGAATAGTAGCGTTCCAACCAATATTCCACGTTGTCGGTTTCAAATTTTATGTTCTGCTTTATGACCCGTCTATAGCCGTTATGCTTGGCATCATGTGGAAGAATCGATTTATCAATTTTAATGTATTCTGTCCTGTCGATTTTTATCTTTGGTTTCTTGCTATCTTTATGCCATTTTTTGGGTTTTTCCTTCGGCACATTAGCCTGGTATTCAGGATTGTCCGGCAGTATTTTAGGACGGCCTTTCTCACCTTTCATCCGGTTTATTTCATCCTTTAGCTGTTGATTGTCTTTGCGGAGTTCTTGATTTGACTGGGCTAATTGCTCTATTGTGCTTAGAAGCTGGAGGATCAATTCTTTCATCGCTTCTTTATCGTCGAAGTTGATCTTGTCTACATCGAGGTTGATTATGGCCTCGTGTATGATATCTGGCACAAACAAAATATTTTAGATATATGTATTAATAATTTTTGGTCCATGCACTCACTCGATTGGGGAATTCAACGTAATATTGAGCAAGTACTATTTTTCCATCAGCCGTCTTGTCGCGACTGCATCGATGATGTCCAGGACGTGCGCGCTCACTTTGTCACTGGCGATCCATGACAACGTTTTCTCCAAAGACCTGTCGTTTCTGGCGACGATGCCTATTGACTCGATCCCTTCGTCTCCGGCCAGATCCCTGGCCACAGCAGACCCTATTTTTCCGGCTCCTCCAAGGACAAGAACTTTCAATCCTTAGCTCTCCTAACTCAACAAAAAGCGATTACTACCTGATTACCTCTACATCTGACGACCGAGCCACCTTGATCTCCTTCTTCCCGTTGAATTCAGAGAGCGTTCCCGTGATCCTGACATGATCACCGGAGTGAACCCTGGCCTGGATATCCTTCGCACCAGATCCGCTTGGCACGAATATGGAATTGTTTGTAGTGTCCAGATGGAAGACGAGGTTGCCGCCTGTTTTGGTAGTTGTCATGCCCAGGACATGACCATCCACCGAGGTGGAAGAATCCGATTTCCCAGCGACTGTACTCTGATCAGAGCTGCCAAAAGTCCAATCTGCCACTGCCAGCGATCCCAGTGCCATGAGGAGCAATACAACTACGGAGAGTTTCGAAAAACTAATCAATCGAAATACTTATATACTATTAATACTATAATATAATGCATGAGGACTCTCATTGATTTTGCCATTCGAGCAGAATATGCTCGAGTAAAAGCCCTCGGAGATGATCTATCCGAGATCGGATCGTTGATCAATTGGGAGCGTTTCAGATTTTTGGAACCATTGATATACAAAAATAAAACTAGCCGCGGAGGTCGTCCGAACATTGACATCGTGATTATGGTGAAAGCTCTCGTAATTCAGCATTGGTTTGGTCTAACAGATCCAGAACTGGAGCGACAGGTTGCGGATAGGATCTCTTTTCGTATTTTCCTTGGCACCACTGAAGTAATTCCTGATTTCAGCACAGTTTGGCTATTCCGTGAACGTTTGATTAAGTGCGACGTATACGATGATCTTTGGAATGAGCTTCAAAGGCAGCTCGATGAGATGGGGTTTACTGTAAAGAATGGCACTATCCAGGATGCAACCTTCATAACTTCGGACCCAGGTCGGAAGAGGAACAAGAAAGACGAGCAAGGCGGGGACAAAAAGGAAGGTCAAGATTCCGAAGCCACCAGTACGAGCCTGAATCAGGAGTTTGATAAAGAGCTAATTGGTATTTCAAATAATATTATTGATGACAAGGCCAAACCACAGAGACTCGAAGAAGAGCCAATAAATGAGGGAAGTTGGGCAAAAAAGGGTGTCAAATCCTTTTTCGGATATAAAGGTCATATCTCAATCGATACCAATTACCACCTTATCAGATATTTTGAGACTACAACTGCTTCTGTACACGATAGTCAGGTAGATCTTGGAATTGAAGGGCTACCACGTTACGCCGATAAGGGATATGATGGTGCAAAAACTCGAGGATATGATGCAGCCATGAAAAAAGCTACAAGAGGTCACAAGCTTGGAATCATAGATCTTCTGAGGAATAAGAGAATCAGTAAAACGCGATCGCACATCGAAAGATGCTTCGCTGTTATGAAGCGGGGGCATAAGGGAGCACATGTTTATGTAACAACTGTCGCAAGAGCTGGAGTAAAATTCATGATGAATTCGGTCGTTTACAACCTGGAACAGTTGAAATATTTAGTGCATAAACAAACAGCCTAGCGGAAGCTCTCTAAAAAAGCGCAAAAATTAGAAACAACAAGGTAAATTGAAATCTAATAAGCCAATTTAGGGGTGAAATATGCTAAAAAACCACTATAAAGATTGAAAATATTAACGCAAGAATTTAAGGCTTCATTAACCAACACTAAATCGAAACCCTCTACGATCTTCTCTTCTTTCTGCATCCGCATTTATTGCATCACCGTTCGCTTCGTGAGTTCGACGATGTAACTCGGATGAGAACTTATAAAAAATGATGTGTTTAGAAAGGATTATGTGTTAAAGATGATCAACTGCGGTTTTACTTCTTCTCCGGCTCCTTCTTCTCGCCGAAGCGCTCCTCCCAGGCCTTGTTCAGGTAAAAGAGGCAGCTCTCGCAAACTCCCTTGTACGCGCCTTCTGGGTTAGCCAGGGTGTGCACCTGGGCCTTTATCGGGTAAAGCGTCGGTTTAGCAAGTGTACATAGCTCACAGTCCGCCATTTTAGATCATCTCCTTCTTTGGGAGGATTGGAGATTCTCATTGTTGAACTTTTCTGTTCGAACGGCAATTTGAGGCGATTAACACGAATGCTTCAATCCGGTGAGCCCCGATGGTGGACGGTATTCTTCCAACCCCAAAACAAGCTCGGTCAGCTCAGCTATAGTTGCCTCATCCATCTCCGATATATCCAGCTCTCGCACAGTGTTGGGAACCTTGATCCCCCCCAGGACGAACTTAGGCAGGCCGCTGTGCTTGAAACCCTCGACAACGACATAGTCCAATCCATCATCTTGCAGCTCGGCTAGAGCAGACTCAAGAGTACCCCTAGGCGTCACCTTGAGCTGGCTGTCGCCCAGGCCGATCACAGTATCGGCACCCGCCTCGAAGTGCCGTCTGGTGTCACCATGATCGGCGGGATGTCCGACCATGTTCTTGATGGTCCCCACGCTGCCGTGATGTTTGAGGGATTTTACCAGTGCAGTGACCAGAGTTGTCTTGCCAGTTTTCTTGGTGCCCACTACGGATATGACCTTCATCAGCTTCCCATTAGTGCCATTAGGAACTTAGCAAAGTTCACTAGGTCGTCTATCCGGACGTTCTCGTCCCCGGCGTGGATGTTGCTCTCCATCTGCCTGCCAACTCCATAGACGCACGTGGGGATTCCTGTCTTATCCGTGGCATACGCCTGGTCAAGGCTGCCCTGGGCTCCCGAGAGCTTGGGCACGGATCCGGTGATTTGCTCTACGGCCCGTTGCACTTCTCCGATCCAGTGGTGATCTGGATTCATTCTCATGGGCGGATAACCTGGGAAGAACTTCAGGTCCATATCGACGTCCAACGGTTTAACGGTCTTCTCTATCTCAGCCATGGCATTGTCCATTGTCTCCTCAGGTATTACCCTGCGATCGCCACGAAGCACACACCTGTCCGGGACTATGTTCTCCTTGATACCGGCATTGATCATAGTGATGTTCAGAATGGGCATCAAGTTCTCGATTCCAATGGCCTTCAGGGCAGAGCTGGCTGCAAGAGTCGACCTCCTGGACTGAACAGCTTTCTTCAGGGTCATGAGCGCATCCATGACAGGCAGTGACTTCTCAAGGGCATTTATGCCAAGGAAGCTCGAACCGCTGTGGGCCGACTTTCCGTGGACTGTGACCTCCCAGGTCACTATTCCGTTGGACCCTATCACCAGGTCATCACAGAAGCCATCCATGCACAGCATGTAGTCACCCTTGATCAGGCCCTGGTCGGCGAAGAAGCACAGGCCAGAGTAGCCGCCCACCTCCTCGTCGGTGGTCAGCAGAATGCTCAGGTTGTACTTTGGCGTGCCATCTTTCAAGAGTGCCTGGAGGGCGGCTATCAGCCCTGCCACGGCACCTTTGGAATCCGACGTCCCACGACCGTATGCTCTGCCTTCCTTCAGGACCATCCGGAAGGGGTCTGTCGACCAGTCATCGCCAGTCGGGACGACGTCAACATGAGTATAAATGACCAGGGTCTCCTTTGCCCCTGCATCAAGGCTGGCCCGCAGGTTGACCCGATCGCCTGTAAGCCGCGAGTCCTGGCATTTGGCCTCGAAGATCTCTTGGGGCATCACTATCTTCTCTGTCCGGAATCCCATGGACTTGAAGACCGAAATAAGGTAATCAATAATCTCGTTGTAACAGCTTCCTGGTGGGGCAACCGTCTTGAACGCAATGAGATCTTTCAGCACATTCAAAAGATAGTCCTTATCTGGGCAAAGGGATTTGTCCGGCATCTTATCTCCTCTGGTTAATTAGTCCAGAGGGCTATTAAATGCTTCTCTGAGCCGAACGAACTAAGAAATTGATTAAGGATAACATTAATTTGTTTCTTCTAGCATCTGACACCCTTATGCCAGCCCATGGCTGTGTACGCAAGACACTTAATCTTGATATTAATTCGAAGCCGATCATTCTTATTGCACATCATAGTCTTTTAAATAAGTACAGATCTAAGATTAAATCGCATGGTGCTGTGTCGATTAAGCTTAAATAGTTTAAATATAAATATTATATCATGAACTATGTTGATAATAGAGACTGGCCAGAATATAATGCCCAACTTGTTCGAAGAGGCGAATTCTATCTCGATTTGAGTTGTGTGAAGAACTGGAGTTGGGAATTAAGAGAAATGAATAGAAAGAAAACAGGCGCTCCATACAAATACCCTAACACTTTTATAACTTTTGCATCAATAATATACTCTTTTTTTCGAATGCCATATCGTCAACTTGAAGGATTCTTTGGACGACTTTCGACCTATGAACCAGGATTGGTGGCGGCAGATTATACCACCCTCCATAAGCGAATCTCTAAGCAAGATCTTGGAATAGAGATACCAGAGAACGACGCTGTTGTTGCAGTTGATTCAACTGGGATAAAGGTAACAAATAGAGGGGATTGGATGCGCGAGAAACACGGAAAGCAGCGGCGAGGATGGCTTAAAGTTCATGTGGCAGTCGACGTTGAATCAAAGAGATTATTGTCTATGGAAATTACAGAAGAAGACACCTCGGATAGCGAGGTTTTGCGCCCTTTGTTGAAAGACGTCAATATTGAGGAGGGGTTGATGGATGGCGCATATGACACAAACGACGCATTTGAATTTATGAAATCGAAAGGTGTAGATTGTCCAGGGATTAAGATCAGAGAGAACGCGATAGTAGGTAAAGATGCATCAGCCAGGTCAACAGCGGTTCTGGAATTCAAAAAAATGGGCTACAAGGGTTGGAAGCAAATGCATCAGTACGGTAGAAGGTGGGCAGTTGAAGGCTTCTTCTCATCGATCAAGCGTATCTTTGGTGAGACGGTTCGGGCATCTTCACCCGAAGGAATGGTCGCCGAGATTAAAAGAGCATTCATTTTGTATAATATACTTAGGAGCATATAAGTAATTAGTTAAAATAAATTATGAATTCTTGAATAACGAAATAATACTATAATAATCATGCGACACAGCATCGCATGGCTGAAAACTTCGAGGAGCTGCGAGGTAATGCCTAGCCCCAAATACACAAAGATAGAAATAACGCCAAAAGCTTACTTGGCTCTAGAGGCAGAAACAGTTCTTCAAAGCAAGACCTTGAAGAGCCTGGCATCAGAGCTGATATTGAATGGGGTATCTCAGGAGTCTTTAGATTTTGCCCAAAGGGCTATAGCTTCAAATGAAGCTAGTACGAAATTGAACGGCAGCAAAATAACTAAAGTGATCAAGGATATCGGGATAACCGGAATAAAAATCGATGAGGCGTTTTTGGGAAAAGTCAAAAAGACGCTTCAGGAGGATGGATACCTTGACACTATGCTGTACGTCGCTCAACACACTGCATCAATTCAACGTGACGAGCTTCATCGTGTTCTGACCATTTGCGAGTATCACAAGATTCCTACGTTGCTTGCAGCGGATGTGATCAGGAATTTGAACAATATTGAATCGGGAATCCTATAATATCCGGCTCACGTAGCTTGTTGTTAATCCATTTGGCGTTACCAATACACTTTGACTTGTTGAATTACCAATACACCTCAATGGTTGGATCATTAATCATTTAGCTACAAAAAGGGCAAAAAGCCCTACAGTTTCTTCTGCAGGGCTTCAACTAAACCGGGAACTTCATCTGCTCCTGTGGGCACAGCGATGGTCGAACCATTGAAGTCCATGCCGATGGGTTCGTACCTTCCTCCTAAGTGCTTGGCCAGGAAGGCCTCTGCAACAGCATAGAACGATATCTTGTTCTCAGGTCGAGCAAACCCATGGCCTTCGTCCGAGTAAATTGCATAGGTCACAGAGAGGTTTTTGGCACGCATCACGTTTACGATCTGGTCGGACTCGTTCTGTCTTACCCTTGGGTCGTTGGCTCCCTGGCCGATTAGCAGAGGTCGCTGGATTTTGTCCGCATAGTTAATTGGGGAACGTTCCTTGAGCAGTTCTCTGCCCTCTTTCGTCCTGTAGTCTCCAACCCTCGATGTCCATAGCTCCACTTCGGGACGCCAGTACGCCGGGACGCTCTCTAAAAGCGAGGTCAGATTTGAGGGTCCGCAGATATCCACGCCGCATGAGAATAGCTTTGGAGTGAAAGTCAGACCGGCCAAGGTTGCGTATCCGCCGTAGCTGCCTCCCATGATCGCTATCTTCTCCGGGTCGGCTATACCCTGTTTGATGGACCAGTTGACGGCGTCGACTAGGTCGTCCTGCATCTTCCTTCCCCACTCCAGGTTTCCTGCATTCGTGAAGTTCTTGCCAAAGCCTGTGGACTCGCGGTAGTTGACGCTGAGCACTGCGTAGCCGCGATTGGCCAACCATTGGTGAACTGAATCGAAACCCCATTCATCGCGATCCCATGGACCTCCGTGAACGTACAGGACCATAGGGACTGGTTTTCCTGGCTTGCTGTCTCCGGACTTGTCGCTGCCTAGCGGCAGGGTGTAGTAGCTTACGAGGCTCATATTGTCCCGAGATTTGATCACAACGGGAATCATCTTGGCCAGAGGCTGACCCTCTAGCTTCTCCATGTTTGTGAGCAAGAACTTAGCCACGTTCTTATCCCTGTCGTAGGAATAGTAGCGTACAGGGCCATTGTCCATTAGGTAAGCTACAATCCAGGTCTTATCGTCCAGAGTTCGATCCAGAACCTCGACATCGCCGTCCGCGACCTTCCGAAGATAATCCAGGTCGCTTGCTATGGACGGGTCGATGACAATCCAGTGTTTTCTCTCGTAGGTGAAGGCCACAGCCTGCACATTCTTCTCTGTGGGGTGGACCATGCTGTCGCTGAAGTCCGCTTTCGGGTCCTCGGCAATCAGGGTCTCATTTCCGGTGCTAAAATTCATGACGAACAGTGCGGCCGTGTCCCTTCCGCGACTATCTATGAAGTAGACGTCTTTGTTGTTCTTATTGAACCCGAGGGAGCCTGTGGTCAAGAAATCGTCCTTTCCGATCGTTTGGAATAGTTCCCAGCCGTTCTTTGTGAGCTTGTATATCGCCTCACCACCATCAGAAGTCATCTTGTGGGCCAGCCTAACAGTTAGGTTATCGTCTACATCAAAATCCATGTACTCCTTGTTCTCCATGAGAAGGGTCAGGTTGCCGGTTGTGATGTCCAATTTGTACAGGTCGCTGAACTCTGGATCTCGTTTGTTGAGGGAGATGACGGCATCGTGGGGGAACTTGGGGCTCAAGGCTTTGATGTTGGCCTGTACGCCCTCGAAAGGCGTGAGGTTCTTAACCAGGCCGCTGCTCAGGTTAACCGTGTATATCGAGTAGTTCTCGTTGCCGTTCTTATCCTGGAGGTACAGTAGGTCTTTGTTGGTGTAAGCCCAGCCGTAATCGTGGATTCCCCTGTAGGTGTCGTTGGTCACTGGCCTTGCCTTCTCTAGATGGCCGGCAGGTGCTACCCAGACGTTGAGCACGCCCTTAACCGGTGCCAGGTAGCTCATGTTTGACCCGTCGGAGCTGATCCTGACCATTGTACGATCAGGGTTGCCGAAGAGCAGATCTCTGGGTATCAAGTGGCTGGTTTTGTTCACTTGTTCCAAGCTCATGTTCGTCGCCGCGATGCATCCCGGCATCAGCAGGATAGTGAGAATAATAAGAATAATGATATATCCTTTCGTATTTTTTCCTCCAGATCATATCTATTTCTTCTTTCTCCGAGCACATTCATTCTTTCTTCGTTACCTTTTATGTATCATAAATTAGGACGTAGATAGATATAGACAAGGTCAATATAATAATGACGCTTTAACCTGTTTAAATTTCATGTCCTAAGTTAAACGCTCAAGCTAAACTAGCTGCAAAATGATTCGAGACTCTACAGATGACGATATCGATTTTATGGGTCGGCAACGTGTTCACTCTTAACCTACAATAGTCGGAGGATAGACACGCAGTTCCGCTTTGGGTACCTTTGACCACAAGACCTACATCCAAGCAATATGTACTAGTGCATCATAACATTAATTTTGCAAATTAATATAATGCCTGTTTAGCTTTAATCTTGCATCATTCTTCGTGAATTTCCATCTTACAGTAGTTTTTTTTGCGTTACGTTCTTGTGCCACACCGAAGCCTCTTTGGTTAAAGTATCGATGTCTCCAATCCGACGATCGAGGCATTGCTTCGATAGGGCTGAGAGTTCTATCTCAGCCATGTTGAGCCAGCTACCTTTCTTTGGCGTATAATAATATTCGAACTCCTTAGCCAGCTCAAACGCCTCTTCAGGCGCAAAAGCATTATAAAATGAGCCTGAAGTATGCGTATTGAGATTATCCTGGACCAGTCGAATGGATTCTACACCTGGATATTGCTGGGTAAGTTCTTTCATGAAATGGGCATAGTCCACCCTTGTTCTGTGCTCCATGACACGAATCATTCTTTTTCCTGCATGAAGGTCAAAGGCAATAAGGATGCAACATGTCCCGTTACGGACGTATTCATAATGCACCTTCTTCGGACTGCCTGGTTTCATGGGTATAGGCACTAAGACATCGCCTATCAGTTGGCATGGCCTCTCGTCGAAACAAACCACAGGATGCCTCGGATCATATGGTTGCTCGTACAGAGTTAATACATTTTCCATGTTCCAGATATATTCGCTCGTCATGCTCCCTATGCACCATCGCTGTTTGAGCCATGGCTTTATTTCATTTTTTTTAACGCTCTGCAAACGCTCATTCCTGAGATCGAGTCCACTTCCCCCAGCTCAACAAGCTTGTCGGCCAATAGATTCAGCGTCCATCTCGATCTGCCTTCAGGCGGATCTGAGCAAGCAATGCCGGTCAGTTTAGCCTCAACTCGTGCATCTATCTTCGGAGGCGCTCCACTGCGAGATCTTTCATTCAATGCAGATTCCAGGCCACCCTCGAAATATCTCTTTCTTATCCTCACTATTGTCGTTCTGCTCGCCTTCAATGCATCAATGATCTCCGCATCGGATTGCCCTCCATCGGCCAGGAGCAGTATTCTTGCGCGAGTTAAACTCCTTGCAGACGACTTCCCACGACGGATGTACTGGTTCAACTCTTCTCGTTCTTTCTCTTCCAGTTTCACACAGAATTTTGTTTTTCTTGCCACGATCTATATTCTAGACCTTTTATAAGATTTAAAACTTGCGTTATGGTGCACTAGGTTAACCGATATGAAGAGTGACGATGGAACTACTATCATGATAGCCGGAGGCACATTATATTTTGTAGGGTGTGTCGGATTGTTTACAAATTGGAACTCGTATCATATAATAGACGTCACCTCCAGTGTAACCTCTGGTCTGGGTCTGTTAACCACCTGTGTGGGGATATTGCTGATTGATAATTACCGGTTATTCAAAGCCTTTGCTTTGATATGCATTGCATTGATTTTGACCTTCGGGATTTCATGGATAGCACGTCTTTCTACTCTCTGACACCATTTAATATACGATTATATCGAGCATAATATCCAATTCACATAATCAAACGGCTGCGGCGCACTACGCAGCAGAGCTGCAGGGTATTACGATAAAAATAATTGCCAGGCTCTGAGCGGCCCTCTTTCATCCGGCCTCGATGGTTTCATCCGAAGCCTTTTAGTCGGCCAGAGTTAGATAGACCGTGGTAAGGGAAAAAGAGACTCTTTACAGGGCACCCTCGTAAATACATCAAAGATGATGAAGCAATCTGAAGAATAATGGATTCAGGCCGGGGAGTCACTGCAGAAAGAGTTAATCGATAAGAGCAAATCAATATTGCTTCTTAATGAGAGATAAGGAAACATAGAATCAATGGCCGCAAGTAAAATTTCTCCTCTGATGGAGCAGTACTACAGCATAAAGAAGCAGTACCCGGATGCCATACTGCTGTTCAGGGTAGGCGACTTCTTCGAGACATTTGCAGAGGATGCCGTTACCGTCGCCAGGGACCTGAACATAGTCCTCACCTCCAGGCAGAAGGACGATGCCGGGAACAAAATACCCCTGGCGGGCGTTCCCTACCACGCTCTGGACGTCTATCTCGCTAGGCTTGTAAAGTCCGGGCACAAGGTCGTCATCTGCGATCAGGTGGAGGACCCGAAGCTCGCCAAAGGGCTGGTGAAAAGGGAGATAACCCGCGTTGTCACGCCGGGGACGATAATCGAGCCTTCCATGCTGGAGGATTCCTCCAACAACTACCTGGCCGCTGTTGTGCAGGATCAGGAGAGCGGCCGTGCTGGCCTGGCTTTCGTAGACGTCTCGACTGGAGAGCTTCTAACAACAGAGATCGAATCCGATCGGCTGAAGTCGGAGATGGCCCGGTTTCGGCCCGCTGAGTGCCTTTCTTCTGCTTCTTCTGCCGATCTATCTCATCTATCTCTTGACGGCCTCAAGGCCCAATTGCTGGACGAACCAAGCTTTTCTTTGGATAATGCGAGATCGGCCTTAGAGGCTCAATTCGGCCAGGGCTGGGCGGAACGGTTCAGGCTGGCTGACAAAACGCTGGCAACCAGGGCCTGCGGGGCCATCCTCCAGTACCTCCACCAGTCCCATTTCGATGCTCTCGGCCACATAAATGAAATCCGGCTCTACTCCTGCTCGGAGTTCATGGTCCTGGACGAGATCACCCTGCGAAACCTCGAGCTGATGAGGAACATCAGGGATCGCTCAAGAAGGGGAACTCTGCTGGAGTACTTGGACCAAACACAGACTCCGATGGGTTCCAGGACTCTGACAAAGTGGATCCAGATTCCATTGGTCTCCCTGCCCGAGATAAAGCGACGGCTGGATGCCATAGATGAGCTGATAAAGAATCCAGTCCTTCGGACCAGCCTGGGAAACATGCTGAAGGGAGCTGCAGATCTGGAAAGGCTGGTCGGACGGGTCTCTTGCGGCGCTGCGACTCCCAAGGATATGGTGGCCCTCAAGAGCACTCTTGAGAGGTTGTCCGGACTCTTCGAGGCCCTGAATAACTGCAATAACTGCGGATCGCCCGATAGAGCCGATAGAGCAAATCAATCATATCCATCATATCTCGAAGATCTGCATTCCCGGCTAGATCCAGTTCCTGTAACGGATGTCATCGGCCTCGTGGGCCGCTCTATTGCTGACGATCCTCCAGCCAACACCCGTGACGGTGGGATTATCCGGAACGGCTTTGACAAAGAGCTAGACGATCTCAGGTCAATTCTCAGAGACAGCAAGGCCTGGATCTCCCGAATGGAGAACTCGGAGAAACAGCGTACGGGCATAAAATCCCTGAAGGTCGGCTATACCGGCGTCTTCGGCTACTACCTCGAGGTGTCAAGAGCAAACCTGCATTTGGTTCCTGAGAATTACCTGCGTAAGCAGACCCTTGCCAACGCCGAGCGCTTCATAACTCCCGAGCTGAAAGAGACGGAGGCAAAGGTGATATCAGCCCAGGAGAGGTCGGTAGCCCTTGAGCAGGAGATCTTCGCGCGTGTCAGGTCAGAGGTGGCGGAGCACGCCAGGGAGATTCAGTCCAGGGCCATCGCCCTGGGTGAGCTGGATGTGCTCTGCTCCCTCGCTGCGGTGGCCTCGGAGAACACGCTAGTCAAGCCCGAATTCAACTCTGAGGGCAGGATCGCCCTCCGAGACTCCCGCCACCCAGTCCTGGACAGGGCCATGAAGGGCGGCTTTGTGCCCAACGACGTTTACCTGGGCACGGGCACTAGCCGACTCATCATCCTGACAGGACCCAACATGGCAGGCAAGTCCACCTTCATGCGGCAAGTGGCCCTGGTCGTCATCATGGCCCAGATGGGCTCCTATGTTCCAGCATCTTTTGCCTCTCTGGCCGTTGTTGATCGGATATTCACACGGGTAGGTGCCTACGACGACCTATCCGCCGGCCAGTCCACTTTCATGGTTGAGATGACCGAGCTTGCCAACATCCTCGATAACGCCAGCAAGGATAGCCTGGTCCTCCTGGATGAGGTTGGCCGGGGCACAAGCACCTTTGACGGCCTGGCCATCGCCTGGGCCATCTCCGAGTACCTTCACAACGTTGTCAAGGGCAAGGCCATCTTCGCCACCCACTACCACCAACTCACTCAGTTGGAAGGAGTTCTGCCGGGAGTCAAGAACTACAACATGGCCGTTAAAGAAGAGGGTGGCTCGATTACCTTCCTGCGGTCTGTAGTGCCCGGAGCCACAGACAAGAGCTATGGAGTCCATGTGGCAAAGCTGGCCGGGGTTCCAGATGCGGTTATCAAGAGGGCGAACGAGGTTCTCAAGGAGATTGAGAGTGAGACGGTGATAGATCCTCTGGCAGGCTCGAAGAGAGGCAGAAAGTCATCGAAGTACACCCAGTTGATCTTCTTTGACCAGCCGGGTGGAGAACCGAGCCTACAGGAAAAGCAGATACATAGCGACCCAGTTGCGGATGAGATCCTTCGATTGGATCTTGATGCGATGACTCCACGCGAGGCGCACGGCAAGCTGGCAGAATACCAGAAGAGGCTGAAAGGATAGAGATGCCGATGCAGAAGATCGATTCCTGGATGAGGACACCATAAACAAATTGATAAATACCTCTACAAGGACAGGATATATAGAGAAAAATTGGCGGTACGTGTTTAGTTCCCACTGAATCGCTCGCTTGATGCTGTTTCGAGTTAACGAATACGTGCTCACCAATAACTTGCGCCAGAATGAAAAACAATATCAATAGACGAAGTTACTTGGAATTTGCTCTCTTATTACTGACCACGTGAGATGTTCACCAACTGGGTTTATTGATGCTGATTGAGGTGAGCTAAACACATACAATTGGCGAAAGCAATGCAGCTCGGCCGCAATAAATTGAGGAGTTGACCCTACTACCATGATGCATGCCACATTCGACAATTGGATTCGACAAGAAGCGATTCCGTTCTCCGTCGATTCGTCTGAAACCTTCAACGCCGCCGTCGATAAGGTCATCGCCTCACTTGACTACTCGGTGGAGTTGCTTGGCTTTGGAGAAGCACTCCACGGCGACGAGGAGATTCTTATGCTCCGCAACCGGCTCTTCCAACGATTGGTGGAGGCGCATGGCTACAGCGCCATCGCAATCGAGAGCAGTTTCCCCAGGGCGAACGTAGTGAACGAGTACGTGGCGGGTCGCGGTCCAGTATCGTATGACGCTCTGCAAGAGGCCGGATTCAGCAACGGCTTTGGCCGGCTCGACGCGAATCGTGAACTTGTGGAGTGGATGAGGGCGTACAATGCCGATCCAACGCACCGCATCAAACTCCAGTTCTACGGCTTCGACAGTCCGACAGAGATGATGTTCAGCGATAGTCCAAGAAAGGTTCTTCATTTTGTTCTAGATTACCTCGTCTCGATTGATAGTGACAGTGGCCAGGAGCATCGCCAGCGCATTGACCCGCTTCTTGGCCAGGACTCCGATTGGGAGAACCCCGCTGCAATGATGGACCCGACTAAATCGGTAGGCCGTTCCCCAGCTGCAACTGCGCTCCGGATTGAGACTGAGGAACTCATTGCAGAACTGCAAGTACGCCATCCCGAATTGGTGGCCAAAAGCGACGGAAATCGGTATTTGGAAGCCGTGCATTATGCAAAGGTCGCACGGTGGCTGCTGAACTATCATGCTACATTGGCGCGACAGTCGGACGCGGGCGAACGGCTTGTCAGGGGCCTCGGCCTTCGAGATGCGATGATGGCGGATAATCTGGAATACATGGTATCCCGTGAACATGGTCGAGGGAAAGTGCTTGCCTTCGCTCACAACAGCCATCTGAAGCGCGGAAAGGCGGAGTGGCAACTGGGCACTGACCTATTGACATGGTGGCCTGCGGGAGCGCACCTCTGTGAGATCTTCGGCCCGCGCTATGCAGTCATCGGAACGGCCGTTGGCGTTTCTGATGCCAATGGCATCGGCCAGCCCGAACCAGGCACTATTGAGGCGAGGCTGACGGCCGTTCCGGGGCCGGAGCGGTTCATTCCAACCCACGAAGGGCAGGGGCTTCCAGCCTCGGCAATCGCAGCTCTTCCGATTCGTTCGGGCAGCATGAAGAACCCGACCTACTTCCCACTAACTCCCCAAAGCTTCACCGATTTCGACTGGCTGGCTGTCCTGGATAGAACGGCATACAGCCGTGGTGGGCCGTCGCTGCAATAATGGACGCTAGCACCAAGCGGTAAACTCTTCGACGTTCTGGCAGCCGTCAGTGGCAGCGGGACGTTCGGATCGACGCGACTGGCGTGGGATTGGGTACTGGAACGATTGTGGGAATCGTCATCGACGGTCGGAGGGGCAACTCTCCTCGGCCTTCCAGGAGATCAGACCGGAGTTTATAAGATCTTTTAAAAAACGGTCGTTACATGTTGAAAGATGTAGGGTCTAAGGAAGAATTAATTCATTCTGGAAGATATTGGCCGAGTTGGAGTTTGCTGAAGACGTCTGCAGTATTTTTGTTCATGTCTTCGACCACAAAATCGAATTTCGTTCTGCTCGCTTCATGAGCTTCTGCGTTGTAGATAACACCAAGCCTTACTTGATCCAAATAGTGTGCCAATCGTTCTATCGATAATTCGGAATCATTAATAACATAGAGCAGATAATTATATAATAAGATTCCGACGACACATAAGAACACATGTGCCCTGATTTTACTATCTTTGCGGACATACGTTGGTTTCAAGGGTATCAACAATCGATCTTTTAACCATGCGATATCCGTTTCAATTTGGTTGCGCGAATCATACAATTCCGATATCTGGCGCGAAGTTAATTCCATCATATCCGTAAATATGACGGTTTTTCCCATAGAAGATACATGCTCTTGGATGCGAGTTTCGTTCAGCTGGAAATCGAGCTGCAACTTTCGATCTACTTCGACAACCTTATAATCAAATAAACCGCGATATTGCTTTGGAATTGCATCTACAACCCGATTGATCAGACCCTTTGGAGTCAATTTTCTACCTTTGCCATTTCTGTTTAATTTTAATTTTATATTCTCTATATCATTTAGAATTTCATCTTTAACTCGGTTCCATTCAGCTAGCTGTTTTTGTTGAGTTCGTTCGTTATATCTAATTATTCCTATAAAATCATGACTATACCAGCGTTTTGCTGTTCGATAGGCTCTTAAGGGATTTTCATGGGCGTTCGTCCAAGTCTCATTGAATTCCGAAATCGGAATCTGAAAGAGTTCTTTGCACATCGACTCAGGCAAGGAACCGACAACATGCATTCGCTCCACTGCTTTTTGAATATTTTCTGTCGAATTCATACCCCGATCAAATATTATCGCGATGTCTTTTGAAGGAATATCGATATCATGAAGCCTTTTGCAGATACTATCAATCAGACCTGAGAATAATTGTGTATCGTTCTTGTTTGCAGGATATACAAATGAGTTGAACGGAATATTATGATCCGATGTGGTCAATCCTATTCCAATCAGATTCTTATCGTATCTCTTCTCTTTTGAGTTCCCTTTTTGTGGCAAGGTTTCTCCACGATCGATATGAGTATAAAAATTCGTGGTATCAAATATTAGTCGTGTAGGTTTAAGTCCACGTTTAATCAAGCTACGAGATATATCAAGTTCAATGTTCTGAATGGTCTTTTCATCTAATTCATTCATATAATTAAGAAAGTTTTGACTAGAGAGTTTATATTTTGGGTTCCAAAAGAATTGAAGCGAACTCTCTTTGAAGTATTCGTCGAGAACGTTCCGGCTTAAGGCATGCTCAGATCTACCGATGATCATCAGAAGAAGGTATTGTGCAGGAGTAAGGCCACCGAGCTTCTTTCGATCTATATTCCGGTTTATGCTATCTGTTAAACCTACTTCTTCAGCTGCCTTTATAAAGGCTGCAGGTTTCCCAAAAGAAAAAGAAGCAATATGGGCGGGCTTTTTCGAAGAGAAAAGCTCATTGACTTTATCAGGAGATCCTACGCATTTTTGCATCACTTGGACTACCTTTCCATTTATGCGTTGGTTCTCGATGAGATAGAGATACTTGCGCCCTTTGATGGTTTTTATCTTGAAGTGCACCACGTATATTAGACCCTACAAGTGGATAAATGTTTCGATCATCTAACCGATTCTGAAGCAAATAATGGGTTTAATCGCATGTTTTCATAAGATAACTAAACGACAATGACGCAAGAAAATATAAAAATTTGTTAGACCCTACAAGAAACGATACGTGCTGATGGGCTGGGCCAATATTTTATAAACTCCGGTCAGAAAGCTTAGGCTCAAGATTCCGGTCATATCCATAGCTAAAAGTTAAGAGGGAGGGACGAAAAGGCATCGCTCTTCATCCATGAGACAAGGATGATGCTAACAGGTTCGCCATCCCCTAAAATCGGCTGCTCAGACAGAAGGCGGTCATAAAAAAATAATCGAATATCACGAGTATTTGATCTTCAACCCTTTTGGCCTATCTTTTTGGCCTTCTCTACTATGCTTTTAATGAAATCTGTCTTAGCATTCGCATAGACGACCATGTCGTGACCGTATCTCTCAGCCAGATCAAGCTTCAGCTCATAATATCTCCTGGCATCCTCCGGATGAACCCTGAGCCAGTCTCTGAAGATGATGTGCTTTAGATGAAAATCGCTATCATACTTGATCAGATGCAAGTGAAAGCGAACCCCTCCGGCAATACGGCAAGCGCAGTAGAACCAGTCAGAGTCCTCTCCCCGGCTTATGTGGATATATCCCAAGGGCTTTATTACCTCAAGGATCTCATCTGTGGTCTTTTTGTCCGTCACTCCAACAATAATATCTATTATCGCCTTGGCTCCCAGGCCCGGGACCGATGTGCTGCCTATGTGATCCATGGAGAGAATCTTTTCGCCGACAGCTTCATGGATAAAGCATCTCTCAGCCTCATATTGCTGCGGCCAGAGGGGATCATACGGGACTAGTTTTACTGACATCGATAGCACTCAGTATTTTCTCTCTTCATAGGATAAAATACAGGCAGATTCCGGGTTCAGGTCACAAATATACTGGTTTGAACTCAAAATTGACCAACTCAACTAAATTTGAGGATAATAAAACTCGAATTAAATATCTTGAAAAGTAATTACAATCGATTGGAATGGTTAAAACTAAAAAAAATCCATTCTGAAAGAGATGGATAATATCTTTCAACGTAGTGGTACCTTAAGTACCATGACCGTCGTACTTGCTTGTGGCAAGTTTAATCCCGATGACCATCGTGAATTAAACGTGCCGGCAGTAGAACTTTTGGCTTTCAGTGTAGAATGCCTTTCTCAACAATGGTTTCTCCCAAAAAGTTTTATGGTGGACACCTCCGAAATACACGTGAGGGCATTTCCTACTCATTGGTGAACTCTATGCCTAGATCAAACAAAACTCCTGAAGAACATGCCCGTGAAAAATGGGCAAGAAGACACGCTACCTTGAAACGTTTCGCAACTCTGCGATCTGCTGAAGAAAGAGTTCTATGACTCTATGTAAGTATTTGTGAAATGTCATAGAACTTTCTTCCTAATCGCATCCAATTTTTTTAAAAATCGTAAATCCGAATCAACAGCACCATGCTTTAAACATCATCCAGATATATCTTGTGTAAGAGCCTTATTCATATGGGGCGTTGATAACGAATCTTGCTTTCATAATTCCGCTCCACTCCTAAAAAAGAGCGCCAATAGCAACATCGAGCCTGGAGCGGTGACGATCCACGGTAAACCGAGAAGCAGTAAAGTCGCGGAAAAATTCGGATAAAAATATACTATGACAAACAGGGGGATAATTAAGCCATTAGCCAGGAAAAACCACCTGAGCCACTTCTGCTGCCCTTAAGGCAAAGAGAACAGCCGCATGGCTCCAAAACCTCTTCTCGTCTGGTGTCACATAGTGAAGTGCAAGCAAAGCGAGCATAAATGGCGTTGCAATCAAGTATCGTGGCAGGACTTATTTTCAGCCATACAGTCTCTTCAGAGCGTCTTGGATTTTTCTGTGGGGCAGTCTATCTTCATATCTGAATAGTGTCGCCAGTGAGATTATGTTGTTACCAAATTTACCTTCATGTGGGCAGTCAGAATTGCCTGCAACAACTTCTTTTTGGCAGCAGGGGCATCTGTAAATGCGAAATTTTGTATTCAGTGATGGTGATTGGTTGAGGTTCCGGAATTTCTTCAATAATCTTCGAATCAATTCGGAATGGAAGGCTAAGCTCTGCTCCGCAATTTGGACAAAGATCCATTGTAACTTTCACTTGCCGATCTGGAGTCGCATAAGGTCTTGTTAAACCTTTGTGCCCAATCTTTTGACCGGGATTTCCCTTGAGGTTCTTATCCTGACCTATTTTTCGATTCCGCCCTCGTCTTAGACTTGGTGGAGTATGTGCATTCTCATATTGAGCTAATCGGGATTCAAGTTCTCGTATTTTTGCCTTAAGCAACTCATTCTCACGCTTTAAAAGCTCATTCTGTTCCCGAAGTTGCTTATTGATCTCTCCTTCGTCCATACTCTCAATTGAGGATTATTATCGTTACATTATTTAATTTTTCTGATCAAAATGGTTTTAGGCAATTTTGGATGAATTCACGAGGGAGCTAAACACATACAAATTTTCTAGTAATTTTCCCTCCCGCACCTAATCATCATGGTTGTACATGCAATTTTCTTTGAATATAAGTGTTCTCAGCACAGAGAGCTTATGCGATAGAAGGGATGATAGATTGAAGGTCGCTGTCATTGGCGGTGGCATTGTAGGCGCAGAATTCTGAGGAATGCTCTGCCCGGCCCTTTCGAGATCACGCGGATCGAGCCAAAGCAGCAGATAGAGTGCCAGGCCCTTTATATAGAGTGCTTGGCGGGCATGGTAGGAATTACCGGTAATAAGTTCCAAGTTGCAAGCAGCGGGGCATGTTCCCGCCGACACATAAAAATGCTCTACGAAAGCTGAAGCATCCTTAAGTTGGACTTATGCCATTTATCCCAGCCACAGCAAGCTGCGGGGTATTACGTTTTAAACCCACATGATTCGGTGACTCATACATGGAGAATGAAAATCGATATCGTACGTGACATTTTCATGGGAAAATAAAAAAAGAGGCTTAAAGCCCTGTTGCACGGGCTAGCTTCATGCTTGTGTTCTCTTCGTAGTTGCCCTCGACCAGCACTGCAATGGTTTTGTTGTTCCAGAGGAATAGGTACTGGATTCCGTTTTCCCCGGTTATCCTTCCAATCTCTGTCGTCTCGTGGCCATTTACTGTCGCCGATGTTATCAGTGATTTGTTTCCGCGAAGCATCCAAGTGTTGCTTGATTTAAAGTTCTCGAGATAATTTGAGACTGCTGCTTTCGCGTGATCTTCATCTTTTAGGGCAATCAGAGTCACCTTTGCATCGCCGTTAAAAGCTCCCAAGCTAGACTGATTATATCGAGCAAGAGTGGCATTTACCGAACCTATATCTTTTGTACCGTAGAACTCCTTTATCTCCCCTGTCATGTTCAACCCTTGTAAGGATTTATCCTCGATTACAATCAGCTTGAATCCTTCAGGTAGTTTTTCTCCCTGAGGAAGGTAGCTCTTGAGGGAATCCGTCCCCATTTTATCTTGGGCAATACAACCCGATACAACCAGCAACGCTACGGCTGTTAACAATACGCAAGTCGTGTACTTTGGTTTCATTGGTTCCTCCATGCCTTTTATCCGAAAGAAAGCTATTGAAGCTTAACGACATCATGATAGCCGAGCTGAGATAAGACGATTTCGGAGCGGAGTCACTTCAAAGATTATAAATCAAGAGAGCACGGAGAAACTAACCAACGGCGATTGTTGTTTCTTTGCGATTTCTTCAAGCCAGAAAATATTGACGACGAGATGGAGAGCTTTGGTAGGAGGGACCAACCAAACTCTCCAGAGGCAAAAGCCTCGAGTCGTCACTTCACTACCACTCCAATGTTTCGTGGTAGGCTAACTAATATTTTATGCATTGAAGGTATTTAACTTTTTGTATGTGTTTAGCTGGTTAGCTTTGCCGTTAGCATTTGGAGACAACTTTTTTTTATGGGTCGTGGATCATCACCCCGGACCATTATATAAATAAAATTATATAATTATTTGTACTAACCTTAAGTAGAGCGGAAGAAGCATGGATGCTGTTTTATGCCTCACAACTCTGCCGGTTCTAGATGGCCCTCAAAGGAGCACTCAGTATTGAAAAGGATTGAAGAATGAATCGAAACGCTACTAATGTGCCTGTTAGGAAATAATGCTTGACCGGCGCGATTACCTCGAACTCTTTAGCCGAACCAATGACAAAACCCGATAGGGATCTAAGCTTATGCCTCCTAGACCAAGCGCATCACGCTATCTGTTGGCACCACGGCGATGACAAAAGAAGGGGGCTGGATTCAGCGGCCTCGTGACGAGCTTCGCCTACCGAAGGACGGCTGAAGGGTTTCCTAATGGCTGCCTGACCATACGGTCTCTCACCGAACCCACCTCCCGTTTCACACCTAGCACGGTCGTCTCCTCTTACGAGGTTGACGAGGCCTGAGAGGGGCGTGGGCCGCGCCCTTCAGCAAAAGGACGAAGAGCATACAAGGCAAGGTCGCGACCTTCCACTTCACGATAAGGCAGAGACCACCCCTGGCAACAGTTGGATTTGTGAGAAATGCCTTGAAGCCGGAATGGGCGGCTACATCAGCAAGCCCGTGAGGATAGCGAATTAGCAGATATTGAGAAATATCAGGAGTCTCAGATTGGGTCATGAATCACTTTTGATCCAAAATCGAACTCAATAAAAATCTTTGACGCCTTGACGAGATCCTTTCTGGCTGGCATAATCTTTGGAAAGGGGAATGTTCCCAGAATATATAGTTACTTATGCAATATTTTTATGGATTGATATCTCCATAAAAAATCTTATATAAATAAGAGTACTAGTAGATATTAAGCCTACTCATAGTGAAACTAGGAGGGAGTATCGTCACTCATCTGCGTATCTTGCTAGCTGAAGATAACGAATTAAATCAAAAAGTAACTCTGGCTATGCTCAAACATCTGGGCTACAAAGCATGTACGGCACTAAATGGCATTGAAGTGTTGCATGCACTTGAGCGTCGGCGATATGACTTGATTCTAATGAACATAGGTATGCCGCTATTGGATGGTATAGGAGCCACATGGGAGATCCGCAGGCGCTGGCCGAATGGACCCAGGATTGTGGCCCTCACTGCTCGTGTCCTTCCTGAAATGAAAGAGAAATGCTTCGAAGCTGGTATGGATGATTACATTGCAAAGCCGGTGCAGCTTAGAGAGCTTGCCGAGGTCCTGAAGAAGTGTAACCTGGAGGCCCAATAAATCGGAGAATCGAGGATACCGCGAGGGCTAATGAAGATACGAGACCCCCATATATTTGCGGTCAAGGAAATGGCCGGAGCCTTGACGGGGTAGAAGGGCTTGGCCAGCTTCTACCGGCTCATTGTGCCGAAAGGCTGGAGGTTGAGCTGGGCTTGAGCTCCAAGCTCGGCGACGCGGATTGGACCGACCAAGGGGGATGGTCTAATTCCAGCCTCTATTCATACCGTCAAAGTATAGCTACCCCCGCAATTATAGGTTTTCGTCTGCGAATAGCTGAATCCTTGGCTATATACCTTTATCGTGTGCTGCTGGTTTCCTGAGACGGTGAAGCTGAAGGTGCCATCGGAATAGTCACCACTCTGGCCGTCGCCACCTATGTAATTCCCATCAACGTAGACAGAGTAGCCTGTCATCCAATTAGATATGACGATTACCTGGGCATTGCATCCAGGGGTTGGCGGATAAGGCGTTGGGGGGTAAGGTGTCGGAGGGTATGGCGAAGGCGGAGAGGGAGTCGGACTTGGCCCCGGATAATAGGGAGAGCCGTAGACATAGACGTAAATGTAGTTGCTCCAGCCACTGCAGTAATACTGCAGAGTGTGCCAACCGGCAGCATCTCCATAGAACCACATCTTCTGCCAGCCGGGATAGCGCACATTGGATAGGTATTGACTAACCAGTCTTCCGCTCGGATACCACTCATAGCTGTACAGAGGACCCGATCCTACCACGTTAAGCCACATAGGTAGCCACTGGCCGAAGTTACAGCCTGCCACGGTAGAGGAGGGAGCGGGGATATAGAACTGGTTTGGCACGGAGACCCCCTGAGGTAAAACCATCTGGCTACTTGCAGGAGCAACCGCCCCTAATCTCGGTGCTGCGGATCTGGCGGAGGACTCCGTAGTGGCCAGGAGCGATTTTCCGCTTTCCGATGGAGGTGGAGACTGGACGCTGGCCCCGGCCTGGGGAGTTTGGAGTCCCAGAGATTCCGCGCTAGGGGGAGAAGACGGTGTCGGCTGACCCCATGCCCCCGCGATCAGGAGCATAAAGAGCAGCGCTGTAGCTAAAATCTTCTTCATCTTTTGGCCTCTTAATATTTCTTTAGCTTGTTTGAGATTCTTATTCAATGAAACTTTTCAGGGAACTGCAGGATTATGCCGTTAGCTAGAGAATCGGACATGAGGTTAGCTTGCTCTTCGATCCTGTCCGTGGTATTAATGGATGCAGTGTAATCTTTATTTAACAGCTCATTGGTCACCTTCTCTGTAAGATTAATATGCTCATACCACATGGCTTTCCTATCGGTGAGCGAGAGCGATGGAATAGTGGTATTTTCGAAGAAGGCTATTTCGTCCGTATTCTTGTACCACCTGCTATTGGCATTCTTCAATGCCGTCTGGTTTCCATCTTTGGTTGCGGTAGCAA
This sequence comes from Methanotrichaceae archaeon, assembly GCA_963754945.1. Classification (GTDB taxonomy): domain Archaea; phylum Halobacteriota; class Methanosarcinia; order Methanotrichales; family Methanotrichaceae; genus Fen-7. Next base: position 81,259 of record CAVWIG010000017.1, read on the forward strand.
GCTCCAGGGTGGTGTTGAGATTCTCCTCGATTAGAGCACCGTATTTGCCGGCGGCCTCTTTTCCCAGGTAGGGAATAAGGGTCTCGGAGATATCCTTAGAGGTTCTCAATAATCTATTGATGACCGGACCTTTCTCCCCACCGCCCTGGATAATAGCTGTGATGGCCATTCTGGTCCAGAACACCTTCTCTTGCCCTACAGTTCTTAATTGCAGCCATATGCTCTCCTCGACGGGAGTTACGACCACGTCTGTCTGATTGATCTGTCCGACGATAACCGGCTCTAATTCAGCGGTCAAGTTCCCTGCAACTGAGCAGAATCCCGGTGCTGCGATCAGCACCAAGGCTAGCACTGTTAGTAAGGGTTTTTTTAGCATAAAACATCCGTAAAATATTCGTATTAGTAGTATTTAACAATTGCGCGATCTAGCTCATTTCATGTCTTTCCGAAGATGTAAGAGTCAAAAATAATGAGAACACACCAACTTTACTTCGGTGTGCTCCAAGTCACAGCAGTGTTCCCTGGGAGTCGAATCCAATTGAAGCTAAAGACATAGGCCCCAGAATACAAGGGATCACAACTTTTTTCGAAAACGTCTTTTCCTCATCCTCTTAGGATTGAAAAAAATCATTTCACTATGGAGATGGGATAGATCTTACGACTTCCAATGGTGCCGTTTTCCCACGGCTGAAGGTAAAGCATGGTCAATACTGTATCGCCAGTACTTTTAGGAACAAAGGTGAATACTTCCCTTCCAGGAACCCCGACCATTACAGTGCTTTTATCTCCTTGGACATAGGTGGCACTTACCAAGTTCACGTATTGAGGGTCGAAGCTTGTCCACCAATTAAAACCCGTCGACATGGGGTTGGATTCAACAGAGACGATGAACTCCTTTCCAAGGGTGGCATTGACAGCTTTTTCGCATGGGGCATTATCGCAGATGCTACTTGCAGAAACTGCACCAATTAAGAAAAAGGCTAAAGCCAGAAGTTTAATTGCACATCTACCCATTCTCACGACCTCTTCTAATAATGCTGCGATGCATCTATTTAAAAATTGCCTTAGTCAAACGAGCGGCGACACACCCTGCAACAGAGCTGTGGGGTATTACGATAAAATAAGCTTAGGAAGTCTGGTCATGAGGACCGATGGTGGGATATAACTTCCGTCAAGAGCCACATGCTCGGCCCTAAAACTTAAAGCCCAAGGCAGGTTCCAGTTGTTAAGCCACCAGACGGAGGACAGAAGGGGAGCTGGCTGAGTGTTTAGGTTTAGCTTGGATATTCAATAAGGAAAAGGTAAAGGACGTTTGGTGACCTGTGGTTCCAGAGAAAAATCAAAGCGAGTAAATGATAACGATATTTTTTGCCAAATAATCAGGCTTATCGATTACGTTGCGCCTCGATCACCGAGATCTCTTTCCAATTTTGAGACATCGCGATATTCATTTATTCTCGATGATGCAGCCCCTGATTAACACCTTCGAGCTTGGGATGATAGGCGTTTAAAAAGGATTAAGTCTAACCTGTTCATCTCCTGAAGATAATAAACCAACGAGTAACTAAAATGAAATCCATCAAAATCAAAGGTGCTCGTGAGCACAACCTGAAGAACATCACGGTAGAGCTCCCTAGAGACAAGTTCATCGTCATCACAGGCGTCTCAGGCTCCGGCAAGTCCACCCTTGCCTTTGACACCATATATGCGGAGGGGCAGCGTCGTTACGTGGAGTCGTTGTCAGCCTATGCCCGCCAGTTCCTTGGGCAGATGGACAAGCCAGACGTCGACAGCATCGAAGGCTTATCCCCCGCTATATCCATCGAGCAGAAGACGACGTCGAAAAACCCCCGCAGCACTGTGGGAACGGTAACAGAGATATATGATTACCTGCGCCTGCTATTTGCAAGGATCGGCGTGCCACACTGTCCCGAACATGACATCATGATCGAGTCTCAGTCTCCAGATAGGATTGCAGACAGCGTACTTGCAGAAGTCGGTAAGGCAGGCGGTGACAGACAGGTCACGATCCTGGCCCCGGTGATCCGCCAGAAAAAGGGAACCTATGGTCAGCTCTTCAAAGACCTGAACAGCGAAGGCTTCGCAAGAGTAAGGGTGAACGGTGAGATCCGAAGAACCGATGAGGATATCGAACTCGATCGCTACAAGAAGCACGATATCGAGGTAGTCATCGATAGGCTGGACCCGGCCGAAGACAGATCTAGGCTAGTCGAGGCAATTGAGAATGCCCTCAAGAAAACCGAAGGGCTAGTTAATATTCTGAATGCAGAAAACGGTGAACGGCTTTACTCCTCCAAGATGGCCTGTCCTGTCTGTGGAATGGCATTTGAGGAGCTGCAGCCTCGCATGTTCTCTTTCAACAGCCCATTTGGGGCCTGCGAGGCTTGCAACGGTCTGGGCATTCGCATGGAGTTCGATCCCGGTCTGATAATCCCGGACAAGGAGATGTGTATAGCGGACGGTGCAGTGGCCCTTTACCGAAACGCCATCGACGGATGGCGAGGGCAGCACCTGGCGGCAGTGGCCAAGCACTTCGACTTCGACATCTTCACTCCAATTCAAAACCTGACAGAGGAACAGTATAGAGCTCTCATGTACGGCTCAAATGATCGCATCCAATTCAGCATGAGCATGAAGAACGGGGATGCCTATTGGTCCCATAATGCTAGCTGGGAAGGGCTAATCCCACAGTCTGTGAGGCTATATGGGCAGACCAACTCCGAATACCGACGGGAGGAGCTTGAAAAGTTCATGAGGGTTCTGCCCTGTCCCAAATGCGATGGAAAACGCCTGAAAGAGAAGGTGCTGGCCGTAAGAATTGCTGAAAAGTCCATTGTGGATGTAACCGATCTATCAGTCAGAGAATGCATCTCATTTTTCGAAAGGCTGGAGTCAAGGCTTTCCGGAAAAGAGAAAGAGATTGCCCGGCAGGTCCTTAAAGAGATCCACTCACGCCTTGGCTTCCTTGAGCATGTCGGCCTTGGATACTTGACTCTATCAAGAAACGCGGGCACTCTTTCTGGCGGCGAAGCCCAGAGGATCAGGCTGGCCACACAGATCGGTTCGAACCTGACCGGCGTGCTTTACGTCCTGGACGAGCCCTCCATTGGACTGCACCAGCGAGACAACACGCGATTGATCAAGACTCTGAAGGAGCTTAGAGACTTGGGCAATACACTGATCGTTGTCGAGCACGACGAGGAGACCATCCGAAGCGCCGATCACGTCCTGGACATCGGTCCAGGTGCCGGCATACATGGTGGATATCTGGTTGCCCAAGGAATTCCTGAGGAGATCGAAAGGAACCCTGCATCCCTTACAGGTCAGTACCTCTCAGGGAAAAAGCGGATCGATACTCCGTCTATGCGCAGGAAGAGCGATTCTTTTATCCGCATCAGAGGATGCCGGGAGAACAACCTGAAGAACATCGATGCCTGCATCCCCATTGGCGTCTTGACTGTGGTTACCGGGGTATCGGGCTCGGGAAAGTCAACGCTGATTCACGATACTCTCTACCAGGCTCTGATGAAGAGGATCAACGGATCGTCGGTGACGCCTGGCGAGTATGACGAGCTTTGCTTTGACTCAGAGATCGACAAAGTCATTGTGATCGACCAGAGCCCAATTGGTAGGACTCCCCGCTCCAACCCTGCGACCTACACCAAGGTCTTTGACGCCATCCGCCAGGCGTTTTCGGGAACCAAGGAGTCCAAAGTAAGAGGGTACAAGGGTGGGCGCTTCTCCTTCAACGTGCACGGGGGAAGGTGTGAAGCCTGCCAGGGCGAAGGGCTGATCAAGATCGAGATGAACTTCCTGCCGGACGTCTACATCGAGTGTGATGAGTGCAAAGGCACTCGGTACAACCGTGAAACCTTGGAGGTCAAGTACAAAGGCAGGTCCATAGCCGAGGTCCTGGACATGACAGTTGAGGAGGCAAGGGATCACTTCAAGAACATCCCCTTCATCAAGAACAAACTCGATACTCTAGTTGAGGTGGGGCTAGACTACATCAAGCTGGGCCAGAGCTCCACCACCCTCTCCGGTGGAGAAGCCCAGAGAATCAAGTTAACAAGGGAGCTGTCCAAGAAGGCAACTGGCAGAACCATTTACCTTCTGGACGAGCCGACAACTGGCTTACACTTCGACGATGTGAAGAAGCTGATCGCAGTCCTGAACGACTTGGTCGAAAAAGGAAATACAGTAGTAGTAATCGAGCACAACCTGGATGTAATCAAGTCTGCTGACTACATCATCGATCTGGGACCGGAGGGCGGGGACGAGGGAGGACGGATTGTGGCGGCGGGGACGCCTGAAGAAGTTGCAATGATCTCTGAAAGCCATACTGGAATGTTTCTAATGCCCAAGCTTTTTGAACAAACAGGATCAGGATCAGCGATTCAATCATCGAGAAAATGGTCATCGAAATCGAAAATGCAGGTAGGGGTACGCGAAGGAAACGAATTAAAGCTCAGCTCTAAGTGATCTAATGTTTAAATCCGCCAGGAGGGCGGATATGAACTGCTTTATTGTTGCACGTATAAGGAACGTCCAAAAAGCCAGTAATGCACGACGGGCCTACAAAGATATAACGTTCCCGTTGCAACTCTCTAGGAGGGCCAATCGAGGAACGGATGGCATCAGCCGTGTCAGATCGGCAGCGGACTAGGTCTGAAGGATTGAAGGATATCGAGTTGGTCTGTAGGACGACACCTGCTGCAAGGTGAAGGTATTCATTTTAGAACAACCCCGGATCTTCCACCCCTATTATGGACAGGGTTTTATGCTTGTAATGGCCTATTGTTTTATCTTCCATGAAATTGAAACAATTGCCTACAGATTTTATCGTCGAGGAAATCCCCAATATCAGAGTCACTCAGAAAAAAGACGATCAAGCCATATTTCTCCTGGAAAAAAAGGAGATTGGTACATATAATGCAATTCACTCTATTGCAAAAAAACTCCATATTCCACTATCTGAAATTGGATATGCAGGACTGAAAGACAAGCATGCTCTAACCAGACAGTACATTTCTATTCCAACACACTATAAGGCCCAGAACACAGAGATTGGCGCGCTGAACATTCAGCTTATAGGTTACCACAGGAAAAAAATAAAAATTGGTGATCTAAAGGGAAACAAATTTACGATTATTGTTCACGATGTCAAAAATAGCGAGTTGGATGATGTTTTCGAGATAGCAAAGACTATTTCCTGCTCCGGCGTCCCGAATTATTTTGATTCCCAACGCTTTGGCAGTGTCATCAAAAAGGAATTCGTTGCAAAATATGTAATAAAGAAGGATTACGAACAAGCGGTTAAACTGTACCTAACTGCTTACCTCGAATCAGAACCAAGAAGGGTTAAAGACGAAAAAAATAAGATCCTTGCCCGGTGGGATGACCTACGCAATGTAGCCGTTGGGGACAAAGTCTTTGCAATAATAATAAAAGAGTATTTAAAAACAAACCGCTGGCTTGCTGCTTACAAAAGAATACCCGCTAGCTTGAGAGAGATGTTCGTAAATGCCTACCAGAGCTATATTTGGAATGAGTGCATCAAAGAGGTATTGAAGACCTCTGTTGATGAGAAAAAATTATACCCGATAGATTATGCAGCAGGATCGCTGATCTTCTACGAGACTCTTTCAGTGAATGAAATAAAGAAGATCTCGCCTACCTTTAGAACGGTGAGCGACACAGCAATCTTTTCCGACTTTGAGAAGCGAGTTATTGATTTTGTTCTCGTGAGACAAGGAATCGGACTTGCAGATCTGAATATTGAATCTGAGACGGGGAGTTTCTTTAAGTCACATGCACGCCCCATAATCGTAATACCGGAGGATTTTTTGATCTCCGATCCTGTGAAGGATGAATTGAATGTTACAAAAAGGTCATCAAAATTTGAGATCGAATTGTCTTTTTCTTTACCAAAAGGAAGCTATGCGACCATTGTCACAAAACACCTTTTCGGAAACTAAGAAACCCGAAGGGCTATCTGGCACGCCAAAGTCACAGCTCGCCCCGGAAGGACCTGTCGAGGATGGAAGGCAACAGCCGTGTCCAGCTCGGCACTTTGCCTTATCACAGGATGGCTAATCACGAGCTGCCAGTTAGTCCTTTTGCCACGGCATCTCTCCTTATGGCATCAACACTTTTCACTGCTAAACTGGCTTCATCAACCTTAATATGAGGTTTCAGCTCAGTAATCCGAAATTCTCTTGATTTTTCCATCCCATCCGGATTGAGAGTAACGTATAGGGCAGTAGCAAGACGTTCAAGATCTGCAACGCCTAATTTCCCGATCTTCTCGGCGATGAACTGAATTTCTTTTGCGTAGCTACTTAGAGTCTTAGGAAATTGCCAAGAAATTCTCGGCTCTCCTCAGTGGGAAATAAGCTTGGTCCATAGGGAATACGTGGTTGATATTGAAGTAAGGCATCAGCTCGCATTGCTGTTATCTCGTCACTAAGATCGAAAGAGAATGGCCCGTGCTTGTAAAGCATGAACTCGAAACCCGTCGGAACCCTCAGAAGCTCTTGCAGGAAATATGTGGCTTTCTGTATGTGGGTTTCACCACACCAACTTCCTTTGGCCTTCATCTCTTTTATTAGCGATAGCAGTACAGCTTCTCGCTGCAACCTCTTCATCATACCTCTTCCACCTCTCTCGAAGTGATAATCTTCTTTCGATTCTTATCGAGCCAAGTTTCAGCTTGGTTTCTGTACTTCGGGCTTATATAAACGTAATCAATTGCCACCACAGGCACTCTCTCAAGAGTATCTGATTCTGAAAGAGAGGAAACGATTCGGCCATCCCTTGAAAGAACCGGAAAGTTCAAGCCGCCTCCTTTCTGGATATCTTTCTCATACCTCACCTCTGATTCTCCGTACTCATTGCATGCCGCCTTGAAAACAGCCATACCAGCTTCACGATTTATATCGAGATCTTCCCGAGTTCTCCTGTAAAGCAGCCTGAAATGCTCCCTCTTGGCAATCCGGCGGGCAGGATCGTGTCCTGGATGTTTGTCGTCTCTGTTTGCCCTGAATAGCTCCGATATGACTTCATTATCCGTTATCTGAAGAAGAGCCCTTATCGATGTTGGGAACATTCCCCCTTGCAACCAGCTCTTCAAGAAGTCCTTGAGGTGAATGTCGTATATCCTCCGAACATGATGGCAATAGACTTGTGTAAACATAAAATATCTCGCCAGGAGCAATGCTTCAGCTGAGTGCAGTCCGCCCTCTTCTATGCCAAGAGCAGGTTCCTGAGAACCTGGCTCTTCTTCGGAGGCTCGATCCACCTTTGGCAAGATTCGAAGGGTATCGATGAGCCGGTATTGGTCGAATCGTCCGTAGGCGACACCTATATGATACGAATCCCGAAGCAAATAATCCATTCTATCTACTCCGAAGGCATCGCCCACTATTATCTCGGAGAGAATAGCCTCCCAATCATTGAACTTGCTTTCCTTGTAGTACTTGGGGCCAACTGCCAGCTTGGCGACATCTTCCGAATTCACCTTGATCTGATTCCAAATTTGATCCATCTCTTCGCTTCTAATTATTTCCAGGGTCAGACGTTCATGGTTCCAACCCTCGGGAAGCAGATCGCTCTCAGCAGCATGAGAGAATGGAAGGTGACCCAGATCGTGACACAATGCGGCCATCCTCAAAGCCCTTTTCCAATACTTTAGATCAAAGTCTATCGGAACTATCTCTCGCACTGAATCATGATGGATATTGACTGGATCCGTAACGATATCGTATACTCTGCTTGCAAGCTCCATTACTCCAAGAGAATGCTCGAACCTGCGATAGAGTAGCTCCAGGATACAACAAATACGTCAAAGCAAGCTGGTGGATATGCCGAAGCCTCTGGAAAGGTACCGAATCTAAGACCTTTATTTCTTCTGGATCTAGCCTTATGAAATTATGGATCGGGTCCCGGATCTCCTGTTGATTTGACATCAAGCTCATGGAGGCAACTCTCTAAAATTAAGTAGATTCTTTATATTTAGGACTTACGCAGTTGAATCTTTCGACAATGAATAATAAGGATATTTTATATATTCGCGAATTGACTCGCGAATAATTCTTCGCTTAGATTCGAACCAACTTATTCCTATTCTAAGCCTTTCTACTTCTAATCTGAGAAACGCTCTCAGGGAGAACATTATGTGTGCTCTCTGGGACTGACTTTTTCTTGCTTGACAGCTTTCGACTCCACAGAATTGCTTTATGCCTCTGTGATATTCCTCAATCTTCCAGGAATATCCACCAAATTTTTCGCGTTTAGCTTCGTCTATCTCCAGCACGTCAGTTGCCCAGTATCCTATGTCACCGTCATTAGAGACTATTCGGAATACTTTTATAAAACCATAAGCTTTTAAATGCACTTCCCTGCCTTGCAACGGTATCTCTATCTCCTGAATTTGCATATTTTTGGTGTTATTCGGATTCACTAGTGCACCATAACATTAATTTTGCAAATTAATATAATGCCTGTTTAGCTTTAATCTTGCATCATTCTTCGTGAATTTCCATCTTACAGTAGTTTTTTTTGCGTTACGTTCTTGTGCCCACACCGAAGCCTCTTTGGTTAAAGTATCGATGTCTCCAATCCGACGATCGAGGCATTGCTTCGATAGGGCTGAGAGTTCTATCTCAGCCATGTTGAGCCAGCTACCTTTCTTTGGCGTATAATAATATTCGAACTCCTTAGCCAGCTCAAACGCCTCTTCAGGCGCAAAAGCATTATAAAATGAGCCTGAAGTATGCGTATTGAGATTATCCTGGACCAATCGAATGGATTCTACACCTGGATATTGCTGGGTAAGTTCTTTCATGAAATGGGCGTAGTCCACCCTTGTCCTGTGCTCCATGACACGAATCATTCTTTTTCCTGCATGAAGATCAAAAGCAATAAGGATGCAACATGTCCCGTTACGGACGTATTCATAATGCACCTTCTTCGGACTGCCTGGTTTCATGGGTATAGGCACTAAGACATCGCCTATCAGTTGGCATGGCCTCTCGTCGAAACAAACCACAGGATGCCTCGGATCATATGGTTGCTCGTACAGAGTTAATACATTTTCCATGTTCCAGATATATTCGCTCGTCATGCTCCCTATGCACCATCGCTGTTTGAGCCATGGCTTTATTTCATTTTTTTTAACGCTCTGCAAACGCTCATTCCTGAGATCGAGTCCACTTCCCCCAGCTCAACAAGCTTGTCGGCCAATAGATTCAGCGTCCATCTCGATCTGCCTTCAGGCGGATCTGAGCAAGCAATGCCGGTCAGTTTAGCCTCAACTCGTGCATCTATCTTCGGAGGCGCTCCACTGCGAGATCTTTCATTCAATGCAGATTCCAGGCCACCCTCGAAATATCTCTTTCTTATCCTCACTATTGTCGTTCTGCTCGCCTTCAATGCATCAATGATCTCCGCATCGGATTGCCCTTCGTCGGCCAGGAGCAGTATTCTTGCGCGAGTTAAACTCCTTGCAGACGACTTCCCACGACGGATGTACTGGTTCAACTCTTCTCGTTCTTTCTCTTCCAGTTTCACACAGAATTTTGTTTTTCTTGCCACGATCTATATTCTAGACCTTTTATAAGATTTAAAACTTGCGTTATGGTGCACTAGTCATATGCAGCTTAATCCTTTTGGCCTTGGCTTTGATTTGCGAAGCAACCGCGCCAGTTCAATTAACTGGAAGCAACGGTCAAGCCATTTTGGGCCAAATAGCGGGGTCTGCACAAGCCAATAACACCTCAGCGAATTCTGGTCAAACCAATAATATCTCGACAAATACCAATCTTGGGAATTGGGGCGGCGCTCCGATAGGATATGAGCTAAATAAATCCGGAATATTGACTCCCTCCCAGTGGGAAAATGATGGTGAATGGACCCCTAGTATCTGAAATCTTTATGAGGCGAGCTGGTAGATCATGCATATTGCGATGAACTTTATCTAAATCAAAATGAATGAGGAGGTATCATGACAAAAACAGGAATCCTACTGATTTTCGCATTTGTAGTTGCATCAAGTTTGGCACCTGCTGCTTTCGCGGTGTGTGAGAATTGCGGCGTAGACCCTACTGATCAGGATTGGGCCTCAAGTGTAGCCAGTTTTATGGAAGGCAAGCCCGTAGATGATACACCATCAGATTTGACCCCCGCGCAGCAGTACAGACTCAGAAATACAGAATTCAATTCCAGTTTACTCACGTCAAGTCCCAGCCAAGCTTCAAATGAGGTCAGCAACCCAGTGGCAAGTAACACAGCGGCAAGCAACGCAGCAGTGCCGCCAACACAAACTACGATGCCAAAGCTCAACATTGTTCTAAACGACATACGAGCTATGCCCAATCCGGCGAATTTTAGTGCTCCAGTTTTGATAACAGCGGTTTTCGGAAACAACAGCTCGATTGATGCAACTCCGAATAGCCTCTCGACAAGCGCAGATTTGACCTATATGGCAGTTTATGCAGGCATCAAGAACTCAGCAGGAACTGAGATTGGCAGAGTGAATATGCAACGAACATCTGGGAGTGAATATGCCGGGATCTGGAACGCCAACGTGGCATCAGGAACATATAAGGCAACAATTGATGCATCTGGATCTGGAGGATCAAAGACGTTCAATGACGCCTTGCAGATAGTGGTAAACGGCTCTAAAAATAGCCCCAACACCATTCATGCTGTTCGAAATCTAGGATAAGATTGGCAGGCCGAAGTATTGGTTCATGATTCCGAGAGTACACCACTTGCTTGAAGGCCATTACTCTTTTTTGTCCTTCTGAGCTTCGAATAAGTTCTATCTCGTCCTAGCTCTCAGTCCCTCGTCGTGGCATTTCAGTCAGACTATACCACATCTTTATATGTGCTAAATGTCGATACGTAATCAGGCAAGAGTCTTGCGTCCACTTCCTCTGTCCTACATCAATGGACTTTTGCCTCCATCCTTTTCATTCTCAGATTTGAGTGCCTTTAACTTACATCTGTCGAAAGTCGAATATGTCTTAGACATAAGTCGATAGTACAGAACAAGAGGACATATGTCATACTATCATCCGATGATGCATCCCTTTATAGGAATTGGAATTGGCCTATTTTGGCCGATAATCGTAATAGCCGTAGCTTATCTTATTTACAAGCTGATCAAGAGTGAGAAGATCCTCGTACCAAGCAGGCCAGCTATCAGAAGCGCCGAGGATATTCTGGCTGAGAGGTATGCAAAGGAAGAGCTGACCCGAGAGCAGTACGTGCAGATGAAAGAAGACTTGAAGAAAGTCCAATTGACAGAAGCCTTAGGGGGGAGTACCCAGGCCGTACCACGTTTTTAAATGTGTTAGACCCCAAACATGCATGTGGGCAAAAGTCACGAATCACCTTTAGACCGATGCATCCCAATTGCACCAAACCATTGACTTTTGCCCGCTTCATTATCAGCTCAGATGCAAGTCTTTTCAAAGTCTTGCTATGAATAATAGCTTCAGGAGAGCAAGCTTGGTAGGGAGCTTCATCATATTTCCCTTCTGCTTGTTCAGCCTAGTATCGATTATCTGCGTTTCCTCTATCACCAGACCTGTCTCAGTCCAGATCTTGTTGAGATGGCCGCAGGAGTATACTCCTCTTCTTCAAGCTCTCTGATCCTCTTGAGAATCTTGGACGGGATATCAGACTCGGCTGCTGGCTCAACAGGCTGGTTTGTCCTGGCTGATTCGAGTTTGGATTGGGATGATTTTATCTCAAAAGTCTTGCCTTCATCCTTCGGGGTCTGGTGGGCTTCCTTGGGCTCCTTTCTGGTCATGAATGCGATTCTGCCTCGACCCGCTGCCATGTAAAGAAAATATCACGTTTTGCTAGCTCTTCGGAGATCTCTCGGCTTGTCTTCCCCTCAGCATTCATGCGCTTGATTTCTTCATCTACTTCTGGAGCCATCGAAGTATCCTATCGAACGTACTTATTCTTCTTTGGTTCGGTTGGCTCTCTGTGGGACTGCTTCGTAGATTTTAAGGTCTATGAAAGGCTGATATCTTATCTTAATCAAGTCCTGGATCTCAGCGTGGTAGGAAGGATTTTCCATTCCTGCAAAATGGATTCCCGGGGCTTCCCTTCCACTTAGCATATCAATTCTTCCTGTTTGCCAACAACGCTTTGCCTAGCTATCCCACAGTTATGAGGAGATCTCTGGCGAAGCTTGCGCATCAAGGCCGCAGATCATGGTCGTAAAGGTCATTTTAAAAATTAATTTTGGACGCTTTATGAATATGTCGAAGCTGAATGGAATATAGGCTGGCATCAATCGATGACCAGATAAGGATGGATATAATATCAAGATTGGTGGAATCGTGCAGAATAAGATTTTAGCAATAACGGCACTTATAGTGCTCTTAATACCAGCAATGGCGGAATTAACTGATTACCAGAAGGGCGTACAAGCCGGTATCCAAGCGGGCTTTTCAATGGGCAGATCTTACCAACAATCGTATGACGGGACGCTCGACACGGGACGATATAACCAAGCGATTAACCAATATAATCAGTTTATACAATCCATATTTGCAGGCAACCAAACGGCGATAAACACTTTATTGATTAATCCAACGTCGGCTGCAACGACGGATGTTTCGCCCAATATGTATCCCGCGTCAACTGCGAATTATAAACCTATCCACGCGATAGATGCGAGTTGGAATCAGACGACTCGGGCAGTTGCGGCACCACCACAAGGTCAAACAATTTACGGCGAACCAATAGATGCTTATTGCACGGATAACCCAGATGCTCCAGCCTGTAACTTGCAAAATACGCCGTATACCGGATCTCAGATCAATCCTGATACTAATCAACCCTATGGTCAACCCTTGGGAGGCGTATAGCGCCTCCATTATTTTCATTCCAGAACTGCCACAAAATCTAGCCCCTGCCTATTCCAGGTTTGGATGAGGTTTGTTTGGGGCGTATCTCTGGCTCCTAGCTATCTTCCCTGTATCCTTTTGGTTCATCTACGATCTCGATAGTAGCAATAGCGTGCTTAAATACCAGGAGTTGCCCTTTTGCAGTCTGGATTAGGATCTCGTGGGGGTTGTAGCCTTCCAGGGTTCCGGTAAACAGGCTGGCCTCCTGAGATCAGGCGGATAATGACCTTCTTGCCTTTGAGTTCGGGATCAATTGTGGTCCGTGTCTCTCTGCCACACTCTTTGTTCTTGGACCGCTGCTTTTTGATCTATTTCTTTGGTTGTCATGTTACTTCCAGAATGCCTTGGGAATTACTTTTTGGCAAGAGCCTTTTCCACCTGTTCATAAAGCTCAGGGTACTTCTTCCCTAACCTTTTCTCTAGGATGGTCCTGGCCTCATCAGATATGGAAAGCTCCGGAGTGGTCTTCTTCAGGTACCACAGCACAGCTGAGATTTCTGGGCACTATAATGCTACTGTTTGCCCATTCACCCTTATGAAAGATCAATAATGGGTGAACTAAGAGCCTTATGTGTCATCCCTGAGTTATGGCATGTCCTGTACACATAAAGGCTAAAGGGTGTAGGGACTGTCCTCTATTTCAGAATGAATTCTTTGGGCCTTTGCTCAGTTTTCTCATGATCAGGTTTTGCATAGCAGACCTCTTCATATAGATTCAGTATCATTTCCTCCACTTCCGAGATCCTGACACCAAAGATCTCGGCCAGTATCTCCTTGGCGGCCTGAAGTTCGAGAACCCTTAGCTCCACCTTCGGAGCCGAAGAGCTATGCACAACAACCAGCTTCTTTTGCGGCCATCTTATTTTCTCAAGAACTCCAGCCATAATAAGCTATTACTACGTCATGAACAACAGGATTACAATCAGATGCATCAGGTTCTCGATAACCTTAAAGAGGTATGTTCTACGATAACAAAAGGAAACCCTTAAAATAGATCTTCCTCAATACCAACTACCTTCCAGGTGATGGGGTCCGCCTAGGCAAAGGCCTGAACTGCCACTGAGGCTGATGACTCCTGCCATAATAGATGAAATTGCTGGAGAATGGTAGGTTGATGAGGATATCCCGTCCAACTCTGCTGGTATTGCTAACGTCCGCCCAATGTCAGCAGACCGCGAAAGTTTGGTTCGACAAAGGAGTTGCTCTCTATGGTAAGGGCAAGTACAATGAAGTCATTCTGGCATGTGATAAAGCCATCCAGCTAAAACCAGATGATGCCGAGGCCTACAACAATAAAGGACTTGCTCTCGATGGCCTAAACAAGTACGATGAAGCCATTCAGGCTTATGATAAAGCCATCCAGCTAAAACCGGATCTTGCCGAGGCCTACTACAATAAAGGATTTGCTCTCTATGGTCAGGGCAAGTACAATGAAGTCATTCAAGCTTTCGACAAGGCTATCCAGCTAGAACCAGATGATGCTGATGCCTGGTACAACAATGGAATTGCTCTCAAAGCCCTCGGAAGGACGACCGAATCAAATGCTGCATTCGCCAAGGCTAAGGAGCTGGGATATAAAGGCTAAAGGCTTAGGTCGTGCCGAGATTACCTGTAATCTCCAGGCTACGCAGCTGGGATATAGCTATCGATATGGTTTTTGCATCTGCGATTACGTGCGGGGGATAAGACCCCGCACGTTGGCACAAAAGATAAAGGGTATGTGGAGGACAAACATTCAGACCAGCATCAGCTACATATTGTAATAACGACTGCTCTGAAACGCACTCCAATCGTCCAATCGTTTGTTCGGTCTTACATCTGAGGGTTTCGATTTAGTGTTGGTTAATGAAGCCTTAAATTCTTGCGTTAATATTTTCAATCTTTATAGTGGTTTTTTAGCATATTTCACCCCTAAATTGGCTTATTAGATTTCAATTTACCTTGTTGTTTCTAATTTTTGCGCTTTTTTAGAGAGCTTCCGCTAGGCTGTTTGTTTATGCACTAAATATTTCAACTGTTCCAGGTTGTAAACGACCGAATTCATCATGAATTTTACTCCAGCTCTTGCGACAGTTGTTACATAAACATGTGCTCCCTTATGCCTCCGCTTCATAACAGCGAAGCATCTTTCGATGTGCGATCGCGTTTTACTGATTCTCTTATTCCTCAGAAGATCTATGATTCCAAGCTTGTGACCTCTTGTAGCTTTTTTCATGGCTGCATCATATCCTCGAGTTTTTGCACCATCATATCCCTTATCGGCGTAACGTGGTAGCCCTTCAATTCCAAGATCTACCTGACTATCGTGTACAGAAGCAGTTGTAGTCTCAAAATATCTGATAAGGTGGTAATTGGTATCGATTGAGATATGACCTTTATATCCGAAAAAGGATTTGACACCCTTTTTTGCCCAACTTCCCTCATTTATTGGCTCTTCTTCGAGTCTCTGTGGTTTGGCCTTGTCATCAATAATATTATTTGAAATACCAATTAGCTCTTTATCAAACTCCTGATTCAGGCTCGTACTGGTGGCTTCGGAATCTTGACCTTCCTTTTTGTCCCCGCCTTGCTCGTCTTTCTTGTTCCTCTTCCGACCTGGGTCCGAAGTTATGAAGGTTGCATCCTGGATAGTGCCATTCTTTACAGTAAACCCCATCTCATCGAGCTGCCTTTGAAGCTCATTCCAAAGATCATCGTATACGTCGCACTTAATCAAACGTTCACGGAATAGCCAAACTGTGCTGAAATCAGGAATTACTTCAGTGGTGCCAAGGAAAATACGAAAAGAGATCCTATCCGCAACCTGTCGCTCCAGTTCTGGATCTGTTAGACCAAACCAATGCTGAATTACGAGAGCTTTCACCATAATCACGATGTCAATGTTCGGACGACCTCCGCGGCTAGTTTTATTTTTGTGTATCAATGGTTCCAAAAATCTGAAACGCTCCCAATTGATCAACGATCCGATCTCGGATAGATCATCTCCGAGGGCTTTTACTCGAGCATATTCTGCTCGAATGGCAAAATCAATGAGAGTCCTCATGCATTATATTATAGTATTAATAGTATATAAGTATTTCGATTGATTAGTTTTTCGAAACTCTCATCTATATATGTTCATAGCAACATTACACTCGATTGGAGAAACAAAGATGAAATTGGAATTAGCAATAATCGGATTAGTGTCACTGGTATTGTTTTCTTCAATTCCAACAGATGGCGCTCAGTCTAACATGAGCATATCGATAGGCGGACATAAATTCACAACAGGATTAGATAATAATTGGACAGCTAATCAGGCAAATGTGATCGATTACAACCCACAAAAATACGTTACCGATAGTCGTTCACGCTTTGAAATGACTAACCAAGGAGACGGGGAAAATGCGTCCGCTGATCCTGTACCCAAATACGCAATCGATTGGACAGGAACCCAAGCCGTTAGCGCGTTTTCCTATAAAACAAAGCAATCTCCAGAATCAATAGCAAAGTATGGCCTTACTAAATACGGCTTCTTGGACATCCGTGTATTAAAGCTGACCAATGATTACATAGAAGCCTATGGCTCCAGTCCTGATGATACTCTATCTCATGCGACCGAGCTAATTTCTGGCAGGGTAATCGACACTGAATTCAATGGTAAACTAGCTATGAAAAGTAGAGATAATGACGAATCGCATAGCGTTATCGCCTTTCTCTTAGATAATACTACGGTTGCTTTGATCAATGTTCAGCTGAAACATATCGGCATAAGCGCTCAAGATATAATTAATCAGATGACTGTGAACTGACACCAGGGCGGCCTAAATTGATGCAGTATGTATAACCTGTAAGCCTCCGTCTTCCTTTTTAGCTACTATTCTAGGTATAAATAATTTTTATAAAGGTCAACTTGCTCTCGAACTCCAGCCTTTGCGCTCCAGGTTTAAACTGAAAGCCACTCTTCGCGGCTGATCTATCCTTCTTTCAAGATCTGCGCTAGAAGCCCAACAACAAAATCCTTTCCATGATGAGGATCGGGAATGGCTACATATACACGCCCCTTGGCTAATCCTTAACAATATAGGCATGACCTGATCCTGGATAAGTCCCTCGAATCCCAACGTTTCGACGTCGGATAAGCTCTTGCCTAGAGACGAGAGTAGACGAGACAATTGCTATCGGCTTTTAGCGGATAGGACAACATTACAATGTATTTGGTCATGATGAACTGATATGGTAGTGTGCCGAGATTTCTGTAATTTGGAGTTGCCCTGTATCCCAACATACTCAATCAGCATCCATAGATAAATACTTTTTAGCGGTCAGCCATTCTTCGTTGATATCGATGAGGATCGAAACCCCTAACCTCATGAACGAGCTCTCACTTGGGAAGGCACCGACTACCCTGGATCTTCTTTTCAGCTCCTTGTTGATCCTCTCCAGCCCGTTTGTAGTCCGAATCCTTCTCCAGTGACCTCTGGGGAATGCCCTGTAATTCCACAGACTGAATCTGAAGCGGTCGATAGTGTCAGCAGATTTCGCATAACCTCTTTCCCTCAATTCTTTCGCTAAGTCCTGTATCTTGATTTCGTCTTCCAGAGCGATCTTGATCTTATCGGCGATCTCCTTATGATACTTCTTGGCAACGTTTCTCAAGACCGCTCTTGAAAAGTGAACGTGACACATTTGCCATGAAGCACCAAGAAATGATTTCTCAACCGCTTTCTGGATTCCCTTATGACCATCTGATATCACGAGCTTTACTCCGGACAACCCACGATCCGCCAGATCTTGAAATAATCCCGACCAGAAGAGTTCATCTTCACTGTCAGCTATTCTTGCGCCAAGTATCTCGCGATAACCGTCATCTCTAACACCTGTGACGATCATGAAAGCTTTGGTAACATATCTTGATTCTGTTCTTACTTTGAAGTAGCTTGCATCTACATAAAGATAAGGAATAGGACGTTCGATAGGTTTCTTCAGGAATTCTTCTACCTTCTCGTCAAGCTCTTTGGATATCCTGGAAACGCTAGAGGCAGATAAATTCTCGATGCCAAATCGAGAGACAATATCTTGGATTCTCCTGGTTGAAACCCCCTGGAGATACGATTCGAGTACAGCGTTGACCAAAGCCTTCTCTACGCGCGAAAATCTGTCGAACACCTTGGTTTCGAAGGAAATTTCACGGAATTGAGGTTTCTTGAGTCGGAGCTCTCCAACTCGCGTCTTCAGAGATCTTTCCTTGTAGCCATTCCTATGTGCCTTTCGGGATTCGACTCTCTGATACGGTTCTGCATCTGCCTGTTGCGCCGCTTCTAGCTGCATTACAAGGTTCAAGAACCAGGTCAGAAGCTTCTTTAGTCCATCTTCCTGATCGATAAGGTAATCTTCCAAGAGTGCTATGGGTATCATGGTCCTGTGTCCTCCTTTTCTCAAGATTGGATAGGATACAGGGCCGATAATCATTCTTATTATCAAAGTACAGAAAAATCGTTACACTGCCACTGATATGAATGACTTTATCCAAAATAGAACATTCTTGAGACTTTGTTTGTTATTATTGCTCGAATGCACAACATTCTCTTGACTCTTTTCATCGTACCACGTCTTTAAAATGTTGAAGCCCAATATTGGGCTCAGGCAAAATTCAAAAGAATCCTGGAGGGAGATTAGTGAGAACTTATCGTCTATTTACGGTTTTATTGGCCATAATCGTAATTGCATGTTTATCTGTAGTCCAAGGGCAGATTAATGCCCCTTCAAGCATAGTTACACCAAATGCGACTTCGCAATATGCTCAGTACTATACCATGCCTACAGTATCGGCTCCGAGTACCCACATTAGTGCTCCCGCACAGACTCTGATCGTAGGCAAGACGGCTACCCTATATCTCGGCACCCAGCAACAATCCGTGCCCTACTCGCAGTACCAGGCTAATGCCAACAATGCAGTCGTCCCCACCTTGTGGATACAAGGAACCGGGAGCTGGACACAATATGTAACGGTTCCTCAGGGTGCAACAGTACCGCTTATAGCGGTTTCTCCCACAGGAGGCAGCGGCTACCTCGGTGAGATACTAAATGGAATAACGTATAACTCCAACTTCTACTTCTATCCCAACAGTATACTAACCTTCTATGCAGACACAATCGGGCAACACACACTATCTGTCAGCATAAACGGCCAGCCAAGCAACCAGGTGACAATAAATGTGGTAGCTTACGTGCCTCCACAAGCGTACCTGGCACCATATAATTATCCGGCATTTAGGTATTCAGAACCCACATACTATAACTATAACTCAGGCCATCATATAGGCGGTTTTGTAGGTCATGGGATCCGCGGATTTCATGGGAGGGAACATCATAAATAACTACCACTAAGTACTCAAATCCTGATTTGGTGAGGCGGAAAAGTAAACTCTGAGTCCGGCGAGAAGTCAAAGAGTTTGAGGATTTGGATAACAAAGCGTAGTCTCGATGACCATCCTCCTCCATTCTGGCCCAATTCTATTAGGTGAAAATGTCGAAGGCAGCGTATAAGGTCTTCCTGCCAGGTACGATGTATATGACGAAAAATATTGCTAACCTATAGAGGGATATATGGCAAAGGGATTAGTTAAGCAATACACAAATTTATCAGCGCTGGTAGCTTTGATGTTGCTTGTGTCGATAAGCACTGGGCTAGTTGGTGTTGTCATTGCCAAGCCTTATTTTAATATCACCCAGGACATGAATCTATCGCAGGTGCTTGGTAGATCGGATCTGAATAATTCGAACTCGACGAACGCGACCACTCCTCAGCAACCGGTTCACTTGGTAGATGGCATTTACGGAGACTCAGACCAGTATCCAGAACATCCGGCGCATACAATCGATGGGACTGTACCCAACACAACGCTGCAGCAAGCAAATTGGATGGGGTCTGATAGCGGGCTACCGTCAACAGGATCTCCAGTTTCACAGTCACCAGGATCTCAGGCATGGGCTAATGATATACTACAGGAATTGGGATTAGGGCCCCAAGGCACACAGTCGCCATCACAGTCACCAGGATCTCAGGGTTCGCAGTTGCCGGCTTTCTTGCAGTGAACTTAAGTAGTGTGGAACGTCTGGTAAACACCTCGAAGCTTTGGAACATCCAGAAAGATGGAACAGAAGAGGTTTAAAAAATGTGGTTGCGGTTTTTCTGTACTCTGTTTGTTCGGGGCAATCGTGGGAGGTGCAGCGTTTTACTTCCCATTACGGGTTTGGGTGTGTCGAAGCCTTATGGGACTGCGGGAGCCCCAGCGATTCAGACCGAAATGTGGTTAAAAGTGGTGATCACCCCGCTACTTGAAGCAATTGTTTTTGCGCTGTTGGATATAGGATGACAATTGAAAGAGGCACGGCAGGATGATCCGGATACGTAGAAAAAAATAAGCTGCTAAGTGCGGCGGGTGGTACTGATGGAAATAAATCTTTTGCGGGCCGCAGTCTTAGTCATTATTTGGATCGTTGCTAATAGGATCAGCAACACGTTAACGCCTTGAAAAGGCTAGGAGACGAAACGAAAATGTCAACGGAAGCACCAACGAACTTGTACGAAAAGCTGGATGAGGTCGGCCCATTGGCTGGCAAAGTGACCATTATCGAGTGGGTAAAGGAGGGATGGGATGAGCCTCCCTACTTTTGACGAGACCGCCGACAGCCTTAGGATGGTCTGCGATGAAGCGCAAAAGGGGCTCTATCGGCTTGGACAGATACGGGAAAGAAATGATCTCCAATCCGAGAAGGAGCTTAGAATTTTCATATTAGCTACCAGCAAGGTGATTCTTGAAACGCTGCCATGTCTCCAGTTAGAAGAGGATGCAATCGCGGATATTGACAGCAAATATTCACATATCCTAAACGAATTCATCGAGAAATCGGAACCGGTCTAATGGCCAGCTAGGCAAGCTGAAGATCTGGCGATAATCTTTTTTATCGTGTGGCTACTACTATCTCTCTGGCCGGGCTCTGGTCATACCCCCTATATCCATTTAAGGTCGTCCCTGGCCATATCTCAAAATTTAGTTCTATTACATTTGCTAGGTCACCAATGAGAGGCCAGGCATGCACGGAATAGAGCGAAAGCGACCGAGATAGCCGCAGGCAATAGCCGCCAGGTAGCGAGGAGATGGAGACAGAAGACTATATCCCTCAAGCTCTCCTTTTGATCATGGCTGTGATATGTGTAGCCCGATCCATCCCTCCTAAATTTTGGGTCGTTGACCATACCCACTAATGCCTGGAAAGGTGGGATATGAGGAAAAAATGAGATCTAGTAGCAGAGACATGGAATTGAAGAAAAAGCTCAAAAAGAAGATTTTGGGAAAGAAGAAGGATGGCGTCCAAGACGAAAGTAACAACGCGAAGCGTAGCTCTTAGAAGAAGGCGAGCAGGGCCAACGATATCGAGTCCTGGCCAGCGGCAACCTAAGATGATCCTGAGACGCAGAAAGAACAATCTGCTAGGCAAGCTAAATATCTAGCGATTACCCCCTATATCCTTTCAGACTATTCCTGGCTATCCCTTATCGATTAGTTCTATTACATCTGCTAGGTACTTGGTGAAATGTCATAGAAAGCAATCATGAATCCTGATTCGCACCCAAAACTATGAAAACGATTGCAGCGGATTGCAGTATTGATATGGGTAGTGAAGGCTGCTAATTAGTTCGGGACTTGGATCCCGTCATAGAAAGTAGCCAGACTTCTTGAGCACCCAAATGCGTCGCTGAACGCGAATGGCAATTCACCACCAGGGATTACTCATCTGCCCATATCGCAACTGCGAGGGCATAATGTCTGGAAAAAGAGAAATAGCTTGCGGAGTTGATGTACACAATAAGTTTATTGTGGCGACTATTCTTTCCAGCGACGGCTTGAAGCTTCAAGATCGATTTGAAACAAGCTTAGAAGAGCTTTTGAAGTTCAAGAATTGGCTAAAGGAGAATGGTTGCCATAAAGTGGCCGTGGAATCTACGGGCAATTACTGGCTTCCGATTTACAATGTCTTAGAGGGGTCTGTAAATTTTATTCTGGCAAATGCCTATCAGATTAAGCATATTCCAGGAAGAAAGACAGACGCGCTGGATTCCGAGTGGATTGCGGAGATTTGTTTGAAGAATCTGATCTCTCCATCCCGAATCTTTCCCAGAGATCACCGCGAATTGAGATCTCTTACAAGGACGAGAGAGAGCCTGATTAAAGTAAGAACCAAGATCAAGAATCGGGTTACTCACGAGCTAGAGGCTGCATGTATCAAGCTTTCCTCGGTGCTATCTGACGTTTTTGGCAAGTCAGGAAGACATATCGTCGATGGACTTCTTAACGGCATGGATTTGGAGAAGATATTGGAAAGCATACCTTCGAAAAGGGTAAGAGCGATTAAAGAGGAGATACGTGGAATCATCCAGGCTAACCTATCTCCTTCACAGATCTTTCTCCTTCGATCTCATCTGAATATGATTGATGCCATTACCAAACAGATTGTAGAAATCGACGCTAAGATTTCGGATCAGATCTCTTCACGGAATGAAGACATGAGGATCGCTTTATCCATGCCGGGAATGGGAGTCGTTTCTGCATCTACTATCCTGGCAGAGGTCGGAGATTTCAGAGACTTCAGTTCCCCGAATAAGCTTGCTGCTTATTGCGGACTTGTGCCATCTGTTTATCAATCGGCAGGCAAGCAGATAAACGGCCATATCACAAAGCATGGTTCACCTCACATAAGAGGGATGATTATTGAGGTGGCACATGCCATTATTCGATCAAAGCGAAACTCGAAACTCAAGAAGTTCTTCTTGAGGATCAAGGCAAGAAGAGGTACAAAAATTGGTGTCGTTGCTCTTGCAAGAAAAGTGCTCTGCATACTTTATCATTTGCTGATCAGTCAAGAGCTCTATCAAGATGACCTGCTCAGCAAACCAAGGAGGGTTTCGATTTAGTGTTGGTTAATGAAGCCTTAAATTCTTGCGTTAATATTTTCAATCTTTATAGTGGTTTTTTAGCATATTTCACCCCTAAATTGGCTTATTAGATTTCAATTTACCTTGTTGTTTCTAATTTTTGCGCTTTTTTAGAGAGCTTCCGCTAGGCTGTTTGTTTATGCACTAAATATTTCAACTGTTCCAGGTTGTAAACGACCGAATTCATCATGAATTTTACTCCAGCTCTTGCGACAGTTGTTACATAAACATGTGCTCCCTTATGCCCCCGCTTCATAACAGCGAAGCATCTTTCGATGTGCGATCGCGTTTTACTGATTCTCTTATTCCTCAGAAGATCTATGATTCCAAGCTTGTGACCTCTTGTAGCTTTTTTCATGGCTGCATCATATCCTCGAGTTTTTGCACCATCATATCCCTTATCGGCGTAACGTGGTAGCCCTTCAATTCCAAGATCTACCTGACTATCGTGTACAGAAGCAGTTGTAGTCTCAAAATATCTGATAAGGTGGTAATTGGTATCGATTGAGATATGACCTTTATATCCGAAAAAGGATTTGACACCCTTTTTTGCCCAACTTCCCTCATTTATTGGCTCTTCTTCGAGTCTCTGTGGTTTGGCCTTGTCATCAATAATATTATTTGAAATACCAATTAGCTCTTTATCAAACTCCTGATTCAGGCTCGTACTGGTGGCTTCGGAATCTTGACCTTCCTTTTTGTCCCCGCCTTGCTCGTCTTTCTTGTTCCTCTTCCGACCTGGGTCCGAAGTTATGAAGGTTGCATCCTGGATAGTGCCATTCTTTACAGT
Organism: Methanotrichaceae archaeon; assembly: GCA_963754945.1. Lineage (GTDB taxonomy): Archaea > Halobacteriota > Methanosarcinia > Methanotrichales > Methanotrichaceae > Fen-7. Next base: position 104,978 of record CAVWIG010000017.1, read on the forward strand.
AAACCCCATCTCATCGAGCTGCCTTTGAAGCTCATTCCAAAGATCATCGTATACGTCGCACTTAATCAAACGTTCACGGAATAGCCAAACTGTGCTGAAATCAGGAATTACTTCAGTGGTGCCAAGGAAAATACGAAAAGAGATCCTATCCGCAACCTGTCGCTCCAGTTCTGGATCTGTTAGACCAAACCAATGCTGAATTACGAGAGCTTTCACCATAATCACGATGTCAATGTTCGGACGACCTCCGCGGCTAGTTTTATTTTTGTATATCAATGGTTCCAAAAATCTGAAACGCTCCCAATTGATCAACGATCCGATCTCGGATAGATCATCTCCGAGGGCTTTTACTCGAGCATATTCTGCTCGAATGGCAAAATCAATGAGAGTCCTCATGCATTATATTATAGTATTAATAGTATATAAGTATTTCGATTGATTAGTTTTTCGAAACTCTCATAGGATTGATTATCCGCAGAGATGAATAGCCGATACGCCTCCGATTGAAGGCATTTTGGCTCCGGACTATCTGCCAGAAGACGAACAAACTGAAAAATGGCGATCCATGAGAGTAAAATCGTCGGTTCAAATTGCGCATAGATCGTAAGTGCGTCGGGACGAAGAGTTGATTTAACCTTCAATACTATTAATATTTGAGAATTGTGTGACCTTGGCTGTAGTGTCAAGGAACAAAAAGATTGACCCAATCCCGAACAGGCATACATCGTACTGGCATCTAAATAGACTACAAGGGATACGAATGGAAGGATCCGAGAGAACTTATGATTTAATCGTGATCGGCACAGGTAATGCAGGCACCGCGATGTCACATGAGGCTCGACGTGCGGGATGGAAGGTTGCCATAGCCGATCAACTCCCCTTTGGCGGAACATGCGCTGTGAAAGGATGTATTCCGAAGAAGGTTTTGGTAAGTGCTGCGGAAGTAATCGTAAGAGCGAAATCCATGCAGAACAAGGGAATCGATGGGGACATTCGCATCAATTGGCCTGAACTGATAAGCTTCAAGCGAACGTTCACAGACCCAATCCCATCTACGCGTATCAGGACTTACGCCGAAAGAGGGATAGACACATACTGCGGTCACGCTCGATTTCTCGGAAGAAACATCCTTCGGGTAGGGGACGAAACGATGACCGCCCGATTCATCGGAATCGCGACTGGCGCGTCTCCCAGTAGACTAGGGATTCCAGGCGAGAGATTCGTCAGCTCTAGCGATGATTTCCTCGCAATGAAAACCATTCCCAAGCGAATCATCTTCATCGGTGGCGGTATCATCTCCTTTGAATTTGCACACGTGGCAGCCAGTGCTGGGGCGAAAGTTACGATCCTGCATAGGGGCGGTCGATTATTGAAGAACTTCGACCCATTCTTGGTTGATCTCCTTGTGAAAGCCTTTAGGGCATCGGGAATCGAGATTCACATGAACATGCCAGTTAAATCGGTCGAGGAAGGTCCGGACCGACTGCTCGTTCATGCAGGCAAGGACGGTGAGCACATATTTGAGGCAGAGATGGTCGTGCATGGAGCTGGAAGAGCGCCGAACATCGAGAGCCTCGACCTGAAAGCAGGGGAAGTTTCAGTCGACGAAAAGGGAATAGCGATCAACCAGCATCTACAGAGCATTTCAAACCCGTCCGTTTACGTGGCTGGAGACGCCAACGCAAGAGGAAAACCGCTCTCTTCTGTTGCAACGATGGATGGCAGGACCGCAGCTAGGAACATGATTAACGGCAACACGCTAACAACCGATTACAGGACTGTGCCTAGTGTAGTATTCACTTTTCCTTTGCTCGCATCTGTAGGGCTCGGGAAAGATGAGGCGATGAAGTGCGGAATTAAGACTGTTGTATATGAACGAGAGACTTCAGACTGGTTCTCTAGCCGCAGTGTCGACATTGCCCATTCAGGGTACAGGATTCTCACAGATCAATCAGGTAGGATCATTGGGGCACATCTTTTGGGATACAACGCCGACGAGACCATTAACATCTTTGCACTTGCAATGAGGGCGGGCATGAAGCTCGCTGATTTGCAGGAAGTAGCTTGGGCGTACCCCACAGCAGCCTACGACATCAATCGGATACGGTAACCTTTGGATTTTAGGCCTTTGATGAACTGATCTTTTGTTCACAATGTCGTTTATAGCGAACAGCTCTATTCTATAGATCGGTCATATCTGATAGATTCGAGAAGAAGCTAGATTTTCAGCAGCCGGTTTGCCTTCATGCAGAGCGATGTAATGAACCTTGCCGCTACCACTAACGCCTTATACATAGCATTGCTTTATTCCCCAATCCTCGGCAAGAATGCTAGCACTTGAATAGTTTCCGTGTATTAAAAAGAGACAAATCACCGATTTGAAGATGTGTGAACAGAAATGCTAACGGAAAGAGAGCTGGACAGGTACGACAGGCAGATCCGACTGCTGGGAGAAGATGGCCAGGAAAAGCTGAAAGATGCAAAGGTCTTCATCGCAGGTGCCGGCGGCCTCGGCTCCCCAATATCGATATATCTCACGGCCGCGGGTATCGGTAAAATCAAACTCGTCGATAAAGATACTGTAGCCCTGAGCAACCTCAACCGTCAGATCCTTCACTGGGAGAAGGACGTAGACAGGGAAAAAGCGATATCCGCCCGGGATAAGCTCACGGAGATCAACAGTGACATCAAAATAGATGCGAAATCAGAGACAATAACGGAAGACAATGCCTCCGATCTAGTTGCCGATGCAGACCTGGTAATCGATGCCATGGACAACTTTCCCACCAGGTATCTGCTGAACAGAACTGCTCTGGAGAAGGGCATACCCTTCATTCACGGAGCTATCAATGGATTCCACGGCCAAGCCACCACTGTGCTTCCCGGAGAGTCTGCCTGTCTTCGATGTATCTTTAGAGAAGCTCCTCCGCCATCGGTCTTCCCCGTTCTTGGAGTTACACCCGGCATCATCGGTTTAATTCAGGCATCCGAGGCCATTAAATACATCGTCGGTATCGGCGAGCTGCTTTCCGGAAAGCTTCTTCTCTGGGACGGGCTGACATCTCAGACAGAAATCGTACAGGTAGACAAAAATGCCCATTGCCAGGATTGCGGAACTGGCGGACGAAGGTAAGAAGGAGTAGCCCAAAATGTACTTGGTCAGGTACTCGGAGATTGCCCTGAAGTCTGAGCCGGTAAGAAGGCGCTGGGAAGATGTTTTGATCTCCAGCATCCAGAAGGTCCTTCCGGGAGTGAAAGTCAGCAAGGAACGAGGCAGAATCTGGCTGGATGGTCCAGTGGACCCGGAGAAGCTCAGAAAAGTCTTCGGAATAGTCTCCTTCTCCGAGGTCGAGCACTGCAAGCTGGAAGAGCTGAACTCCTATATCCTGGATTTCTGCATAAGATCTGGCCTTGAGACGGCTAGGACCTTCGCCCTGAGGCTCCGGAGAGTGGGCAACCATCCCTTCAAATCACAGGAGAAGACCATCGAGCTGGCTGATCTTATCCTGGCAAGGTTCAAGAACCTCGGAGTGGATCTTGACGAACCGGAGGCCACAGTCTATGTGGAGATCAGGGATGACGATGTCTACCTTTACCGAAATGCGGTTAAAGGTCCGGGAGGCATTCCCCTGGGAGTGGAGGGCAAACTGGTAGCCCTCTTCTCCGGCGGCATAGACTCGCCAGTCGCAGCCTGGATGATGATGAAGCGAGGCTGCAAGATAATTCCCGTTTACGCTGACCTGGAATCCTTCGCTAGCGTTAGCGCGCTGGATCGCGCCCAGGCAGTCATCGAAGCCTTGAGAGCTTACCAACCGGATCTGGAGCTTCTGGTTGTGAAAGACGGCTTCCTGATGAGGGCTGTGGAAGTCCTGAGGAAAAAGGATCTGGAGAACTATACCTGCATCTTGTGCAAGCGCAGGATGTACCGCTTGGCGGAGTCTGTGGCAAGGGAAGTGGGTGCCAAGGGGATTGTAACAGGCGAGTCCCTTGGCCAGGTTGCATCTCAGACCCTGGACAATCTCTTTGTCCTCGATGACTGTGCCTCAATGCCGGTTTACCGGCCCCTAATCGGTTTTGACAAGGTTGAGGCGGAGAAGATCGCCAGGGAGATCGGGACCTACGAGCCGTCCATTCTTAAGGCCGAAGGCTGCAAAGCGGTTCCCTACAAGCCTTCCACCAAGGCCAAGCTTGAGAAGGTGTTGGCGGTGGAGAAAACACTATCAGTGGAAGACCAAGTAGCTGAGGGTTCAACCTCTGGGCCAGAACATAATGATGGTCACGCCGATCAGGGAGATGACGCCTCCAAGGATATCTAACCTGTCAGGAACTACCTTATCTATCTGCCAGCCCCACAGGATGGAGAGAGCTATGAAAATGCCGCCGTAGGCAGCATAAACTCGGCCGAAGTTTGCGGGTTGGAAGGTTGGTATGATTCCATAGAGGATCAAGACCAGCGCGCCAAGCACAGCAAACCAGATTCCTCTTCCATCTCTGACCCACAGCCACATGAGATACCCGCCGCCTATCTCGCAGAGTCCTGCGAGAACGAATAAAAATAGAGATCGAGCTATGTCCATTGTAGCCTCCAGATTCTTCTATTAACAAAGACTCAAGCCTGATATGAAAAGTGCACGCTAGATTTAGACACAATCCCAAATATCGAATCTGAGGACAGAGATGCACAAAGGAAAATGTTTATACAATACATCAAATGAATATGGTCGAACGTAATAGAGATGATGACATGCAAGACGCTAAGCCGAAGTTCATATTCACTTGCCAAGAGTGCGGGCAGTGCTGCGAACGAGAAGTCGCGATTTATTTGAGCGACGTTGAGAGATGGTCAAAGGATGGAACCATCTACCAGGTATTTCCAAATCTAACAGTATCAGGTGAATCTATGCCGTTGTCGCTACATCTGGAAAGAGAGGACGGCAAATGCAAGATGTTCGATCCGGACAGCAAAAAATGCAAGATCTACGACAATCGCCCGTTATCATGCAGGGCATATCCTCTGAGGCACGATGGAACAGGCTTTCTCTTGAGGGATGAGGAATGTCCCGGATTGAATAAAGGCGAGATGAGCCGGGAGAACCTGGAAGAGATCAGGAAAGATGCCATCCAGGAACATGAGGCAGAGGTTCACACAGCCGCTGTCCTGCCCACAATACAAGCGCTCTTGTTGAGCGACATGGCCAAGAAGTCTGAGGAAGCCTACAGCAAACTGTCCGATGAAGAGAAGGCGAAGCTGGAAGAAATTTTGAAAAAGGAGAAATAACTGCTTGCCATCAATCTCGCTACTACGGTCGCACGAAGCAAGATTTCTGGACCTACAACTCTTGCTCTCGGCTAAATCTCCCTTAGCGTTCCTTTTTCTGCTGTTTAACGAAACGGTCCCAGTCCCATGGCTCGTCCAGGACCTTCACCTCAACGCTTCGGATCCCGTTGATCCCCTCGACCCGGCGCTTGACCTGATCCGTAAGATGGTCCACCAGAGGGCAGGCCTGGGTAGTCAGGACCATGTCCACTTCGGCATGGTCGTCTCTCACGATTATATCCTTGATCAGGCCAAGATCCACGATATCGATTCCCACCTCAGGATCTATGACATCCCTCAAGGCCGCCCTGATCTCATCCTCAATTACCAGCTCAGCCCTGATCTTTTCGGCCTCAGGTCCCGGCAGAGACTTCTCTATGCCTCTCAGCCGCTCCTCAAGCCGGTTCTGCCGGTCCAGCAACCTGCTAACAACCCTGAGCATTGGGTCTGGTAAGTTGCCATAGTCCAGGTCGGTTCGTGTCGTCGGGCACTCGGGCTCCGCTATTCTCCCAGGAACGCCCACAACCGTAGCCCCTGGCGGAACAGATCTCACAACTACGGAACCGGCTCCTATCTTTGCCCCTCTTCCAACGGTTATCGGACCAAGGACTATGGACCCTGCGCCTATCACTACTTCGTCCTCAATTGTAGGATGACGCTTCACCTTTTCGAGACTAGTTCCACCCAGGACCGTTCCCATGTACATCAGGACGTCGTTGCCGATCTCTGCCGTCTCTCCGATCACCACACCCATGCCGTGGTCTATGAAGAACCTCCGACCGATCTTAGCTCCAGGGTGAATCTCCACTCCGGTGAGGAAACGCGATATATGGGAGCTGAAACGGGCCAGGAAGAACAGATTATGAGTCCACAGAAAATGAGACATCCTGTGCAGCCAGACAGCATGTAGCCCAGGATAGCAAAAGACGACTTCCCAGACAGTCTTGGCTGCTGGGTCTTTGGCAAAGACAGTCTGGATGTCTTCTCTGATGCTCATCTTCCGGTTACCTCACCTCAAAACTCGAAGAGCTCTGTGCTCAGGTATCGCTCGCCAGTATCTGGCATTATTGCTACAACGAGCTTTCCCTTATTCTCCGGCCTGGCAGCCACCTGAAGGGCAGCCCAGGCTGCTGCGCCAGAAGAGATTCCGACAAGTATCCCTTCTTCTTTGGCCAGCCTTCGGGCAGTTTTTATTGCGTCCTCGTACTCTACCTTTACAATCTCATCCACTAGATCGCGTCGTAGCACATCCGGCACGAAGCCTGCTCCGATTCCCTGGATCTTGTGCGGTCCAGGCTTGCCTCTTGAGAGGACCGGAGATGCTGCGGGCTCGACTGCGATGGTGCGAAATCCCGGTCGGCGGGACTTGATGACTTCGGCTATACCGGTTATTGTTCCGCCAGTGCCCACGCCCGCCACAACGAAGTCCACCTTTCCGTCTGTGTCTCTCCAGATCTCCTCTGCTGTAGTCTTGCGATGGATCTCAGGATTGGCCGGGTTCCTGAACTGCTGGGGAATGTAGTAATAGCGCGGGATCCTTTGCCAACATTTCTTCTGCAGTTGCTATCGCTCCTTTCATCCCTTGACTTCCTGGGGTCAACACCAGATCGGCTCCCAAGGCTTTGAGCAATTTCCGCCGCTCGATCGACATGGTCTCCGGCATCACCAGGACCAGCTTGTAGCCCCTGGCGGCGGCGACGAAGGCCAGGGCGATGCCTGTGTTTCCGCTGGTTGGTTCCAGGATGATGGTGTCTGGTTTGATGTGTCCTGCTTTTTCAGCGGCGTCGATCATGGACACTCCGATTCTGTCTTTTACACTGCTCAGGGGATTAAAAGACTCCAACTTGACTACCACTGTGGCGTCTATGCCTTTAGTTACTCTATTTAGTTTGACCAGAGGCGTATTGCCGATGGTCTTGGTTAGATCCTCGTAGATCCTTACCATGAATTAACATCTCCATTCTATTAGCTGTTAAGAGCAGACACTCCGAAAGAAGGCAAATCTTGAACCATGCATAGCTACATTATGCGTAAATTGTTCTGCGACCAGCATACTCGATTCCAACTTTTGGCTTATGACTAAGCTTCGCCTAACATGTCTTTTGAGCGGTCTCTTTCAGATCAGTTATTCCTGAAACCCAAAGGCTCTAATCGGGGCGATTTCATGTACGTTTTTAGTTAAGACATCAAGCATTAAGGACGTATTCATTGCGGCAATTTCCATCCGAATTAATCATCACGATTGTTATTATGCCCTGGAGATATAAGACTTCTCCGGAGCGTGAGCTTCTGGAATATTGAAGGAGGCATCGAGCATACGATCTTCCTTTGAGTCCCATTATGAGCCATGCAGGTGTAGTTACGGAAAGAGTACGGGATTCGAGCGAGAGCTCAATCTCTGTGATGAACAGTTCAGGAGATGTCAGCTGCCCGGTGAGAATGTAGGATTTAACTCAGAGATCGGAGATATGCGAAGGATTATCTCCCGATGCTGAAAACGTTGCCAGCTCCGTTGTTGCCCACAAACGTCAGAACTTAGATAGTGATTAAAGAATAAGAAGCGGATGCGCAGTAGGTATAAGAATGCCGCTTCTCGGGAATTTATTCTGTAAATTTATTCCACCAGCTCATACAGTATCTTCATGGCCTTGGTAAAGGGAGGCATACCTGAAGTCAGAAGAACCACCCTCAGAACATCAACTATTTCGTCCTTGGTGATTTTGAACTCCTTCATTGCGCTAATCATCTGCTTTTTTGTTGCCCTGTCGTCTGAGGCAGAAGCATTTATGCCCAGGGCTATCAACTTCTGTGTTTTGTAGTCTATGACCTTCCCGGTGTAGGCGGCCTCGTTCAAACCTACAATCGCATTGTAAAGGTCAGGGTATTCATTTTTTACTTTTGCCATTCCTTCGCCAAAGAACACTTCGTCTTTCATTTTGTCCACCAACTTTACTTCTTTCCGCATATTTTATAGCTCATTCCGTATAGCCTTTTCTAAAGTTGTGTTATAGATTTATGTTCACATTGCCATCTATGAGGTCCGAAATGGTCGAGATGGCATAAGAAAAAGAGACAAAAAATCCATCGGAGATGAACTTACCTCATAAAACGCAAGTGATGGCAACCACCGACAAATCAACCGTCATCAGGAGATGCGCCATGTGGCATCCAAGGCAGGAAAAGGACACAAAGACGGAAGGATTGGGCAAGCCGATCAGACCTGTCTTGTAGCGCATAACTGGCATTATCTATCATAATTAAGTGATTCTAGTTTCATTGTTGGGCACAATAATCCTTGAGCTATGGACGCATGCGAGAGTTCAGATTCTCGAACATCCGGTTCTTGGAGTTTTTTTGACTATATTGGCACCATCGATTCCAATTTGTGCTTGGAGTCATCAATACAACAATATTAATTATTATTCATAGTCCAAAATTTAAAATACGAACAAAACTATTTAGATCAATAAAAGCTAATAGAACTACAGGATAGTGATGATGTGAAAGTTATTGACCCCGCCTGCAAAATGGAAATAGAGGACAAATGGGCAGCATACAAATCTGAGTATAAAGGAAAGACGTATTATTTCTGCTGCGATTCCTGCAAGAAGAGGTTCGATTTAAGTCCAGAGAAGTATCTCTGAGCATTGCAGGGATGCTTGTTCGCGCGAATACTTCTAAGGAAATTTTTTTGTTTAATCCAGAAAGGAGGACGAATATAATGGCAGTGGAAGAAGTGGCACCGAACCTACCTGAGATCGGCAAAGAGCCAGAGATGCCTGGCATGGGTAGGATGGGTATGGATCATGAAGCGCAAAAAACAAGTCATGAGCACAAAATGCATGACATGGACCTGCGCCCTAACGAACCCCATAAAACACATCGAGGCAGACACGAAGGCCACGTCACTGAGGACTTTAAAAGAAGATTCATAATATCTTTAATTTTGACCCTCCCCATCCTTGCCCTCTCTCCGTTTATTCAGGACCTATTTAGATTTAAATTAGAGTTTCCGGGCTCTATTTATGCTCTGTTCCTGCTTTCCACATTCGTCTATTTCTATGGCGGCTATCCATTCCTGAAGGGTTTCTTGAATGAGATCAGGGACAACAACATCGGAATGATGACCCTGATCGCAACGGCCATAAGCGCCGCCTATTTTTACAGCTCGGCAGTGGCCTTCGGCCTGCGAGGAGAGATCTTCTTCTGGGAGCTTGCCACGCTGATTGATATCATGCTTCTCGGCCACTGGATCGAGATGCGCTCCGTGCTGGGAGCCTCACGTGCTTTAGAGGAGCTGGTCAAAATAATGCCCTCCGAAGCCCACCTGCTAAAAAACGGGCAGACTGTGGACGTCAAGGTTGAAATGCTGAAGCCAGGAGACCGAGTTCTGGTCAAGCCCGGAGAGAAAATACCTGTCGATGGGGCTGTGATAGAGGGAGAGACGAGCGTCAATGAGTCGATGCTGACCGGAGAATCCAAGCCGGTTACGAAAAAGGCTGAGGACAACGTGATAGGCGGCTCCATCAATGGTGAGGGCTCGATATCGGTGGAGGTAAGAAAGATTGGCTCAGAGACTTACCTCAATCAGGTCATTGAACTGGTCAGGCAGGCTCAGGAGAGCAAGTCAAAGACCCAGGATCTGGCCGACAATGCTGCTCGCTTGCTCACAATCATATCGCTCAGCGTCGGAGCCATCACTCTGGCAACCTGGCTTTACATTGGCAAGGACTCCTCCTTCGCCGTCGAGAGGGCGGTTACAGTCATGGTCATATCCTGTCCACATGCTTTAGGTCTGGCTGTCCCACTGGTGGTTGCAGTCTCGACTTCTCTAGCAGCAAAATCAGGACTGCTGATCCGGAATAGACAGGCATTTGAGAGGGCCAAAGACCTTCAGGCTGTGGTCTTCGACAAGACAGGAACGCTGACCGAGGGCCGGTTCGGAGTAACTGATATCGTACCCCTTTCGGAGTCAGATGAGAAGGAAATCCTAAGATTGACTGCATCCCTGGAAGCAAACTCAGAGCATCCCATAGCCGCAGGAATTGTGAACGACTCGTTGGAGAAAGGGATCGAGCTTGTCCACGTTCATGAGTTCAAAGCAATCCCCGGAAAGGGCGTAGAGGGCCAGGTCCATGGAAAAAGATGGAGTGTCGCTAGCCCCGGATACCTGCGGGAAAGCAAGATCGAACTTAAGGACGAGAGGGTAGAGAAGCTGGAGCAACAGGGAAAGACCGTTGTTTTCCTGCTCGAAGAAGACCGCCCCATCGGGGCCATAGCCCTGGCTGACATCATAAGGAAGGAGTCCCGAGAGGCCATCGAGAAGCTTAAGGCGATGGGCATAAAGTGCATGATGCTCACCGGGGACAACAGGTTTGTGGCCAAGTGGGTCGCCGAGGAGCTGGGGCTGGACGATTTCTTCGCCGAGGTGCTGCCTCACGAAAAGGCGGAGGCCATAAAAAAGGTCCAGAAGGATTACATTGTGGCCATGGTAGGAGACGGGGTCAACGACGCTCCTGCCCTCGTGCAGGCTGACATTGGAATAGCCATTGGCGCGGGTACTGACGTAGCGGTCGAGTCGGCTGACATAGTTCTCGTCAGGAACGATCCCAGAGACGTCGTGAACATAGTCGGCCTGTCGAAGAAAACTTACACGAAGATGTTTCAGAACCTTGTCTGGGCTACGGGTTACAACGCCTTTGCAATTCCCTTGGCGGCCGGAGTTCTGTACAGCTACGGCGTACTCCTCAGCCCTGCCATCGCTGCAATCTTCATGAGCGCGAGCACTGTAATTGTGGCCATAAATGCGAGATTGCTTAAAATGTAGCTTTAGCTTGGATACTCTGCCGATCTATAAATACTAAGAGCTGGTCATAGTTACATGTTGAAAATTTCATAAAATAGAGAGTGAGGATGATAGAATGGCTAAATCGGGAAGAAACGCGCTGGTCTCACTGCTGGCATGCATAGGGTTATTGATCGCAATGATTAGCCTCACCGCAGGAAGTATGATGGGGCAAGGTGGCATGATGGGAAAGACGATGGGTCAGTGCATGAGCAAAGAATGTGACACCATGATGAATACCTGCCGGACAACATGACCTGTATGGTGGCACAATCCATGATGGGAACCTGTCCCGCCAACAAGACCTGCTACAAGATAGAGGCCCAGAAATCGGTCGCATCTGGCAACGTATCAACTAAAGATCAGCACGTCCACTAACTTGAACGCCGGACTGAAGGCCAAATTACCGCGATCAGTTCGAGAGGTGTGCAGATTCTCTCCTGTATGCCCTCGTTAATTGGAGAACATTAGATCACATTTTTAATAATTGATAGTATTAGTTTTGCTGAGTTGAGATTCATGATTGCAAAAGACCCAATCTGCGGGATGCCGGTGGATGCCCAAACTGCGAAGTTCAAGGCTGAGATCAGGGGCGGTGAATATTATTTCTGCAGCGAAGGCCACATGCGCAGCTTTCTTGAAGCCTCCAGGATCGCCTACTTCTCCATGGAGATAGGCATAAAGAGCGATATACCGACTTACAGCGGCGGGCTTGGCGTGCTGGCAGGCGACTCGGTGCGTTCCTGCGCGGATCTAAGGATTCCCCTCGTAGCAGTAACCCTCGTCAGCAGGAAAGGCTATCTGAGGCAGCAGATAACCGAATGGGGCGATCAGCTAGAACATCCCGACGAGTGGGAGCCATCCAAGTTCATGAGGCTGCTTCCTGATACAGTAAAGGTGTGGATCGACGGCAGAGATGTAAAGATAAAATCCTGGCTCTACGACCTTCAGAGTCCGACGGGTGGGCTGGTTCCTGTGCTTTTCCTGGATACGGATGTCCCAGAGAACGATCCCGAAGATAGAGAGATCACCAGCTTCCTCTATGGAGGCGATGAGAGGTACAGGCTGAAACAGGAGATGGTCCTGGGAATCGGCGGCATGAGGATGCTCGAAGCACTGAGCCTCAAGATCAGCAAGTACCACATGAACGAGGGACATTCGGGCCTCTTGACTCTGGAGCTGCTGAAGAAGAACGACATGAACGCTGACAAGACAAGGGATCTATGTATCTTCACGACCCATACACCAGTCGAAGCGGCCTTTGATAAGTTCTCTTACGATGATGCTCAAGCCTTCTTAGGAGATGAATTCCCACTGGAAGAGCTGAAAAAGTACGCTGGATCGGATAGGCTAAACATGACCCTTCTCGCCTTGAACCTGAGCAAGTACGTGAACGGAGTAACCAAAGCTCACATGGAGTATTCCAAAAATCTCTTCCCAGGTTATCATTTAAGCGCTATAACCAACGGCGTTCACCCTTACACCTGGACTTGCCAGCCTTTCAGGGATCTCTTTGACAAGCACATCCCTGGATGGGCAAACGAGCCCGAGCTGCTGGTCAGGGTCGATGAGATTCCCCACCAGAAAATCTGGGATGCTCATATTAAAGCCAAGAAATTGCTGATCGATTACATCAACGAGAACACCGAAGCGGGCATGGATATTAATGCTCTCACGTTGGGTTTCGCACGGAGGGCTGCGTCCTACAAGCGTGCAACGCTGATCTTCTCGGATCTGAACAGGCTGAGGGACATAAACAGGAGTGGAAAGTTACAGCTCATCTTCGCGGGAAAGGCACATCCGAGAGACGAGGCAGGTAAGCGCATTATCAAAGAGATATACAACTACAGCTCTCAGTTGAGAGGAGATCTTAACATAATCTACCTCGAAAATTACAATATGAAACAGGCGGGCAGGCTCACCTCTGGCGTCGATCTATGGCTGAACACGCCGCTACCGCCTAACGAAGCATCGGGAACGAGCGGCATGAAAGCGGCCTACAACGGCGTAATAAATTTCAGCGTCCTAGACGGCTGGTGGATCGAGGGCTGCATCGAGGGCATCACTGGATGGGCGATAGGCCCGAAGCCGAGAGAACTTATGGTAGAAAGAGAAAAAAGGGCTCGCGAGCTGAAAGATCTGTACAATAAACTGGAATATCTGGTAGTTCCAATGTTCTACGATAACAGAGATGCCTGGACGAACATGATGAGGAACTCTATAGGAAAGATTGCCTATTACTTCCACAGTCACAGGATGATGCGAAGATACGCTACGGAGGCTTATCTGTAGGGCTGAAACTCCTGGATGCCTCTGAGATGAACCCTATATGTTTAATCCCTTAGTACGATACAAATTTATTCTCAGTTCGATACAAATTAAGCTACTAAAGGGCTTCAAGTTTCGAGGCAGCTTAATATAATTCTGGATATTGGTGATAAAATGCGGGTTATAGATCCTATTTGCAAGATGGAGATGGAAGATAAGTGGGCAGGCTTCAAAAGCGAGTACAAAGGGAAAACTTACTACTTCTGCAGCCTTGATCATAAAAAGATGTTCGATGAGAACCCGGAAAAGTACCTCTAGCGATTGAAATGAAGTAAGAATGGCAGTAAGGAATGGGAAATGAGAGGACGTAATTCAGCAATCATTGCTATAGCATTAATCTCAATCATAAGCTTATCCGGATGCATCAATCAGGAAAAGCTTCCGCCGAACACAGTTGAGATCAAGAACTATAACTACAGTCACTATGCCTTCACTCCGGAGACGATCACAGTGCCTGCAGGTACGGAAGTAACTTGGATAAACCGCGATTCAGGTAACCATACCGTTACAAGTGACCTTATATTAACAAGTACAAAGGAGATGTTCGACTCTGGAATCATAAGGCCAGGTGAAAACTACAGCCACGCTTTCAATGATCCTGGATATTACAGTTACCACTGCAAGGTTCATACATACATGAAGGGCTATGTAATTGTGAAATAGGCTCTGATTCTTCGAGCTAAATATTTGGACTAAGCGCCTTATATTTTTAAAACTGGAAAAAGTGAGCCTGGTTTCATAATAGTACGAAGATATCTGAAATGGAATTTTTTAAAATTGAGCAATTGCCTCTCCGCAATCCATGATTATAAATAGTTTAAGAAGTCAACTATATCAGAAAGTAGGAGAGATTCCGATGAGCTTGAAGTTGGATGTAAAAGCATTTACCATAGCCAGTGGTATTGTAACGGGGCTAGCCAATCTCGTAGTGTCTCTGTTTGCCGTAGCTACCGGTCAGGGATTGCAGTACTTTGAAATACTCGCGCCCTTCCACCCAGGGTATACACCAACAGTAGCGGGTGCCGTGATAGGCTCCATCTGGATGCTCATCTACGGCGCGATAATTGGAGCACTTCTGGCTTATATCTATAACTACTTTGTGAAGGAGTAGCTGCCTTCAGCAGGATGAATAAGCGATGGAGACACGGTCACTATTTTTTCACTTCAATAGCCGGATCTGACTAAGCTCTTGATAATTTTTTCCCTACAATCAGAAGAACGAGAATATTGGGTGCAACATGTAGAAATGGCCAATGAGGCCTTATCAGCTATCGAACAATATTGCCACAAGGATAAGCTATTTAGGCAAAGATGGGTAGAACAATTACCCTGTTTATTTTAGATTGAGTACCCCCGTAGCTTGTTTCGGGGTGCCTATTTGACTTATTGGTGATAGAATGACGATGAAAGATCCTGTCTGCAAAATGGAGCTGGATGAGAAGGAAGCGAAGTTCAAGGCCGAATACCAGGGAAAAACTTACTACTTCTGCAACCTCTCCGATAAGAAGAAGTTTGAAGCGAATCCGAAGAAATACCTGGAGTCCTGATTGGGAGCCAAAATGAAGATAGTTGTAGCAGACCCGATCTTCCTTCCTAATGATTATAGAGCCAGGTTGAGAGCCCTTGGCGAGCTTGAGGTCTACGACAGCGTGCCCTCTTCACTGGATGAGTTCATGGGAAGGATAAAGGATGCAGAGATAGTCGTAGTGGGAAGATATGGTGTTTCTGCCGAAGCATTCCGAAATGCACCTAGGCTAAAGTTGATATCCCTTTGGCAGACCGGCTACGACAACGTCGATCTGAAAGCCGCAAATGAACATGGTGTGATCGTATCCAACGTTCCCAACTACGCCTTCGACTCCGTAGCAGAATTCACCTTCGCCCTTGCCCTCAATCTGCTCAGAAAAGTCCACATAGCTGATATGAACTTACGCAAGGGCAAGTTCAATTGGAAAGACTACATCGGCAATGAGCTTATGAGCAAGACTCTGGGAGTGCTCGGAACAGGCAATATAGGAAAAAGGGTAATACAGATCGCTCAGGGGTTCAACATGAATGTGCTCTCAACTTCTGCTCACCCTAGCCCAGAGAAGGCAAAGAAGCTGGGGGCAAAGTTCGTTGACCTCGACACCCTGCTTTCAGAGAGCGATATTGTGACTTTGCATCTCCCGCTCACGCCAGAGACCGAGCACATGATAGGTGCCTTACAACTGGCCAAGATGAAACCAACTTCAATCCTGATAAACACTGCAAGAGGTAAAATAATTGATGAAGAGGCCCTTGTGGAAGCGCTCAGGGAGAAGAAGATTGCGGGAGCTGGCCTGGATGTCTTCGAGAAGGAGCCGCTACCTTTGGACAGTCCTCTTCTGGAGCTGGACAACGTTGTTCTTACGCCGCATATAGCCTTCCTGTCCGAGGAATCTATAGACGAATGCACCTACGTGTGCGTAGAGAACATCGAGATGTTCGCAACAGGCCAGCCTCAGAATGTTGTTAACCCCCGCGGGCTAGCGGCATAATTATGGTTGGGCGATAATGTCTAGGCGATCTCTCTTTGCAGTCAATGCGACCATGGCCATTTTTTTCCTAGCGCAGGTGGCTACAGGCATAAGACTTTGGCTTATCGATCTCATAGGATGGAAGCAGTCCAATATATGGATGAACGTTCATCTTATCACAGGCTTCGGCTTACTTGTGCTCATCGCAATACACCTTTACATAAACCGGGAATGGATTAAGGCGCAGTTCTCAAGATAAAGGCCCATGCATAAAAGAAAAAAAACCTAGCCGGAGTCGACTTCGACCTCACCTAGCCGCTTCCAAGAATCTTATGCCTGCTGAATGCTGTTTGCTGCACCCGAGCCAGCTATCTTTATCTCCAGGACATCCCTGAAGGTCTTAGATGCGCCTGATGCAGATGCGACTATGGTTATCCTGTAAACTCCAGAAGCAACTCTGGCCTTCCAGGTTCCAGCGTACTCATCTCCTGAGACCTGCTGCATACTCACTTTGGCAACCTCCTCGCCCTTGGAGTCCTCAATGACTGCCTCGCTCTTGAAGGTCTCAACCGCAGTTTTGCCTATGGAGCCCAGCTTTACACCTCCTTCTTTCGTGCTCGTTAGACTGCCACCAGTGTAGATAGTGATGGGTTCGCACGTTGCACATCCCTTGGTCGTGAGTTTGATCTCCTTAGACGTTGCTGAAAGCCTTGAATTCGTAGAGTTGTTTGCTGGAGTTGCATCTGTGGGTCTCACAGAAGATTCATTCGATCTGCCCTCTCCAAAGATTGCGACAATCTTGATGGGAGTGCCGGATGCCGCAGGATTCGGTTCTGCATGCACTTCTTTTATGCCTAGGTTAAGAGTGGGCTGGCTCTCCAGCCAGTTCTGCCAGGAGTAAAGCCGAGCGTCATAGCCGGTAAGAGTCAGCCCGTACCAGACCAGCGATGCCTTCACACCAGTGTTGGTGAAGACCACTACAGGCTTATCCCTGCTCAATCCAGAGAATAGCTCCTTGAGGGCCGATTCGTTCTTGATCTTTTCATTATCAAGAATCTCATCGAAAGGTATGTTAATAGCGCGTGGTATAGAGCCTGCACTGTAGTCCGATGCTGCCCTAGCGTCCACTATCTGCGCGCCGCTGTTCTTCACATAGTCAAAGGTTGCGAACAGGTTTGCCTTGAGCTGAGGAATGTAGATCGTTCGGGATCGCACTTCAGATTTATTTTAAAACGCAATACCCCGCAGCTTGCTGCGGCTGGGATAAAGAGCATGTAACTCCAACTTAAGGATGCTTCAGATTTCGTAGAGCATTTTTATGCGTCGGCGGGAACATGCCCCGCTGCTTGCAGCGGGGTCCGCCGACGCAACGTTGACTTGAGGTCGGCTTTCCCAAAGCAACCCAATCTTTTATGCCTCCATCTAACACCTTTACCTTTTCGTGACCAAGGTACTTCAGAATCCAGTATACGTAAGTAGAGGTCGAAGGTCCTCCGCCACAAGGCATGCACTCACCATAGATCACAACAGAATCGTCTCTGGAGATTCCGGTATCACCAAGTATCTGCGCTATCTCTGAAACCGGTTTCATTACTCCCCCATCGTTTACAAATTTAGTGTATGGGATGCCGATTGCTCCTTGGATGTAGCTCGTAGCATTGGGGGACACATCCACCAGGACGTCTGTTCCGGAGATATTCGAAGGCGAGGCAAGCATCGATGAGATGCTTCCGGCTTCCATACCCATTGCGCCTGCGGTTAGCGCGGCCAAAAGAAAAAGTGCTGCAAAGATACAACTTAAGGCTAAATTAGATCTGACGTTTCTCATGATTTCACCTATTTAACAAGATTGAACTATGTGCTTCGCAAACTGTCGATGATGAATTCGCATAGCTTGCTCGGGGGTTCCCAAATCCTCTTAAGAGGGCTTCCATATTATTATCAATCGCCGTAGTAACACTTGTTATTGAAGCGGACATTAATCGATCGACATATAAACCTATTGAAAGGAAGAACGTTGAGAAGTTTGTTCAGCAAAAAGAAATCGGTTTCTGGCTCCCGCATACTAAAAGTAAGAGCTTGCGCCATCTCAACATTAGAGGCTAATTTATTTTGCCTTTTAATTGATGGCCTTAAGCGCTGATATTGTCCTTAAGGACCTGGTTACATCCGAATAGATACTCGACATCATCTCTTCGCCACCCGCAGACCATTCATCACAGCTAGTATCTCAGAGGTCTCGTGGAAGAAGACCGCAGCAGCAACGCTCAAAATTCCGATGAGCGCAGATGGGATCATCACAGCCAGGACGAGCAACGAGAAAGCAATATTCTGGCTGCTAATCTTCCTAGCCTTCTTGCCGATATTTATTGCAAACGAAATTTTCGCTAGGTCATCAGCCATAAGCGCGACATCCGCTGCCTCAATAGCGGCGTCCGTGCCCGCAGCTCCCATAGCAATTCCCACAGTAGCCTGGGCCAGAGCAGGCGCATCATTTATTCCATCTCCCACCATGGCAACAGCGCCATATTTCTGCTCTAGCTCCTTCACAGCTTGGGTCTTTTCATCAGGCTTGAGGTTTGCCCTGATCTCATTCACACCTAACTCCTGTGAGATTGCCTTGGCTACTAAATCGCTATCACCAGTTAGCATTACCACCTTGAGCCCCATTCTATTGAGCTCCTCTATGACCTCTTTTGCCTTGGGCCTTATCTCATCTCTTATACCGATGATACCCTCGATGCCTTCAGAGGTTCCCACGAGGATCGTGGTCTTTCCCTCGCGTCTCAGCCGCTCAATCTCGGTACCCTCGGGAATGCTCAATCCCAGCCCTGCGAAAAACTCGGGTTTGCCTGCATAAACGGTCTTACCTTCTATATTGCCGCTGACACCCGAACCTATGAGGCACGCGAAGTTTTCCACTGCCAGGGGTTCGAGTTTCATCTCCGTGGACCTTTCAACAATCGCCTGGGCCAGGGGATGCTCCGAAAGATGCTCAACGCTATAGGCCCGCCGCAGAACATCGGTCTCTCCTCCCTTCAGTGCCAGGATATCGGTAACTACTGGCTTGCCCCTGGTAAGGGTTCCCGTTTTGTCGAAGGCTACTGCCTTGATCTTGCCTAAATTCTCAAGGTGAACTCCGCCCTTAATGAGTACGCCTTTCTTTCCGGCCATTCCGATTCCTGCTGCTATGGCCACGGGAGTCGACATTACCAGAGCACAGGGCGCCGCTGCAACCAGGAGGACGACGGCTCTTCTACCCCACTCGGATATACCGCCATCGAAGAAGAGAGAGGCTGCGACCAAGAGAGCCGCACTCAGGAGGACCAGCGGAGAATACCTATCGCCGAAACGCTCGATGAAAAGCTGAGCCTTGCCCTTCTCTTCGTGGGCCTCCTCAACCAGACGAATTATCTTTGATAAGGTGTTATCTTCGAAGGCCGTAGCGGCTCTGATTTCCAGAGCGCCTTCTCTGTTGATGGTGCCTGCAAAGACTCTCATGCCCTCGTTCTTCTCGACCGGAATGGATTCCCCTGTAACTGGAGCTTCATCAATACTGGATTTTCCTCTTTCGATTACTCCATCTGTTGGAACGGCTTCACCAGGCCTGACAACGAACAGATCTCCCACTTTAAGGTCTTTCACAGGTACAGTTACTTCTTTTCCATCGATGAGAATCCTGGCCTCCTTTGGGGCAAGGTCGAGAAGTTCCCTTATGGAGCCCCTGGTCCTGGCATAGGTATATTCCTCCAATCCCTCTGCAGCGCTGTAAAGGAAAACCAGGAATGCTGCTTCATCCCAAATGCCCAGCAGCACCGAGCCAATAGCGGCTGCCATCATGAGGATCTCAATTCCGACCCTCTTCTCCTCAAGAAACTCCTCGATGCCCTCTCTGGACCAGTGATAACCGCCTAGCAGGATGGCAACAATGAATACCGCGTTCTCGGAATACGCCGTGATTAATCCCAGGTGCGCTAACCCAAATGCGGATACTGATACTGTTAGCAAACCGGAGATCAAGGCATTGCGCATTATAAGGGTACTCGTACCATTTCCCATCAGAGATATCTTCCACTTCGCTCATTCTTGCTCTCCTTTGCATTCTAAAAGTCAATCATTTTATAATATTCAACCTTATATTTCAACTTTCATTGATGTGTTTTAACCCTTCATGGAAAAGCGCAACCACATGTTCATCATCGAGGCTATAGTATGCGATTTTACCTTCTTTACGAAGCTTGACTATGCGTCTATCCTTAAGAATTCTTAACTGGTGGGATATTGCCGAGTTTTCCATGCCAAGCACGAAAGATAGATCGCAGACGCACATTTCCCCGGATAACAGAGTATTTATTATTCTTAGCCGGGTAGGATCGCCCATCGTCTTAAATATCTCAGATAAGCGCTGCACTGCCTTATCGCCGAGCTCTCTCGTTTTTGCCTTTTTTACTAGCTCTGGATGTATGCAATAGACTTCACAATTTTCGTCTATACTGGTATTATGCATGACCATCTCCTATCCATATTAGCGAACATATGAACATGTGTTCATACGTGCAACAATGTAGTGGTATTTAAAGATTTAGATTAAGGATTAAGGCGGCTTTGCAAAATAGTAGTTCGAAGAGGAATAAAAATTTAGTTAGATAATGCGGAATTCAGGTGAAGGTCCACCTGTTTCTGAGGCCTCCCGTTTAACTGCATTTTGCCAGCCTTTCATGAAGGTCTCCCAATCCTGGTAGTGATCCCTTAGGACGGTGCAAATATCCTCCATCATCCCGAAGGGTATTCCAACCACTACGCTGTCATCATCAAGGCCGGAATACCACGAAGATCCATCACACCCTAGAGATACGTTCAACTCGCCCTTCAGGTAGGGAGAAACGGTGGCATCCATGCAGAACGACTGAGCCCCTGTCGTGCTGAAGGTGGACTTGACTCCCGATTTGTAAATCATTGCCTGGGTTATCCTGCGAGCCTGGATGGGAGTGCCCACAAATATCACTACGTCAGGATTGACAACCATCTTGTCCAGAGGTGCAACATAGGTCGCGACTATGCTACTTTCATCGTGAAGGAGAATGCTTTCATAGATGCTGGCGCCCGTCTCTCTGCTCTCGCATTTCATGAGTTTGTCGAAGTACAGAGATCCAGAGGATACATCCTCCGGACAGTTTACTAGGCCAAGACTTGATGCCCCGAGCTTGCATTCATGGTAATCCGCATGGGCGAGAAAGCTGTCGCCGTGCAGCCTCGCAGTCTGGATCATCTGGCAGTACATGAAAGGTCTCTCCAGGGATTCCAGATCCTTGGGGATGTCCTCCTCACGCTTGAACAGGGCCACGCCCACAATGTTATCCTCTATTCCCAGGGCGGTCTTCATTATATCCGACATCTCTTCAAGATTCATCGCAAAACCTCCTGAAGAATTACGTCGAGATGGCATTTCTTCCTTTCGTTTACTGTCTCGAAGTTTAGGAAAATTTAATAACAATAGTTACCATAGATATTCTAGATTTAATGGAGGTTAGTATATGAATAAAGCAGAGTGCAATCTTTCCTTGGATGAGCTTCTGGAATTTGAGGGCGTAAGGGAAGCGGGGATATTCAGCCCTGAGGGAAAGCTTGTAGAGTATAAATCCAAAGTTGGTATGCCAAAAGAGATGGCCCAGATGACCGCCAAGTTCTGCGGGGCTGTAAACACAATGTTCGATGCCCTGGCTAGCGCCTACACAGATCTCTACAAGATGAACTGGGTACCTCAGCACAACTGGATATACAGCGGAGGCGACTGGACTGTTATAATCTCTGGCAATAGGGGCGTCTTCGTTGAAACCTCCGAGGCCGATTTAGAGAAGCTCCTTAAAGCCCTGGGTGTGTGTTAATTTTCCGTAAACTAGATGTCAAGACCTAGCTAGCCGCTTGCTAGCTAAACCATATTTAGTCAGCCCGTTAGCATTTCAGGCAAAAGAGGTTAACTCAAATGGATGCCAGTAATCTCAATTCAAAAGAAGGATTCGGATGGGCCTATAAGATAGCGTTGCTCTGTATTTTGGCTATAGTTGCATTTTACCTGATTGAGGAGCACAGAGCACATCTCATAGCCTATTCGGGCACTATATTATTCGTAATCTTCATTCTACTACACCTCTTCATGCATAGTGGGCATGGAGGACATGGTGGCCACGGAGATCACGGAGGTAGTGATGGAGCCCATCATGAGCACGACAGCGGAAGAGAGGAAATGCCTGAAGCCGATAAAGCAGGAGAACCTATAGACGCGCACCAGCATGAGAACAGACAGGTGGAGAACAAGCTATGACCGGAATGCCCATGAGCGAGGCACCAGCATATGGCCTCTGGTCTTTGGTCGTAATCAACTCCCTGATATTCATAATCTTCGCCTTCAGCTTTACAAGACCTAAAACAAAACGTGACTGGCGCTCATTAGGGGGGTTCGCAGCTTTCATAGTTGCACTGTTCACAGAGATGTACGGCTTTCCTCTGACCATTTATCTGCTCTCGGGCTGGCTGGCAAGCCGCTATCCTGGGCTGGACCTGTACTCCCACAACTCCGGGCACCTCTGGAGCGATCTACTGGGCTCAACAGGGAACCCCCACCTGGCCCCGATTCACATAATCAGCGATATCATGATCCTGGGTGGGCTGTATCTCCTGGCCTCGGCATGGGAAGTGCTGTACAAGGCGCAGAAGAACCATACGCTTGCGACGACAGGGCCTTATGCCCACGTCCGCCACCCTCAGTACGACGCTTTCATACTGGTCATGCTCGGATTTCTGGTTCAGTGGCCCACAATAATTACCTTGATCATGTTTCCCATACTAGTCTGGATGTACAAGAGACTTGCAGGCCAGGAGGAAAAAGAGATCCTTGCGGAATTTGGGGAGGAGTATTCCAAATACGCTGCTGTTACTCCCGCGTTCATTCCGCGATTTGGATCAAAATCGAATAAATCCGCTGAATAAGAGGTGGTGGTGTACCTCAAAACTGGTATAGTCAAAACTGCGACAGCGCACCCCGCTGCAGAGAAGCGGGGTATTACGATAAAAATAAATATAACACTTTAAGATATTAAAAATGTGCCTTTGGCGAGAAAAAGGATAATGGTAGGGAACCTGAAGGCGATCCTCTTTGCAATCTACTTATCACTCTTGAGCCAGGCCCAAGCCTTGTCGATATTGTCAGAGTGGAAGAATTTTACGTTACGAGCATAGAAGGGTCTGGCCAGGTGTGATATCCACTTCTCCCATGTCCTATTGCCGACTATTGCCAGTTTTTGGATCTTTTTATGAAACTCAATTCCAAATTCCAGATCCTGTAACCAGGTCTCCAATTTTTCCCATTCGAAATCGGTCAGATCAATCAACATGCATACGTTTCCTTCCTTTTCTACTAAATCTCTGACCTCAGGCTCTAACTTCAGGTAGTTCGGTAGCCGTTATCACTCCAATTGCTTTATAGCCTACTACATTTCCCGAACTTTCAGATAATTTTTCGATCATTTCGTATCCCTCTAATATACTTAGCTATAACTTGTCGAAACTATTTAGTGTTGTCGCAATATATTCTGTTGCGCCCTATGGTGTTGTAGCATAATGGTATAGTTGATTGATTTTTGATAGAACTTTCAGCACTTTCAAAGCAAAATTCAATCAAGGCAATAGTAAGTAAGATGAAGGTTCAAAAAAGATTAATCGGCAACGTTATGATTCTGGGCGGGTTGTCTGTTAGCCACATCCTGGGACGTGCTATACAAGGCGCAGAAGAACCATGTGCTGGCAACGACTGGGTCATATGCCCACGTCCGTCACCCTCAGTACGACGCCTTCATACTGGTCATGCTGGGATTCCTTGTGCAGTGGCCGACGATTCCAACCGTGATCATGTTTCCCATTCTCGTATGGATGTACAAGAGACTCGCAAGCCGGGAAGAAAAAGAGATTCTCGCGGAATTTGGGGAGGAATATTCCAAATACGCTGCGATAACGCCTGCATTCATTCCGCGGTTTAGATAGATGTTAGGCTTGGCCTACATCTTTTCCATCATTTTCAGCGCGTCTTCAAGTGGCAACGCGGGGGCTACATGAGGTACCCCAATTTCTCTGAAAGGGTGTGTTATCTTTAGGATCGCCTCTTCACTAGGAGCTTCGAATATCGCTACAGAGATGTGCCTTCCTATCAGAAGGTATCTGCCGATCAATTTCACTTCTTTAGGAAACTTGAATTCTTTCCACGCGGTCAGAAGTTTCGCTGTGTTCTCCGGCTTCCACTCGAACCATAGTACAAATAACATAGTTTCACCTCCGTATCGTATATGTAATGTATGTATATGATGTACAAGATTTAAAAACTTTTCTTAATGCGATCACAAATATTGAGGGAAATCTCAGGAAACGTGGATTACCTCGGCTGGGCAGTTATCAGAGGCTTTTATCACGCAATCTATTAGATCATCAGGCGCCTCGCCTTCACCCAATTCCCCCGACCTGTATTTCGCTACAATCTCGCTGAAGTTGTCGTCCGTATTTTGCTCAAAAAATTCTGGGCAGCTTTCCCAGCATGCACCGCAGCTTATGCAGCCATCGCGATCTATCACTACCTTCGTCATGAATTGCCTCCTTAAGATACAGATCTGTATACCGTATTTATGCGCAAATAGTATTTTCGCGAAAATATAAAGTGATCGGGATTCGAAAGGGTCGTACCTCGAATCTATTCAGTTTGCTTATTTCAGATATTTCTCGGGCGCTTCTTCAAACGCCTTCTTGCATCCAGGCGCGCAGAAGAGTGAGGTCTTTCCCTTATACTCGCTTTTGAGCTTCGCGGTCTTCTCATCCACGGACATCTTACATACTGGATCTATGGCCATATTAGCTCAACTCTTGTCATTTTTTAGTTTCACAAGCGGTATATACATTTCGACACCAAATGCAAATTGCTGTGTTCGAAGAGCCAAGAGTTATCGCCGAAAGGGCCGTTCCCGTCAGCCACAAATTCCTCCTTCACGGGTGATTGTGCGTTTGTTGACCATTTTCTTGCCGAAATAGAAAGCTTTATATCTCGACGATTGACGTATGTAGTATTGGCAGAAGTCTAATCTCATTTCGTTCCCCCTTCCTGTGATTAAGGCTTTTGCCCCTCCTAATCAATGCAAAGCGTTTTTATATAATTATCGAGCCAGAGAACCGTCACTTCCAGGATTGAAGACGAAGAACCTATACCCACTCATCCATCCAAAATCAAAGCTGCTATGCTAGTGAGGCTGTTCAAAGCGATTGATGCCTTTGGAGGAATTTAAGCCACTTACATCCCGTCTTCAGAAAATAGAGAATGCCATTAATTGTTTCTGCGTACTTGGCTCTTTTCTTCCAACCCTTGGTTGCGGGGCAAGAAACACTTAATGTACTGCCACTGATCCTCAGTCAAGTCTGAGAACTTCAAGCTACCCCTTCGAGGGAGATTATAAAGGGATACAAATAGTTTTGAAAAGGGGTTCTATAGATGATGTGATTATGCATGGATGATCAGCACGAATACAGGTCATCTTACGATACTGACATCCCACTTAGTGTCTTTCCACCATGAGCCTTCCAGAAGGGTTACATTGTAGCCCATGAGCTTCAGGGCATAGAATAGCGAGTATGCTGCGGGAGTGCCGTAGACAAGCTGGGTCTTTTTCTTGTCCAGCCTTATACCAAAGATGTCGTCGAGGGTTTTGGCGTCCTTGATCTTGAAGTTGTCCTGGTAGAGCTTTGGAGCGTCCAGCGGTAAGGCGGCATTGGTCAATTTGGCTAGACCGTACTCCGAGAAGTCCCGGGCGTCGAGGATCTGAATGTCAGTTCGGTTTAACCACCTGCTCAACTGGTTCTCGGTTACCAGAAGGCTTGGGACAACATGAGACGTGTAGTTGGACTCCTTGAGGTTGGGCACGAATTTAACCAGTCCTTGCCCTGCCTTGGTTGCTTCGTCTATGCTTCCATCCATCTTGGTCAGGTTTTTATGCCCTAGGTAGCTCAGTGCCCAGAGGATGTACGAACCCTTATCGTCATTACCACCGTATATCAGAATATGATCTGAATCATTCACGCCGATCTTCTGCAGCGCCCGTTCCATCATGGTCGGATTCAGATTTCCATTTGATTGGGTGTCCATCCAATTCAGGTTCCTAGCTCCAGGAAGGTGGCCCTTCGCATATTCCTCGGGTGTGCGGACGTCTATTATTACCATGCCATCCGTCTTCGAACCAGCCGAGAAGATGAGCTCTGGCTTTGCAAATTCAATGGCTTTTCCCGCGGTGGCATCTTTGCCTCCTTTGGAAGGCGTACTCGCTGGAGTTATTATGTTCCCGGCGTTATCGCATATCTGGGCCTTCTTGGCCAACCAGGCATCGAAATTGGCGTAGTCAGGGCAGGTACAGCAGAACGAACCGTCCTCGGTCCCCGCCTGGACTGGGCCTATTATCATATTCAAGTTCAGGACGGCCAGAACAAGCTGAAACATTACTGCCCCAGCTACGATAGAATTCTTGGTATGCACGCCATCGATGAATCTCTGTTTGCTGTGGTCCATGCTCACTCTCCTAGACAGAGGACCTTCGTCCGCCAGCATTGTATTTTAGGCTTACAGTAACGACAAGATATAAATACATATGATCTGACATTATAGTAGAACAAAGTACTATAATGTACTTGTTTATACATTGATTGGGGTTGAGACCTTGCAGGGAAAATCGATAAGGATGGAGCGGATCTTCAACAGAAGCACAGGCAAAACCGTCATCGTTCCCATGGACCACGGCGTGACTGTAGGACCAATAAAGGGCATCAAGAGCGTTAAAGCTATTGCGGAGGCCGTAGCATCCGGGGGTGCCGACGCGGCCATAGTTCACAAAGGCTCTGCCATCTTTGGGCACAGAGGATATGGCCGAGATCTAGGCCTGATAATCCATCTCTCAGCCAGCACCAGCCTTGGCCCCGACCCAAACAGCAAAGTCCTGGTGGCCACCGTAGAGGAGGCCCTCAAGCTGGGAGCCGATGGCGTAAGTGTACACGTCAATATCGGAGCCGATGACGAGGGCAGTATGCTGACCACTTTCGGAGAGATCTCACGAAAGTGCAATGAGTGGGGTATGCCTCTACTTGCCATGATGTACCCTCGCGGAAAGAAGATCAGCGATGAGTACTCCCCTGAGGCCGTTGCCCACGCCACCCGCGTAGGGGCAGAGCTAGGCGCCGATATTGTCAAGACCAACTACACCGGAGATCAGGACAGCTTCTCCCAGGTGGTTGAAGGCTGCCCGGTCCCCGTGGTCATAGCAGGCGGTCCCAGAGTTGAGTCGGAGATGGATCTTCTGTCTATGGTCGAGGGGGCCATTGACGGAGGGGCCAGAGGCGTGGCCATAGGACGAAACATCTTCCAGGCCGTTGACCCAACTTTGATCACAAGAAGGATCTGTGCAGTGGTCCACGACGGAATGAGTGCAAAGGAGGCCATGGGGATCTCAGCTCCTCACAAGATCTGACAATTTATGAGCCCATCCCTTTTGTAAGACAATGAAATGGTCTGCATTGACTGATACGGATTGACCCCCACAGACTATGTGGAGGATTAAAATTAAGAAGAAAAAGCGCAACCTTATTGGCAATGAGCTTGTTGCTAGGCCCCCTCATTTTTATCTTGGTCGTGGTAATCCCTTCCGGAGGGACCGATTACACTTCTATGCAAAGTGGTCCTCATCTCATCATCTCCTCAATAAACGGGACACTGGAGATAGACAGGCCAGGAACAATCTGGTTCGATATTAAGAACGATGCCAATGCATCTGCTGTTGGCCAGAACGCGTCGGGCCAAAGGTTTCCTGCCTGGTTACAACCGGGTTATGGAACCAACGTCTCAGATGCCATTGGTGTTTCTGTGGAGCTACTGCCAAAAGATGCTATGTTCGAGATGCTCACAGGTCCTCAGCTTGCTGGATCGCTCGAAAGCGGGAAAAACCGGACTGTCGAGTTTAACTTGCGAACAGGCGGGACGGCAGTGCCGGGAGTCTATCCCGTTGACTTATTGGTTACATATCGCAGACTCTCGGGGGTGCAGACATCTGGTGATCCTGAACAGCCGGATGTGGCCTTTCAATATGCAAATGTTTCTGAAACTATTCCGGAGGAGGTGAATGTAGTTCAGGGGCCAAGGATACTAGTCGATGAGGTCAAGGACGGTGTACCAGCAGGCACAGAATCAGAGTTAAACCTCATCTTAGCCAATAGTGGCGATCTCCCTGCAACAAATCTTCGAGCCAAAATTTTATCAAAGGCGCCTTTCAGCTCTGCTGAAGGAGCGTTACTTCTTGGAAGTCTAGCTCCTGGACATTCCGCCTTAGCCAAGTTCATGGTCAAGACAGAGAACACGACAGTCCCTGACACTTATGCTCTCCAGATCAGCGTCGACTACCTGGATGGCAAGACCCTACAGAAGGAGGAGCTGGCAGCCATCGTACCAGTGAAGAGCCAGTCGGAGACTGGGTCTGTGCTTGCTCCTGCAGCGGGAGCACTGGTTCTGATATCCGCTGCATATGTCCTCGCCAGGAAGTACCAGGGAGGGTGAGGAAGAAAAAGAAAGAGACGATGGTGAGGAAGAAAAAGAGTGCATAGGCTGCAAAAGCGGAGCTGGCCAGCCAAGAAAAGTGACTGCCAATCAAGCTGTCAGCCGTTCGAACTGAGCCTGGGCTCTTTCAAGAATCATCTCCTCGCCCGGGATGACACCGCCTGTCATAAGGGCGCGGCCATTGACAATTGTTGTGTCTACTCCGCCTGCCATGCTATAGATCAGGTGGGAAATGATGCTCGTCTCCGGTGTAAACCAGGGCTTCTTGAGATCAATCAGGGATAGATCAGCCAGAGCTCCCTCTCGCAGTCCTAAGTCGAGCCCAAAGGCCTTGTAGGCGTTTTCCGTCGCGATCTGCCATACCTCCTCTGCCAGCATGACATCGGGCCTTCTGCAGGCTGTCTTCTGGACGATCGCCATGGTCTTCATCTCCTCGAAGAGGCTTAGGTTGTTGTTGCTCGAAGCCCCGTCTGCCCCGAGGCACACGTTGGCTCCTGCCTTCAATAGGCTAACTACCGGGGCTATTCCCGCAGCCAGCTTAAGATTGCTAACCGGGCAGTGGGCTACGTTAACCCCGCGCCGTGCGAGTAACGTTATGTCCTTTTCAGACAGCCAGACGCAGTGAGCGGCCACCAATCTATTGCTCAGGAGCCCGAGAGCGTCCAGGTACTCCACCGGGCTTTGGCCGTGCTTTTTGATGGACTCCTCCACCTCCCCCTTCGTCTCCGACAGGTGGGTATGAAGCATTGCATCGTACTTCTCCGCCAGATCACTGGCGCGCAGCAGAGTCTCCTCCGAGCAAGTGTAGATGGCATGGGGGCCAACAGCGGGATGGATCAGATCGTCTCCGCTCCAGTCTTTGAGAAACGACTCTGCCTCGACCTTCAACTCGGGCCGAGCATCGAAGAGCACTCCGGATAGGAATGCCCGAAGACCCATCTCCTTTGTCGCAGCCGCAGTCTCATTCATGAAATAGTACATGTCGTTGTAGCAGGTTATGCCGAACCTGATCATCTCTAAGCAACCAAGCTTTACTCCCCAGCGTATGTCCTCTGACGTAAGCCGGGCCTCCATGGGCCAGATCTTCTCCGTGAGCCAGGGCATGAGGGCCATGTCGTCAGCGTAACCACGGAAGAGGGTCATGGCAAGGTGGGTGTGAGAGTTTACGAGGCCGGGAATCGCCAGCTTGCCGTGACCATTGATGGTTTCATCATCGTTTTCGTCCTTGAGGTCGCGACCTATCTTGGAGATCCTGTTCCCCTCGATCAGGATGTCGCGGCCTTTAAGGAGAGCGCAGGACTGCAGAAGCGAGACGTCTTTGATCAGCATAGGCTACTAGCAACGAAGAGATGAATATTAAAATTATCGAAATGGTGGACGATGGAATAGAAACTGAGAAATAGGATGCATACCGGACATCGCTAGGCTTAAAAGGCATGGACATAATGGAATGCAAATGAGCTGAGGTAGCCAAGCGGCCTACGGCGCTGGTCTTGAGGTCCGAAATCTTGGACATGAAAACCAGTGGTGCATCGCACCTCGTGAGTTCAAATCTCACCCTCAGCGTAATTTTATTGGTAACTTGCTCTTGAGTCCTAGGCCGAGGAGTTATTGCCGCCCTGGCTCCAGGCAAGTCGCGTCTAAATCGCCGCCATATTCTGACTGATGCCCAGAAATACTGTCCGATGGCCGGAGTGCGTGTAACTTGCAAAAATCTCCTCCAAAATAGAGCCCTGTACCGACTAGGCTCGAAACTCCGTGAGGCAAACTCGATATTCCATTAGTTTATGGGCACGGATTGGGCCCGTTGCGCGATCTCGATTAACCGTACTTGCTCAATATTACGTTGAATTCCCCAATCGAGTGAGTGCATGGACCAAAAATTATTAATACATATATCTAAAATATTTTGTTTGTGCCAGATATCATACACGAGGCCATAATCAACCTCGATGTAGACAAGATCAACTTCGACGATAAAGAAGCGATGAAAGAATTGATCCTCCAGCTTCTAAGCACAATAGAGCAATTAGCCCAGTCAAATCAAGAACTCCGCAAAGACAATCAACAGCTAAAGGATGAAATAAACCGCTGAAAGGTGAGAAAGGCCGTCCTAAAATACTGCCGGACAATCCTGAATACCAGGCTAATGTGCCGAAGGAAAAACCCAAAAAATGGCATAAAGATAGCAAGAAACCAAAGATAAAAATCGACAGGACAGAATACATTAAAATTGATAAATCGATTCTTCCACATGATGCCAAGCATAACGGCTATAGACGGGTCATAAAGCAGAACATAAAATTTGAAACCGACAACGTGGAATATTGGTTGGAACGCTACTATTCGCCGTCCCTGAAAAAGACCTATGAAGCAGAACTTGCCGAGTCCCTTAAGAACACGGAATTTGGAAGTCATCTGAAAGCATTCATCGCTTACCTCTACTATGCGGGAAGGGTTACTGAGAATAGGATCCACAAGATCCTAGAAGAGATCGGCATAATAATCTCGGAAGGCGAGATCTCAAACATACTGACCAAGGAAAAGAGCAATGCATATGCGATAGAGAAGCAGGCCTTATTTGAAACTGGTGTGAATCGGGCTGATTATCTTAACATTGATGAGACAGGCGCGAGGCATAAAGGCAATAACCATTATTTGCACGTTGTCTGCAACAAGTTCTTTAGTGCTTTCTTTATCAGGCAAACCAAAGGAAGTGATACAATCAGACATTTCTTTGGGCTAAATGATGAGGAGCAGATAGATTTACCCATTATCTCGGATGATGCCGGGCAGTACATAGATGTATCGTCACACCATGCTCTGTGCTGGATACATGAAATACGACACTACAAAAAGATGAATCCTTTTCTAATTCATCATAAGTCGGTTCTTAATATGTTTTTAACTGAGCTTTGGAAGTTCTATGAATTGCTTACACAATATAAGGAGAATCCTAATAAAATTATGAGTAAGTATGTCCAGGAGAGGTTTGATTCGATATTCTCGACAGTAACTGGTTACGGGACGTTGGATGATCGCATTACAAAGACTAAGAAAAAGAAACAAGAGTTGTTGCTGGTGTTGGATTTTCCAAATGTTCCGCTTCATAACAATCTCGCAGAGATAGCTGTGCGAGAAGGTGTGATCAAGAGAAAAATCAGTTATGGAACAAGAAGTGAACTCGGCAAGCTTGCATGGGAAAACATGCTCTCTATAATCGATACTTGCAGGAAGCTCGGAATAAGCTTTTACAAATATCTTTATGATATATTCTCAGATAGTTATTCTATGCCAAAGTTATCCGATCTCATTCTCAGTGCTAGTAAAATCAACTGATTATTGAGCAAGTACGATTAAACCACGATCGGCTATTCTGTAGAACCTGGAGCGTAAAGGTCCCCGGGTAATGAGGTCAGAAGTGTATTTATAAAAATTACGAGGCTTCCAAGCTGGCCTCGACTTTTGTATATTGAGCTATGTATAACCAATAGGAATTGCACATACATGCCGGGGCCCAGCAAGTATGCCAGAGTTAGGCCAATGTTTATTGATCTGAGTTAGCTGTTAGGCGGTCGTCATTCGACCCAATGTAAGACATCTCTTATGATGCACCACCTTTGCGACTTATTCTCTGTGTTTTCTCCCAGCACCCAGTATTTGTATTTTTTATCAAGCGATCCGTATTCCTCTTCCATCTTGAGCCAATAGTCAAGAAACATTAAGGATGCATCATCGCAATTCTTGGATACGACATAAACACACATAATCTTATACGTGTCAGCAGGCTGCAAGATCGCTACTTTATAGAAAGGATGGAGAAGGGTCAGAGATGTTCCTGTTTCGGCTGTTGTCAGAAGGACATCGGCGTTTGTCAGATTGAAGAACTGATTGGGGTGGTCCAGGGGAATTACTTTAGAGAGTTTCGAAAAACTAATCAATCGAAATACTTATATACTATTAATACTATAATATAATGCATGAGGACTCTCATTGATTTTGCCATTCGAGCAGAATATGCTCGAGTAAAAGCCCTCGGAGATGATCTATCCGAGATCGGATCGTTGATCAATTGGGAGCGTTTCAGATTTTTGGAACCATTGATATACAAAAATAAAACTAGCCGCGGAGGTCGTCCGAACATTGACATCGTGATTATGGTGAAAGCTCTCGTAATTCAGCATTGGTTTGGTCTAACAGATCCAGAACTGGAGCGACAGGTTGCGGATAGGATCTCTTTTCGTATTTTCCTTGGCACCACTGAAGTAATTCCTGATTTCAGCACAGTTTGGCTATTCCGTGAACGTTTGATTAAGTGCGACGTATACGATGATCTTTGGAATGAGCTTCAAAGGCAGCTCGATGAGATGGGGTTTACTGTAAAGAATGGCACTATCCAGGATGCAACCTTCATAACTTCGGACCCAGGTCGGAAGAGGAACAAGAAAGACGAGCAAGGCGGGGACAAAAAGGAAGGTCAAGATTCCGAAGCCACCAGTACGAGCCTGAATCAGGAGTTTGATAAAGAGCTAATTGGTATTTCAAATAATATTATTGATGACAAGGCCAAACCACAGAGACTCGAAGAAGAGCCAATAAATGAGGGAAGTTGGGCAAAAAAGGGTGTCAAATCCTTTTTCGGATATAAAGGTCATATCTCAATCGATACCAATTACCACCTTATCAGATATTTTGAGACTACAACTGCTTCTGTACACGATAGTCAGGTAGATCTTGGAATTGAAGGGCTACCACGTTACGCCGATAAGGGATATGATGGTGCAAAAACTCGAGGATATGATGCAGCCATGAAAAAAGCTACAAGAGGTCACAAGCTTGGAATCATAGATCTTCTGAGGAATAAGAGAATCAGTAAAACGCGATCGCACATCGAAAGATGCTTCGCTGTTATGAAGCGGGGGCATAAGGGAGCACATGTTTATGTAACAACTGTCGCAAGAGCTGGAGTAAAATTCATGATGAATTCGGTCGTTTACAACCTGGAACAGTTGAAATATTTAGTGCATAAACAAACAGCCTAGCGGAAGCTCTCTAAAAAAGCGCAAAAATTAGAAACAACAAGGTAAATTGAAATCTAATAAGCCAATTTAGGGGTGAAATATGCTAAAAAACCACTATAAAGATTGAAAATATTAACGCAAGAATTTAAGGCTTCATTAACCAACACTAAATCGAAACCCTCTTTAGCCTGGGGGAAGATGGTGCCAACAGCCTTGTAATATTCTGACCCCGCGGCGATGGCGATCTTAAGGTCTTTCATCTTTACAACATTATCAAGCTTCTCGAAGTCATTTTTTCTGTAATCCTCGGTTACTAAGGCTAGATGAAGGTCAATATAGGGTGATGTAAACCTGCCCATTCCTATCATTCCCGGAACCAGAGGTACACCGGCCATAATTATGTCACAGCTACCGTTGTTGACCGAGTCGTACTCAGTTCTCCGATTTACTGGCACGAATTCTATCCTGGATACATTCAGGATCTCTGCCAGATCATAGGCCATATGGATATCATAGCCTACTAGCTCGCCGTATTTATTTAAGAAGGCAAAAGGCATGATATCCGGAACATATCCAACCCGCAGGACATTTCTGCTCTTAATCTTCGCCATTAGGTTGCCGTTTTCCAGGGCATTCGGTTTATATGGAACTCTAGGGACATCAGAGAAGTTTTTGTAGACCTTAGTCTCGACGATCTGATCGATACTCTTTCCATTGGTGTCCAAGGGCATCTTCATGCTCAAAATGGTCTCATACCCCTGTGAAGAATTACCCAGCATAGTGGCGAACCACAGCCTGAGTCCAAGGACAACAGAAGATAGAATCACAAGCACTATAATTATCGAGAAAAGAGCCCTCCTAAATCTTAGCCCGCCGCACCCTGTGAGGAAAGCTGTGCAGATGGTGGAGAAGGAAAAGATGGCCATGCATGTCAGAGATGTGGCGAAGTAAATGGTGAACGGGTTGGATATGATAAATAGCTGCATAGCATCTGAAGGTAGATGGGTCATTTGAAGAAGGAATTGAAGGGCTAGCTTGGAGGAGCCAAAGAAGCTGGGCACACCAACCACAGCTAGATTGACCTGATCTTTAAGCCCAAGTGGATTGTTGTAGTACCAGCCTGTGAACAGAACAAATAGCAGGACCATGAAATCCCCCATTGGCGGAAAGCTGTAGGCTAGAGGGACTAAAACTCCGCTGTACGACCTAGCCTTCTCCTCGGTCCGAGGCTCCTTAAACAGGTTAGCAACGCCCTCTGATAATAAGGGCAAAGTGATGAAGACCAGGGCTGTGGAAAATGCCAGTATGACCGCTTTATTTGCAGCCGAAAGTATTTCTCTATAACCAAAGGGGGTAAGGCTGTACACTAACAGAGGTAGAACAAGAAGAATCAATAAAACTGAAAGAACTACTGCGGATATTAAGTAGACCTGGATTTGAAGGAGCTGCGTTAAGGTGATGGATCCTGTCGTGTTTGCCGTGATAACAAAAATGCCCAAGGGAGCGATCTTTATCAGCAGGTTAGTTATTTTAGAGAGAGTAGAAGAGAGACCTTTAAGCAGTTCAACAAAAGGCTTGTTCCTTTCATCCCCAATTAAGGCAAATCCGATCAACAGGCAGAATAGAACGATGCCCGGCATGAGCCCTTCCGAAAGGGATTTGAACGGGTTGGATGGAATGAAAAGTTCGATAAGATCGGTCCCATTTGCAGTCGAGAGCTGAGTGGTGCTGAAAAAAGAGGTGTTTTGCACATAGGGAAATGCGAACTGCATGAAGGAGAAGATTGCCACTCCTAAAGACCACATCATCAGCATGATCAATGCTGCTTTTTTGAGGAATTCCTTAGCATCAGCCTGATTAATGCTGCCGATACCTGTGATAATAAAGATCACGACTGAAGGTAAGACAGTAACCTGCATCAGCTTGATGAAGGTCGTCCCTATGGGAGCCAGAATATGAGCTCTTTCCCCAAAGAACAGTCCGCAGATGGCTCCTGCGATGAGGCTTGCGAAGACCTGTGCTGCAAAGCTTAGCTTGGGTGAATCCATCTTGCTGCCTCAGAATGTCTTATCTCAAGACGAATTGCTTGCAACCTTCGCCCCACTCAGGGAAGGCGCCGGACACATCTAATATTTAGTTACAATAGACCTGCCAGCTAACGAATCCAGATTGCAATAAGGTCTACTAGTTCAGTCGAGATCATTGCTCAATGAATATTGAGTTTACGGTCCCCCCAAAAAAGCCATACTCATAAGTTCTGGAAGCCTAGTGCACCATAACATTAATTTTGCAAATTAATATAATGCCTGTTTAGCTTTAATCTTGCATCATTCTTCGTGAATTTCCATCTTACAGTAGTTTTTTTTGCGTTACGTTCTTGTGCCCACACCGAAGCCTCTTTGGTTAAAGTATCGATGTCTCCAATCCGACGATCGAGGCATTGCTTCGATAGGGCTGAGAGTTCTATCTCAGCCATGTTGAGCCAGCTACCTTTCTTTGGCGTATAATAATATTCGAACTCCTTAGCCAGCTCAAACGCCTCTTCAGGCGCAAAAGCATTATAAAATGAGCCTGAAGTATGCGTATTGAGATTATCCTGGACCAATCGAATGGATTCTACACCTGGATATTGCTGGGTAAGTTCTTTCATGAAATGGGCGTAGTCCACCCTTGTCCTGTGCTCCATGACACGAATCATTCTTTTTCCTGCATGAAGATCAAAAGCAATAAGGATGCAACATGTCCCGTTACGGACGTATTCATAATGCACCTTCTTCGGACTGCCTGGTTTCATGGGTATAGGCACTAAGACATCGCCTATCAGTTGGCATGGCCTCTCGTCGAAACAAACCACAGGATGCCTCGGATCATATGGTTGCTCGTACAGAGTTAATACATTTTCCATGTTCCAGATATATTCGCTCGTCATGCTCCCTATGCACCATCGCTGTTTGAGCCATGGCTTTATTTTTATCGTAATACCCCGATGCTTGCATCGGGGATAAAGGGCATCCGTGTCCGACTTAGGAATTGATCAGATCGATTTAGTATCAACTTCATGCGGCGGCGCCTCGCATGCCCCGCCTGCTTGCAGCGGGGTGCGCCGCCGCCGTTTGACTTCATTTTTTTTAACGCTCTGCAAACGCTCATTCCTGAGATCGAGTCCACTTCCCCCAGCTCAACAAGCTTGTCGGCCAATAGATTCAGCGTCCATCTCGATCTGCCTTCAGGCGGATCTGAGCAAGCAATGCCGGTCAGTTTAGCCTCAACTCGTGCATCTATCTTCGGAGGCGCTCCACTGCGAGATCTTTCATTCAATGCAGATTCCAGGCCACCCTCGAAATATCTATTTCTTATCCTCACTATTGTCGTTCTGCTCGCCTTCAATGCATCAATGATCTCCGCATCGGATTGCCCTCCATCGGCCAGGAGCAGTATTCTTGCGCGAGTTAAACTCCTTGCAGACGACTTCCCACGACGGATGTACTGGTTCAACTCTTCTCGTTCTTTCTCTTCCAGTTTCACACAGAATATTGTTTTTCTTGCCACGATCTATATTCTAGACCTTTTATAAGATTTAAAACTTGCGTTATGGTGCACTAGGGGATAACTTAGTAGCGATCAGGCATGCTGCCCAATACAAAGCAGGTCTGATTAATGCCGCCGCCATAAAGCTGTATACGAGTTATAAAGAAGGCGAGATGATTCAGATCCTGGCTAGCACTGATTATCATGCCTGCTGCAACGCTTTACATAAACTCGTCCCGCACATGCGTCATAAAGGGTTGCTGAGAGAAGGAATGATAGGCAATGCTCATTCTATCCTAGTCGATACCAAGGAAGCGCTTGATGCCATGACGGAAGTCTTGGTAAGGAACCCCGCGCTGACACTCTGCGATGAGATCTCATGCGTATGGTGCAGGGAACTGGAGCGAAATTTGGAGCTTTACGATTCAATAGAAGACCCAAAGATATTTCAGGGCAACGTGATTCTAAGGGAACTCTTGAAGATGATCAATGCTCGCCGCATGAGTGGTTCAGATAATGCAGAGAGGGTTATGGGCATAGTCAAGAGAGCATACCGTATTTGGCAGGCGTGATGCGAAAATTATATGTGCCGGCTGTGGTGCCGGAGTAGCTCTGCAGATGTGGTGGACCTTCAACGCCGCAGGTTCAGTTTGTGGTTGAGGTGGGCCCTTGACGAACATCTCATTCGGGGCTAACGGGGCTTTGAATGACTTGGTATGAAGAGGGACAGAGGGAGAAATTCGAAGTCCATACTAAAGGCTGAACGGTTTGGAGGATTAAAGGGCAAGCTGGACGCGGACTTGTACCGTACTATATCGGCATCCCCCACATGGGATACCACTTAGCTTCATCCTTTTCGATTGGCAGCTCTCTAGCCATCACCGACTTCAGCCTGAACTCTAAGGATGTGTTCCTCTGCTGGTTGCCGCTAGGCACGAATGGATAGTATGAGCCAAGCTTGAAATTGTAAATCCAGTAAACGGTATTCTCGCCCTTGAAGCGGTATACAGCGGCTAAAAGTTGGGTGCCGAATCCCTGCTCCATCAGGATCTGGCTCACCATCTGGATGTTCGTAACCAGGTCGTCGAAGTCCTTGTCCTTCAGAACTACCCAGACGTAGTTGAACTCGTCCTTCTGGATACTGTACTCGGTTCCTGTCTCCTTGAAGCTGAGCTTTAGGAGATCCTCGACTTCAGCACGAGCTGCTTCGTATCTGGACGAATCCATTGGCTTGATGCACACCGCTGCTGCGCCATCGGGCCGCAGGCCCAGGTTTGCCTCAAGAGTTATGGCAGCGGTTGAAATGGCAAAGAGCTTATCCGTCTTTGCCTCGGGCAGCTTGGTCTTTCCGAGGATTGAGTCGAGGAAGCCCATCTCAGGCCTCCAGCTCCTTCTCTAACCGCTCCAGGGCTGCGATCCTGGCCTCCGTCGATGGATGGGTGGAGAACAGGTTCCAGACGGAAGAGCCTGAGATGGCAGGCACTATGAATAGAGCCCTGACAGGTCCTTCCACCTTTCGCAGGTCCTGGGTCGGTACTTTGTAGCCGCTTATCTTCATCAGTGCCGAAGCCAGATTGGATGGCTGACCTGTGATTATGGCCGAGCCCCTGTCAGCCGCAAACTCGCGGTACCTGGACAGAGCCATTATGAGGATGTAGCTAACTATCCAGACCACCAGGGAGACCAGGAACATGACTATGAAGCTGTCTCCCCCGTTCCTGTCGCGCTGGTTTCCTCCACCGAAGAAAGGCAGCCACCGAACCAGGAGCATGGCCACCGAGGACAGGAAGGTTGCTATGGTCATCACCATCATATCCCTGTTCTTCACGTGGGTCAGCTCATGGGCCAGAACAGCCTCAAGCTCACTTCTGTTGAGCTGATTCATTATGCCGGTTGTAACCGCCACCACGGCGTTTTTCTGATTCCGGCCTGTAGCGAAGGCATTGGGCATGCTGGTGTTCACTATTGCGATCTTCGGCATGGGCAGGTTGGCTATGGCGCACAGCCTCGACACAATCTGGTGAAGCTCAGGAGCCTCGCTCTCCGAGACCATCTTGGCTCCCATGGACATCAGGATCATCTTATCCGAAAAGAAGTACTGCAGGAACATGAATCCGCCCATGAACAGGACTATCCCCACACTGCCGGTACCCCTGGCCAACAAGAAAGCCAGAAACGCCAGATAGATCACTGCCAGGAGTATCATGGTAATGAACATCCTGGCCTCAAGCCCAAGATCGGATTTCCATTTTCTCATATATTCTTAACACCTTTAATTTCTGCTAAGCTATCTCTTCTAATCCTTAGTTACGTCTCTTATCGGGTCCTTTCTCTTATGACGTTATTAGGTAAGACGTTTCTAGGATATTATCTTTCTCGCTAACTGTTGTAGTACAGGCAATGTAACTCATCTTTCAGAACCACTTGACTGCCTCGTTGACTTGGTCTTCAATCAATGCATACAATGCATACGGTTGCTCGAAAGGTCCTCCAAGAGCAATGTGGAGAAGGGATGAAATAAAATAGTTGAAGATAAAATATTTGAAGATACAGAGATAATAGTAGATAGCTCTAAAAGTAACGCAAAATCAAAATCATTTGAGGCGGTATAAATGGTACAGGCAAAGGAAGGAGACACTGTAAAGGTCCACTACACGGGCAAGTTTAAGAACGGCACAGCCTTTGACTCATCCGCTGGAGCAGACCCACTGGAGTTCAAAATAGGGTCTGGCCGTCTGATCCCTGGTTTCGAAGAGGCTGTAGTAGGTATGAGCCCCGGAGAATCCAAGACAGCGAACATCCCGGCAGAGAAGGGCTACGGGCGATATCAAGAGGACCGCGTAATAAATGTAGACCGAACGGACATGCCTCCGGAAGTCGAGCCTGAGATTGGCATGACCCTGGAGGTCTGCGGCCCTAAAGGACAGGTGATTCCCGTTGAGGTCACCGATATCCAAGGCACAACGGTTACCCTGGATGCCAACCATCCCCTGGCCGAGCAGGACCTGATATTTGATATTCAGCTTATCGAAATTGTCTCCGAATAACAAAGCAATTGATATAAGCAATTAAAATAAACCCTTCTGAGGTAGTATCAGAAGGGTGACTCAAATTCTTTCATAGCGGCCTCACTGGCATCTATGATTGGGAACTCTTCTTTTCTTGTTCCGGGCAATTTTGGCTTGCTTTTGCTGGCTATATTGAAGGTTAAGCTCAGCATTAATCTCGGAAAGGCTGGATGGATGATTATGTCAAAGGGGAGTGTGCGACGTTTGCCCATTTCCATTTTTCGAGTCTAATCGCACCTTGAAGACGTGAGTACAGCCTTAATAGAATTGCAAAGGATGCAATTCACTGGACTTTTTTCAAGTCTTCCTTCATCTGCATGTACTGCTCTCTGGTCAGCTCTCCCTTTGCATACCTCTCAGCCAGAATATTCTCTGCACCTGCGCCTCTGCTGGGCGCTAAGATCCTCTCGCTTTTGATCAGCTTGTAGACAAAATATGCTACCACTATCAGGAATATCAGCCAAATTAAACCCATCCCGAATCCCATGAAAGGATACGAGCCCATGTGATAATACGGCATTTTGCTCACCTCTTAATCTGAGTTTTCAAAGGATCTTATAGGTGCTAAAACGATATAAGGACGTGGTACGGGCCTTCAAGTATCGCTTGTTGCTTTTCTCAAAGGGACTCAAATTCGTTCGTAGCGGCCGATCCGAGCAGAGGCGATAAAATGGGTAGAATATGAACACTGGTTTGATGAGCCACCATTTCCGGCTTTGTGACATTAATGGGCAGGAAGATTCAAGGCTAGAGCGGTTGGTTGATCTCAGGGGCATCGTATTCGTAGAACGAAAAGATAAGTATCCTAATCCTCCACGCAGTTGACAATCGCAATATATACTTTAACGAGATTGGCATCCTTAACAATCACGAAAGAGTCATCAAGCGTTATCCTAAGACTATCCTCGGTTTCACGACTTATTTTAAATCCCTCTGCGTGAAGCGATCCTTTGAATCCAGCGAGCTTGTTTGCTCGCATTAATATATCAAGTGGCCCCAACAATCTCTTATCTTTGAGTGTTATGGCTTGCCCGGTGCTGGGATTCTCGATTTCAATGCATCCATTTGGCAGATCTTCAATAATTAAGTCCTCGCCAATATTGTTCAATCTTCCTCCCCGTATAATTCAATTAATCTCTGTGGGATGAGATAATAACTTTTCTCAATGCCCAAAGGATGCCGAAAACTAAACGATCAATTCTAGCTGAATATTCATCCTCGCACGTAATCTTAATTTTGCCCATCTGACAAATTATGCTGATAATAAGGATACATTTAAGCGGAAGCTCTGTAGTATTCTCATAGTCTATGGATGAATGATTTTAGCAAAAAACACCCTGCGTGCATGCAACCTGCAAGAATTCACCCGCTTTTTTCGGCTATTACTTGATAGGCCATAATCGCTTCTGGCAACTGGCCATCACATTACTTTGTGGAATGACTTATCTGACAATTATCCGTTATCGATTGGTCCGTATTGGCCAAAACTAAATGCGCTGTGGAACCTGGAGCTAAACCCATGCTCACGGCATCAAACAATAAATAAGAGAGTTTCGAAAAACTAATCAATCGAAATACTTATATACTATTAATACTATAATATAATGCATGAGGACTCTCATTGATTTTGCCATTCGAGCAGAATATGCTCGAGTAAAAGCCCTCGGAGATGATCTATCCGAGATCGGATCGTTGATCAATTGGGAGCGTTTCAGATTTTTGGAACCATTGATATACAAAAATAAAACTAGCCGCGGAGGTCGTCCGAACATTGACATCGTGATTATGGTGAAAGCTCTCGTAATTCAGCATTGGTTTGGTCTAACAGATCCAGAACTGGAGCGACAGGTTGCGGATAGGATCTCTTTTCGTATTTTCCTTGGCACCACTGAAGTAATTCCTGATTTCAGCACAGTTTGGCTATTCCGTGAACGTTTGATTAAGTGCGACGTATACGATGATCTTTGGAATGAGCTTCAAAGGCAGCTCGATGAGATGGGGTTTACTGTAAAGAATGGCACTATCCAGGATGCAACCTTCATAACTTCGGACCCAGGTCGGAAGAGGAACAAGAAAGACGAGCAAGGCGGGGACAAAAAGGAAGGTCAAGATTCCGAAGCCACCAGTACGAGCCTGAATCAGGAGTTTGATAAAGAGCTAATTGGTATTTCAAATAATATTATTGATGACAAGGCCAAACCACAGAGACTCGAAGAAGAGCCAATAAATGAGGGAAGTTGGGCAAAAAAGGGTGTCAAATCCTTTTTCGGATATAAAGGTCATATCTCAATCGATACCAATTACCACCTTATCAGATATTTTGAGACTACAACTGCTTCTGTACACGATAGTCAGGTAGATCTTGGAATTGAAGGGCTACCACGTTACGCCGATAAGGGATATGATGGTGCAAAAACTCGAGGATATGATGCAGCCATGAAAAAAGCTACAAGAGGTCACAAGCTTGGAATCATAGATCTTCTGAGGAATAAGAGAATCAGTAAAACGCGATCGCACATCGAAAGATGCTTCGCTGTTATGAAGCGGGGGCATAAGGGAGCACATGTTTATGTAACAAC
Organism: Methanotrichaceae archaeon; assembly: GCA_963754945.1. Taxonomy (GTDB): domain Archaea; phylum Halobacteriota; class Methanosarcinia; order Methanotrichales; family Methanotrichaceae; genus Fen-7. The sequence goes on from CAVWIG010000017.1 coordinate 147,784, forward strand.
TGTCGCAAGAGCTGGAGTAAAATTCATGATGAATTCGGTCGTTTACAACCTGGAACAGTTGAAATATTTAGTGCATAAACAAACAGCCTAGCGGAAGCTCTCTAAAAAAGCGCAAAAATTAGAAACAACAAGGTAAATTGAAATCTAATAAGCCAATTTAGGGGTGAAATATGCTAAAAAACCACTATAAAGATTGAAAATATTAACGCAAGAATTTAAGGCTTCATTAACCAACACTAAATCGAAACCCTCATAGATGTTTCCCTTTAAGGAGTTCATATGGCATTTTGACAGAACTTCTAGTTATATGCATTAATTATACAACATTCGAAATTAAAGCTTATCGCCTGTGCCTCGGCCTTCAATTGGCCAGAATTTAATAGGTCATTTAATAGGTCGAATCTACTTCTACGTACTTTATGCGGGAGACAGGCCGCCAAAAAATTGACATTGATGAAGTCGAGAAACAGATTCGACTATTGGAGATGATGTCATTGCACGCAGAAAATGGCCCATTTCCATTTCGGGCTATCTGCCCAATTAGGGCTTCGTGCAGTTCTGCACTAGGCCTAAGCAGATTGTTTTTTGCATTGATTGCCTTTCTAATTTGGCCTTTAGATCTTCTCCCTCATCATCTTGCCGAAGAAGCCGTTCACCACGGCTCCATCAGGTGCTGCAAGAACCTCGAGGCCGTTAAACTCCTCTGAGCCACACAGTACGTCCTGCTCAGGGTGAGTTCCCGGCTGGATCTCACAGCTCATTTTAATCCTCTGTCCGATGGAGACAACGGACTTAAGCCTGGGGGAGGCAGGATGGTCTTTAGGGAGCACTATTAATGGTGAATTTAGCTCCCTTATCTGAAAAATAGTACACCTGAGCCCTCGCCTGATCCTTTCGCCAATGCCGAAGGCCGAAGCAACAATGAGATCCTGGTGCTCTGTGAACAGCACGACCTCTTCCACATCAGAGTCGAGATAAAAAAAGTTGCCTAGGGTCTTAGCCAAGGCTACTGTCCCGGTTTGACCGAGAAGATAGGCGATTTCGTCGTCTTTAAGTTGAACACGCATGATTTAAACAGACTTTACATTCCGGGATTTACAAGAAGGACACATCGCCTTCCTTCCCATGGCCTTGAACTTGTTCTTGCAGTCAAGGCACTCGAAATCTTTCGTGGCCAAGGACTCGATATTTCCGATATCAGGCCCACCACCAACTGTGCACATTCCGCCTTCACCTCTTTTCCTTTGTATGGTTTGTATGAATATTTAAATCAGGCGGCCCCCGGTCTCAATATCCTGGGCCCCAAAGGCAACCGTTTTAACATCTCATGATCGCTTGCCCGATGTACCAAGACAAATGGTGGAATGTGCCAATGTATCAAACTGCCGATGGTCAGTGCAGCTCGGGTTTTAAGCCGCTACGAACGATTCTCAATCTCTTTCAGAAAAGCCTCTATCTTTGCCTTAAACTCGTCGAGATCGCCATTGTTATCTATTCTCAGATCCGCCTCATTAAAGGCCTCGCACATCCCCCACCCCAGCTCACGGCACTCGCGCTTCCCCAGAGCCTCGGCGGTCTTTTGAAGGCGGTCTTCGCAGGATCGGACGATCTTTGAGCCCTGTGCAGTTCTATCCTCGGAGTTTGCGTCGTCGGATCTTCCGCGATTAGCTATGCGGCTAAGCCTGGCCTCCTCAGACGCAGACACCTCCACCAGCATGAAATCATCCGAGTTTTCCCTGAAGAACTCGACTTCCTCCTTTGACCTAAGCCCGTCGATCACGACAAGATCTTTCCCGGACCTTCTGGCCAGCTCAAAGGTTCGTTTGGCTACGGCCTCTGGCCCTTCACGAGCCCTTAGAGCGTTGCCAACGTTGCCCAGGTTCTCATCCGTAAGCGGAAGGCCCATGCGTGCAGCCTCACAGCGGATGACATCCCCCATCACCACCACTTCCAACCCTGCGGTTCGAGCGACGTTTGAAGCCACGCTCTTCCCCGAGCCGGGCATGCCCACAAAGCCGATGATCTTCAATGTTCAGCCCTCTCGTTCCCCAGCATAGCTACACAAGGGTCTTTTGACTCGTCTATCTTCCCTTTGGGGATAGGTCTTATTTGCACGTCGATCAAGTCTTTCAAGGATTCGGCCATAAGTCTTAATCTATCCAAAGATACCGGTTCGAACTCTTTTTTCCTAGGTAAACCTTGCTGGAGCACCATTAGGTCTAGCTTGTTTCCTGGATTCTCTGATTTCAGCGCGTTGAGTGCCCTTGCAATTTCTACGACCTCAGGATCAGATGGCATCTCTGGGAATACTGTTGTACGGATCTCCAGGTTGACTCCGGAGACGATGCAGGTTCTCAGGCTCTCTTGAACAAGAGGAGCTATGCCCTTCATGCCTGTAGCTTTTCCGTACTCGTGTTCACGAAGAACCGCCTTGACATCTAGAAAGACTTTGTCCACCAGATTTTCTCGAAGAATTTTCGATAGCTGGTCTGGGTAGCACCCGGATGTCTCCAGGCCGGTTTTCAGCCCCAAGTCCCTTGCAACGCGAAACATAGCTGCTGCTTGCTTTGGCTGCATCAAGGGCTCACCTCCTGAGATAACAAGAGCGTTCACGAATGGCTTTGTTGTAACACGATCGCAGGCCTCATTCAGGTCGATCTGTCCTGAATTGTCGAAAAAGGTGCTTGTATTTTTCATCTCTCCCTTGACCTGGGATACAATCTGGGACATGATCTCATGAAGCTCGACCATGTTCTCCCCTTCTTGAAGCTCGCGGTTCTGGCAGTGGGGGCATCTCAGGGGACAGCCCCGAAAGAAAACCACAGTAGTTGCCGATCCCGTCCAGTCCACGGTCGATAGGCTCACAACCCCGCCCAGATTAATTTGCATCGTGCATTTCCGACTTTTCTATTTCCAGCGCCACAGGTCTGCCCGCTATTCTATCCAGCATGGCCTTCAGCTCCGTCTCACTCCTTGAGACGAGTTCTTCCATAGTCGAGAGGGACTTCGTGTTCTGTTCCATGCTGGCCTTGGTCATCTCAATTTGCTTTGATGTTTGCTTTAGCGTCTCTTCCAGCCGGGTCATCTCCTGAGAGCTTTCAGAAAGCTTCTCCAATAGACCTTTTGAGATTTCTGAGATCTCAGAGTGTTCGGCCTTCAGCGTCTCCAGGGGTTTGTCCTTGATGAGCCTGTCCAGGTGTTCCACGATCTTCTCTCGCTTCTTGTCCTTGAGTCCAAGTAGGTCCACTTTCGACCTCAGCTCCAGCAACGTACCGGAAATGTCGCTGTCCATGACCTCCTGCGGCGACCTGATAAGAAGATCGAAGGCACTCCTGTTTCCGAGATCCAGCCGGTCACTCGAATCCTGCTTTACGAGCCTTGCCAGGGCTTTCGTTAGAGGAAAGACCAGATCAGCCATCTCTGTCTCGATTTTGGTCAGCTCAATGAGCTTGATATCGAGGGATTCCTTCAGAGCCTTTGTTCTCCGCCCTTTTTCGCTTGACTCCAGCACTTCCAGATCTGATTGGGCTTTTATCGCATAATCCTGGAGCTCAACCAGCTTCTTCTCCAAGTCCTGCAGCTTCTTCTTCAGTTCCCTGATCTGGCGAACCTTATCCGAAACTTCACATCCAAGCTTCTTGGAGGCGTTGATATCCAGTAGCTCACTCTGGCGTTTATCGACGGCCTCGTTCAGGTACACGAGCATATGGCTGGTTCTGTTCAAGTCGGATTTCAGCTTCTCGGCCTGGCCAGGAAAGAGGGCAGCAACATAGTTCTGAGCCCTGCCAAACTTGAGAACGGTGTTCCCCAGGCCTTTGACCATTCTGGAATGGTATTCCGCAGCAGAACTGACATCCATAGCCGAGGGCGGGGCTAGCTTCTCCATAAGGCCCTTCATCTGAACAATAAGAGCTTCTTTGGCGGCTAGGCTGGCGTTTAGAAGTCTGGGTGGAGCAGACTTTTCCGGAGCTGCGCATCTCAGTGCCTCTATATCCACGGCCAGATCCACTGCCACAGATCCAATCTTGGCATAAATATCGTTGATCTTCTGTTCGAACTCTGGATTCTCTGCCCTCTGGTCTAGCCAGACTTCAAGATCGGATAGGGCTAGCCTCGAAGCCGGGTTGGCAGAATTGTCTCTCTTGAATATGTTGTTAAGCCATTTCAACTCGTCTTCACCCGATCTCTTCCATTGATTTTGCTCTTGCTCCATTCTAAGCTCGAACGACTTGCAGGAATTATTTATGAATTACCGAAATTGCCCTTGCTCATCCAATATCCGCCATTATATTCCAGATTTGTCATGATAATTTTAACATCTGATAAGATCCGTCTTAATCCCTCTACAGGGCCCCATTCTGCCAAGGATCCCTTTCGATCTCGCGCCAGAGGTACAATCATACCCGCCAGATCTCCTGCGGCAAACTGGTCAGCCTCTCGGCCCCATTCGGAGTAGTCAAGTAGGTATCTTCTACTCCCAGTACGCCCCTGTCTGGATAGATCATCTTCGGCTCTACGGCGATTGTCATATTGCTTTGAATGGCGTGATCAAGAGGACCAATGACAGGATACTCATCCAGCTCCAGGCCCACCCCGTGACCAACAAAGCCGCATTTATTACCCGGTGGGCCGCCCAGGTAATCCTTGTAGCCGAGCTTCTCTCCAATCGCCTCGGATAGCTCGAACAACTCTTTTCCTGTCCTGCCCGGCCGGAGTTCTCTGGCTATAGCATTCTCGATCTCCAGTGCTGCACCGTAGGCGTCTTCCAGCTCTGAGTCAAGCTTGCCCAAGGAGAAGATCCTGGTGGCATCGGCGATGTATCCGTTGTATATGCCCACAGTGTCCACAAAAATAGGCTCGTTCCGCTTGATCTTGTTGAACCCAGCTCCTTGAGGAAAGATTAGGGACGTTCCTTTCCCGCCTGTAGGCGAAGCCAGGAAACTTGGGAACGCTGCTTCAGAACCGCACATGACATGGCCCAGGGGGACGATGCTGTTGAACCTTCTGAAGCGCAAAGAACCCTGATGGCCCATAGACCTCATCACGGATTCGAGACGGCAGATCAGGTCTACTTCCTTCATTCCCTCTTCAATGTAATCTGGAACCGATGAGATCCCGGCATCCAGGATTCTGGCAGCCTCCCTGACCAGGCCAAGCTCGAATTCTGACTTTACGGATCTTATGTGTCTGATTCTTTCAGAAACGTCAACGAACTTGACATCCTGCAGGACGCTGGCAATACGGAAATAAAAGCTGCAGGGAAGAACATCCATCTCCAGGCCGACGGTTGCACCCTCTGGTATTCCGAGGTCCGAACTCAGGTTTCTCATATTCTTGAGCGGTCTGACGTTTAGAGGTGACTCCTGAATAGCTCGCTCTAGGCTCCTCCTCATCATCACAGCAGGTTCGCCACTCTTTGGTACATAGACAAGACCGTCCTGGGCTGTTCCTGAAAAGTAGCATACGTCCGCGGATTGAAATAGCAATGCTCCGTTGATATCGCCCATCTGGGACTGAAAGGCCTTTATCCTGTCATCTATCTCCGACTTCGGGGTAAGAACGTACTCCATTCGATCTGCCTCTGCTATTCATCCTCACTTTTGGAACGAATCCCTTGATACAATGCTCAACTATTTAGAGGTCTTCCCAAAAAGACACGATTAAGAACTCGTTGTCGATATAGTCGCAGGAGTCGAAAGGCATCGAGAATAAAGTCTAAATTATTTGCATCATAACCACATTTCAAGAGGCGAAGCTTATGCTCGACATATTAAGGAAAAGGCGCAGTATCCGAAAGTACGAAGATAAAAAGATCGAACCGGAGACCATCGAACTCTTAAAGGAAGCAGTACTACGCGCTCCAACTTCGCGTGGCATCAAGCCCTGGCGATTCGTGTTTGTTACCGACAAAGCCTTGCTGGAAGAGCTGTCCAAAGCCAAAAAGAGCGGTTCTGGTTTCTTAAAGGGCGCGAGCTTAGGCGTTGTGGTGTGCGCCTATGAGAACGAATCTGACGTCTGGATCGAGGATTGTTCCATCGCCTCCATAATCCTGCAGCTTGCTGGCCTTAGCCATGGACTAGGATCCTGCTGGATTCAGATCAGGAACAGGATGTACAGCAGTGACATGTCTTCGGAAGAGTACATAAGGAGCATTATGGATTTATCGAAGAACATGCAAGTGGAATCGATGATATCGTTCGGTTACCCAGATGAGGTGAAATCGCCCGTGCTCAAAGAACAGCTTGATTACCACAAAATAATTTCAATGGATTGAAAGTAGCTGTTGGCAGAACAATTAGGAAGCAAGCGCAGAATGGCGAGTAGATTCTCGGTCAAAAGATATTCAAGGTTGGCTTTCATAGATCAGACAAATCAGGGAATTCGACATTAGGAGTTTGACATGACAGCTTCGAGGAACCAACAAGCAGAGACAGTCGGAATTGCTTCCATCGGCTACTACATTCCACCTGACACCATCACCAGCGAAGAGATGTCGAGACTCTCGGGCATTCCCCTCCAGGTCTTCATAGACAAGATAGGAATGGAGCAAAAGCACATTGCATCGGATGACGAGCAGCCGTCAGAGATGGGAATTCGCGCGACCAAGGAGGCAATTAGGAAGGCCGGCATCGACTCCAACGAGATTGATATAATAGCCTATTGCGGAGCAGGTTTTTACGACTACAGGATCTGGTCTCCAGCGGCTAGGATTCAGGATGCCATCGGTGCTAACGACTGCTATGCTTTTGAGGTCAAGAACGGCTGCAATGGAGGAAACCTTGGGGTTAATATCTGCAAAAATCTTCTTTTAGGCGACCCCGGCAAGAAATATGCCCTGGTGGTCTGCGCCGAGAAGCTTTCCAAGTCCATCGATTATACCAATTCCGACTCTCTTTCCCTATTCATGGCCGCAGATGGGGCCGCAGCAGCAGTCCTTAAGAAAGGAGAGGCCGCCAACAGATTGCTCTCCTACGCTTCTATGACAGACGGTTCAACCGTCGACTGTGTCAAGGTTCCCCTTGGAGGAACGAAGTTCCCCTACAATCCTACCAGTTTCGATAGCAAGCATAACTACATTTGTGTGGACGATCCCGAAGGCCTGGATCGCATTTTGTCTCAGACGTATTTGAATAACTATGTGAAGGTAATATCAAGGGCAGTTGAAAATAGCGGCTATTCCCTGGAAGACATCGATTTCCTATTCACCAATCAAGTGAAGAAGAGCCTACTTAAGGACATCCTTCAATCTGTAGGACTAAAAAAAGACAAAACTATGATCTCCATAAGGGAGTACGGACACATGGGTACCGTCGATACACTATTCAATCTCTCCAGAGCGATTGATTCCGGAAATCTTGGGCAAGGCTGCCTTGCAGTTCTGGCCAGCAGCGGTGCCGGGTTTACCTGGGCTGCTATGGCTATAGAATTCTGGCACTAGGCGCTTACTTAAGTATTTAGGGTCTCTCAAGCTCTTGATGCTCTAGAGATATCAAGACCCGGATCGAGTTGCTGTCGCGTTGCCCTTTCCGGTCATCACATCCGAATTGTACAACTCATAGCTCCCATTGAGTGTACCTTTAATCATGAATAGTCTCAGAACATATTTTTCAATCGATTTACTGGCTACGGCACCAAACCCCAGCTTGAGATCCATATCGAGAGTATCATTAGAAAGAAACCCTGTTCCAGTTATTGGAATCGCCAAGTCGTTCCCTTTTAGGTTGCCGTAGCCCTGAACCCGATCTTTGCCATCTTCTGCAGAATCCGTTGATTGGACAAGGATGAGATCTATAGAGGTATTAGCGGCACTGTTGAGCTTGACGTACCATTTACCGGATAAGTCCGGATTTGGCGTGGCATTTGAACGGTTTGCGCCACTTTGGGTTTTCACATCGGTTACAACAGCGCTACCCTGTGTCGCCGTGAGATTGGGCGCATCCGTAGCGGGATCGTTCACGTCCATGAGCGGGTCCTTGAGATAGTCTGTGTTGTCTCTGACAACCCACCTTCCACAGCCCGCTGATGCATTAAAGCAGAGAACTCCTACCACAAAAGCAGCAAGAATTGCTGTGTCGCATGATTATTATAGTATTATTTCGTTATTCAAGAATTCATAATTTATTTTAACTAATTACTTATATGCTCCTAAGTATATTATACAAAATGAATGCTCTTTTAATCTCGGCGACCATTCCTTCGGGTGAAGATGCCCGAACCGTCTCACCAAAGATACGCTTGATCGATGAGAAGAAGCCTTCAACTGCCCACCTTCTACCGTACTGATGCATTTGCTTCCAACCCTTGTAGCCCATTTTTTTGAATTCCAGAACAGCTGTTGACCTGGCTGATGCATCTTTACCTACTATCGCGTTCTCTCTGATCTTAATCCCTGGACAATCTACACCTTTCGATTTCATAAATTCAAATGCGTCGTTTGTGTCATATGCGCCATCCATCAACCCCTCCTCAATATTGACGTCTTTCAACAAAGGGCGCAAAACCTCGCTATCCGAGGTGTCTTCTTCTGTAATTTCCATAGACAATAATCTCTTTGATTCAACGTCGACTGCCACATGAACTTTAAGCCATCCTCGCCGCTGCTTTCCGTGTTTCTCGCGCATCCAATCCCCTCTATTTGTTACCTTTATCCCAGTTGAATCAACTGCAACAACAGCGTCGTTCTCTGGTATCTCTATTCCAAGATCTTGCTTAGAGATTCGCTTATGGAGGGTGGTATAATCTGCCGCCACCAATCCTGGTTCATAGGTCGAAAGTCGTCCAAAGAATCCTTCAAGTTGACGATATGGCATTCGAAAAAAAGAGTATATTATTGATGCAAAAGTTATAAAAGTGTTAGGGTATTTGTATGGAGCGCCTGTTTTCTTTCTATTCATTTCTCTTAATTCCCAACTCCAGTTCTTCACACAACTCAAATCGAGATAGAATTCGCCTCTTCGAACAAGTTGGGCATTATATTCTGGCCAGTCTCTATTATCAACATAGTTCATGATATAATATTTATATTTAAACTATTTAAGCTTAATCGACACAGCAGCAAGAATCGCAGCTTTGTAACTCATCCTTTCTTCCATGGGACTATTCCTTAATTCTTAATTTTCTAAAATAAGGATGGTCTAATTTGGCCAAACCTAATCCTACTGCCTTACTACGGTAGCGTTTCCCTTACCCAAGAACTTCCCCCCAGACTTCAGTACATAAGTTCCAGATAAGGCATTGTTTGACATAAAGAGGTCGAGGTCGTATTCTCTGTCTATCTGGTTGACATACTTTCCCACTACGGTTTTTGTGCTCAATGTGACCTCCTGATCGGCTATGGCTCCGCTGGCGATCACAGGTATCTTTATGCCATCTTCTACAAGAGTTCCTGTACCCATGGCTCTGTCTGAGCCTGCTGATAATAGGATCAGGTCTAGCGATTTGCCAGTGCTGTCATTGAATTTGACCGACCACTTGCCGCTCAAGTCTATTGGTTTGGCCTCGGTTTGAGGCTGACTGGAGCTTTGGTTACCGGTTTGATTAAGGGTCTGATTGGAATTGTTGTTTGGATTGACCAGTGGTTTGGGGCCGGGGTCTGGCATGTTCATGTTAGGACCAGTGGATACAGGCTTGATAGGTCCCCTTTCATCCGGCGCCACTCTCGGTTTCGCTGTTGGGGTCTTGATTGGAACCGCCAGATCGGAAGATGGCTTCACTAAAGAGCCCAGCTCGTGAGCTGAGACGCTGAAGTCCGGATCGTTCCCTACCGCATCGTTTCCCAGCCAGTTAGTGCCGCAGTCCTTCGAGGCACCAAGCTGAACGGATAAAAATGAAAGTAATAAACCTAAGAAGAGTATGCTCAACGATCTCATTCTACTAACCACCACCTGCGAATAGTTATTGGCTAACAGCTTTAAAGATTGCCCTAAATCCTTGGTTCAAAACCGGGCGGAAAACATACAGCAATCTTCTGGCTCATCAAACACACTTGGTTCCTCGTTGATGTAAATTATCGTTTGCGATTCAGGCACTGACGCCTTGCAACCAGGCGTCGATATCTGCAGCCGAGCGTCTTCCTGCGGCAATTGCGCTGATGACAGTTGCCCCGCCGGTGACTATATCGCCTCCAGCCCATACACCTTCCTTGGACGTCCTGCCGTTTTCGTCAGCTTTGATGGTGCCGTACTTGGTGGTCTCCAAGCCCGGAGTGTTCATCGGGATCAAGGGATTTGGCTTGGTTCCCAGGGCCAAGATTGCCACGTCCACCTCTATGATGTGCTCTGATCCAATTTTAGGCACGGGACGCCTTCTACCGCTAGCATCAGGTTCTCCCAGTTCCATCTCGATGCACTCCACAGCCTTGAGCCTTCCGCGATCGTCGCCGATGAATCTCACAGGCGTTGTGAGGAACTTGAAGATTATGCCCTCTTCCTTGGCGTTCTCGATCTCTTCCCTGTTGGCTGGCATCTCCTTCTCGGAGCGCCTGTAGATCACGTACACTTTCTCTGCACCGCTGATCCTCAGAGCACACCTGGCAGAGTCCATTGCCACGTTTCCGCCTCCGACGACTGCGACGCGTTTGCCAGTCATGATGGGAGTGTCGTACTCGGGAAACCGGTAGGCCTTCATCAGGTTGATCCTGGTCAAGTACTCGTTTGCGAAGTATATTCCGCTCAGGTTTTCTCCTGGAACGTTCAGGAAAATAGGAGCGCCTGCACCAATTCCAAGGAAAACAGCGTCGTACTCCTCTAAAAGCTCATCAACCTGCTGGAGCCTTCCCACTACTGAATCCATTCGGACGTCGACACCAAGCGTCCGGATGTAATCCACCTCCGACCTGACGATATCTTTGGGCAGCCTAAACTCAGGAATTCCGTAAACCAGAACGCCTCCCGGTGTGTGGAGCGCTTCGAAGATGGTAACCTGATGGCCCCTGCCTGCCAGAAATGCGGCGCAGGTCAGACCCGCCGGGCCGGAGCCTACAACAGCAACCTTTTTACCTGTTGGTTTGACCTCCTGCCTCTCCGTTCCGCCCTGAGCAAGATCCCAGTCGGCCACAAACCGTTCCAGGCAGCCTATAGCTACGGCAGATCCTTCTCTCTTCTTCTCCAGAATACAGCCATGCTGGCACTGGACCTCTTTGGGGCAAACCCGGCCTGTGACTCCGGGAAGCCTGTTCTCTGTCTTGAGGATCTTTACCGCTCTAGGAAAATCGCCTTCCTCTATAGCTGCAATGAATCCTGGAATGTCAACGGAGATCGGACACTCGGAAACGCATCCAGGATCCTTGCACCTGAGGCATCTCCTTGCCTCTTCTCGGGCCTGATCCTCTGTGTAGCCCAGGGCAACCTCATCGAAGTTATAAATCCTCGTCTCAGGAGGTTGTTTCGGGATGGGTACACGGTTTAAGTTCAGCCGCCTCTTTGCCATTCAGCCTCGCAAAGATCCGCGTGAGATTAAATCAACGAATAGTGATGGCCTAGCGTGATGTGACAAGGGTCTACCTCACAGCGACAGGCTGTGATCTCAAGGGAGTTGCAGATCCATGAGCTTCTCCGAGTATGAACTTCTCCAACAGCTCTTTCGCCACCTCGTCGGGGTATTGGACAGGAGGATGCTTCATGGTGTACGCGGATATCTCGAGCAGAGGTCCGGCGATCTCTCTTTCCATTGCTAGCTTGCACACTCTTATGGCATCGATGGAGCACCCACCGCTGTTGGGGGAGTCCTCCACTGAGAGCCTAAGCTCCAGGTTTATGGGCACATCTCCGAAGATCCGACCCTCCATGCGTAGGAAGCAGACCTTGTTGTCCTTCTGCCATGGCACGTAATCAGAAGGTCCGATGTGGATGTCGTCTTCATCAAGGGGCGTATCCAGAACGGACTGAACAGCCTCGGTCTTGGAGATCTTCTTGGACTTTAGACGCTCTCTGTTGAGCATGTTCAGGAAATCTGTGTTCCCGCCGATGTTGAGCTGGTAGGTCCGGTCTAGGGTGCACGCCCTGTCCTGGAAGAGCTGAGTCAGGGTTCTATGAACGATGGTGGCACCGATCTGGGATTTGATGTCGTCTCCGACAATTGGAACTCCTCCATCCTTGAACCTCTTGCCCCATTCGGGGTTAGATGCTATGAATACCGGCATGCAGTTGATGAATCCCACTCCTGCGTCCAGAGCTGCCTCTGCATAGAAGCGGGTGGCCTGCTCTGAGCCAACAGGCATGTAGTTAACAAGGACATCTGCCCCACTGTCCACTAGCTCTCGCTTTACATCGCAAGGCTTAGAATCAGCTACAACAAATCGCTGATCTTCCGGGTAGTTCATCATGTGGGGTGCCACTCCGTCCAGGACGGGCCCCATCTTCACTTCAACATCTTTCGGGGGTACTTGCGGATAAAAGACTTTGGTGCAGTTCGGTTTGGCGAAGATGGCCTCGTTCACGTCCCTGCCCACCTTCCGGGCATCAACGTCAAAGGCAGCCACCACATCGATATCGCCAGCTCTGTAACCATCGATCTCGTAGTGCATGAGGCCGATACAATCTTTTTCATCCACAGTTTTATAATATTCAATTCCCTGGATTAGAGAGCTTGCGCAGTTTCCCAAACCTGCAACTGCCAATTTTACCTTTTTCAACCTCTTTTCCCCTCCTGGGCAAGTGAAGCTTGTAAGCTGGATCTGAAATCGGAATTTCGTATAACTGCAAGACGTATATAACTGTATAGGCCTTTGGACATGTCCGATATGGCCTGAAGAAATATGGGCGTGGCTGCCATCTTCAATTCATTCCATCGGCTCTAGTGTCGCGTCAATATTGAAGTGACATAAGGTTTAAGATATATTATCTTCATATCCAATGTGGGGTAATAGCAATGAAGAAATATATCGTAACGCTTACTGAGGACGAGCGCAAAGCTCTTAGCGACCTTACAGTCAAGGGAAAGCAAAAATCACAGAAGATCCTCAATGCATTAATATTGCTCGGTTGTGATGAAGGTGAGTACCAAACAGAGGGCTCGACGAATGAAGAAATAGCCCGTGTGCTCCATATAAGCATGAGAAAGATAGACCGTTTAAAAAAGCGATTTGTAGAGGGAGGTCTTGATTCAGCTCTTGAAAGAAGAACGGGAAACCGCATCTATGCCAAGAAGACCGATGGAGATTTTGAAGCCCATTTAGTTGCATTGAGTTGCAGCGAACCACCAGATGGTTTTGCGCGGTGGTCTTTGAGGCTGTTAGCCGATAAGGTCGTCGAGCTCAACTACATTGACAGCATTTCTCATGAAGCTGTGCGTCAAATTTTAAAAAAACGAGATCAAGCCATGGCAACGCAAAGGATGGGTAATTCCGCCAAATCAAAACGGTAGCTTCGTCGCAAATATGGAAAGGGTATTGGATGTTTATAAGCGTCCGTTTGATTCATATCATCCGGTTGTATGCATGGACGAATCTCCAAAGCAGCTGATATCCGAGACAAGAGTACCTATTGCAATATCTCCAGGGCGGGCTGCCAAACACGACTATGAATACAAACGCTGCGGCTTATCAAATATTTTCCTTGCATGCGAACCGTTGGCCGGGAAGCGTATGGTAAAGGTCACTGAAAGAAAAACTGCGCTGGACTGGGCTTGCTTTATGGAAGATGTCGCCGCCCAATACGAACATGCAGAAAAGATAACATTGGTGATGGACAATCTCAACACACATAATGCAGGATCGTTTTATGAGAAGTTTACGCCAGATAAGGCAAAGGCGTTAATGGATAGGTTTGAATTTGTGTACACGCCGAAGCATGGCAGTTGGCTAAATATGGCTGAGATAGAGCTGAATGTCCTTACAGGGCAATGTCTGAATAGGCGAATCGATAAAATTGAAACTGTTAAGGATGAAGTAGCGGCATGGCAGGAGTTCAGAAATAATAAAAATGCAAAGGTAAATTGGCAATTTACTACAGCGGATGCAAGAGTTAAACTATCTAGGCTTTATCCGACACTAGATAGCTGACGCGACACTAGAAGGACCTTCAGCTTTTCCGAAAGGGCCTGCTGAAGCTCCATCCTTCCGCTATCGCTATCTACATACTCAATCCTGTGGGTGTTTGGTATGTCGGCCAGATACTCGGAGCCTTTGGGGTAGATCAGGATGGTCTCCTTCCCTACGGTGTGAGCGATTCCTAAACCGTACATGACACCAGGATCAGGACCTGTCAGGTCGGCTACCACTATCCTGGCTTCATTTATAGATGTCCACATCCCCCGAACGGCAGATTTGCCTCCTCTGATGTCATCGGCTATTGCACTCGTTAATCCTGCGGCCTCAGCAGCCTGAATGATCGCCTGGAAGTTTTTATCCGGCTTCTCTGGAGTGGGCAGGAGTAGAAGAGCCATCTCAGGGCTGCTGGCTCCTGGCGCAGATCCGAAGATCGGCCTGGTCCGGAGCAAGGAGAGAAGGCTCATAAACCTCGTGAACTCCGAATCGATGTGGTCAGAGGCGATCTTCCTCAGAGCTTCATGCCTCTCGTTCTTCTCTGCTACCAGGCTCGCAGGAAACCGTATCAGAAAAGGATCCGTAAATCTGAACTCCCAGAGGGCACTATTGAGCACCTTTTGGGGTGACCAGCTCGCCTCGGGGTTGTATATGTAAGTAGACGTTCTATTCCCAGAACGGAGCTGTGCAACCACGTAGAGATTGTCCTTGTCCACGACAGCCAGCATATCGCAGGGGAGTTGGGATCTTGCAATGCCTTTCTGGAGATGGCGGTCTTGAGAGATGTCGTCGACCTCTGCCATGAATTCGTCCAGCAGCCGGTCTACCTTTTCCAGAAGTTCAGTGGGCATTGTACCGCCCCTGCTCCTCGCTCCATCATGCATCATTATTCAAACACCTGGGCTTCGTCCTATAGGGTTGTATAATCTCCTGGCGGGTATAAATGGGCTCTGGCTCGGTACAAGGGAAGTGCCGGTTTTATTGGAGGCAAGCAGGACCATTTTTAGAAATTTGCGAATCTAGGCCGGTTTTCATGAGCTGAGATGTCTACTAGCTTATCCACCTTCTCAAGAATTTATTTATCGCTTAGGCTCCTACTATTATGACTATCGCATGCCTATGCGATAGTGGGTATCGTGTATGAGAATAAGCAAATTCTTCTTAATTACGGCACTACTGGTTCTTTCGTCGTGCCTGTTTAGCGGCGCTGCTTTAGCGCAGATGAACAATTCAGTTGTGATCAAAGATTTCGCTTTCCAGCCAAATATCCTTATGGTACCTGTCGGGACTACTGTGACATGGACAAACCTGGATACTGTACAGCATGAAGTTATCAGCGATAACGGAACCTTCGATTCGGGAATTATGATGCCCAATGACCAGTACACCTATAAATTCAGCCAGCCCGGGAACTACTCTTACTACTGCAAGATTCATTCCTATATGTTCGGTATGATACAGGTTACACCGGGATCGTCTGGGCTGAAGGTCATGAGCGCAGACCCGAGCAGCGATCCGGCTCCGAGCAAGTCGTCATATTCTCAGTTTTCAATGTACTCTCAATATTTCAGTATGCCCAGCGGAAATGCTCCAAAAAACCATATCACATATCCTAAAAATTATCCGATGAAAAACCTAGGGTCTACCTTTGTCTATTTCACGTTCCCGAAGTACACGACATCCTATTCACAGTCCTATGGAATGACCAACTATTACCAGATGTATTCAACGCCTAACTATTATCAGATATATTCGATGCCGTACTCACAATACCATTCGAACTATGCCTCCTATAGCGGGAGTACCTCCCTCTGGATTCAGGGAACCTCGGGCTTGACCCAATACGTCACCGTTCCACAGGGAGCCAGCATGTCGCTTATAGCGATATCTCCCACAGGAGGGAACGGTTACCTCTACGAGATGTCTCCCGGCGGCAAATCGAATATGAACTACTATTACTTCAACCAGTACAGCCAAATGAACTTTTACGCGGACACAATTGGTCAGCATGTACTGTTTATTGTAATAAATGATAGGGTAAGCAACTCAATAATCATCAATGTGGTCAGCTCCAGCTCATCATACAGCACGCCGAGCTATCAACCACCAACCTATCAGCAGCCAAGCTATAGCCCACCGTCTGGTGGTTATCCATCTTCAGGGGGCTATTAGCCCTCCTTATATTATTTTCTTGGATAAACCAGAAGGAGACGAGTCAAAACAGGTATTCCCGCGCAAACTGAAGGGTATTCTTTTTAAAATAAAATCGAATGAAAGCTTATTCCTGATCGGAACGGTTTTAACCGCTCGAGGCCTTATTTTTATTATGCCTGAACTATGAGTTAACAATAGTGGTTCAAGTTTAGAATGTAATTCTTCAAAACACAAAAAATTTTTATAATGGATTTTATGAGAAACAAAATCATTGTAATAATGCTGACGCTGATTGCCCTCATGGCATTATCTACGTCAGCACTGGGTGCAGATATGCAGAAGACTCCGATGAAGGCCAACAATGCCACCTGCATTACCATGTCGCAAGAGGATCTTAAGCTAAAAATGAGGATGCTCTGGGATGAGCATGTGGTCTGGACACGGATGTTCATTATGAGCGTGGCTGATAATACTACAGATAAGACAGTTGTCACCACAAGGCTCCTGAAAAACTACGATGACATGGCTGATGCCTTCAAGCCGTACTACGGAAATCAAACTGGGACTAAGTACGGCGATCTGATCGAAGAGCATCTTCTGACTGCAGCAGCCCTGGTCGAGGCTGCCAAGGCCGGAAACAACACGGCAGCAGCGGCGGCAGAAAAGAATGGTATGCGAATGCGGACGAGATTGCGACCTATGAGAACAGCATAAACCCGAACTGGGACAAAGCTACCAGGATGTCCATGTGGCACAACCACCTAGATCTAACAAAGATTGAAGCCGTAGCCAGGTTGACCAAGAACTACACTGCGGACATAAACGATTTCGACATGATCGAAGGACAGGCCGCGATGATGGCTGACTCCATCGCCGATGGCATAGTCAAGCAGTTCCCGCAGATGTTCGCGAAATAATTTGCGTAGAGTTTTGTAAGGTCTCGGCTTGAAGTTGGAAGAGAACGTCACAATGAAGTGCCGCTCCCTTCGATCCTTTTCTTTTGGTTCGGGGCTTTGGGTCAATCCGTTCGAAACCTTCCAGGAACGTCTAACAAATCCAGCGCAAAAGCATCAATCCGCCGTTCCAAGATTTTCAGGCTACTGTCCTGATATAGTGTGCCCAATATCCCTGCCATTGACCGTAATTATCTGCGATCTCATGGATATCCTGGAGGCTCAAATCTCTCCCATACACTTTCGATGCTGCCAGGTTCAGCCATCTGTCATCGAGGTTCAATCGCTCCATCCTGCCAAGGCTGCGTAGCATTACAAAAGACGCAGACCATGAGCCGATCCCGTTGATGCTGTCCAGCCATGCCTCTACATCCTCATATTTTCCAGTCCGAAGGAATTCTTCATCTACATCGCTGAAGGCCTCGGCAGCAGAGATGAGGTATTTGGTCCTCCTGCTATTTTTAATTACTTTCATTAGGTTATCTTCTTTGGCCTCGATGAGTTTTGTGGGCTCAGGAAAGGCACGGTATGTAATTCCATCTATCTTCAGGCATGTGCCGTAACTTTCCACCAGTTTAGCCTTCATTCTTTTGGCAATCGGCATTGCATTTCTTTGGGTCAGAATAGCCCAACAAGTGCCTTCAAATGGAGTGGGAAACTTGACCTGGTGGTAACCGTAGAGCTGCTCGATCACAGGCTTGAATTTCTGGTCTTTTCTACCGGTCTTGTAAAAGGGTTTTAAGTCATCATCAAGGCTCAAAAAGAATGTTATGCGGTCAATTGCTGTTTTTTTGGTATGATCATCGATATCGTGATCTGATATGAGAGAATACTCTAATCTGGAAGACTCAATGTCGCCTGTCGATCTGATCCGGGACACAACGGCTTTTCCATCGAAAGAGAACGCCTTGGCGAGGCTGCCTTCGTGAATAATCTGTTCTCCCTCTGTTGAGCCGAAGCCCTCTAAAAAATCGAGGGATTTAGAAAAATCGAATGGCTCAACGGGGTGAATAAGGCCGTTTTCTGAATATGTGATCTTTTCTAGTTCTTTCATGTGCTAACCCCAATCAAGTAAGCGCGAAGCTGGTCGCCGTATTATTAGCCATACCGTATCATATTAGTCCAGAAATTACAGAGTTGACCGCCAGGCTGAACGCGAGGAAACCCACTAGGGTTAGTACTGCGTAGGCGCTTGGAGATTTGAACGGGTTCGTCTTTGTCAATCCTAGGAAGGAGTTGGCGTTGATCAGGTGGAATATAGTGCCAATCGCCAGCAAGGGCATTAACTTCGATGGAAATGTCAGAGCGGTCAAAACGGCGTAAAAAAAATACTCGACAACAAAGGCAGTCTTTGGACGGTTCCAAAGACCGAATCCGACCTTTCTGTCCGAAGAGAACCCCAGGACAGGCAGATCTTTTTGGTGGACTGTTGCATCTAATAGCCAGTGGGACGCGGATGCTGCGACAAAGACTACCCCTGCGAGAGGGCTAGTAAAATTCGCTAGTACCAACCCAATGACGCATGCGATCAGTGTCCCCAGGACGAGGGAATGAGTGTAAGGGTAGCGCGTGAACCCTATTCGATTCTGAAGAGGTGATTCGGGATCTATTGATACCTTTTCAATTCCTGAGAGAATTAGAAACGGCCAGAGGATATCAGGAAAGCCAACACCAATGAGTAGGATAAGAGGAGATACCCCTGGAAAAAGGCGGATGAGAACGTATGCGACAGCGAAGTGTCCGATGAACATGACGGCCCCTCAATGTTGACTATTTGTAAATTTGTACTTCAATCTAGAAAAACTTGTTGAGTCCCTCTTTTCGATCCGTTTTTGGTTCCTCGCTGGCTTTATCCATCTAGAACTGATATTGCATGAGAAATGAGTTTACTAAAGTGCATGAGGAGTTGTGGGAACGCACTATGAACGACAGGTGCTTCAGGTCCGGAGCCAAAACAACGAGTGTCCAATGACTCTTCCTAGAGAGGTGGCCCTCATGCTCCTACAGGCCACGTCCCTGCCGGACGAGAGCGTTTTTCTGGATCGAACTGTTCCCGTGAACACGGTTGTCGACTACTACAGGATAGCATGCCATGTCCTTTTCGT
This sequence comes from Methanotrichaceae archaeon, assembly GCA_963754945.1. Classification (GTDB taxonomy): domain Archaea; phylum Halobacteriota; class Methanosarcinia; order Methanotrichales; family Methanotrichaceae; genus Fen-7. Next base: position 166,977 of record CAVWIG010000017.1, read on the forward strand.
CTGTGATAGGTGTGGAACTTGCTGTACCACTGGTGACCCCATAAGGCTCAGTCAGGATGACATAGCACGGATCGCTCGCCTTCAAAAAATACCAGTCGGAAAGGCAGCAAAAAAGTACACGGTGCCGGATCCCTACAAGCCCGGTGTTCTGGACTTCAAGAAGATCCTCCCGTGCAAGTTCTACGATCCTGTTCGGGGAGGGTGCAAGATCTATGACGCTAGGCCCTGGTCCTGCCGGATATTCCCTTTCATCGGCATTTACGGCTCAGAAGACCATGTTAAGGTTCATGAGTCCTGTCCCGGTTCCGTCAATGCCGTGAAAATGCTGACGGAAGCCGTGGAGGAGCTCCGTTCTGATTCGGCCTTCTCGCCATCCTTTGATAAGGAGATGGTAAAAAGAGCTAAGCAGTGGTTTAAGGATGTTCTGGACACAGTCAAATGACGCGAAAATCAGGGTTCTTGTGGCATATGGCGTTCTTTCAAATCGTCGCTCAATTTTCCATGTTAAAGACTTGTTATCATAACCCGCCAAATAATACCATTATAGATACAGCGACCATTAGCTTAAGCCCGGAGGATCTCTTGGCTTGTATTTGGTTTTAGAAACTGCGAAGAATACATATAGCATCGAATACATTTCTTAGGATAAATTTGATGAAATGTTAAATGATATTAAGGGCGATTTTATTAGACAGTATCGTCCATATTGCCAAGAAATTATATGGAGGTTTCATGGGAAAAATAGGTGTGTTCGAAAACGTATCGGTTGACGGCTATTTTGCAGGGACAAACGGTGAGATAGACTGGTTTATCGGGGATGAAGAAACAGCACAATATGCCAAAGAACATGCAAATCCAACAAATACCATTCTATTTGGCCGCGTGACGTATGAGCTTATGGCAAGCTACTAGCCAACCGCAGAGGCTATGAGGAATGATCCAGTCGTCGCCGAAGTAATGAACAGCGCTTCCAAGATCGTCTTTTCAAGGACCCTCGACAAGGTCGAATGGAGCAACACGAGGCTGGTAAAAAACAACATCGAGGAAGAAATAAAGAAAATGAAAAACCAACCGGGAAAAGACATGGTAATACTAGGCAGCGGCAGTATTGTGTCGGCGCTCGGGCAGCGCGGTTTGATCGATGAGTACAGTTTCATGGTGAATCCCATTATCTTGGGCCGCGGTAGGTCAATTTTCCAAGGGATCAAGGACAGGCTTAATTTGAAACTGCTTGAAACAAGGACGTTTAAGTTGGGGAACGTTTTGCTGCATTATCAGACTGTGAAGTAATGCGCACCCGCGGAAATGGTAAGCGAGAAAGAGGCACAAATGGCGACTACAACGAAAGATAAAAACGAAATAACGATCTCGCGCATCTTCGATGCACCTCGCGAGAAGGCGTGGAGAGCGTGGACCAATCCGAAAGAAGCTAAAAAGTGGTGGGGCCTAAGGCCTCCACTGCACCAGAAATCAAGATCGATTTAAAGGTAGGTGGCAAATATCTCTACAGCATGCATGGAGCCGGTCTCGACGGAGTAGTGAAAGACTTCAGAATGTCGGCAAATTTACGGAAATTGTGCCGATGGAATGGCTGTCTCGACCCTGAACTTCGCCGACGAGAAAGGCAATCTGGTTCCAGGCTACACACTGCGGTATGCCTGGGGATTGGCCGATGGAAGTTATTGCTACAGTCACCTTTGAAGAAGTCGAGAACGGTAAAACAAAGCTAACAGTGCGAGAGGTGGTATCCTGGGCGAGATGGGCGAACCTGCGCGAATGGGCTGGGAGCAGCAATTTGACAAGCTCGTGGAATTGCTCAGGTGATGGTATAGCTATTTATTTCTAATATGAATTAAAAATGGATGAAACATTTCATAAAGAGTCGGACCAACTCGGATTGTGGTAGATATGGGCTGTTGAGGGCGCTCGGTTTTTATCCCGTATGGTAGTTTCTCCTTCAAAGTTGTGCTAGAACATGCCATCCTCGTTCGGCGAATCCGCCGGCACCGGCTGGCCGCAGTCCCACATCACCACAATCCTGTCACCCAGGAGCGGAACAGATGCACGGCCGCTACGCCACTCTCTCCTGGGCGCAGCACGATGTGGGAGTGCACAGCCACCAGGTCACCATCGCCGAGCACGTTCTTGACTGAGAGCTGCTTGTTCGGGAATTGCACATGGTTCTCTATAATCGCCTTTTTCAGCGCTGGGAAACCTGCGGGAAAGAATGGATTGTGGTGCTTTCCTTGCATATCAACATACTTCTGATACGCTTCATCGATACGACCTGCCACGACAAGCTGCAGGAATTTTACTGCTGCTTGTTTGCGGGCTTGGGTGTTGCTATCTATCGTGATGATTTCTCCTTTACTTGACTGCCATTTACTTGACGAAATTGACACGGAAAAGAGCATCCGTTCTCCCGGAGTCGGATTCAAGTATCCTAAGCTTCTGCAGTTCAATGTGATCGGTATCGATATTCTCAAACAATCGTAAACCGTTCCCCAGTAACACAGGCATTATGCCGATCTGCATTTCATCGCATAGCCCAGTGTTTACGCATTGTTGAAAAGTGCTCGCACCGCCCACCACTGTGACATTTTTGTTGCCGGCTGCCCTCTTTGCCCTAGCAATAGCACTTTGCACGCAATCGTTAACGAAGGTAAACGTCAGCTTTCCGTTCTCCCTTGGAATCTTTTCCGGAACATGGTGGGTAAGGATGAATATCGGCACCTGAAATTCGTAATCATCCCAATCATAAATGTCAGGGTCTCCCATCTCGTAAGCACGTCTGCCCATCAGAACTGCTCCTGTCGTTCTTATCGACTCCTGAAGCATCTCAGTTTTTCGCAGTGCCGCAAGGTCAGGATATAACCGGTTCACTTCACCGTTTCGGTCATTCACAAAACCATCGAGTGATACCGTCATGCCGACTACAACTTTTCCCATATTTCTACCCCGAAGTGCTCGGTTTATCTTGCATCGGTTGGTATTCAAGAATGACGTTCCCGCTGCTCAATGCCTTAGCGTTTAGGAGCTTCAGCTTGAGTTTGTCGTTCAGGCCTTTGAATAGAGGTTTGCCGCTGCCCAAGACAACAGGATTGACTATAAGTCGGTACAGATCGATCAAGCCAAGCTTTGCAAACTCGGATACAACGACTCCGCTGCCGAATATCACCATATCCTTTCCAGGCTGCTGCTTCAGCTTCGAGATTTCTTCGGCGATGTTCTCTTTGACCACCAACGAGTTGTTCCATTCGGCACTGCCCAACGTCCTCGAAAAGACGATCTTTTGTAGATCGTTCATCATGGGGGCAATGATTGGATTCTCCTTGTACGCGGCGGGAGTTGGCCAGTAATCCGCAAATAGTTGATAGGTCACCCGTCCCAACAAAATAGTTTCCGCCGTCTTTAGTTGATCTGTGGAAAATTTTGCCATTTCGTCATCCCAGACGAACCAGTCTATCTCACCGTTAGGTCCTGCAAAGAAGCCGTCAATGGTAATGTAATTTGATACGATTACTTTTCTCATGAAACACTATGTAACTTGCTTTATTATATATGTTTGCTTGGTATTTTAGCAAGTTCTAGTTAAAACCAGGAAACAGTAAGGCAGTGTAACGATTTTTCTGTACTTTGATAATAAGAATGATTATCGGCCCTGTATCCTATCCAATCTTGAGAAAAGGAGGACACAGGACCATGATACCCATAGCACTCTTGGAAGATTACCTTATCGATCAGGAAGATGGACTAAAGAAGCTTCTGACCTGGTTCTTGAACCTTGTAATGCAGCTAGAAGCGGCGCAACAGGCAGATGCAGAACCGTATCAGAGAGTCGAATCCCGAAAGGCACATAGGAATGGCTACAAGGAAAGATCTCTGAAGACGCGAGTTGGAGAGCTCCGACTCAAGAAACCTCAATTCCGTGAAATTTCCTTCGAAACCAAGGTGTTCGACAGATTTTCGCGCGTAGAGAAGGCTTTGGTCAACGCTGTACTCGAATCGTATCTCCAGGGGGTTTCAACCAGGAGAATCCAAGATATTGTCTCTCGATTTGGCATCGAGAATTTATCTGCCTCTAGCGTTTCCAGGATATCCAAAGAGCTTGACGAGAAGGTAGAAGAATTCCTGAAGAAACCTATCGAACGTCCTATTCCTTATCTTTATGTAGATGCAAGCTACTTCAAAGTAAGAACAGAATCAAGATATGTTACCAAAGCTTTCATGATCGTCACAGGTGTTAGAGATGACGGTTATCGCGAGATACTTGGCGCAAGAATAGCTGACAGTGAAGATGAACTCTTCTGGTCGGGATTATTTCAAGATCTGGCGGATCGTGGGTTGTCCGGAGTAAAGCTCGTGATATCAGATGGTCATAAGGGAATCCAGAAAGCGGTTGAGAAATCATTTCTTGGTGCTTCATGGCAAATGTGTCACGTTCACTTTTCAAGAGCGGTCTTGAGAAACGTTGCCAAGAAGTATCATAAGGAGATCGCCGATAAGATCAAGATCGCTCTGGAAGACGAAATCAAGATACAGGACTTAGCGAAAGAATTGAGGGAAAGAGGTTATGCGAAATCTGCTGACACTATCGACCGCTTCAGATTCAGTCTGTGGAATTACAGGGCATTCCCCAGAGGTCACTGGAGAAGGATTCGGACTACAAACGGGCTGGAGAGGATCAACAAGGAGCTGAAAAGAAGATCCAGGGTAGTCGGTGCCTTCCCAAGTGAGAGCTCGTTCATGAGGTTAGGGGTTTCGATCCTCATCGATATCAACGAAGAATGGCTGACCGCTAAAAAGTATTTATCTATGGATGCTGATTGAGTATGTTGGGATACAGGGCAACTCCAAATTACAGAAATCTCGGCACACTACCAACAGTAAGCTTGAGAATCATACTGGCGACATGTATTCATCAATTAAATTGCATCAAGTTTAGCCAGTTTACAGCCTCTAATATCGATCGAACTGTCTTAGCGGTCCTGTCGTCGCCGCCTTCGCTGAAATGTATATATTCTTACTTAGCAATTCTCAATAGAATCTGCATCCGGACAGCCAGCAACACTAACCGACAGGCAGAACCGGGGATTCGCATCAGATTATTCACAGGGAAATCCAATCTGAGATAGGAATGAAAAGGAAGAGTCCTCAAATTTAGAGTATAGGCAACATATCCAAGTAGTTGAATAAAGCTGTTAATAAACACGCATCGCTGATATCGGTAAAACGCATGTGAATTGAAACTGGCCTTTGTACTTGTAGTCTGCGGAAGGAATACCAAAAGAAAAAGAGGCATTTGGCGGATCTTTAGGCCGTGAAGAGAACCCTCAAGTCCTCTCCACCTCCTCAACGACAAGCCTGTGAACCTCCGCAGGGTCTGCCCTTCCCTTGGTCTTCTTCATGACCAGGCCGACGACGTAGTTTAGCGCCCTCTCGTTGCCGCCCCTGAAATCCTCAACGGCAGCCACGCTCTCGGCCACTGCCTCCCTGACAGCCCGGAGAACAGCGTCGTCACCGGTCCTTGTTAATCCCAGATCGCTGACGATCTGTCCGGGCGATCCTCCCTTGTCCAGGATTGTGCGTATTATCTGCACTGCGGCATCCTCAGCGATTCGTCCTGAGTCAAGCATGTTTACGATCTCAGCCATGTGATCCGGCTTGAAGCTGTCGACGGCGAGGCTGCGATAATTCAGCTCGCCTTTGAGAACGTCCGCCACCCACACAGCCGCCAGTTTGGGCGCGGCTCGCGCTGCAACCAGCTCATAGAAGTTGGCCACTTTTATATCCGATGTCAGCGCCTTGGCGTGGTCGTCGGTCATGCCGTACTGCTCCCTGAACCGATCTCTCTTAGTATCGGGCAGCTCGGGCAGAGAGGCCTTTATGGCTGGCACCCAAGTTGACACACGCATGGGCACAAGATCGGCCTCGGGATAGTAGCGGTAGTCGTGAGCCTGCTCCTTGGACCTGATGGAGACGGTGATGTTTCGGAGCTCGTCGAAGTGCCTTGTCTCCTGGACAACCTTGATGTTCCTGCGTTTCAGGTTTCTCTGGCGGGTTATCTCGTAGGACAGAGCCTTCTCCACGCCCTTATGGCTAGAGATGTTCTTGACCTCAGCTCTGTCGCCTCCGGACAGGGATATGTTCGCGTCCACCCGCATGGACCCTTCAAGGTTGCCGTCGAAGACGTCTAAATACTCTAGAATGGACCGCAGCTTGTCCAGGAAGACTCTGGCCTCCTTGGGAGAACGCAGATCAGGTTCTGTGACCACTTCCAACAGAGGCATGCCGCACCTGTTGTAATCGACCATGGTGTACTTGGCCTTGTCAATGGTTCCGGCGTGGACCAGACGTCCTGGGTCCTCCTCCATGTGGGCCCTGGTTATTCTTATCTGCCTCTCTCCATCGTCTCCCTTTATCAGAAGATGGCCGCCAGTGGCGAGAGGATAGTCGTACTGGCTGATCTGGAAACCTTTCGGCAGATCCGGATAATAGTAGTTCTTCCTGTAGAAGAGGGTCTGCTCCTCAATCTTGCAGTCCAGGGCCAGACCTACCCGGATTCCGTACTCCACTGCTTTCTTATTGAGGACCGGCAGGGATCCGGGCAGCCCCAGGCAGACTGGGCAAGTGTGGGTGTTTGGCTCGTCGGCATGGTATTTGGTCGAACATCCGCAGAACATCTTGGAGTTCAGCTTGTTTAGCTGGACGTGGATCTCCAGGCCTATTATGACATCCGTCTCCATTTAGACCGCCTCCGGTCTCTTGAGATGGAAAGGAGTGGCTTCCTCGAAGGCGTTGGCTGCACGCAGCAACAGGTCCTCCTGGAAATGCCTTCCTATGAGCTGAAGTCCAATTGGCAGGTGCCCTGCAAATCCGCAGGGCAGGGAAGCCGCCGGAACTCCGGCCAGGTTGATTGGCACGGTGAAGACGTCAGCCAGATAAAGCGATAGCGGATCGTTGATGCGCTCGCCAATTCTGAAGGCGGGGATCGGCATGGTGGGACCGGCGATGAGGTCAACGTCTTTGAAGGCGCGCAGGAAGTCGTCCTTTATCAGAGTCCTCACCTTGAGGGCCTTGAGATAGTAACGGCCGTAATATCCCGCAGACAGGGCATAGGTGCCGAGGAGTATCCTTCTCTTGACCTCCGGACCGAACCCTTCCGCCCGGATCTCCGAGTAGGTTGTGTGCCAGTCCTGGTCCTCCTCTTTTCGCAGGCCGTAGCGCAGACCATCGAAGCGGGCAAGGTTAGAGGAGGCCTCGCTCATGGCTATTACGTAGTAAGCGGCTAAAGCGTAGCGGGTGTGGGGCAAGCTTACCTCTTTCCAAGCCGCCCCCAGGCCCTCAAGTGTCGAGATGGCATTCCATACGGCCTTCTCTACCTTTTTGTCAACTCCCTCTCCGAAATACTCCTTGGGAATCCCTATCTTGAGTCCCTGGACGCCCTTCTTCAATCCAGGAAGGTAGCTTCCCTTCTCAGCGGAGGTTGTGTCCCTCCAGTCGTGACCTGCCATGATCTCCATGAGAAGAGCAGTATCCTCCACCGTGTTTGTGAGGGGTCCAATCTGCTCAAGTGAGTTGGCGTAGGCAATGAGCCCGTACCTTGAGACAAGGCCGTAGGTGGGCTTAAGGCCAACTATGCCGCAGAATGAGGCCGGGCAGCGGACAGAACCGCCTGTGTCAGAGCCCAAGGCGCAGGGCGCTTCGCCTCCTGCAACCGCAGCCGCACTTCCGCCACTGGACCCTCCAGGAACTGTGTCCAGGTCCCAGGGGTTGCGCGTAGGCCCAAAGCAGCTCGTCTCAGTAGAGGTTCCCATGGCGAACTCGTCCATGTTTGTCTTGCCCATGACTATCGCACCCTCGGCTTTGAGCCGCTCGACGACGTGGGCATCGTACGGCGGTACATATCCTCTAAGGATCTTAGAGCTACACGTCGTCTCTATGCCTCTGGTGGAGATGCATTCCTTGATGGCGATAGGTACACCGGCAAGAAGGCCCTGCCACGGTTTGCGGTCGAACTCTCTGGCCCGAGCGAGTGCGTTGTCCTTGGCCAGGATGGTGAAGGCATTGAGCTTGCTATGCTCGATCTTATCGAACAGCTTTTGAAGGTATTCTTCCGAAGATCCGGCAGCAAGTTGATCTTTGAGCTGTGTAAGCATGATCACACTATCCTGGGACTCTTGAAGTAGCCGTTCTCTATCTTAGGCGCGTTCTTGAGCGCCTCTTCCTTAGTAAGCGATTTGCAGGCAACGTCATCCCGAAAGACGTTGGCCAGGTCGACCACGCGGTAAGTGGGCTCTATCCCCTCGGTGTCTACCTCGTCAAGCTGGTGGAAGTAATCCAGAATGGAATTGAACTGGTCCACGAACTTCTCCTTCTCCTCATCGCTGATCTTGATGCTGGCAAGCCAGCTAATGTGCTCCACATCTTCCCTGGTGATCATAATGTCCTCTCGCAATATTCTCGCAATGATCGGGTTTATTTATTGTATGCTATGACCTTGAATCTAACGCTATGCTATAATAGACCGGCAAACCATTTCATAAGATATAAAGGCTCTTCAGCCCCCCATAGTTGGAAGTGTTTGCAGTTCCTGGCCAAGACTCAACAACTGTTAACGTTGGATGCGAGTCTTCGACGAATATCGGAGTGGGCACCGAACTTGTGTTCTGGGAAGCTCAATGCAAGTACTTCAACAAAATAAAAGAGAAAGAAACAGGCTACATTGCCCAGGTTATACACTGACGGGGCTTCTTTAGCGCTAACTTAGCTGGCGCTGGACTTTCCTACCTCCGGACAAAATCCCTGCCAGAGACGCTCCTCCTTTGGAGCTGTAGGCATTGAAGTTCCCGGAAACGGCGTTGGTATTTGCATTGTTGACGACCAACCTGTAGAGACTGACATCGTCAAGAGAAATGGCCGCCAGATTCATGCTGTTCCCCTCTGCAATGGAGCCGTAAGCTGTGATGGCCTGGTCCTGTTTGCCATAGGACATTATGGTGCCCTTTCCAAAGACCATATTGCCGACCTGGAACAGCAACAAGTCTACGCTTGCCACAGGTTTATTTGCATAATCTCTAAGATCGAAGGACCAGGCGCCAGATGCATTAAACGCCGCTATGCCGCCCGCCACGCCGAGACCACCCACCTTTGCCAGGAACTCCGCAGTGTGTTCGGTGCTCACTATGTTCATATTTTCCGGACTCAGGTCCAATGGAGCCGGACCAGAAGTATTTATGAATACAGGTGCCGCCTGGGCTACAAAGCAGCCCAGAAGCACCGCTGAAAATAATACTCCGATAGATTTCATCTCATCTAACCTCCCCAAAGTCTATGAGTCTTATACCAACAGGAATGCCTATATTTCGCGGATAAATCTAACGCCTAAGGGTCGCCACCTTTGATGGGCTGTTCTTCGGTCTAAGCTGCTTATGTTCTGGCCAAGCTATGACAATGACCATCTTCAGAGTATAGCCTACATGATTCTTATGATTGCTTTCTGGTAACGAAAAACTCACTATTTCTATGTTCGCGTCCGAAAAATAAGATTCGGCACGTGAGGGAATTTCGTACTACATTTTATAGTAGCTCATCTCTGGCTAATAGATTTATGAACTTTTGTAGCTAGACGTAGTGCATGCATGGTCAAATAAACGGCTAAAAGTGTAAGTGAAGTAAGGATTATAGGGGCAATATGTAGAAAATTCTCTACTGGTATCCCTCGATTGAGCCCTGTAATTCCAGCACCAGCGTTCCCGAATAGAATCAGTACGGCCAACAATCCTGCAAGCCATCCAGTTACAATAACTGCTATGACGATACATAAAGTAAGGAAAAGATGGCTTTTAACCAGTAGCATATTCTTTGAATTCGCGTGCCCTGATATGATATTAATAACCTCGTTTACTGGCATCCACAAGGCTATCAGCATATAGAACAAACCACCTATCCCTGTTCCCGGAAGTCCTGCAATCATTTTAATGCCCCTTCTCATATGTCTGGAATTTCTTATTGAGAATTATCTCGCTAAATAAAGCCTCTAAGATGAACAATGCATTGACGGTTCTCAGTACAAAGAATGACGGAATGCTCGCTAAAGCTTTCCGAACCTCTTTCCGTTCCTTAGCTTTGAATAAAACAGGAACTAGCACGACTGGAATGTCAATTACGTAGGCGAGCAGTAAGATTGGATTTGATAGTAGTATGGCTAGGAGTGGTAATATGATGAGATAAGCAAAAGAGGCAATCACTGCATCCCACAGAGATACTGCGATAAATGACCGAAGATAGGGTATTTCGAGGATTTCTGCCCAATGGAGTTTAATATTTTGGACATAGCCATGTGACCAACGTCGAAGTTGTTTATTCATGAAATCAAAATTTTTGGGCTCAATGGGATAACAAACCGCTTCCGGACAAAACCGCACGCTATATCCCGAATTGTAAAAACTCCATGTCAGATCCATATCCTCAGCAAGAGTCCGGGTTGACCATCCGCCCATCTCTTTAAGTTTATCCGTTCGGTACATCGAAAAACAGCCCGATGATATAAGTGGTTTCTTGTAATAGTCCTGTATGGGTTTGTACCATGTGAAAGCTAAAAGATATTCTATATACCGTCCTCTTTCCCAAAGAGTTTTTACGTACCTTGGAATTACGAAGCCACATGCTGCGACTACTCGAGGGTCGTGGAATGCCTGGCTAAGTTTCTCTATAGCATCGGGTGCCAGTATGGTATCAGCATCAATTGCCATTGTGAACTCGGTATGCACATTCGGCAATGCAAAACTCTGTGCACCTGCCTTTGATCCAGTATTATTGATAGGTCTTATAGTGGTTACACCCATGGACATAGCTATGTCACCAGTTCCATCGGTGGAACAATCATCGATAACCACAATTTCTTTGGCTGACACGGTTTGAGCTTTTAGGCTGAGAATGGTATCCCCGATGCTTTCTTTCTCGTTGTGAGCAGGGATTAATATCGTAAGATCGCCAATTTTTTTCTTTGAGTTAGAATTAAGATAATTAATTCGGTTTCGATCAATTTTGAGGCTATCTTTGATAATTTTAGACTCCTCTGTCCTACTATTTCCGAATTTATTTTCTGCTTTCATCATAGACTCCCCCACCTGAATGAAAATATATTTACGACATTTGTCGAATTAGAGCTAGTTGAATATTAATCTTTCGCCGTAAAATCGTTCACAGTCATCCGTGAGGATATGTACTGAAAGGACAATTCAACATCTCAAAATTAAAAATATGTTATGATACCTGAACCTTTATTTTTAAGTGAATACCCCGCACTTGCTGCGGGGATGAGCATGAAAACCGACTTAAGGGTAGTTGCATATTCGGTTTATGGTTAAATTAGGAAGGACGAATCATTGCGTGTACAAAATTAGGTATCACATGGTTCTATGTATAAAGGATAGAAAGAAATTACTTTCTGGAAATAATAAGATTGAATATTTCAAGTATATTTGCTCAGAATTGGGAGAACGATATCAATTTGTATTTGATGCCATTGGGACTGATGGAGATCACATACATATTTTCGTTGGAGCAGCTCCAAAGCATTCGCCATCAAGGATTATGCAAATAATAAAAAGCATAACCGCAAGAGAAATTTTCAAAAGATTTCCTGAAATCAAAAAAAGCACTTTGGGGCAGCGAATTTTGGAGCGATGGGGAATATATTGGGACGGTTGGTGATGGGATATTATCGGACATAATTCGCAATTATGTCGAAATGCAAGGAACAAAGGAAGAAAAAGAAGGATTTATGCAAATGAGTTTGCTTGAATTCGATTAACTTGGCGGCGGCGGGAACATGCCCCGCCTGCTTGCAGCGGGGTCCGCCGCCGCAACGTTTGACTTTTCTGACAAAAATATAAGCTAGGCTACTATTTTAGATTATCTTTTCCGCTACATATTCCGACAGAATTATATAATGTTAATTTTATATCATAGCAATTTTATATTATATTTTAAACATAAATATGAACACATATTAATCAATGGAAAACCATCTTGCCGAATTGCGCCTAAAGCACCTAGAATGTCAGGTTGGCCAGAAGAGTAGTTAAGCCGATCTTGAGGCCATGAAGCATACTCTTATTCACTGTGCTATGGTGCTTTCCGCCCAATAGCCATGAACAACAGTGTAGACACGTCCTCTAAACTGAACGATAGCAGGTTAGACATAATCCCTTAAAATCATCCCGTTGCTATGACATCGCCGTGTGCATCCCTGAAAGCCTGGTCCTTCATCTGGCATGAGCACCTCCCTCTAAACCACCGGTACCCAGACATCTCCTTCCAGATCCCTTTGAGGCTCTTCTCCTTTATGTTGCCGAAGCGCAACGGCATGTAAGCGCAGGGAAGGGCATCGCCTGAAGAATCCACATGAATCCACCTTCGCCCGGCGAAACAGCCGAACATGTCCGGCGATAGAATGTAGGGCAAGGCGGTGACTCGTGGCCCAGGGCCTCTGTTCTTCGCTTTGTGAAATGTTTCGAGCCTTTTGACGTCGTTTTTGGACAGCACCTCATCCTGGTGAGAGGCCCATCTTCCAACAGCCACTATTTCGTACAGCGAAAGCTCGTGGACTCCCAGCTCGGAGGCCAAGGCATGAGCATCCTCCAGATGATCGATGTTCGAAGGAGAGGTCACCATGAACATGTCCACCAGCAGACCTGCATCCAGGGCATTCCTGATTCCGGAAAGAGCATCCTTGAAAGCTCCCTTCCGGCCTCTGACCCTATCGTGCTCGGCCTCGTGTGGGCTATCAATGCTGATTCTCACCGCATAAAGCCCGGCCTGCTTGAGCCTGTTAGCAAGGTCGGAAGTTAAGTGATAGCCGCTGGTGAAGGCTGCTGAGATGGCCCTGTGGTCTACTTGAGAGACCATCTCAGGAAGCTCTTCTCTCAGCATTGTCTCGCCTCCATCGAAGGTTATCAGGTACGAGCCCAAGTCCAGGGCCTCACCAATGGCTTTTTCGATGATCTCCCGGCTCAGGTTCTCCCCAATCCTCGAAGGCGCACTGCAGTGGATGCAGTCGTTGGGACAGGCACGCATGATTGCTATTGAAAACTGGTCCGGAATCCTTCTCCCTGTAAAGACTCCGATCTGTGCAGAGATCATCCGATCAAATGCGATGCTTGGAGCCGGTGGTATCCAGGTGGAGAAAATGAATTTGTCCGGGCCGGAGCTTATTGGTTTTTCGTCAGCAAAAACTAGATTGATCCTGTCTATGACAGGCTTTGCGACTGGGGCCAGAGGGCCTTTGGGAACCAGCGTTATGCCGTTCTCAGCTCTGGCCTCAATCCTCAGCAGAGGCTTACTTGCGATCTGCATTGGTCCAACCCCTGTAAGGTCATACGGTCTATCAGCTCGCGCAGTCGATCCTTGATCTTTGGGTTGCCGAAGCTCTCGTCGAGAGCCAATTTTGCCTCGCTGCAGTTATCATCGATGGCCTTGGTGCACATCTGAACGGCGGTCTCTGTCGTGTGTTGCTGGCCATAAATCTTTGGAAGGGTAACCGAAGCCTTGCCCGAAGCCTTTCCCTGGTCAATGCCAAGGTGCTCCTCGAGATCGTCCAGAATCTGATAGGCCATCCCCAAATGCATACCATACCTCTGGAGCCTGGCAACCTCTTCCGCAGGGGCGCGGGCGATAAGACAACCTATGCAGGCCGAGGCAGCGAATAGGGATGCAGTCTTTCTGGAGATGCAGGCGTAGTATTCTTCATAGGATGACGCTCTGGACAGGTCGAGCATCTCACCTTCAGACATGTTCATGCACGCATTGGCAAAAGTCGTGATGACAGGCTGGCTGTAGTGAGAGATCAGCTCAATTGACTTCGAGATGAGGTAATCGCCAGCAAGTAGAGCAGCCTCCGGGCCGTACCGCTCCAGGGTGCTTGGAGAGCCGCGCCTCATCTTGCCGGCGTCAAGTATATCGTCGTGGACCAGAGATGCAGCGTGCACAAGCTCCACAGCCAGGGCGGCGTTTGCAGCCTCGTTGGGCATCTCCGCCGAAAGCCTGAGAGGAGAAGATAAGGATCAGCGGCCGGACCCTTTTGCCGGGGTTTGTCAGGACGTAGCTTATGACCTCTCCCAGGTCAGACTTAGGCAGGCCGCCAACCAGCCTTGAAATCTCCCTGTTGATCAGGCGATACTCGTCCCAGCCAGCAAACATCGAATCGTTAACTGAACGGGAGGATATTTAGCTTTTGCTAATTAGATATTCATCTTTGAAATATTTTTCAGTTAAAGATAAAAAGCTTTGGTTAGGATTATCGAATAGACTTTGGTTTCCTTTAGGCTCTTTAAGCTTTCTCCTTCTTTGCGGCCAAAAATTTATAATCTTCACCTCCCTTTCAGAAATGTTGAAAAAGGAATCCCCAAAGGAGGAAAAAATGTGAGAAGATTTATTTTATTACTGTCATTGCTATTTCTCATTGCCTCGTCCATTAGTCTCGCCGGGTTGGCCGAGCCTGCATCCAAATTCCAACGAGCTTCAGGGATAGTGGCATTGCTAACCGATTTCGGAACCGAGGACTACTACGTCGGAGCCCTTGAGGGATCAATCTACAGTGCAGACCCCGACTGTGAGAATTTCCACTATCAGCCACCAGGTAAAGCCCTTCGATATCGCCGAAGGATCGTACATTCTGGCCAAGGCGGCCAGGTGGTACCCACCCGGAACCGTATTTGTAGGAGAGATCGATCCCGGATCGATCAGAGACAGGCGATTCATAGTCCTGGAGACCCTGGACTCTAAGCTCTTCGTGGGACCGGACAACGGCCTTTTCACCGAAGTAATACACGATCTAGGACTGGCCCATGCTTATCAGATCACAAACCAAAGCCTCATGAACCGAGAGAATGAGTCCGCCACCTTCCTGGGCTTTAGCGTCTATGGACCTGTGGCCGCACACTTAGCAGGAGGCGTTAGTCCCGATGAAGTTGGACCGGAGATAAGAGATCTCACGCAGTTTCCAGTGACCCAGCCTGAGGTAAACGGCTCCGAGATCACCGGTTCTGTAGTACACGTCGACCACTACGGCAACCTGATCACCAACATACCTGAAAAGATGGCAACCGGCGCAGGATTTGTGTCCGGACGGCCGCTTCTCATAAATCTTGGCAACAGAAGCGTCAACGCCACCTTCGCGACCACCTACGGTGATGTGGCCACAGGCCAATGGCTGGCGCTTATAAGCTCCGATGGAGCCGTGGAGGTGGCCAGGAACTTGGAGAACGCTGCAAAGACTGCAGGAGTTTTGGCCGGAGAGAAGGTCACACTCTCTCCGAGGATCTAATCCTCATTTTTTTAAGATGATCTACAGCAGCCTGGAAGACTCCACCTTGGCGCATCTTCCCGCAACGACGTCATAACCTTCCCTATCAAGCAGCTTGATGGCTTCAGGGCTTTCAGCGCCGGGTTGCATCCAGAAGACCTTGAAGCCCTTCTCCTTGGCCTCCTCGCAAAGGGCAGGCACCGCGGAGGGCCTCCTGAAGACGTCTATGATGTCTATCTCTTCAGGGATATCTTTTAGGCAAGCGTAGACCTTCTCTCCCAGGATCTCCTGGCCAGCATAGTTAGGGTTGACCAGGTACAGCTTGAACCCGAATCCTTTCAACACCTCGGCCACGAAGTAGCTGGGCTTATACGGCACCGGAGAGATGCCTACCACGGCGATGGTTTTGCAGTCCTGGAGGGCTCTCCTCAGGTCTTCCTCTTTGGTTAAGATTGGCATCTTTAATCCTCTAAAGAATAATGAACTATTTTGGCTATAATACTATCTCTCCACAACATCAAATGACCAAAAAATATAGAGCCTCGGGCGGGATTCGAACCCGCGGCCTCGTCCTTACCAAGGACGCGCTATGCCGAGCTTAGCTATCGAGGCGCAATGCCTGTTGTACTCTCCATTCTTGTAGTTTTCGGTGGTCGCTTCTCGGGATCGTCATCAAATCCATTGTACTTGAACATCGATTCATCCCGTTTGACCATATGAGCGACGGCAGAATCATCCTCGCATGCCAGTTTCCAGCTCTTTAATCCTAGGGAAGTTCCCTTGAGTTCTCTCATGGCACGACCATCGGAAGCCTGAATCAGCTCAGGATCTTGTTGTAAACCTCTTCCGTCCGCTTGGCTATTCTGTCCCAGCTGAATTCAGCCTCAATCCTGCTGTGTCCTGCTCTGCCCAACTTTTTCATCTCTTCGGGGTTCTGGAGGAGACGGTTGATGCACCACGCTATGGACTCTGGCTGGATGTACGCAATTAGCCCATCCTCGAAGTTCTTTATTATGCTTACAGCTTCTGTAGCAACAACGGGTTTGCAGGCGTCCCAGGCTTCCAGCACGACTACTCCGAAGGGCTCGTTCCGGCTTGGAGTGCATATGAGGTCGCAGGCGTTCATCAGCTCTTCTTTTGTGGAGGGTGAGGTATAACCCAGGAACCTGCACGCATCTCCTACATTCAGCTCTCCGGCACGGCGCTCACACGCTGACCTCATATCCCCTTCGCCCATGAAAACGAACTTCATATCCGGCCGATTCTTCAGGACCATGGGAATGGCCTCGACCAGAAGATCGGGTCCTTTCTGGACGCTCATTCTTCCGCAGAAGAGCGCCATCGGAGACAGGGGAGGGATGCCGTACTTTTCCTTCACTCTCCCGGCATCCAGGCTTTTTCTCATCTTACCCGCTATTATGCCGTTTGGAATTATTGTGATCTTGCTGGCAGGTATGGAGTACAGCCACATTATCTCGTCCATCATCCGCCTTGTCGTGACGATTATCTGCGAGGACTCGTACTCTCCCAGCCACTCCCTATGAGATATCTCCTTGGACACGCCATTTCCGAAGTGGTTCCCGTTCCTGCCCCACTCGGTGCTGTGAATGGTAAGGACACTAGGGACACCGCAATCTTTCTTAATTCGACTCAGGGCTGGAACGGGATGCCAGTCATGCCCATGGACGATATCAAAACTACCAAATATCTTCTGAACCGCCAGAAAGCGATCGTACATAACGCTGCTCATCTTATCCATCTGGTCGACTATGCCTCTAGATCCATCATAGTCCACCCTCTGGTAATGAACGCCATTGATTTTATCGTATGAATCAAACTCGCCACGTCGCGTAATTACGTGCACTTCGTGGCCTCTTCTGGCCAGAGCCTCTGATAGCTCGGAGACGTGGGGTGCAATCCCACCAACCTTAACTGAGTATAAGCTCTCCCAGGAGAACATCCCAATTCGCATCTATTTCACCATTTCAATTCTCAAATGCGCTCATATTGACTTGATCTGCCCAAACTGCCCAAAATTGAGCATTTGGTTAATCTGCTGTTGAACCGAATGGATATAGAACCACGCCAGAGGCTAAGCATTTTGCGAATACTCTATGACCTTGATAATTCATTAACCTTTCGGCTTTCTTTATGCCATTCTGAGCTCTGACGCTGCCTGCTCTGGAGGTACCGGATTGATGTAGACCCCTGTAGACTTCTCGAATCCAGCGATCTTTGCCAATGCAGGCTGGATCCTTATGTTCATATGATAACCTGAGGGAGCCTGGAAGATCATGTAATTGAAAGGCGGATCGTCCAGAAGGGATTTCAGTCGCCTTAACGCGTCGCCCAGGATCTGGCCCAGATCTCTCTGCTGATCCTTGTCCATAGCCATCAGGTCGCTTATGTGCCTTTTCGGAAGAATCCATGTTTCGTAGGGTGCAATAGAATAGAACGGGGCTATCAGGACCCAGCTATCGTTGCTGGCAATGAGCCGGCTCGATGAAGCCTCGCGCTCGGCAATGTTGCAGTAAATGCAGAAGGATGCTGATGACAGTGCAGTTGTCTCCCGTTTGATGAGTGGGGGCAATATCGGAATGGCTATTATCTGAGAGTGGGTATGGCTCATCGACGCACCTGCCGCATCCCCCCAGTTCTTGAAAATAGAGATGTAGCTGACGCCTTGCATACGTCGGTAATGGGAATAACGGTCTCTATAGACCTCAAGGATCAGCTCCAACTGATCTCTGCTGAAGTCCGCCGGACCGATCCCGTGATCGGGAGAGTCCACTATCACCTCATGAAATCCATGCCCGGGCAGTGCAATCCACTCTGTCGTGGGCGGGGTGGGCTTTGGCACCATTGCAGCAAAAAGGTTGGGGAAGACCCGAGCCCTCCAGTTTCGGACCCTCTCTGCACCGTCGGCTAGAACGCCTTGATCTTGATCGGTGTAAACTGCGTCCGCAGGAGGAGTCATCTCCTCGTTGCCGGGACAGAAGGGACAGGTCTTGGAGTCGGCCAGTTCAGGTTTTGCCACCTTAAAGTCAGAAGGCCTTTTCTTTCGCTCGGCAGCGATGATGCAGTACTCGTCCAGAAAGTAGTGCTTTCTTATCTCCGGGATGCTGCCACCTCCCTGTAGATGTTCAGGGTGATCTGTGCAGCCCGTCTCCAGGTGAAGTTCTTTTGTACCCTCTCTCTAGCGTTTTTCCCCCATGCCTTCAATCTGTCGGGATCCTCAAGAGCCAGGTTGATCCCCCAGGCTATATCTTCAGGGTCACTGGGATTAATGTGCACGCCAGTGGGCTTCTTTGTGCCGGGATGTTCCACTATCTCCCTCAAGCCCGAAACGCCGCTGGCTCCAACAACCGCGGCCTTGCCCATGGCCGCAGCTTCCAGGGCTACGATCCCAAAGGGCTCGTAGAGGCTCGGAAAGACGCACAAGTCGGCAAGTGCGTAGTGGTAAGCTTTGGCCTCTGGGTCGATGAAATCTGTCACCAGGGTCAGAAAACCTGTCTTTTCAGCCTCAGACCTGACAAGTTCCTCCAAGCTTCCTTTGCCAACCATCAGCAACCTGACTCGCGGATGCTTTTCCAGAACCTTTGGAATAGCCTGAAGAAACTGGATTACTCCTTTGACCGGTTCCAACCTCCCGATGAACAGAATCACAGTGTCATCGACGTCCAGGCCGTACCTTTCTCTAAGCTTTTCCAGCTTAGCGGGATCTATCCTCGAAGGATCGAAGAACTCGGAGTCCACACCGTGATAGCAAACCCGGATCTTTTCATCCGGAACCCCTAGATCGACAAGCTCCTGCACCATGGCCTCCGAGACTGTTATTACCAAGTCGGCCTCCTTTGCTCCTTTTTTTTCCAGGGAAACGAGCTGAGGATTAGGGTTCTCCGACCTTCCCACCTCTAATCCATGGACATGGTAGATCATAGGCGTGCCCTTTTGCTTCACAGCCAGGGCTCCCGGAAGTCCCAGCCAATCGTGAGCCACGCATAGGTCGTTGGGGCCTTCCTGTAGGAGCCTTGAAGCTGCAAGCTGGTTGTAGCTCAGAAGGTCCAGCAGGAGATCAAGGCCGGGCCCCCAGGAAAGAGTCTGCTCAGAAAAGAAAGGTACAAGCCCGTCCCTCATGGGAACAGGCGTTTCTCTGAAGACCTCGACTCCTCCGGCCATCTCATGGCTCGAGAGGTTTGCCTCTCCGGGGACAAATACAGAAACGTTCTGGTCCAGGGCTACAAGCTCCCTCGATATGCAGTCCACGTAGACTCCAAGGCCACCGTAAATCCTGGGAGGAAATTCGGTGGTGAGATAAGCCACTCTCATTTTTTAACACCACGGTTTTAATCTCATTGAATCATGCCAGGACAAGTCTGCCGCACAGTCGGATGTCAGACAGCATTTTATAATTCGCTTTTTTGTGCATGCCTATGCCTGTGGCTTTATGACGACACGGTTTTCCGGATATGCTATCCTGCTCCGTTTGCAAATGAAAGACTCGTCTAAGTCGGCGGCCATCTGCCGCGCCAGCGTTATGGGGATTCCCATGATCATCAGCTCAGGAGGTAACCAGGAATTTCCTGTTGGATCTGTCGGACCAATATATGCCGAGTCTTTCGGCGCATTCTCTGCCATGCCCGCTGGAAAGGTGATCATCGCAGAACAGGTAGCCCCAGCGGGTATAACTGTCTTAAAGAACGGGTCAGAGCTGTTGAACTGTGCCAGGCCACACAGGTTCCTGATCTGTTCACTGCCTGCAAAGAGGATCAGCGATGTGATCTTGTCCGGTGTAATATCGTCAGTACAGGGCCCGATGATAATGTATTTGCCAGGCGGGGTGACCTTCCCGGCGCGCTTCCTCTGCTCTTCGAATAGCTCCGGTGTCGCCTTTAAATGCTCGGCTGCGCCGCCGCTGAAGTCCGGCGCGCCCACGGTCACAAAGTACTTGAGCTTGGGGTGAGGTTCATCGAACCCCATCCATACCATTCCTCCAGGGCAGCACTCCGCGTGACTTGCCTCTACATACAGCCGGGGCGTCTGCTCAATAAGAGCGGCAGTATATACCGCCTTCGCTATACAACGATCTACAGCGTACGAAGGTACTGCGCTCTGCGGTATCTCATCTGTGCCATAGACACATAGAGGACGCAGCTTCAGCCTGCCAGCCTCGGCAAGCTTTTTCCCCAATTCTTGAACGCTTAACATGGCGACCTCTGTCATACAATCACTTTCGAAATGTTATGGGTTTCCGTCAAGAGCTTTTCATGTGTAATAAGTGCGCTTATATCGAAACAACGTTCATGAGATGGACCGTCACGTTTGTCGCGTACTTAGGGCCGCTCCATGTATATCAGGCGTTCTGGCAGACTATAAGTATTCTACTGCCGGAGGCTGGAACGTTTTGCTGCTGTCGCCCTTCGTCGGTGGCTGAAAACAACGCGATCGCAGCCTCCATGTGCCATTGCTCGAGATCACACTACCAGGTTTCTGTAGTACTCCATCACCGGATCTGTCCAGGCAAACTGTTTAGCAAGGGAGAAAGACTCTTCACATAGTAGCCTGTACTTGACCTCGTCCTCAAGGTACGTCCAGGTGAAGTAGTCCATCGCCAGGGCGTAATCAAGGACTGTCTCCTCCTGGAGCGCCTCGATATTGTCCACTATTATTACCCCCCCAAGGCCGGGAACGCGGTGCTTGATCTTCTTCAGGGCATCGCTGTACCCTGCGGCACGGCTGACGATGCTGGGAGTCCCCTCTCTCCCGGCCTCCAGCGCAGTAAGCAGGAAGGGCTCATACTGAGAGGGGAAGATACCGGCAATACAGCCTGCCATGATCTCCTCCGCAGTCATGGCTAGGCCGCCGTCCTCAGGTCCTACCCACTGGGGATAAAGGAGAGCCGCCACTTTCCTCTTTCCTGATATCAGCTCGGTCTCGTCCAGACCTCTCTCCTTGATCATGTTCTCAAGTCTGATCTCGTCTCCTACCAGAACCTCGGGAGGCAGGTTGATGGGAAACCCCTCGGGCAGCTTTTCTTTGGCCTTGGGACCATGAGCGGCTATCAAAAAGCAGATCACGCGAGTATCTTCAGCATGGCGCTGTCCGACAATTCTGTGCTTCAGAAGATGGTCCTGGAGAACCAGGGCATCGAGGAGCTGTGGGTAGCCTTTGTTCTCGATCTCAATCCTGGAGATTGTGAAAAGAGGTAGTAAGTTCGCCGGGTCCACGCACTGACCGTCGCAGATCTTGTAGAGGTTGTCCGCTAGGAACTTCTGGATCTTGGCCCGGCACTGATCCTTTTTGTCCCAATCGATGTCTTCTGAATCAACCTCTATGCCGTTCCGAACAACAAATCCCTTCAAGTTATGGAACAGCATGGCCTCCTTCATTGTGGAATCCCCCACATAGGTCACCACATCGGCATACCTGGCCAGGGATTCCAGAGCGGCAAATCCTAGCGGAGTTCCTGGCTCCACTTGGGAATCGTTTGAGGCAATCTTCTGGAGGGTTTTGTACCCCGCGGTCCGCCCTGGAACAGTTGCGTGCAGGGTTGCAACCGTCCTGACTGGTACCCCCATCTTCTTCAGCCTTGCCAAGGCATAGAAGACCCCGAATTCATGACAGTGCAGAGATACCCTAACTTTGGGCATTACCGACCTGGCGAATTCGGAAACTGCTTTGTCTTCTTGCTTCCGGGCGACCTCCTCGTGGATCAGTGTGAGGCTACGCACAAACTCGGATATCGCATAGGACAGATCTAGGTAGTGCGTGTACTCGGCGCCGTAATGAGTTCTTTCGAACTGAATGGAGTCCAGACCAGCCAGCTCATAAGCCTCTGTCTTGATAGCGTTGTTGAGGGTCAGATCCTGGTTTTTCCAGCGAGTCGTCCTTGACTGATAGTAGATGGTATTGAAGAGCAGGTAGCCGACGGGGACATCAGCGACCTTTCTCTGGAAGGCAACCACTTCTATGCCTGCTGAGGTCAGTGATGAAATGACCGAATCCAGTTCCGGCCCCATGTTCAGCTTTTCGTAACCGGAGAGGTCAGTGACCCTGTTTTTTCCCTTATTCCAGTCAGACCCCGGTGTTGGATAGTAGGGCCCAGCAACTAGAATGCGGAGGTCCTTGTCGATCTTTCCCTCAGCAGCCAGGCTGGCCAAGGTCCGAGACTCGGCGTCGATGACATTCCAGATTCCTCCCATTTTGTTCGAGGAGGGACCACCTTCTTCTCCTGCAAGGACGATCCACCTTTGAATCATTTTTTTCAGACCTCACGGATATGGTGATAGAGATGAGACTGACATACCATCCTCAGAGATGTCCAGAACTCGAATGGTGTTGGCGATCTTTGAACCCCTCATCTTCATTATGTAGATCGATCTGATCATGACGTTGCCTATTCGTTCTCTATTGAGCACTGTTGCCGAGTCGGCTCCGTACTCCAGGATCTGGTTCATTCCAAAGGCGGTTCCAATGGTTATGACCGAGGTTAACCCGTTATTCCTCAACGAATCGAAGAGGTCATCTGTGAGGGATCTGATCTTGAACGGCGACTCTACGGCTGTGAAGAACGCCATGAGATCATCTATGAACAGTCTGTTTGGTTTTTCTTCCTCTATCTTCCGCTCCACCAGTTTTCTGAAGTTCACCAGAAACTCGACGGGATCAGCATCTATGCTCTTTTGTAGCCTCAGGACAGGGTCTGTCACATCGATGATGCTTATTTTCTTTTCCTTTTCCAACCTGGAGAAATCCCATCCGAAGGAGGCGCTCATCTCTCTCTTCAGAAAATCAGAGCTTTCTGATGGTGTGATTATCATGCCCTTGTCTCCGGATTTTGCCCCCTCGTAGATAAACTGGCTGGCGAATACGGTCTTTCCGCTGCCTGATGGCCCAGTTATCGTGTTGACAGTCCCTCTGTGAAATCCACCGGCTACCATCTCATCAAAACCCGGTATGCCCGATTTCACTCTGGGGTATAATTTTGATTGTTCAATTGCCACTGGTTCCTCCCTGAAGTACGACATTTCGCCATTCTTGCAATTACCTGCTAGACTATTTTTCGATGGCTGAGGTAATTAGTTTTTTGGTTCTTTGGGGCTTGGACTCGAAGGATGTAAATAATTTAGGAGACGATTGGGATCATATGACCGATGTATCCCTCTGTTTTGAGGTTCATCAGCCCATCAGGCTCAAGAAAGAGTTTTTTTGGGAAGGTTCCTCATTAAAAAGGGTTGCCCCTGGCCGTCTCATGGATTTCTATTTCGATGACCAGGAAAACCGCAGGATATTCAACCGTGTATCGTCAAAGTGTTATCTCCCCGCAAACCGCATAATCCTCGATGAGATAAAACGATTTGAGAATGCCGAAAAGCCGTTCAAAGTTGCCTACAGCATCTCCGGCGTATTCCTGGATCAGTGCAGGCGCTACAATCCAGAGGTTCTGGACTCATTCGCCAGGCTGATTGACACAGGCAAGGCAGAGGTGATGGAGCAGACCTACTACCACTCTCTGGCGAGCCTGTACGAGGATAAGCAAGAGTTCTATGAACAGGTCAAGATGCACCGCGAGCTTATATGGGATATATTCGCAACTCGTCCTACCACTTTCGAGAACACAGAGCTTCTGTACGACGACCAGATCGCGCGAATGGTGGAGAGCCTGGGCTACAGGACCATCTTCACCGAAGGAGTGGTGGCAGATCCTAATTACGTTTACAGGCCTTCGGGAACGGATCTATCTCTGCTTCTGCGAAACTACAGGCTAACAGACGATGTGGGTTTTAGGTTCTCAGCCAAGTGGTGGGAGGAGTATCCTTTGACCGCGGACAAATACTCCAACTGGCTGTCGGCAACTCCCGGGCAGTGCATCAACCTCTTCTGCGATTACGAAACCTTTGGGGAGCACCAGTGGCCGGAGACTGGGATCTTCGAGTTCCTCAAGGCACTCCCAGAAAAGATTCTAAAAAAGGACAACCTCAGCTTCGCAATGCCCTGCGAGGTTGCGGCCAGAAACAAACCCGTCAAGGAGATAAGTATCCAGAAAACCGTGTCCTGGGCCGATATGGAGAGGGACACAAGCTGCTGGCTTGGAAATGCTATGCAGTGGGCCTGCTACACCTACGAACGAAGACTTGAAGCGCCTATCAAGGAGAGCCAGGATCAAGAGCTTCTGAGCGTGTGGAGGATGCTTGGTCTTTCAGATCACCTGTACTATATGTTCACCTGGGGCGGAGGAGCAGGTGAGGTTCATAGCTACTTCAGCCCGTACAAAAATGCCTACGATGCGGCGGTGACCTTTTTTGCAGTCCTATCCGACCTTCACTTCCGGGTCAAAGAAAAGCTGAGGCTGGCTGATGAGCCATTCAAATTCTCCTTTGGCATTGAACAGTCCACGGGTGATGCGGTCTGGAGCCTCGAGGGGATGCAGAGAGCCCTGGCCAAGGTCGACATAGAGTCGATTGAATACCATGTTAAAAACTCAGATCTGGCCAACTGGGTCAGGACCAGTCTTGGAGAAGAACAGCTGGCCGAAAAGTTGGAAGACGTAGGCGATCTGCACGACGAGAAACTCAGACTGAGGCTGCTAGATGTTGTTGAAGCCAGCCTAAAGGAGCAAAGACGGTGATGCCCAGGGCGACCTGGTCGACCAGGCCTGAGAGTTATCACGAAGGCGTAAAGCACGAATGGCTGGTGGCGAACGGATTGGGTGGTTACGCCTCCTCCACGGCCATATGCGCCAACACCAGAGCCTACCACGGCCTGCTTGTGGCGGCCATGAACCCACCTACGGATCGGCGACTTCTCCTTTCCTCGCTTGACGAAGAGCTGATAACAGATTGCAGATACCAGCTTGCAAATCACCAGTATCCCGGAACCGTTCATCCCCAGGGTTTTAGACACCTACTGGAGTTCAGCCTGGATCCACTTCCACATTTTACATACAAGGCTGGCAACACCAGGGTTGAAAAGACAGTGTTCATGGTCCATGGAGAGAATACCACAGTGACCCAATACACTGCATCAGGATCCAGTGGCTCGATGAAGATCGTCCCTCTTGTAACCGACAGGAGCTTTCACGCCGCGTCTTTGCTCTCGGCCGTGCGCCAGGAAGAGGTGGACGGCGGAACACGCCTGATCTCGGAATGCGACCTTTTCCTTCTGTCCGATAAAGCCAGGTACGTCAAAAAAGAGGATGTGTACTACAACATCGAGTACGAGGCTGAGCGCCTTCGAGGCCTGCCATGGAGGGAGAACAGCTTTAATCCCGGTTACTTTGAAATCGAACTGGACGGGACGACCTCTTTCAGCATAATGGCCTCCACTGATAGGCGTGCCATGCCGACGATCCAGAGATTGAAGATGGTTGAGCTGAACCGTCTGGTTGGGCTTGACAGCAAGCTCGAGCCGCAATTGAGGAGACTTTCCAGTGCTGCGGATTCCTTCGTGGTGAAACGTAGGGACGGCAGGAGCATAATAGCCGGGTACCACTGGTTCGACGACTGGGGCAGAGATGCCATGATCTCGATGCGGGGTCTTCTGCTGGTGACTGGTCGCTTCGATGATGCCAGATCCGTCCTCGAGACCTTTGCCGGAACCATGAAAGATGGTGTCTTGCCCAACGATCTGGGTGCGGGTTCTTACAATACGGTTGACGCTTCCCTGTGGTTCATACAGGCTGTGTTCAGCTATTTCAGCTATACCAAAGACAAGGAACTTGTCCGTCGGCTCTGGCAAAAGTTGCTGAGGGTCATAGAACGTTACTCTGGATCTAGTTCTTCTGTTCGTATGGACTCTGACTCGCTGATTATCTCCGGTCCTGCTCTCACATGGATGGATGCCAAAGTTGACGATCGGCCTGTAACCCCGCGTGCAGGCAAAGCGTGTGAGATCAATGCGCTCTGGTACAGCTCGCTAAGGATGATGGAGAGTCTCGCTCAGGTCATCGGCCTGCCCTGGGATGTCGATCTGGCTGAGAAGGTGAAGCAGGGCTACCAGAAGTTCTGGAACAGCGAGAATGGGTGTCTCTTTGACACGCTTAACCCAGAGGATGCATCGATACGCCCAAACCAGATAATAGCCGCTGCAGTTCCCGACCTTCTCCCTGATTTGAAAAGGAAGAGCGTGGTTGAGGTGGTAACCAGAGAGCTTCTGACGCCCTATGGATTGCGGACGCTGTCGCCTAGGGACCCTCGGTACTGCGGGAGGTACGAGGGAGGACCGCGCCAGAGAGACGAAGCATACCACCAGGGCACTGTCTGGCCCTGGCTGATTGGGCCCTACGTCGATGCCCTACTGTCCGTAAATGAGCATTCCACAGAGAGCAGAGGCAGAGCAAAGGAGATCCTAGAGACGCTGATTGACATAAAAGGTAC
The DNA here is from genome assembly GCA_963754945.1 of Methanotrichaceae archaeon. Taxonomy (GTDB): domain Archaea; phylum Halobacteriota; class Methanosarcinia; order Methanotrichales; family Methanotrichaceae; genus Fen-7. Next base: position 193,662 of record CAVWIG010000017.1, read on the forward strand.
GGGCGTTAACACCATCCCGGAGTTGTTTGATGGCGATGCACCGCACCGACAAGGGGGCTGCATATCCCAGGCATGGTCTGTGGCTGAAGTGATGAGGGCCTGGTCGGAGAACGCCCTCGGAAAAGAGACTGAAAGCCATCCGATATTATTTGAGGGCTAGATCACGATTCTAGTAGAAGTGGCCGCATAATATACAAATGCCAAAGGGAATGCCAGCCCACGTGGACGCTCAGTTTGGAGCAGTGCGGACGATTCAAGGAAGCATGGAAGATGGCCGGATGTCTGGAGTTCGAGCGACTCCAGACCATCCGTTTACCTATTAAGCAGCCTCGCGATTATATTGCAGGACCATTTCGTAGCTCATCCTACTTCCCATGTTTGGAAGCTTTTACATCGGATTTGGCATTGCACAGTGGGCCTCGGATGTACACGTACCAATAGAGGCAGGCCACGAATAGAACGGCACCTACGATATTTCCCAAGGTTACCGGGATTAGATTGGTTACAAAGAAGTTGTACCAACCGGTCGTTCCTACCAGATTCGCTGTGGAGACCTTGGCGGTGACAAGGTTAGCCGCGATAGCCGGATCGTTGGCCACGAATATGCCAAGAGGTATGAAGAACATGTTGGCCACGCTGTGCTCGAACCCAATGGTAACGAAGGCCATTATTGGGAACCAGATGGCCAGGATTTTGCCAACGACATCATCTGCACTTATTGCCAGCCAAACCGCAAGGCAGACCAGCCAGTTGCAGCCTACTCCCCTGAGAAACGCCGTCATAGGGTCCAAGCCGCATTTGGTGTTGGCCACAGATGCCGCCCATCCAGCCCAAGGCATCGCGTTGAAGAAACCGCACTTGTAGGCGAGGAAGAAGGCCAGAGATATTGAGCCAATAAAGTTTCCGATGTAAACCAAAGTCCAGTTTGCAGCCAGGCCTTTTAAAGTGCTTTCCTTATTAAGAACGCTTATTGGAGCAAACAGGCAGTTTCCCGTGAACAGCTCGGACCCGGCGATCACTACCAGCATGAGCCCTACCGGGAATACAGCGCCAGCGGCAAACTTAACCAGGCCGGCAGGTAGAGCAATCTTCCAGATGTTCCCATCTGCGGCGGTAATGGTGCCGTTGGATAGGCCTCCGGCCACTATCTCGCTCAACAACGCCCCAAAGGCGATGTACGCCCCTGCAAGAAAACCCAAGATAATCAGTTTCTGCCAAGTAATAGAGCATTTCGTACATCCCGAGGAGATCGCAGCCTTCGCGATCTCGGCAGGTACTTTAAACGTCATATCACACCCTCCTTATAATGCACAGGATTGCTGACCACTCCGGCGATGAATCCATCTGAAATCAGCGACGAATGGCAGCATATGAAATGAGGTAGAAGGCTACCGGCAGATGATATTTATACTTATCCAATGGATAGAATTATAAGATATATTAGTTCTAAATGACTTTGTGGTTGATGCATTATCTTCACAGTACAGAGATTGTGCATCTCATAAGTACTATATTTATAATATTATCATTGAGTGCAGCGCCTTTTGCCACTGAGTGTTGCAATAAAATACAAGTGACTTCATCCGAAGTATCTGCATCCCTGCACATCTCTCCGTGTCGGTGCGCTTCTAGAAGGCCGCTTTGATCTTCACGTGCTGCTCTGGCGGGATGTCTGGGGCAGTTTCAGTAGCAGGTCCCTTCATATGCTGTGGAATTACAGATATCTCTCCTGTACAGAACCCTTCTTGCGACTTCTGTCATCGGTCAATGGTTGTAGATTCTCTTATTCAGATTTTACCCAAACAAGACTAGTGAGGGGCCAAAAAGCCTAGTATCATCAATTCCTGCATTCATAGCTACTTTTAAGTTCTTAGCCACCATTATCTTCTTTAGATCAATAAGCGAAGGAGATTTATCCTCGATAAATTGCGATAATCTTGGAGCCATCTTCGATGAGCGATGAAGAAAAAGAGCAGACGATCCGGGAAGAGGACGAGCAAGGAAATATTATAGCCTATCCATCCTGGACCAAGAAGAATGCGCCTAAAGACAAGCAGGACAAGTGGGAAGTTCCGATTTATCTCTAAAATATCTTGGATCCATAATAAACAAAGCTTAACACTCGAATCCAATCGACACATTGTCGACGTGGAATTAAGTTCGAGCAGTGATCAGGATCTGTCGTACTGCCACGATCTATGGATAGTGCCTTGTCTTGGTTAAGATTCCCTTTAAAGCCAAATGTAGATATTTTTGGCCGGTAGTATATTGATAAAGGTTCAAGAATGAATCGAAACGAAACCGATAAGCTTGTCCAAGAAATCATGCTGGACTACGCCAGTCTTACGGGACTCGCACCCGCCGATCCCCATCCCAGACGCTATCTATGGACGGATGCGTTCGCAGTATGCAACTACCTTGAACTCTTTCGCCGGACTAATGACGAAACCTATCGGGATCTCGCGTTAGCCTTGGTCAACCAGGTGCATCACACTCTCGGTCGGCATCGCGACGATGACCCTAGAAGCGGCTGGATCAGCGGCCTGGATGAGCAAGGGGGAGAGCTGCACCCTACCAGAAGGGGCCTGCGTATCGGAAAAAAGCTGAACGAACGTAAGTCCAACGAGCCGCCCAATGAGCGTCTGGAATGGGACCAGGACGGTCAGTACTACCACTACCTTACAAAGTGGATGCACGCGCTCAACCGTGTGAGCCGGGTCACAGGAGATCCGACCTATACTGGGTGGGCAATAGAGTTAGCGTGGGCGGCGCACGCGCGGTTCACGTATGCTCCCCCGACCGGCGGCCGGAAGAGGATGTACTGGAAGATGAACATCGATCTCACCTATCCATCGGTTCCCTCGATGGGCCAGCACGATCCCCTCGACGGCTTTGTCACCTACAATGAGCTTCAGGCGGCTGCCCGGCAATTCAGCGAATCGTCGCTGCCCGACCTGAATCATGAGATTGCCGACATGGCCGAAATCTGTCGTAGCATGGGCACGAACTTGGCAACAGACGATCCGCTAGGCATCGGCGGCCTTCTCTTCGATGCATCACGGATTGCACAATTGATGATACAGAGTGGTCTTAAGTACGAGAATCTGCTGGAGAACGTTGTGAATTCGGCGGTGCTCGGTCTGGAGTATTTTGTGAGGAACAATCAACTGGAGTACCCCGCAGAGTACCGCCTGGCTTTTCGTGAGCTTGGGCTGTCCATTGGTCTCTCGGCGGTTGAAAACCTGCAAAAAGGGATTGAGGAGAATCCGGGAGTGTTCAGCCGAGAGAGTCGCTTACACAGTCTTGCCGATGAACTCATGGGGTATTTGCCTCTAGGAAAAACAATCGAACAGTTCTGGATGGATGAAAGGAACAGACAAGCAAACACCTGGATCGAGCACCGTGAAATAAATATGACTATGCTCGCCACCAGTCTCGCTTCCGACGAATTTCTGATGATCTGATCCATCAAATGGAATCAGAGCTGATCCATAGTGGCCCTGGAAGGAGCCGAAGATGGTATTGAAGCTGCACTCTTCGACCTTGAACCGGCTTTCCAGGGCTTGAATCATCTCCCAATGCGCACGAGGATCTTTAAGGTGCATGTAGACCAAAAGGGAGGATAGGCGGAGCTGATCCTTTCAAGTCCTTGTCGCAGCTCCAGAGTTCCATGTTGCCCATCCCTCAGCTCCTCTGGGACGACTCGATACTCCTGAAAAGAATCTACTGCTTTCGGACGTGGGCCACGTCAACACCTGGCTCGTTGGGGATGCGTATTCTGGGGCCGAGCGGGACAAATCTCGCGCGTTCACCTTTACGATAGTTCAATCTGCAGCGATGATCATCTGCCCCTGGGCCAGGGGAGCATAGTTCGACCCAGTTCTGGAGATAATTCAACCAAAGGATCAGTGCTGTGTTGGAGACAAGTCTGGTCCGGCTGTTTGGATACCCGCATGTGTTCCAGAGAGTCACTATACAGAGTGTCACGCCTCCGTAAGGCTGCGAAGGTCCCGAGTTGCGAATCACTATATCACCTAGCTATCATCGTTGAGAAGCAGAATTCACACCAAGGGGCAGAGTAAAGCATATGGTGCACCCCTTGCCTAGCTCCGACTCTATCCAGATACGGCTGCCGTGGACCTCTATGATCTTCTTCACAATGGCCAGGCCAGCTCCGCTGCCTTCGCTCTTTTTGTCAACTTTGTAAAATAACTCGAAGACCTTTTCATGCTGGCCGGGATCGATGCCTATTCCGTTGTCTCGGATAAAAAAGATTTTATCGTTTCCCTCGATTCGTTGCCCGATTTCTATTTCTGGATTGTCTTGAGACCCTATGTACTTTATGCTGTTTTCTATGAGATTGGACAGAACCTCGGCGATCCTCATTCGGTCTACATTAACGACAGGCAAGTTTCGAGCAACAGATATCTTGAACCCCTTGGATCTTATTTTCTCGCTAATCTGTCCGAGGGCATCCTCGACGATCTCTTCGAAGAGTTCATCTTCAGGCGGGTTAACTACTCGGCCGATCCGGCTGAGTTCCAAGGTCTCCAGGAGAAGCCGGTCCATCTTCGTAACGGCATCATTTGCTATATGAAGATCTTCCTCCACCCGTTTGAGGTCTCCCTTCTCTAAATCCTTCTTGAGGAATCCCAAGAAACCGCTCATGCTTACCAAGGGAGTTCTCAGGTCGTGAGAGACTGTGTAGATGAATCGCTCCATCTCTGTATTCTTAGCTTCAAGCTCTGCGGTTCTCTCTATAACTCTCTTCTCACACTCATCTCTTGACCTGAGCAGGTCCTCCTCCATTCGCTTGCGCTCGGTGATGTCACGAAAAGTCCATCTTCGACCGTAATACTCGCCATCTCGACCGATCACCGGCGAAGAATAGCAATCCATAACCAATCCATCTTTGGACTCGATTTCATCTCGGCTGGTCTCATCCTGACGATAATAAAGGTTCATGACTTTTTCACGGAATTTGTCTGGGTTCTTGACCAGGCCTACCACGTACTCAAGAAGTGCTTTGTCATTCTCCTGATCGATAATTGATTGAGGCACATTCCACAGAGCCAGAAGTCGCTGGTTGGTAATGATTCGTTTTCCTTGTTCGTCCACCACCAGAATTCCATCCAAAGATGATTCGACTTGAGCTTCCAGCTGAGCTGCATGCCATCTCAGTTCCTCCTCTGCTTGCTTGCGTTCGGTGATATCACTTGTAGTGCCAAAGGCCGTGACTCGACCATCTGACTGGGAATAAGCTGAACCCCTGGAACGAACCCAAATCGTGGTGCCATCGGCCTTTTGAAAGCGGTATTCTGCAGCTATATCCCTCGAAAGCGTCCTTATCCCGTTGGAAAGCACCTCCTGTACACCCGGCAAGTCGTCTGGATGGATGTAAGAAAAGTATTTTTCAAAGCTATTGCCGATAGTGCCTTCAGGCAAACCTAGTATCCTTTCCGCAACAGGCGATATGTAGGAGTCAATGTTCTCTCCCTGGGCATTGACATCATACCGCCAGGCGATATCCGAAATCATCGAAACTACGTTCTTGTACCGGGCTTTGCTGGTTTCTGAGGCTTGCTGGGCTTCTCGCAAAGCCTCCTCTGCTCGCTTGCGTTCAGTTATGTCTCGCAGTGAGGCGATAACTCCTATGATCTTGCCGCAAGCATTCCAATGAGGTGCATAAGTTCCCACCACCCACCCTTTCTTATCTGTGAAAGGACTGTAGAATTGTATGTCAGGCGAAGTGACCGTTTCCCCGTTCAACGCGACCTTTAGTAGTTGGTCTATACCCTGCTCATGTAAGTATGGAAATAGGTCCAACGCATTCCGGCCAAGTACATCCTCAGCTAGGGCCCCTGTCATGCGTTCCATGAACCGGTTCCAGACTACGTATCGCAGGTTCCGATCGTAAACTATTATCCCTTCACCAGCCTGGGAGACGATTTCAACATTGAATTGATTTGCATCTCGCAGCGCCTCTTCCGTCTGATTGCGCCCGATGATGTCATCTGCCATAATTCCTCCTTATTACAGTTCAGAAAGATATATCTATAGAAATCTATCGGAAGGTTCTATCAGCACCTTTTATCTCTTGTCTTCTACAAGGTAAGCACACGTAGGCTATTGCAAGCTCCCATTGAGCAGTCCATTTCGGAATCATGGCTATTCCTGTCCATATCCTATCTGGCAGACTTGGAGGGGAAACTGCTACTCGGCCGAATATGCATGGAGTCACACTCACGTATCCAGGTTGTCTGGCTCTTTTGCGGTCTCGAATGAGCCTTGAAACAAGCATCATGTTAGCTCTTGGCCCCCGAATCGAAGTAGATACTCTGTCGGAATTTCTGGTCATATCCTTATCTGAATGATCATGAGCTAAGAATGGTAAGCCTGATCTACGAGTCATGGAACCGGCGGTTAAGATTTCCCAGGATTTTTATTTATTTGTCGTACTTTGCTAAAGTTCGATTTCTTCGCCACCATCTCATTTCTTCCAGCTCGCGTTCTCGTTTCCGTTTGGCTATTGTGTCATGATTCGAGACCATATCTGTGCCTCACGATTAAGAAGAGGGATGATTAGGAACACCGCTAAGAGGCCAAGCTTATCGGTGTTCATGAGATGCCGAGATCTTCTTTTGGAGTTTTTTGCGGTATGTTATGGCCTAATCCGATGATGACCGCGCAGGATATATTCATTTTCCAAATACAACAAGACTGATCAGTAATCTATTGTAACCATTTTCAACAAGCTTATATCATCGAGCTAGAACAATACTCCAGGGAGAGGCCCAAATCCATCCTTGCTTTAACTGCACATCTCTCCCCTCCTGCGATTCATTTCTTTGAGCTACATCAATTTATATAGATAGTTTTCCTAACAATGCCTCCTGTATTTCGTAGGTTTGCTATCATGTTCCAACTGTATCTCTGATGCAGGATTTGCAGCAGCTAAAGCAATTGATGTATAAAAAAAGAGAGCGTTGCATTTTGGTCACCACATAGAATGTCGCCGCCATTAAGCCCGCTAGAATCCGAAGAACAGCGGCGAATATAAATCAGGCGGGTCATCTTGGAGGAAAAGGGTGGTGGTCACAGGCGCGATACAGATATAGAAATCTGTCTCGTCTATTGTCTCACCTCATTAATATAACAGGAGTTGTTGCTATTTCAACTTCATCCTCATCCCAGGAGACAATATTCTATTGGCAGCAAACCCAATAATATAGTATATTTGCGCAATGTGAATATAATCCATCGATCATTGAATTGTCTCGGAGATATCCGTCGTCTCCAAATGAGGCAAGCACCATTTCAGCATCACTCACCAAGGGGATCTCTCTGCTTGCCTCTTGTTTCATAATTATAAACCGATGATCGGGAGTCGGGCCAATCATCCGGCCTAATTGAGTAAAGGCTTTCTCAGGCGAACATCCCAATGCGCTCAGTCACCTGACGCTACAACTAAGGGACCCCGACGTCCTGTACGATCACTGTGAATAAATGTGCAGATAGTAGCAATGAGCTACCTTGCGGCTCTTAAACAGGCTTTAGCTCTCTGAGGACGTAGTCTCTCTCCTGGGACTCAATCTTCCATCTGGTCGTCCTGAGCAGCCCCATGCTCATGAAGAATGGAAGGGCCTGGGTAACCCTCGTGAAATTCGTTCTCGCTATGGCTGTAGTGCCAGAGGAATGGCCTATATTGGTTCGGTCCTCTCTGCGCCCTTTTCATTCCATCCGAAGAACTTCTTCAGCTCCGCAGCAACAACTCCGAGATCGTGAACGGGATTTGCTTGCTCCCAGGCACCCTCGAAGTCGAAAGGCAATCGCACGAAAAATGAGAAGAAATTTTATCAAAGGAAATCCATCAAAACCTACGGATATCCAATATTCTGTGCCACATAGAGGACATGTATATTCTACAAAACTGTCACAAAGTTTACTCACAAATTTATTGTTTTATCAATATTTAAAATATAATTTATTATTATTCATAGATTCCTACTCGTCACATCTGTCTTGAAGAAAGTTTTTTATAGAAGTATGTTACATTAATATTAGTTCTGACTTAATATAAGTATCTTTGATACTGATCTAAGTCGGGCATATGGGAGTTAAAAAAATGGATAGAAGTCTTAGGCTTGAAGCGATCAAGAATACCGCTACGTTGAAGGCTGCTCTCGATGAACAAAACAAGTCGTTCACTCCAATTGGGGCGGGTACAAATAAAGGAAGCCTCGAAAATGGAGTACTTGCTCCCTCGACGAATCAGCAATCGATCATCGTTGATGGCAAAGCAGGAACGGTTGGCGTAATCCCCGGTATCGAGAACATATGGTTAATCGTCAGCCCGGGAATTTTTTACGATTTCACCGTTTGGGTTCGCGGTGCGTGTCCTAAAGGAAAATGGGATAACCATATGACATTCACGGATCGATCGGGAGATACATATCATTTGAGGATATATGATACGACCTTAAAGGACCACTATGTGAACTACCACAGTCCAGATGGAGCCATCACAAGGATAACATGGGATATTTAAATTTTCATTAAAACGATCCGACGATAATCATTCTTATTTTTTGTAAGGCTATCTATGGGATTTGGCTGAACTATTAAAGAATTAGATTGAGGCAAAATAATCAGATATTTAGCTCTTAACCGACTCTTGGAGATTAAGAAAGAATAAGAGTGCACGGTAAACTTGAAAAGCCATCGACACATTTATAGTCGTTAACCAACTATATAATTATACCTAATTTCAATGCCAAGAATACTTCTATCCAATTTGCAGCAAAACTAAGTTTGATGAGAACTTGTAAAATTTCTCTCAATCAGATTTTCAAATGATCCACATTACGAATAAATTTGCATGAAACGACTCTCTTAAATGCTATCTCAGATGAATTCAATCGGGTCAAATTGGGCGAATAAGGTGGTAGAAAATTTAATTAATTTCCATAATCTCAGCATGTCGCCTAGCAATTTCGCCTTGTGGGACGGAAAATCTATCCAGGAACCCCTTAGCATTGTCCTCTGTCATGGCCGGCCTTACCAATCTTTGACTGCTATTCTCGCCGACTTTATGAAATCATTCCTTCCAGTGGAGTAAAGGATAATAGAGTAGTTCAAAAGCCCCCGTCAAGCTTCTCCCCTAAGACCAACACAATATCCAGTGCCAATCTCGGAAGCAGTCCTTTCGGGGGTCCACTCCCACTTGTGGCATATCTAATCACGTAGGGTATATCCAATCCTGGAGCTAACGGAAGCCTTTGCTTCATATGAGCCCTGCACAGCGGAAGCTTAGGCACATCTCCTTGAATAGTTCATCTCATGCACAGACCATGGGAGTGTTTCGGGAATGCCTAAGCACGAAGTACTTGGCAGCATATCACTATTACTACAAGTATTCTTAGTCCGACTATCCCTAGCCTATAATTGCGTCTCTGCACATTTAATTAAGCTTAATAGTTTAAATACTACTAATTAATTGGAGCCTCCTGAACTACTCCCTTAAACCCTCGAAGGCTCCCCTTCACTCCCTATGAAATCCTAAGATACGCTCTCTGATATTGCTTTTGTGCTATTGCTAAAACAGTTATTTCTAACCCGTAATTGCACCCATGCATATTTAATTAAACTTGAATAGTTTAAAATAGACTTATTTATTGGAGCCTCTGAAAGATTCTACTCCTAGACTATGCTTTCGCGGGCTCCTCCCATACATCCACAGCGGGCTTCAGAACCCTCCAAGCGTAAACTGATCCTGTAGCTTGCCAATCGGGATAAGACCAGCCACTACAGCCTACCGGGATAGTCATTCAACGCTAATTTCTGTGGAGACGGGATATAGATTATCCCGCTCTTCCGGCACGACAATCCAGGCTATAATGTACGCTATAAGTCCCGCACCGAAGGATAGCACCAAGATCAAAGTAATCAGCCTGACGATGATCGGATCAATATCAAAATACTCAGCTAGACCGCCACAAATTCCAGCGATTATTCGATTCTTCCTCGAACGATAGAGCTTCTTGGCCATTAGGACCTCACGCTTCAATTGTACAACGATTTTAATATAGCTTGTTCTTCATCATGGAAATTATCAATTTGCAGGATTTATAGCATTGCATTTAAGAATCTCATCGAGCCACATCTTTTGGCACTTGAGGTTGTCATATCTTCGGGCACATTATTCTCAGCTTACTTCGACAGTTTCATCTATCCTTTCGCCAAGCTCATTTTGGTCATTCTCGCTTTTATTGCATAAGCGGCTATTGCAGTGCTTTCTGCGCGAGTTCTTTGGTCCATTTGCGGATTTCTTCCAAGTCTCGCGTGTCGATCAATCCTGGACTCGTCTCCTTGAACCCCGCTGCATCGAATTGCTTTATGAGGACACCCAGCGTTCGCCTGAAAATAAAACCCATTTTATTCTTATCCCAAACGCCGCCGAAAAGGCCCAGAGCAATCGGGTGCAAATGGTACTTCAATGCCTCATCTTCAAGATGCGACTTCTTGATTTTATTCAAGTCTTCCGTTTTGCCTTGGCGCTCGAAGAGTGATTTCATGGCTGAAGAAACGAAAATCGCAACCTTCTTTTGGGCCAGGTCTTTCTGGAAATCTTTCAGAAAATCATCACTCTCACGGGTCCATTTGCCCATCTTGAGGCCGCCGCCAACGATAACAAGATTGAATTCCGAAATATCTTTGATTTCTTCTTTCTTGGCATCGACTACTTTTACTTCGAAGTTTTCTTCGCGAAGGATTTTCGCGATTTCTTGTGAGGTTAGAGCTGTTGCACCATAGCGTGTGGCGTAAACGATTAGAGTTTTCATTTTCTCACATCCGATTGTGATTGAAACAATATAAATAGATCGAACCGTAAATAGTTTTGTGAGTAAACCGCCTCCTGGGTATACCGAACAGTACACTGATGACTTCACAGCCTGCGCTGGTCCAAGAGCTGTGGGTGGAGGCAGCATCGCTGGTCTTCCTCCCGGCAGAGAACGTGTCATCTTCACAGTCATTCCAAGATGGCCTGGTCTTCGGCGAAGACAAACAGGGCAATATCAACCACCTCTTCTATACGAATAATCCCACAACTGCCTACGAGAAGGTAGCCTGCTACGATGGTGCCAATTTCAACTACTCCCTGCTTGGAGCCTGTGTTATTCTTTTTCTATCGACGCTTATCTGGCCAATAGGCTTCATATTCAATCGCTGCCCAACAAAGACAAAGCCTGTTAAGCTAGGCCGAGCTGCCAGGTGGCTTGCAGGAGTGGCTTGTTTGCTGGATCTGTTCTTCATAGCCGTACTGGCAGCTTTATTATCGATCGACCCGATGTCGATTATTTACGGCATCCCCTCCTCGCTCATTGCTGTCCTAGCTATCGCAATGGCTGCATCGATCCTGGCGCTCTCATCCTCTGCACTAATAGCGCTTGCCTGGAAGGACGGCTACTGGGGCATTGCAGGACGGGTGCATCACTCTGGTTGTCCTGGCGTTGCTGTCTTTATCTGGTGGCTGAACAACTGGAACCTGCTGGGCTTCAGGTTCTAGTCCAACCTATTTTTCTGCCATGAGTGTTTATTGATTTTATAGTCCCTAACATAACAGATTTAACTTATCATGTAAGAATTTGGGAATCCACGTTCTTGCAGAGGAAAGACTCTTCGTCAGGCCAAGAAAGCTGTCTCTCACAATTTCTATGAGTTCCAACTTATTTTCAATTTCAGATGCAGATATAATCCTCTTTATGCTTTTCCATAGATATTCTATCGGATTTAGGTCTGGAGAATAGGGTGGCAGATAGATCAATTCGATATCCAACGCTCTTGCTTTTTCTTTTACAATTTTTGCTTTATGTGTTGCGAAATTATCGAGAATCAAACAAATTCTATTTACAGGGTTGTTTCTTCTGACTTCGTATAGAAATTGGCAAAAATCTTCTTTTTTGGTATGAATTGGAAACTCAATCGTATCAATGCCATTAAGCATAAAACAACCTACGCAATTAGCGCTGAGATGCGCGGTTATCTTTTTCATCTTAAGTTCCTTAAACGACCAGAGCCGTTCGGTATTTGAGTTGACATTCTGTGATGACTCATCGACAAATCCTAAGATATCCCCCTCTTTAAGAATCAAGTTTTTTTTAAAATAGTTTCGGCATCATCTGGGCGTCTCTTATCTAGAACATAGGGCTTGGCATGATGCATATTCCACGACGTCAGCATTCTCCAAACTTGCATTTCGGAATATTCTACATTGAATTTTTCTTTTATCAATAAGCGCACTTCTTTCAATGTCCAAGCATCTTTTTCACCCAGCAATCGCTTTAATTCTTCCCGTTCTGAATCCCCCAGTTTAGGCTTTGGACCGCCCGAAAAATTTGGCACAAGGCCAGCATATCCACCTTTGTTCCATGAATCAAGCCAGCTATAACCAGTCGGCTCTGTTATGTCTATTTTTTCGCAGGCTTCTTTAATCTTATCTCCTTTATAAAGAAACCTTATAAAATATAGTCTTTCAAGAACGCGAACGGACTTTTCTTCTTTCTTAATTATTTTATTTAACTCGTCTAGTGTAATATGTTTTATGATCTCTTTCTCTTGCTTTCTTCCCATGAGGTTTTGTATGTTCTTGTTAGGTTAAAAAAGTTGCGTTAAAGACTATAAGTCATATCTTGAATTGATGGCAATTTTCGTATCTCGAAAAAAGATTCTTGGGGAGGAGAAACCAAAGGACATTTGAATGGTAATTCGATAAATGTCCACTCGAAAGATCTATAGTCCATAAGTTCTTTGAACCGGTCATGGAGTACAAACTGAAGAGGGGCTTTTCGCCCGACCTGGAGAGAATCAAGGGCGTACTGGAGAAGGAGTTCTCTTCCGAGGCCCGCCTGGATGGGGAAAAGCTCACCCTGAGCTACGGTGCCCTGAAGAGCATCGAGGTCAGGATCGAAAGCAAGAAGCTGGCGGTTGTTACGCAGTCAGAGCCTGGAGTCAGCGACTATCTGGCGATGGATACAAACAAGCGATTCAGGAACTTCCTGGAGAGTGCCACAGGGTACACGGCCAAGCAAAGATTGCAGATGGCCAAGAAGGATGTCCAGGGTAAAGACTGAAAATTCAATAGACCGTCAGCTTCCCCTGGACGAACTCCTCCACCAGGTCGTCGGTCCGCTCCAGCCAGTAGTCTATGACAGAGTCTATCCTGGCCTCTTTTGAGGCGGTGAGGTCCAGGTCTCCGCATACCTTCACCCCTCTGAGCAGCGGTTTGTTGAGAGGAGAGCCTATCTTGCTTACCAGGGTGACATAGGCCTCATCCACCCCTTCCAGCTCGGCGATCTCTTTTGCTATTCTCTCAGCCAGAACATTGTAGATCTTTCCCACATGGCTGACAGGATTTTTTCCTGCAATCGCCTCCATTGTCATGGGCCGCATGGGGGTTATGAGCCCGTTTCCACGGTTTCCCCGACCGGTGGCTCCGTCATCTCCCATCTCAATAGAGGTGCCTGTAACCGTAAGAAAGATGTCGCTGCCTGAATCAGCGGCATTGACGCTAACGTCCTCGGTCTTCGACCTTTTTACTACTACTTCCTTAACCCTGGCCTTGGCCTCCATGTAATCCTCCATGGAGCTGATGTGCCTGGAGACCATAGCAGCAGCTACCACTATCTTGAGGTCTTCGCCCATCTGCACAGCCATTACCTTATTGTCTTCCCCAACACCCGGGACTGAGCGGATCTCCCTCTCGAGATCGAGGACCATTGTCTCCACGGAGTTCAAGGGTGCAAATCCGACTCCGATGGATGTGTCGTTGGCCCCACGGCCAATGAGGCTTCTCAGCTCCGGCGCTCCTTCCTCAGCTCTAGGCTCTACCCTGTAATCCACCAGGTTCTTCAGGGTCTTCTGAAAATGAGATGCCACAGCCTGGTTGAAAATCTCGTCCAGTGCCCTGCCAGACGGCCTGGTTGCCCTTCCGCCAATTACTACAGACGGAGGAATCAACACCCTCCCGCCACCGAACTCCGGCTCGCTTTTGCCAGCAATGATCAGGACCTTATCCACGTTGTGATGGAGGATCTGGCCATACTCCTCGATGTAATGCCTGCATAGCTCCCTTGAGATGGCCTCCGAGATGCCGTCGGCCAGGGTGTCGGGGTGCCCGATGCCTTTGCGCTCCACAACCTCAAAAGGAGGGCGAACGAACTTCTGAAGAGTTATCATCTTACCGCCTGAATAAATGACAATCAAGATTAATTATCTTTTCGAAAATTGAAGGGAGCACTTGAGTGTAGCACTCTGAGTACAGCACTCTAGGGAGGCGAAGATAATCTATCCCATGCAAGGATCGATCAAGGCGTCAATACATCACGGGATACATCAGTGCATCCCTGTTAGAAAATCACCAAAATGACTCAGAATATCCGGTCTCATATCCGATCTCCGAATATATTACAGGCATGGGTTTATATCCAAAAAAACCCAAGGTTTGTTTCATATGAGTGAATCAACGACAGTGTCGGACCAAGGCACAATTCAAGAGTCATTCGCAAAAAGGATCTCCGCTCTGGAGATGGAGATCAAGAACACAGCCGAGGAGCTGGAGTCCACAAAGATGGAACGGGAAGAGATAAGGGCCAAGCTCTTCGAATCCCTGATAACAAACAAGAAATACCTGCGCGAGGTGGAGAGGCTCAAGAAAGAGAACACTCTCCTACGAAGGATGCCTCTTTTCATGGCCACTGTGATGGAGGTGGCAGAGGATTACGTTCTTCTAAGGCAGCACGGAAACAACCAGGAGTTCATAACAGCAGCGCCTCCGGAGCTGATGAGCAAGCTCGAGCCTAATACCCGCGTTGCAATTAACAACTCCCTGACCATAGTCAGGATTCTAGACAGATCCGTGGACGTCAGGGCCAAGACGATGGAGCTCATAGAGGCTCCAGACATCTCCTATGACCAGGTGGGTGGGTTGGATGAGCAGATCAATGAGATAAAGGAAACAGTGGAGCTGCCTTTAACAAGTCCCGAGATCTTTGCCGAGATCGGCATCGAGCCGCCAAGAGGTGTCCTGCTCTACGGCCTGCCTGGCACAGGCAAGACAATGCTGGCCAAGGCAGTAGCCCACGAGTCCAAGGCCACCTTCATTCACATGTCCGGCTCAGAGCTGGTTCACAAATTCATAGGCGAGGGTGCTCAGCTAGTCCGTGACATCTTCCAGATGGCCAGAGAAAAGGCCCCGTCCATTCTGTTCATTGACGAGATAGACGCCGTAGGCAGCATCAGGACCCACGACGGGACAACAGGAAGCGCTGAGGTCAACAGGACCATGATGCAGCTCCTGGCGGAGATGGACGGTTTTAGGACCAGGGGAGACATCAAGATAATCGCAGCCACAAACAGAATAGACATCCTGGACCCAGCACTTCTCCGGCCCGGACGGTTTGACAGGATAATCGAGATACCCATGCCTACTTTAGAGGGCAGGCATAAGATCTTGGAGATTCACGCCCGTAAGATGAAGAAGGCTCAAAATATAGATCTCCTGGAGATCGCAAAGCAAACCGAGGATGCGAGCGGAGCAGACCTGAAATCCATTGTTGTCGAGGCAGGCATGAACGCCATCAGAACAGGCGCACACGAAGTGACAGTCCAGGATTTCGAGAAGGCCATAAAGAAGGTGCTGGGTGATGAGGAGGATAGCACCTTAGAAGCCATGAGGATGTTCACCTAAATTTGCCCAAAATCAGGCGGATAGAGTTCCGCCTCCTCTTTCTTTATGCGCTTCTTGCTGAAGTATCTAAAACCATAAGATCCTTTAACTCATAATATTCTTTGACCTACAAATTCGTTTCTTCCGAGATCTCGTAACTCGTTTAGCATTTTGAAAACCTCTTTCCCATCCATCGGAAACTTTTATGTAGACTCAACCTATATTCGGTATCGATGGATGTCAATACGATCAAAGACTTGGCCGATCCCTTGATTCTTAGTCACAGGATTCAGGCGAGCGTTGATTCCATTGCAGGTCAGCACGTCAACATGACCTCCATCGACATTCTCCTCCAGACCATTCACGACATTAACCCGATACCAACTCTTATCAACCTGATCATAATCCTGATCATCGCATTTCTTACCTATTATGCCGCCAAGTTCGCAGATAGGATGCTGGCAAACTACATTCCCAAGGTAGTAGGTAGGGCCGAGATCGAGCTGGATGAGACTGTTGGCGTAATGATAAGAAGAGTGGTCTCCGCCTCCATCTACGTCCTGGGATTAATGCTGATAATTCTTCAGATACCTCAGCTCCATAGCCTGGCTACAGTGATGCTGGCATCAGCAGGCTTGGCAGGCCTGGCAATCGGTTATGCAGCTAAGGATTCCCTGGCAAACTTCACCTCGGGCGTATTCATAGCAATCTTCAGGCCATTTCGGGTGGGGGATTGGGTAGACTTCCGGAGCGACTACGGTGTTATAGAGGATTTGACGTTTCGACACACAGTGATTCTGACCAAGGATTACCGCAGGATCATTGTGCCAAACAACATCATGAGCAACGAGCCGATCATAAACTGGACCATAAAAGAGCCGGTGATCACCTGGAACGTGGACTTCGATCTAGCACGGGCATCCGATATCGATAAGGCCAAGGAAATCATACTAGAAGAGGCCAGAAAACATCCCTATGTGCTGAAGGACAGGACAATAAAAGTGCTTGTGAGCGATTCGAGATACGCGGAGCTGAACCTGAAACTCTACATAGACATCCCTGGAAGAGCCATGGCCAGCGACATAGCTTCAGACGTCAGGGAAGCTGTCAAGAAGAGGTTCGAGGCGGAGGGCATACCGCCGGCAAAAAGGGAAGACTGATCATACCTTTGTGAGCTTGTCTCTTATTATCCTCTGTAGTGGCTCAATCTGTCCGCGCTTTGCGCTTATGGGGGCTATCTTTTCCGACCATTGACGCCAAGGAGGAAGCATTCCGAGGCGCTCGGCTATGGCATCCAGGACCCAGTCCGTATCTTTTTTGGCTATCCTGTCTATCTTGTTCGCCGCCATAACCACGTCCAGTCCCAGATCACTTAAAAACTCATAAAGCTCGATTTCCAGGGGAACCTCTCCCCGGCCCTCCCATCGATCGGCAATGTCCAGGAAAGACCCAGTGTCTATCACTTGAACTGCCAGGAGGATCTCGCTTGCGTTCTCTTCGAAATAGTTAACTATTAGGTCTTTGGCCTTGTCCTGATCCGCCTTGCTAATATTCTGCATGAAACCATAACCCGGCATATCCACGTAGAAGACGTTGCCAACCTGGACTTTGAAATAGTACCTAGTGATCCCGGGCCTCCTACCGACTCTGACCTTCTTTCCAGTAAGCGCCTTGAAAAGAGTAGACTTGCCGACGTTAGACCTGCCGATTAGGACAATCTCCTTGGGCATAGCCCAATAAATGTAGCCCGTATTGAAAAGGTTGTCTTTGATAGAGCTAAGATTAGAGCTAATTAAAGAGCTAAAAAGTGCCTCGGGATTTCATGGCTCTGTGCCAGTTCTCTCTCTCCCAGAGGTCCAAGGCACCCGTTTCCTCGTCCAGATAGCTTCTCATCCGCTCGATTAACAGATTCCAATCCACCTGATGAGCATCGAACTCTGGACCATCCACACAGCCGAACTTGACCTCGCCGCCCACTGAGCACCGGCAAGCTCCGCACATCCCAGTCCCATCAACCATCAATGGCATTAGGCTGACCCTTGTCTTCACATCGAGCGGCCTGGTGGTGTTGGCAATCTCCATCATCATGAAGCTGCAGCCCACGGCGAAGACTCTGTCTATTTTCTCCTCGCCCATAAGTTTTGCCAGCGGCTTGGTTCCAAAGGCGGCCTCGGCGCTTCCGTCTCCGCAGGTGGTTATGAGCCGATCGGAGACGGCTTTCAGTTTGTCCAGCCAGAAGAGCCAGTCTTTGTTCCTGGCCTCCACAATGAAGATAACCCTGTTTCCTGCTTCCTTAAGGGCTCTGGCAAGGGCATAGCCCGGCCCGATTCCAAAGCAGCCGCCAACAACGACCACAGTACCGTAGTTCTCGATCCGGGCCGGAGTCCCAAGGGGTCCGGCTACGTTGAGAATAGAATCTCCCTTCTCAAGAGCCGCCAGCTTTCGAGTGGAAACCCCGACGTCCTGCACGATCACTGTGATGGAATCTTCATCCCAGTCGGCCAGGCTGAGGGGAACACGCTCTCCAGTCTCATCGACGCGAACGATCACGAATTGACCGGGCTTTACCTTTCCGGCCACATCGGGTGCGCTGATCCTAAGCCTCACAAGGCCCGGTGACAGAAGCTCCTTCTCAAGGACTTCATACATCCCTTCTTACCCCCACATAGCAGACCCTGCCGTCCATGATCCTGCTCAAATCTGATTGAATATCTATTCGGAGAACTCCTCTGGGGACTCTTATTGATACTTTCGAAACGGCTTTGATGCTTCCCCTGTTCGTATCGAGGATAATCCTGTCACCGCTGGAGATCCCCAGGGATTTGGCGTCCTCAGGATTCAACTCCGCCCATCTATCCCTGGTCAAGTACCTCAGATCGGGAATCCTGGACGTCCTTGTGCCGCTTCCAAAGGAATACAGGCTTGGACCAGCCAAAAGGATAAACTGGGCGTTGTCTGAAGGCTTTTCTGGAGCCTTCAGGACAGAAGACTCTATGTCTGCCTCATTCTGTGCGGGTTGACCTTGCATCTCCCTGAGGACAGATTCAGGACCTTCAAAATCGAATCCAACAGCGCTCATTTTAGCTGCAAGCAGGGCTGTGATCTGCCAGTCTGACCTCGACCCGGCCAGAGGCTCTATTGCCTTTTTAAGCCTCAACAGCTCTCCGCCGGGTCCTGAGTAGGTGCCATCGACTTCGGCAAAGCTGGCCGCTGGAAAGACCACACTCGCCAGCTTGGCAGTCTCTGTCAGGAAGATGTCCTGGACAACAAGGAACTCCAGCCCGGACAGAGACTCTACCATCTCCGGCATCGCCCTAGCCGGGTTGCTGCCCACGATATAGGCAGCCTTGATCTTTCCTAGGGAGATAGCCTGAATGGTCTCATGGTAATCTCGGCCCATGCCGAGAATGGAGACCCCCTGAGAGTTGCAGTTTGCACCCAAAACCGCCAGCCTCCCCTTCAGGGCCTTGGCCAATCGGCTTGCAGCTACGACTATATCGGCACAGCAGTCCGGCCCGATCACCAGAGTTGCGCCCGCCAGCGAGAGAGCCACGTTACGTATCTCTTCTTCGGTCACTCCTGAGCCGTTCAAATCCAGATCCTCTCCCGAGATCGCTCTGGTGAGAGCTACAAGGATGCTGGCCTCTTGCCCGGGCACTGGCGCTAGCCACGTGGAGGACGCCCTGGCTAGGCCGGTCTTCAATGGGCTTATAACAACCAGGTTCTTTGCCGATCTAAGGGCCAGTTCTGTCGCAGGATTGGTTTCGGCCAGGTCGCCCACGACGAGAACAGAGCCGGCTGAAATTAGATCCTCATGCTTTATTCCTGAGGCTATTGCGTCCGGGGCCACGGCAACGCTATTCATGACCTCACGGGCAAACTTCTGGACAAGGTAGAGGGCTTCGTTTGTGCAGACACCGGAGGTGATTGCTGCGAACTGCTCACCTGAGTATCTGGCAAGCCCCTCCGCCGCCACAGCCAATGCCTCGTCCCAGCCAGCCTCGACCAGTTTTCCGTTCTTCCGGATTAGAGGCAACTTCAGCCTGGACGGATCCTGGACGAAACCTGTCCCGAATCTTCCCCGAACGCATAGTTTATCTCCGACAGATGTCACCCGCAGCAGCTTTCCGCCAGCAACCTCTAGGCCGATCTGACAATTGGCGCTGCAGAAGGGACAGGTGGTAATTATCACGTCATCGGACGGGCCCGACCACCTCTCCGCTCGTTCAGCCAGAGCGCCTGTGGGACAGACGTCGACACACGCCCCGCAGAACCTGCACCCCACTTCTTCCAGCGGCTTCTCGAAGGCAGTTCCAATGCCCGCCTCGAACCCCCGGAAGATGAAAGAGATGGCGCCAGCTAATCGTTCCTCACAGGCGCGAACGCAACGGCCGCACAGGATACACAAGTTGGGGTCACGATCGAAGAAGGGGCTCCGTACAACTTGTTTGGATGAGCCGATGTGGGAAAGCTCAACCTTCTCCAGGCCGATAAGCTCCACAGTCTCCTGGAGGGCGCACCTTTGGTCTTTTGGGCAATACCGGCATCCCATGGTCTGGGGCACCTTTCTCATGGGTTCTCTGGCCTCATCACACCTACCGGCGCGCTCGCAGGTCAAACAATTCGATGGATGTTCGGAGAGGAGCATCTCCAGGATACTTTTCCGGAGATCCAAAAGGGCGGGAGTGCTGGTCCGGACGACCATCCCTTCATTGACGGGCAAGGTGCAGGATGAAGGAAAACCGCGGATGCCCTCGATCTCAACAAGGCACAGCCTGCAGCCGCCATAGGGCTTCAGGCCGGGGTAATCGCACAGGCCAGGTATCCTTATCCCGGACCGCATTGCAGCTTCCTTGACGGTGGTACCAGCCGGAACATCTACCAGAACGTCGTCGATCTTCAGATGCACTGGACCACCTTCTTCCCTGACTTTCTGGTTACCGCGCTGAACTTCTCAGGGCATACGGAGATGCAGACGCCACACCTTATGCATTTGTCCTGGTCGATGACGTGCGCCGTCTTGAACTGGCTGGAGATGGCCTCAGCCGGACAGCTTTCCGCGCATATTCCGCAGGATCTGCATTTTCCTGGGTCAATGTGGAAAGAGGTCAGATCTTTGCAGACGAGTGAAGGACAATTTCCCCTGAGAATGTGCTCCTCGAACTCACTCCTAAAGAACTTCAATGTCGTGATAACGGGGTTGGGGGCACCCGCGCCAAGGCCGCAGAGCGAGCCGCTCCTCACAGCGTTGGCCAGTCGCTCCAGCTTTGATAGATCGGATAGATCGGCTTCGCCTCTCGTTATCTTCTCGAGGATTCCCAGCATCTGCCTTGTGCCTATTCTACAGGGCGTGCATTTTCCACATGACTCTCTGTGGGTGAAGGTCAGGAAGAATCGGGCAAGGTCAACGATACAGGTGCCCTCGTCTATTATTATCATGCTTCCTGAACCCATGATCGATCCTTCTTTAGCGAGAGACTCGTAGTCCACGGGTGTATCCAGGTGGGCAGCAGGTATGCACCCGCCAGAAGGGCCGCCTGTCAGTACACCTTTGCAGGCACGGTCTCCAGGTATGCCTCCGCCGATATCGAAGATGATCTCGCGAAGAGTCATGCCCATGGGAACCTCGATGAGTCCCGCCCTTCTGACCGCTCCGGCAAGAGACAGTGTCTTGGTGCCCTTGCTCCTTCCTATGCCGATTGAGTTGTACCAGTCTCCTCCACGATTTATTATGGCCGACAGGTTGGCAAAGGTCTCAACGTTGTTTATGTTCGTCGGTTTGGACCAGAGCCCTGCGTTGGCCGGGAAAGGCGGCCTGGTCTTGGGCATTCCCCTATGTCCTTCGATAGAGGCCATGAGCGCGGTCTCTTCACCGCAAACAAAAGCTCCAGCTCCCTCTTTTATGGTGATGTCGAAATCCATTCCCGATCCCAGGATGTCATCTCCTAGGAGACCGTAATCCCTGGCCTGGCGGAGCGCTATCTTCAGCCTCTGGAGGGCCAGAGGATACTCAGCCCTACAGTAAATTATGCCAGCGGTAGAGCCTATGGCGTAAGCTGCAATCAACATCCCTTCCAGGACAGAATGGGGGTCGCCCTCCAGGACGGAGCGATCCATAAATGCCCCCGGATCTCCCTCATCTGCGTTGCATATCAGGTACTTCTCTAGGCCAGGAGCCTTGCGGCAGAACTCCCACTTCATCCCAGTGGGGAATCCTGCTCCGCCGCGACCTCTGAGTCCCGATCTCTTGACCTCTTCTATGACAGCCTCAGGCTTGGTGCTCAGAGCCTTTGCAAGGGCGCTATAACCGCCCCTGGCCAGGTAATGGTCTATCCTCTCAGGATCGATGATGCCGCAGTTCCGAAGGGCAATCCTAATCTGGGGTTTGAGCATCGGATGGTCCCAGATCGAAGGGATGGAGATGTCAGTAGGTGCACCTTGGTCCTTAACATCCAACAAATCCACGACACCCAAAGCCCGTTCTTTCCATAGGTCATCTCCCAAGATGACCCTGTCCACTAAGGATGGGACAACCTCAGGTGTCACATAGCCGTAACAGACCATCGGCTGGCCTGGTTTTTTTACATAAACCAAAGGCTCAGCGTAGCACAGCCCCAGGCATCCCACCTTCATGTACCTGGCCCGAAAATCCCTTCCTGATAGCCCCGCCTTTATGGCGTCTTGGGTCTGGCAGGCCTGAGCGGATATGCCGCAGGTGGACATGCCTGTGCACACAAGGGTATCCTCGGAGAATAGATCGTCCCAGGCCTTCTTGGCCTCTCTGCGGATCTTTTCCAGATCTTCAGAATCCGAAGCAAGCTTCATAAAACCTAATCAAGATCGCTTAATCCAAATCGTCAATAATTGCCTCGGCCTGGAGCGGGGTTAGGTTTCCGTAAACCACGCCGTCTACAGCCATAACAGGAGACCGGGAGCAGCAGCCTAGACAGGCGACCGTCTCCAGGCTGAACCTTTCATCCTGAGTGGTGTGACCCGGCTGAACGCCCAGGCTTCTAGAGAGGCGTTCCAGCAGGTCTTTTCCCCCCTTGAGATAGCACGATGTTCCCAGGCAAACCTTTACCTGATGCTCTCCGGGCTCAAAGAGCCTGAACTCAGAATAAAAGGTGGCCACCCCATAGACCTCGCTCTCTGAGATCCCTAAAACCTCACTTATTACTTCCACAGCATCCTGGGAGATATAGCCTAGCGTAGATTGAACTCCCTGCAACAGGGGTATCAAAGCTCCTTCCTTCCCCGGAAGCTCTTCGAGCAGTGCTCTTATTTTAGCCTCCATCGCATCTCCAAGGTATGAATCCAAATAGTGCAGGTAAGCCTAGCCTACTTCGAGGTACTTTAAATTATCGATCGTTACGATAAGGAATCGTCATCATCTGCGATCAGATCTAAGTTGTGGTCGTCCGCGAACGTTAGTAGGCAGGATAGTTCTTTTTATAGTCCTGGATATTGGATGCGGGAAAGGTTAATAGCATGGGAAATAGATGTTGTAGACGTTTGGGCTCGTGGGGTAGAGGACATCCTAGCGGGCTTCGGAGACCAGATCGGAGAAACCCGCTGACCTGGGTTCGATTCCCAGCGAGTCCGCCATTCTAACCAATCTTCAATCCTAGCCAATGCAATGGAAATCCTTTAGGCAAAGGGAAACTCATTTCTTTTCGTAAAGACATTTGTCCCAATAGGTGAGGGCTTGGTTGATCTTTTCGGGACAAAGAAGTACACAGATCGAATCAGTGAGCTTGAGTTGCTCGTCTCAAAGTTGACGGAGGAGAAGCTTGAGCAGGCCTCCCAGCTCGAAAAGCGGGAGGAGAAGATTCGAAAGATGACTAGCGCCTATCAGGAGGCCAACTTGGCCCTGAAGGCAGCAGAGGTGAAATCTTCCTCTTCTTCGGCTATGCCCCAGAAGGCTGATGTCGAGATGAAAATTGGCCAGACGGTCCATGGACTTAGGCTCGGGCCAACGGAGGTGGATAAGCTACTGGAAAGGCTTGATGCCATCAGATCTCCAGAGGACGATCTTCTCACAGCTTACCTTGAGAGTCCGGTCGATCTACCTCCTGAAGCGGAGAAGCTTGCAGTATCGATCAAATCCGACCGGGGAATGGCTGTTCTTCACTGCCCTTTTATCTTCACCCTGGTCCTGGTGCCGCCGTTGCCTGTGACGCAAAGTCCTCTCACTTTCGGCAGCGCGTTCCAGCTCGATCAGCTCCGGGATTTTATGGAGACTCCGGTCCTTGTCGTATCAGCCCATGCAGGAGACACCTTCATAGGTTTGGCCCTGACCAAAAGCGATTTTGAGATTCAGGAGCGGGTGGAAAGCCCGGTTAAAGAGAAGCACTCCAAGGGCGGCTGGAGCCAGAAGAGATTCGAGAGGCTTCGCGAGGAGGATATCCGCAACCATGCCGATGCCGTGGTCCAGAAGCTCGGGGAGATGAGTGTAAGATTCAGATCCATAGCTAAGTACGCGGTGATTGGCGGAGATCATGACCTCCTGAGGATGATATCGCCATCGCTGGATTTACCTGTCGTCGAAAGGAAGCTTGAAAGGCACGACGAAAGGAGGTCCGACAAGCTGTTGGAGGAGGTTTACAGCTTCTATTGCTATCGTAGGCTACCGGATTTGAAAGAGTGAAAGACAATGGTTGAAGCCGAAAAAGGAAAAAAAGTCGAAAAAAAGACTTCAGAGGGTTGTGAGACCCCAAAGGTTAACCTTGCCGAGCAAGCCCTTTCTTTCGACTGGCATGTGAGAAGGAGGGTGGCCTGGAATCCGGGCACCGGGGAGGAGGTTCTGCGGCGGCTGGCAAAAGATGATGTACAGTGGGTCCGGGAGGCAGTAGCTGGCAATGAAAGAACCCCGGAGGATGTCCTAGTTCGACTGGCAGGCGACAGTGATGGATTCGTCAGGGCCGCAGTGGCTCTGAACGGAAGAACACCCGCAGTCTTGGATGATCTGGCCGTGGATGAGGCGGTGGACTACGACTACACCCTCAACAAAAATCGCTATCTCATAAAAGAAGCAGTAGCCAGGAACCCGAACGTCACCCAGGAAGCTCTTCGAGTCCTCTCATCCGATGGCGACGAGCATGTCCGGGCATCGGCCGCGTCTAACCCTGGGATTACGCCAGAACTGCTTGCCAAGCTGTCCAAGGACGTGAGCTGGCTGGTCAGAGACGGGATTGCCAAAAACGAGGTAACTCCTGAGGCCATGCTTGCTTACCTCTCCGCTGACAGGATTATGGATGTGAGGATCTCTGTAGCTCTGAACGCCAAGACGCCTCAGACGGCATTGGACGCCCTAGCCTTGGACAAAAGCTGGGAAGTTAGGGAAGCAGTCGGCCGTAACCCCAACCTGGACAAGAAAGCCCTTGCAGAGCTCTCTAGCCATTGGTCGTGGAAGGTTAGGGAAGCGGTTGCTCTAAACTCCAGCACGCCTGAAGAAATCGTGGAGCATCTGGCCATAGATCCGGATCAAAGCGTCAACAAGTCTGCACGAGAGCGCCTGGCTAAACTGGCTAAAACCATACAGCAAAAGCTCTAATCTCTGAAACTTGCCATCCGCCTTCTCCAAATGTGCCGCCCTGGCTCCGCTTGAATATCTCTTTGGTATGGGGCTCTATGAGGGTCAACTCCGCCTTCGGGCTCAAGTCAGGGGCTTCTTTGGGCCTCCAGGGTGGCCTCAGCCTTCTGGGCCGCTCAGCAGTGGGCTTGACCGGTAGGGTTTGACATGGATCGGGAACAGAAACGCCCTGAATCTCTGACAGATCATCGTTGAGCATCTCTCTGTCCAGGTAGGACACACCCGTCGATGTCTTGATATCCATCCCAAGAAGGTCCTCGGCGGTCACTATGCCCACCAGGTCGTTTGGAACTGGCGACATGAGCCTCACAATTCCACACGCACACCTGGGGTGGTAATCCTTGAACCTGTACCACAGCCTTCTGGCCTGGTCATGGCTGCTCTCGGCCGCAGAGCTGGGCTTAGAGTCAAAAGAGGCAAGAATGGACTTAACGGTATCCAGCGTGATAGCCACATAATTGCAGTCGTCGGGGTAGACGGAACCCCGGGCATCAGTGGCAGTAAACACTGCATCCATCAGAGTCTGGTAAGAGAACGTATCCTCAGGCATGCCATATACTAATATTCTTATAGGATAAAAATGTTTTGAATGTTGTGCTAATAGAACTTGAATATGGGCTATATGTCGCCTACAGGTTGAGGGGATCTATTTGACACACGAACTAAATCAGTTTGTTGTTCCTGATCAGATTATACAACTAAAAAAAAACGGCCTAACTGCTCTTCTGCAAACTATCTATCCACAAACTTTAGGCATAGATCTGCCAGATCGCCTGTCATCTTTCGATTATGGCAATGAATAGCGATTATGACGATATAGAATTTATGCTACGAAAGCTGGGGAGTTCGAGGCTAAATTGCTATTTGTAGTATACGCTAGGGTTACATAGCTAAAGAAAAAGACGATAGCTTACTACAAGTTATGCATACCTGGCTTGCATGCGAGGGCCTCGTCGTACTTGCCATGATGGTAGAGCGACTCCTTATTGAACCAATTTTCTGCGGTGAGCCCGTCTCAGCATACCATCATATTGAGCGTTGCAAATTGACTCTCGCAGTAGTATCTCCTGGCTGTATTTCAAACCCACTATTACCAACATATTTACTCGAATTATCTTCATATTGTGCACTAACCGTGTGATAACCGAGGGATAGATCTGCTGTGTCGATTAAGCTTAAATAGTTTAAATATAAATATTATATCATGAACTATGTTGATAATAGAGACTGGCCAGAATATAATGCCCAACTTGTTCGAAGAGGCGAATTCTATCTCGATTTGAGTTGTGTGAAGAACTGGAGTTGGGAATTAAGAGAAATGAATAGAAAGAAAACAGGCGCTCCATACAAATACCCTAACACTTTTATAACTTTTGCATCAATAATATACTCTTTTTTTCGAATGCCATATCGTCAACTTGAAGGATTCTTTGGACGACTTTCGACCTATGAACCAGGATTGGTGGCGGCAGATTATACCACCCTCCATAAGCGAATCTCTAAGCAAGATCTTGGAATAGAGATACCAGAGAACGACGCTGTTGTTGCAGTTGATTCAACTGGGATAAAGGTAACAAATAGAGGGGATTGGATGCGCGAGAAACACGGAAAGCAGCGGCGAGGATGGCTTAAAGTTCATGTGGCAGTCGACGTTGAATCAAAGAGATTATTGTCTATGGAAATTACAGAAGAAGACACCTCGGATAGCGAGGTTTTGCGCCCTTTGTTGAAAGACGTCAATATTGAGGAGGGGTTGATGGATGGCGCATATGACACAAACGACGCATTTGAATTTATGAAATCGAAAGGTGTAGATTGTCCAGGGATTAAGATCAGAGAGAACGCGATAGTAGGTAAAGATGCATCAGCCAGGTCAACAGCTGTTCTGGAATTCAAAAAAATGGGCTACAAGGGTTGGAAGCAAATGCATCAGTACGGTAGAAGGTGGGCAGTTGAAGGCTTCTTCTCATCGATCAAGCGTATCTTTGGTGAGACGGTTCGGGCATCTTCACCCGAAGGAATGGTCGCCGAGATTAAAAGAGCATTCATTTTGTATAATATACTTAGGAGCATATAAGTAATTAGTTAAAATAAATTATGAATTCTTGAATAACGAAATAATACTATAATAATCATGCGACACAGCAGATAGATCTGGAATATACAGGTAACCACCCATGCCTGTCACTCCCTTATACTGGCCATCAACCCGCACACTTGCATTATCGACTCCCACACCGTCCTTGAGCACAGTTACATCTACAGAAGATGTTATAATCGCCGTTCCCACAACAATGAGTAAGGCAAAAAGAATTGCAACCAGTAAGCAAGTCAGAGTCTTTTCTTTCATAGATTTCATTAAGAATCTTCAAGGACAAATGTTTTGCTGCGGATATAGTCTTTGCCAAGGCCAAAGAGTCGGGCTGGGGTCTCATCTCCCCCGCACGTGAACATCAGTGAACGCTCACCATATTTAAACCACAGTAGGGGCCGAGTATCTGGATCAGTATCAAGACAAATCCCACTACTAGGCCCTTCGAAACGGTCCACATTTCCTCCTTTGCTACATCCTGTTCCCACATCGCGGAAAGGTTTCAACCCTTTCAAGTATATCTATTGTTTATTTTATAAATATATTTCTTGTTGTGAAAATAATAGTACAACAACTAAAACATACGGAACTTCGAGAGCGCGTACACCAGTAAAAAATCGAAAAAATGATGGCCTCATGAAACCACCATCCCCGATCCGAGGCTAGTATTATGCCGTTATCCGGTGAAGCTTATCAATGGCCACCGATGCATTTTTTCCGTCAGTAAGATATATCAGCTCCATCTCATCGTTGGAAATGATCGTCCCCAGGGAATAACCCTTATTAAACTCGGTGATGTAGAGCGTTTTATTATCCAAACCAATGGCTCCGGCAAAACCTTCACCGATCTCTGTCTCATTCTTAAGATTGATTGTCAAATTCCCAGCGAAAATTCGATCCATCTGCTCCAAGAACGTAAAATTGATGATTCCACTCGCAGTCGAGTTGGAGTACCCTTTTCCTTCATCATACCCACTCCACGAACCAGTCCATTTACCTAGCAGGTCTGGAACTTTCGCAGCACAGATCCCAGTGGACAAGACCAGGACCAACAATGCTAAACACAGAATCTTTTTCATACATATCCTTCAGTGAGTTTCGATTATTAATTTTCCTGAAGATAGACATCTTATCTATGGAGCTGGGGAGAAAGCCTTTGTTTACCGATCCCATAATCCTCTCAGCTTCCGTTCTACACATGCACATCACAATAGTGGCCGTGTTGTGGTTAGCCTTTGGCCATGTGCAAAAGTATTTCCATGAGGTTTATCGTCGCACAACAGTGGTATATATGAAAAACTGGAAGGTGCTGATGGTGGCAATATTGCTGCTGACTGCGGCGGTTTTCGTTATGCAATTGGCTTATGCAAAAGAAGAATCTATGGGCATGGCAAATGCATCACTAAGCGCCTCATCCAACAAGACAGCACTCGTCTCATTTGTCGAGTCTGCTGTGGCCTATGCCCAAGAGAACGGCAAAGATAAAGCGCTCAAGGAGTTCAGCAATAAGACCGGCACGTTTGTCCGTGGAGATCTCTACATCTATGCCTATGACTTCAATGGAACTAACATTGCACATCCATTCAAACCCGATTGGATAGGCAAGAGCAAGCTAAACATGACTGATTCCAATGGCGTACCATTCATCAAGAACCTGATCAATGTTGCCGAGGAGGGAAAAGGATTTACTTACTTCATCTTCCCGAACCCTGCTCACGGTAACAGAGATGAGTTCAAGATCGCCTACGTTATGAAAGTGGATGACAATTGGTGGCTGGGCTCTGGAATCTACCTATCATGTTCGTGATCGATGGCTATTTCCTTTTTGATAGGCGAGGAGATGCAGCACATCTATTTTTCATCGATAGCAGTGAATCTTCGTGGGCAGGTCTTACCAGTAAATGATCTAATCCGCCTATAAACGGTAATTTTATTTTAAAACGCAATACCCCGCAGCTTGCTGCGGCTGGGATAAAGAGCATGTAACTCCAACTTAAGGATGCTTCAGATTTTGTAGAGCATTTTTATGCGTCGGCGGGAACATGCCCCGCTGCTTGCAGCGGGGTCCGCCGACGCAACGTTGACTCAGCGAAAAGTTGGCTTGCTGGATCAATATAAAATAAATATATTTTGAATATATCCGGATTCAAACAATTTTATATAGCGCACTAATAGTATTGTTCGATGATTTTAGCATACGAAATCAATATACGGAAAATCGCTATACGCCAACAAGCGCCTATTTCTCATGAAAGTGTGCCAACAGATATCAATTTCATTTTTCGTGCATGAGCCTCTGTCCTGATCTTTAGGCTTATGTGGGTTTTATATGCCATTTATCCAGCCGCAGCAAGCTACGGGTATACGTTTAAAATAATATTCTGAGAGGACGCCATTACTTTGATGATACAATAAAGCGAAATAAACGAGAGTTGCATCCTAAGAGGATCGTTGTCCTGCCCCTTTCTTGCACTCTCAATGTTGCATATCGAGCAATACCTGGTAGCTTCCGATTAGCTGGCCTTTGGCTATTGTCAGCTTTCCGTGGCCTTTTAGTTCACCTTCGTCGCTGGTGGTATTTACTATTATTCGACCCACGGTCTCTGTAGAATTGCTATCAGCAGGTTTTTCCAGAGGCTCATTAAGATCAGCGCTTAGTGTTATGTTGCTTCGAGCGAGCGTCACTTCAACATTGGTCAGCAAGTAGGTGCTCTCGCCAAGTCTGAGATGACCCCTATATGTTACATTACCTTCCTCTGCTAAAATCTCCTTTCCCACCTCATCAAGGGTTTTATTAGATGCTAGGAGTTTTCTAACATTCACAGGCCCGACAGGCCTAACGCTTTCAATGCTGATCCTTAAGATGTACGATTGGTCGCCCATCAAGGCAAATCCTTGCCAGTGGTGGAAGATTATTCCTACGGGTGCACCGTCCATATTCCCAAAAGGTTGGACATGAGGAGCATTATTTTGTCCAAGCTCATTGCGAGTCATGTTGCCAATTTCTCCCATATCCGCTGGCTGAGCAAAGCAGACGGGGGTCAAACTCACCAGTCCTAATGCCGTTAATACGAGGAACAGAAATCTTACCTTTAGCCTCATTTTCAAACCCATTTAACTATCGATTGCCTCGGATGAGGACAGTGTTGAAGTAGAACCATTGAACGGTTTACTAACCGATTTCTCAAAAAGTGATGGAAGATCTTCAGAGGTCCTCGGATCTTTCATCAGAGATTCATAGCTTCCTCGCAAACACTCCCCTACCCTGCTTGCAAGCCTTCGCTCTCAAGCTTTCTGAGGCGTTTTATCGTTTGGCTTTACCATATCCATGTTCATTCCAAATCTCTTGCCCATCTGGTTCATTCCACCAAAAGCGCAGCCTCTCATGCCGTTGTGCTCTCCCATGCCGCGCTTCATCTCTATGAGGACTTTGTATTGGCCGCTGTACTGACCACTGTTCATGGTAAGTGTGCCCTCTCCAACAGTGCTGTTATCCTGACGAGATGTGGTTACGGTGATATGGCCTACGACTGCGGTGGGCTTATCCTTAGCGTTATGCTTGGGGCCGGCAACGTCGGCGTTTATTGAGGAGCTGTTGTTACCCGAAAGGGTCAGTTTGATGTTCAATAGATTATAGTTGCTCTGGCCCATGTGCAAGCTGCCGTTGTAGGATGCTGCCGATATCTCAGCGTTCATCTTCGCTTTTATGTCAGACTTGATTTGGCCCAGGGTCTTATTATCTGATATGAGCTTCTTGATGTCCGCAAAATCGGGCTTTATTTGGCCTTCAATGTTCATCCTGATAACGTGGTTCTGGTTGCCGCTCATGGCAAAGCCGCTGCCCATCTTACGGATTTCAATGGCTTTGGTTGCATTCCAATTTTCATTCTTCCAGGATCCATTCTTCTCCGCCATCCCGAAGGCTTCCTTTCCGCGCGTTACCATCTCAGGATTTCCCCAGGGCCCCATTCCGGAATTCCACATTGGCCTCATTCCGGGCTGGAAGGCGTTACAACTGGACTTCTCTGAGGCGTTACAAGGTGTCTTTGAAGCTCCGTCATTCGTGGGCGCAGACAGGGCAGGCACAGCGATTAGGCACATGGCCACGATGCCTACCAGCGCTAAAGATTTTATTGTCAATTTCATGGTTTTACTAACCTCCAAGAACGACCATCTATAATGTCAAGCGATCGTTCTGCAACTTGCCTATTATCTTGAACGATAGATGAATGTATGACCGAACGAACAATAAATCAGGTAGTCGTAAAGTTCGTATAAAACGTTCAATTATAGATTAATACCAGCATTATAGTTCTATTTTGTTTTTATTGTTTATTTTCGGTTTTATTATCATTTTAAGCATCTATTTGGATCTAAAATGCCAAAATGACTATGAATTCACGCATTGACTTCTTATCCCCTAATATGCCAGGTTATTCTGGAATAGAAGTGGTTTTCGTGGGACCTGCTGAAAGAGCCTTCTTTGAAAGCTCGAATTATCATGAATCCAAGAGTTCCCCCAAATCCGCCTTCATCTTACGATTATGGACCTAATCAAATGAACCTGAGGAGATCTCTCTGGGTGCTCTTGACTGGATAGATTGATGCAGATATGTGATGTAGACATGTAATCGGGCACATTCAATGAGGATTACGAACAGCAGTTCAAACGCTGCTCCTTGATCTTCGCTGAGTCTAACAATTCAGATACATAAGCGTTTCAAGAAATCGCGCAAGAGCCACGCTTGATAAAGGCATAGACTTGATGCAAACGGAACTAAAATTTAGGTTATAATCGAATACTGAACGTTCATGAGAGTTTGTTAACTGTTCGCTGAGAGTCAGTCAGATAGTTCGTTCGGTCCAGTTTTTATATATCGTTCAAATGCAAGGGGTGGTGTGGCTGGTCTACAATGAGATCATCCGCGTGGGGGTTGATTATGAAATCCATTAGAGAATACCTAAAACGTAAGCCAGGACTAAAGGGTCAGATCCTCGACCGTGGAGAGCTTAAGCGAGTAGCTCGTGCCTGTGAATTGAGCCCTCAAGAGGCTAGATCTGAATTAAGAAAGCTGGGGTTTAACTTAACAAAGAACAATCATGGGCTGCCGATATGGATGAAACAAGCAGATTGAAACAAATCAGAGTTACAACGATATTGAGGTTGAATCATGTCAATCACGAAGATGGACGCAAACGGTAGAGTGCTGCTTCCTATCAGCTTAAGATACAGACTTGATTTAAATGATGGAGATAAGTTTGCCATAGATCAGCTTGGAGACGGCACCATAATCCTAAAAAAAGTAAGAAAACGGATGGGTTTCGAAAGATGGGTGAACGAAGAAACCTTTCGAGTATCCAAAGACCTTTGTGCCAATGACGAGAAACATTCGCCATCGCTCAATAGCCGTTAGCTCAACAAGCCGTCAACTCAATCAGACAACTAACTGAACTCATTAGATTCATAAATGAGGTATGACGTCGGTAATTGTCAACCTACCGCGCACACGAGAGCTTTTACCCTGTAAAGAAAGCGACTGGCAGTGCCAAGTCACTCCTTCAGGCTTCCTTCTTTAATTCTCGAACCACCCGGCGGTAGGAATTGAACAATCCTGTCAACAGAGGCAATGGATTTCAAGTACGCCCTATCATCGATCTTCTCTGAGAAGGACCTATAGATTCTCTTGGCCAGATCGTCCGCGTTGTACTCTCCCGGCTCGATCTCAAACGCCTGGCCCACTTTTGGCTTAACAGCAGAAGTCGGACCTCCAATCAGCGTCTCGTCCTCGATCCCGATGGTTGTCCCAACCGGCGTATCTCTGAAGTACCGGCGCTCGCCCCTGATAACAAACGCTCCTTTTTTTAGATACTCGCCGTGTTCAGGAGTCTTGGTGACTTGCTCGGCATTAACCATGTAGCAGTCACCTGCAGCCAGGCCTGCCTTCCAGATGCTTGAGTAGCTGACGGCGAACTGCGCAGCCTCAAGCAAGGTGGTTTCCGGGACTTCTTCGCCCTCTGTTTTAATGATTGTCAGAGGCGCACCGGGAGCGTCGGTATGGAATACCAGGTCCCGCTTCTCCATGTACTTGGCGTAGATCTCTTCATTTGTTTCCGCATCCCGACCGCCGATGACCAGGAAGCCGTCGGAGGATGTGAACCACCTGAACCTCTCATACCACTTGGGCTTCCTCCTCCGGATTACCATCCTGGTCTTCTTGGGCACTGCTTTGCTTACTTTCAACGCCTCGGTTATCAGAAGTGCCTCTTTAGCGCCCTTCGCCTTCTTGGCCATCTCCTTGGCAGAATCGTAGTATCGTTGGGCGTTCTGAGGCACTGTGAGGCCTGCGTTCAGGTCAATCTCGACCCCGTCAAGAACAATGCCCACCTTGCCAGTGTGGTCCATTGACCTGATCATTCGAGCCTGAGGGAGCTCGGATGTCCTTATCCTCTCCCAGATCTGGGTGAATGAGAAACCCTTTTCTTTAGCGGCGGAGATTACCTTGAGCAACTGTTCTATATCTCTGTACTTCTGGTAGATCAGCTCGCCAATTACCACCAGCTCCTTTTCCTTGGATGCAAACTCTTCGATGGCCTTGCGCTGAATCTCGATTCTGCGGTCTATGGGATTCTGCTTTGGCTCCGCGACCCTGTCCACGAAGAAAGCGTCCAGGGCATCGCTAAAGGTATCGTAGCTTTTTCTCTCCAAACCTTCGTAGAGTTTTAAGGGTTTGGGCAGGGCGTCAAAGGGAAGTCCGTCTTTCAGAACAATGTGCGGCTCGATTGTATCTGGCATGAAGACATCGGCAAGAGCCTTATGAACTCGATCTATCTCCTCAGTCTCAAGTTCAGCAGCAGGCTTGTTCTTGTCCACGCCAGCCTGTAGGCAGACCTCCTCTCCGTAGGTTCCGCCCATGTTCAAGCATCTGACTATTGTCCTGACCAGGTCCTGTTCGGAAGTGGCCAGCAGACCTGAAAGCTCTGACCGGGAGATTGTCCTCGGGTCAAGCTGGATGGTGTGGTACAGGTACTCCTCGCCTTTGGCCATCTTCCTGCCCCGGAAGACCATCTTTTTCAGCATGGTGAGAATACGTCTTGACTCGTCCAGGAGGATCATGCTCCCCTTCGGGAACAGCTCGACGATGAGGTAATTGCTTACGCCGTCGCGGTCCACGGTTATCTCCACAACCCTGTCCAGGTCAAACTGTTGAATGTCGGCGATCCTTCCACCCGATAGGCGAATCCTGAGCATTGTAGGAAACTGGGGCGGAGTCTTGGAAGCTTTCCGCTCTTTCTTCGTCAGGTGGATGCGACGGCCTGCTTCCATTAAGAGGTCCATCCGGCCCTCTCTGGGGGACTGGACTGAGAGAGAAATCGTTTCTGCATTTAGCTGGTATGCCTTCCCCACATGGCCGTCCACCAGCCTCTCCCGGAGTTCAGCAACCATGGCTGCAACATCCACGTTGCTCATCGCCTTCTTCATAGGCGTTGTGGCGTGATCAATCGATAAATAGTTGCGGATTATATATTTCGTGTGGAACGATTCTTGGTCGATCAAATGCTGATGAGCCTGGGGAGGTGGCTGAGGCTTGTAGGCATGGACGTGGCCAACCCCGGAGTTGCTGACGATCCAGAGCTCATGATCAAGGCCAGGCAAGAGAACAGGGTCCTTATAACCCGAGATAAACGCCTGGCCGAAAACTGCAGAACCGCTAGGGTAGAATGCATTCTCATACAATCAACTAGCCTCCTTGGCCAGCTTAATGAGATGGCCAAGATAGGTGTAAAAATGGAGTTGAACCCCCTGAGATGCACTGTCTGCAACGGTCCCCTTCAAGCATTTAGAGGAGCTGACCACCATCCTCTCCATGAACGGACCTGGGAGTGCGAAGTATGCAGGAAGCTCTATTGGGAGGGATCGCACTGGAAAAGAATTGAGGATACGCTCAAACAGATCCGTTCAGAAAAGGACTAATTCTTAAAAGAGAGTAGGGGTCAAGACTTTAGCTTGAAATGATAGAACCTGGCATCTCCAAGATTGACCAGGATCTTTCTAAAGCCAGGCAGATCCGCTATCTCGTCCTCTAAAGGCCTGATAATGACGTCTGCGCCGATCTCTGCGGCCAATCTGCCCATAGCAATCTGGACCTCGATAGGCGGCCTTATTGAGTACAGAATGCTAGCACCCTCGTAAATCTCCTTACGCGGCGAAAAGATGTCATCAGCTTCTACTGCCAACCCATCGAGATTTC
This sequence comes from Methanotrichaceae archaeon, assembly GCA_963754945.1. Classification (GTDB taxonomy): domain Archaea; phylum Halobacteriota; class Methanosarcinia; order Methanotrichales; family Methanotrichaceae; genus Fen-7. The sequence goes on from CAVWIG010000017.1 coordinate 229,319, forward strand.
GCTTCTCTTTATCAGTGGCTACTACTTTCAGGTGCCGGCTTATTATTAGGGCCACTTCAGGGACAAATCCCGCCCCTACCTCTACAGCCTTTCCTGAATAGTTTCGCAGAATAAAGTCGGCAATCTCAGACGCACCTCGAAGCCCAATCAAGCTCTAACCACCTTGTACCACTTTAGGTCGTCTCCATCATAAAAGATCATTGTAGCTGCGGATGCGCGCAGCCAGCATGACCTCGATCCATACGACCAGCTGCCTCAAGCCCGATCGGTGATAAAGTTATCTTTTAAATAGTAGAAAATCTTATCTAGTATAATATAGAACTAATCATCACATTCACGGGCTTAAGCAGGTAGCAAGGAGACAGGATTCTCTGAGGAGATATTGTAGGTCTCGGTAATCAGCTTGGTCTTGCTTGATTCCTGTCGCGTGAAGATTGAGACAAAAGATAGATGTGAAAAGATGAATGAACTGATGCTCCAGATCATTTCCTTGATACTGACCATTGTGCTGGGAGTGGCCACAGTCTACAGCATCCGTTTGTACCTCGAGATCTGAATTAGGGCTGACAGCCTACTATAACCAAGCTAGGGCGAACGACGACTGGATTTGGCATGAAATACTTTGAAGTGGATTGTCTAGATCACTTTGCCAATCCACTTAACTTCAATTTGCGACAATGTGGCAACTAAATCAAGCAATTGCTGAGAACATATCAGAAACCATAGCCTATTGGCTCATAATAGTCTGTGAAAAAGATAGGTTTGATGTACCAAAGTGCATATAGCTCTCCTGAACATCAACAACTGTAAAATTGTTATCCTTTCTTTATAACCCTCTCGAATTTCCAAAGCTTATCCAGCCTGGCCGTAGCATCAATTCCGACCTTGGTAGTAATGCCGTTCACGGACCTCGGGTCTAGGGTGCTTCCGCGGACCCCTGGATGCATGACGACGTCCTCGTCGCCGCGAAAGCGTGTGGCTATGGCATACTCAAGATCAGTCGGATCATGGATGTCTATGTCTGTGTCCACGACCAGCACATGTTTCAGTGACCTGTGGGCTTCCAGTGCTGCGTCTATGGCACGCCTGGCGTCCGACTCCGTCTGCTTTTCAATCTGCACAACTGCATGGAAGTAGCAACACCCACCGTCGGTCAGGAGAACATCTATAACCTTAGCTACCTTAGAGACTGCCTTGAAGATCAACGGCTCGTAGGGAACTCCCATGAGCATCTTGTGCTCTCCTCCACCAGGCAGCAGTCCATGGTAGATTGGGTCTATGCGGGTCATCATTTTAGTTAGCTTAATGACCGGCTCCTGACGGACAAGGTCTCTCGTACCGGTTATATCTACAAAGGGGCCCTCGCTGGCGCGCTCGCCTGTGATGTAGCCCTCGAGGACTATCTCGGCATGAGGGACCGGCACACCGTTATCCAGATTCACAAGCTCTACAGGCTCGCCTCGAAGGGCGCTGGCATACTGGAACTCCATGTCGGTAGGGACCCTTGTACTCGCCGCAATGAGCACCAGAGGATCGACGCCTATAGCGATTGCAACCGGCACGTCGTGCCCAGTCTCATGCGCTTGCTGGCACAGCGTATGGGTGTGCCTGCCCGGGACCAGCCTTGCTGCCAGACGGTCTTTACCCAGGACCATCAGGCGGTGAACACAGGCGTTGATGTGGTCATTATAACGGGACACAACAACGGCGGACGTGATGTACGGGCCGCCGTCGCCCTTGAAATAGGTCAATATCGGCAGCCTGGACAGGTCGGGCTCAGTGACAACCTCTTGGAAGGGAGACGAATTCACGTATCGAATCTGGCCTTTGGACTCGTATTCAATGCCGCTCAGGTACCTGATCATCTCCTCAGTCCGAATACCCAGAGCCCTGGCGAGCAAGTCCCGAGTGCCCAGGATGTTCAGGCAGCACCTGTGACCGTCCACGTTTTGGAACATCACCGGCCCTGCGCCCAAGGATCTATTGGCCACTTCATGGACAGGTGACACCGGCTCGTGCACCTCTTTGAGCAGCCTCGCTTCCTTTAGCTCATCCAGGAAACCCCTGAAGCTCATAGCCCTGCCTTCCGTTCGATGTTCATTTGATTTTTCCAGTCGAACATAATGAGATCCTTTCCAGTCAACCTTCCAGTCAAACCAGAAGCACTGCAATTATTCCGCTGAGGAATACTCCGTCAAAAGTACCGGCTCCGCCGATGCTCGCCACAGGTGCTCCCATGTCCCTGATCTTGTTGAGGTTGAGCAGATCGGCACCGATCAGCGTTCCAAGCGTTCCTCCCACGTAGGCGATGAGAAACACGAAATCGTGAGGTGCATTGAACAGATAAACCAGAGCAAGAGCCCCCAGGGCTGCCGTCAGTGGGGGAAGCAGAGCTGGAGTGACGATGCCCAACCCTTTGACAGGACGGGCTACTCGGTTGGTCACCATGGCCACGAAGACAACACCGACAACTGCATAGATCAAGGCACCGGGAAATTGACGGAGCAGTAGGATGGATATGAGCGTTGGTATGATCGCGCCGCCTACATTAACTGCCAGAATCGTATTGCAGGCTATATCCTCCATCACAGGGATCCTGTAGGTGACGCCGAAAACCCTGACGTATCTCTCCGTCACCATGGGCGTGCTGCACTTCATATTCGTCACGGGGATGTTGATGTTGCTTCCAAGGAGAGACGCTAACAGGATTATGAGGGCGTGCTGCCAGGTGAAACCGATCTTAGTAAAAGCCGTGCCAATGACGTTTAGAAAGAGAAAACCAACCACTAAGAACAGCAAAAACGCCAGGAGCAGCATGAACAGCATTCCGAAGGGGTTGTAGACCAACCGGTTTTCCATGAGCTATAGTTGGCTTCTTTGGTTATAACTTTTTTTGAGCTTAATCAATAACTCAAAAATGGATTATTAAGTAAAAATTAAGATTTATATAAATACCTCAGCTTTCGGGAGCGATCCATCAATTTCTCAATATTACTATTAGAAAAATATATACGTAGCTTTACGCAATTCTCATCCACCCCAGGGCAATGAATTGACCTATCTCCGAGGAGGGGAATTATGAAAAGCAGAATATTCGCAGGAACGATGACTTTGGTTTTACTATTGATGGCATCCGCTATGGTCTTTTGTCCGATATCACCGGCAAAGGACATCAATGGCAATAACTCGTCAAGTCTAGACGTCAATAACTCGTCAAATCTGGATGTCAATAAAATAACTACATCCTGGAACTTGTCCCTCTTGTATCCAAACAAGGATGCTGCCACGGCTGAACTTGCGAGGATGAGAAATGAGATTCAGGAGATGAACGGGACTTACCGCCCACTGTTCGTGAACTTAACCGGTGCGGTGCTGCTCGATTACATCCAGAGCGAGGAGAACTTCTCCAAATCGCTAGATGTTCTTGGCGCTTATGCCACTGCAGGGAACAGTCTGGATGTCAACGATAAGTTCTTCGAGGTTCTCCTATCCGATGCTCAAAACCTGTCGACCGAACACGACAAGAATACTTCATTCGCGGAGGTGAAGCTGAAATCATTGCCCAAAGCGGAGTGGGAAAGGCTTTTTGTCGAGGAACCGGGATTGAGCAAATACCGGGCCTATTTTGAGGCGAACTACATCCGCTATGCAGATCATCGTCCCAAGAACGAGAACCAGGCAGCGCTCCTCGCCGACCTGAACAACAAGCTCATGAAACTGGATACAAAAGCTGGGAAGCTGATCACCAATAACGTCACAAAAGCCGGCAACATAACTCTGGGCAACGGGACAGAGTACGCCGTCGACTCACAGTCGTACTACGATCTTCTCTACACCGATCAGGACCGAGGCAACAGGCAGAAGGCCTACGATAAGAGATACAATCATCTCTTCAACGAATCCGAGGAGATGGGAAAGCTCTACGTCAACAAATCGATGCTCGATGACCAGTATGCTAGAGAGCTGAACTTCTCCGATGCCTACGAAGCCAAGATGTTCGATTACTACCTGAATGCATCTCAGATCGACGAGATGAACCAGGTGTTCAAGGAACGCAGAGGAGATTTCGACGGCTACTATGAGTTCCGCATGGCCTTGATGGGCTTAAAACAGCTACGGCCCTATGACCTGTTCTTGCAGCTCATGAAGGACCCCAATAAGAAGGACAACTATACCAATGCCCTGAGACAGATCGAGGCGTCATTTTCAAAGATGGACCCGGCATTCAAACAGATATTCATAAAGACGGCCACAAGCAACTCGGTGGATGTCTATCCCAACCCCGGTCACGGGAAGCAGTCCATCGAATTCGCAGAGGATCAGTTCGCCCTGAAGAGACCAGCGCTCATATTCCTGAACTACAAAGGACTGATCACTGACAAGCGCGCCTTAGCCCACGAGATGGGCCATGCCATAAACATGTACTTGATGGAGAATTCTGTGGACTTTCTCTACTGCGGAGGCCCAATGTACGAGGCTGAGGTTCCCTCTACTTTCGACGAGGAGCTCTTCGTGGACTACGCAGTCAAAAACTACGACAAAGATACGGCGGTGGCGGTTCTGGCCGATCAGATCAACAACTACGCCAACTATTTCACCTTCCAGACAATGATCACCGAGTTTGAGCATAAGGCTCACCAGCTCATAAGCCAGAAGAAAGGAAATGTGAGCGGGCCGGATCTGGATACACTATGGACCAGCATTGACAAGGAATACCAGAACAGCAAGGTCAGTTACTACAATGAGAGCGAGCAAAAATGGACTTATGTGGATCACATCTACTTCGCTATGGACAACTACTACACCTTCAACTACGCTCTTTCAAAGGCCATAACCCTGTCACTGTTCAAGAGATACCAGGAAGACCCCATGGAGTTCAATAAGAACTACATAGCTTACCTATCGGCAGGGACCACAATGACTCCGCCCGAGAAGCTGAAGAAATACTTTGGCCTGGAGATCAACCGGAAGCTCTTCGAGGACGCCATGGACATGGTGGATTTGAGGGTAAAGCAACTGATGGATCTGGAGAAAGGAGGGCGTCACTTAGGTGCCTCTTAATTCTTCAAATCAATCGAATTCTCAGAGGACTTGCGCTCTAAGGCGTTGGTCGATATGACTACTCTAAATCGACGGCCGGTCTTCACTCTTGCGGTAGTATCGTCACTATAAGAGGATTAATGGCTAGATAGAAGATGCCTAAAGCATATATGCTTAAATTTTTGTTAAAAAAATTTCCTTTGTTCCAATAAATTTATAAGTCAGGAAAAACATGAGTGAATAAATATCGGGTGCTTAAAATGTCTAAACAAGATATTGTTGAGAAGCAACAAAACGAAGCTTATCGCGGACGCGGTAGCAAGTTAGATACAAGCGGGAAAAAACAGAGTGAACCAGGGAAAAATACTAGCAAAAAGGAAACTTAGGCTAGTTAGCTGAAAATTGCACATGGCAGCAAGTGACGTTCCTGATAGTTTTGGCTTTCCTACGCTCATAAGGATCTTTTTTCCAGGTTTAATCAGTACAATTATTGCGGTTTATGCTTTTTCTTCACTTATTACGGACTATTTTTTAAATATGCAGCTGCTGGACAAACTAGCAAGCGTAACTATAATTGGATTATTAATCGGCGTGGTTTTAAACTCCTTGGATTTATACATATATCAATTTTTTGAAGGAATACGATTTTGGCCAGAGCCGATTTGGTGGTGTTTGTACAAGAGAGAATTGAAGAATTATAAAGCATTAGATTCCGATTTAGAATTAAAAGAGAAAGATCTAGAATCAAAAATGGGCGAATTGGTCGCAAAGGAAACCGATAATGAAATAAATAAAATCGAAGAGGAAATAAAAAAATTGGATATGGAAATTCTCGATATATCTAAAAAGATTAGGGAATATCCTTACGATCCTCAAGAAAAATTCCGAAGTAAACGACATCCAGTAGAATGTACAAACCTAGGAAACATACTTGCGGAATACGAAAGTTATCCTAAAGAACAATACGGAATGGATTTTGGAGTCTTCTGGTATCATATTTGGCTAACTTTGTCAAAAGAGGTAAGAGAGGAAATTGATATATCCGCAGCCAAAGCCGATTTCTTGTTATATCTTTCTTTTATTTTCCTTGTTACTCCATTCCTGATTATTATTAAAACACTTTTTATCAGAGATACGATTTATCTGGCCATCAGGGATCTTATACATTTTGATCATTATTTTTTAGATATAGTATTATTTCTAATATTTATGACATCCTTGTCTATCATTATTGCATATTTGTTTTATAAGATTTCTATCCTGGCTCATAAGAGCTATGGTAGATACATGAAATCAGTATTTGATCTTTATCGAATTGATTTATCAAAGAAAGCAGAAATTCCGATTACACTCTGCCCTAACAAGGAGGAAAGAGAAATTTGGGAAGAATATGGTAAATTCCTGGCGGATTATAAAGGCCTTCGGCTTCGAGAGTTTCGGAAAATAATAAAACGATAACGTTCCTACCAGTGGTTTTCCCTTTCACTCGTTATCGCTCTTTAATTTTTGTTCGTGTATTCTTTTGCTCAACACTGATTTATTATTGATAAATATATAAGGTAGGTGGCCCCACCTTCAGAGCTTATTAACAGCAGCCTGCGCAGTTACTGCCGCAGCAACTATGGCAGCCGCCTGCAGATCCACACCCGCCGAGGGGGCAATGGCTTCCACATGGTGTCGCTGTAGATCCGGCTGCTGAGCACGATCCTCCGCAGCTCGCCCCGCATGTCGATTGCGAACAAGCTGTGCCCGCGGGGCAGTTACAGTTTCCAGTACATTGCCCCGCTTGTCCAAGAGTCAATCCAATTCCTGCAAACAGCAGGACTATTAATATCAATGCCATTTTTCTCAAATCGAACACCCACTTTTTTCTTCTTGAACTGGCTCACAGTTCGAGCACTACGTTGTCCTTGTGGCTTATGGTCATTTGGATTTAGGCAAATGTCGTAGTAATTTGGAGGCAAATTAGAGGGCAAATGGGGAATAAAAACGTATATAATTTACGTCTTTGTAGTTATTTGCTTCGATATGCACAAATATCCGTGCAAGGTCGACATCAGGATGACCGAGCCACAAGAAAAAAATAGGTGCATACGCCGTTTGGAACTTCTGGGATTCGGTCTGAAATTATGCCATCGATGCCGTATTTTCGCGGGCGACTTCTTGTAGAACGACTGAACAAGTCAGGATCGCAGATAGCTCTTTATACTACGACGATTGCCTTTTATATGGCTATTCACGATTGTGAATCGTCGAAAAAGGGAAAGAGGTGAGTGGGATTGATCATTACAAGACTGCTTGGAGTATTGGCGGTTATCAGCCTTCTAATGGCTCCTGTCCTTTCAGAGCAAATTGCAAAGACCTGTACATGCACGTCCATCGGTTGTCCCAGCCCAAAGGTAATGAGCTGTTGCGAGGGTAAACAGGATAGCGCCTGCTTTTCTCAAGAATGTCACTGCCCAACCCTTGTATCGCCATCCGGCAGCACGGATGTCTATGATCCTGGCTATTCTTACTTTGGGGAGAGCAGTTCACGGACATACGGCAGACAGGGTCCGTCGACAGGCAGTTCCGGCTCAGTTGGTGAGAGCAGGTATTCGGGCCCAGCTCCAGACAATTCTAACAATGGGCCGCCGGATCTGGATGTAGTGGAATATCTTCCGCCCTCCGCAAGGCACGTATTCGATGTCCTGGCAACGAATGGCCCTCTGACACAAAAAGACCTGATCAGCAAGACCGATCTTCCTCCCAGAACTGTCAGGTACGCCCTGAACAGGCTAAAGGGTGAGGACATCCTCGAAGAACGCTTCTGTTTTCAAGATGCGCGTCAGAGCCTTTACAGCTTGGCCATGACCGGCCTGAAGTGAAAGATGTGGCTTCCACCGGTCGCCTTTAATTTTTTTTCCCCCATTTCAATTAGGTCTGCAAGCGAGTTCTAAACGAACCTACACTCAAGCTCAGATGCCGTTGCCGATAGGGGGCCGCAAGCTCTGGAGCGCCAAATTTATTATATTATGTATTTTCTAACGGATGTCCAGATTCTGGAGAGATGCGGGTGATTTGCAGCTATAAGGACTCAGCTCTATTCGATGATATTCTAGCCCGTTGATTTTTTCCCCCCTATGTGCTCGCTCCTGATGTTACTTTTTTGATCTCTTTATGAAAGTGTTAAATATAGGTGCCTCATCATCGAAAAGGACTTGATGAAATTCAAAAGCAATAATAATTATATAAAAAATATTGGTGATAATAAGGCGAGAATAATTATGTCAAAGCGAAGATAATTATACTATGCAAACAGAATATAGTTAGTTCTGTGAAGGGTAGCAAAGGCAGCGCTTTGGTTTAAAACCAGTTGGCGAAGAGATCATATGAAACCAAATGATAAAAATCCAAAAAAAAATAAGGTCGTCAGAGCATCTCCCGCTTCTCCTCAAACGAAAGTTGCAACCATCGAGACGGGCCGAAAGAAATCATTCTACATTGTGGGAATGGGCGGGTCAGCCGGCTCACTGGAGGCCTTTGAGGAGTTCTTTCACAACATGCCCGCTGATACCGGCATGGCCTATGTTCTCGTGTCCCATCTTGACCCAACTCACAAAGGCATCATGCCGGAGCTGATCCAGCGCGCCACGAAGATGGAAGTCCAACAGGTTAAGGATGGAATGAAGGTTCAACCGGACCATGTTTACGTGATCCCGCCGAACAAGGATATGTCCATCCTGCACGGAACCCTCCAGTTACTTGAGCCCTCCAAGCCCAGGGGAATGCGAACGCCCATCGACTTCTTTTTCAGGAACCTGGCCGTGGACCAGAAAGAGAAGGGCATAGGCATCATCTTCTCAGGAATGGGAACGGACGGCACCCTGGGACTAAAGGCCATCAAAGAGAAGATGGGCATGGTGATGGTGCAGGATGTGAACTCGGCCAAGTACACCGGCATGCCTGAAAGCGCTATCAATACCGGTCGGGCTGATTATATTTCTCCGGCGGGCGAGCTGCCTGCAAAGCTTGTAGGATATGCTCATCACTTTGCCGGGATAATCAGAGAAGTGACGCCTTCAGGGGAGATTCGCTCCACGGGGTCCATTCAAAAGATATTCGCCCTTCTCCGGGCTCAAACAGGAAATGACTTTTCCCTCTACAAGAAGAATACCGTTCGCCGCCGAATTGAAAGGCGGATGAATCTCCATCAAATTAGTAATATAAACAAATACGTTCGCTACCTTCAGGAGAATTCGCAGGAGATCGATCTGCTCTTCAAAGAGCTTCTGATCGGCGTGACGAGTTTTTTCAGGGAACCTGAAGCATTTGCCATCCTTAAAGACAAGGTCATTCCGGAGCTGCTTAAGAACAAGATAGGGGGAGAAACCATTCGCGTTTGGGTTGTCGGCTGCTCCACAGGAGAGGAGGCGTATTCCATCGCCATCGTTCTCGGAGAGTGCCTTGACGATCTTAAGCTGAAGGGCATCAAGGTTCAGATCTATGCGACTGACTTAGATAAAGAGGCCATTGACGTAGCTCGCCAGGGTCGGTACCCGGAAAACATCGCTGCGGATATATCAGATGAGCGTTTGCAGCGGTTCTTCACGAAAGAGGACGAACACTACAGCATCAAGAAAAATATCCGGGATGAGATCGTCTTTGCACAGCAGAACATTCTCACCGATCCGCCGTTTACAAAGCTTGACATGCTCAGTTGCCGAAATCTCTTCATTTATCTTAACTCCGAGACGCAGAAGAAGCTCCTGCCCCTCTTCCATTACACCCTGAATGCAGGAGGCTTCCTCTTCCTCGGATCTTCCGAGACAATAGGAGGCTACGCCGATCTCTTCTCTCCGCTGGACAACAAATGGAAGGTCTTCAAGCGCAGGGAGACGCTCCTCGCCCGCAAGGGAATGGTCGAATTCCCCGCAACTCGAATGCCCTTTGAAGCACGGACTGTGGCCCCCGTCGGCACACAAAAAGAACCTGAGGTCAGCGTCACTGAGACTGCCAAGGCGTTCATCCTTCAGAACATCGCGCCGCCTGTGGTGCTCATCAATGACAATGGAGATATCCTTTACCTCACCCGGAAAACGGGAAAATACCTGGAACTGCCTGTCGGAAAAGCGAATTTGAACATATATGCCATGGCCCGCGAGGGTCTACGAATGGAGCTGGGAATCGCCATTCGTAAAGTGATTGCAGACTGGAAGAGCACAACAGTGAAGAATCTCCGGGTCCAGACGAACGGAAACTATCAGACAGTTAACCTCACTGTCAGTCCTTTCGAGGAGCCAGAAGCGATGCGCGGCCTATTGATGGTTATGTTTGATGACGTGGAAGTGCCCGCTCTTGAGGCTCAATCATCATCCAGGAAAAAATCGAGATCTTCTTCCAGGTTGGAGGCAATCAACTCCGATCTGGAGAAGAATCTGCAGTCCACGAAGGAACATCTTCAGACCGTCATCGAAGAGATGGAGACCTCCCAGGAAGAACTGAAATCAGCGAACGAGGAGCTTCAATCGACCAACGAGGAGCTGCAGAGCACAAACGAGGAGATGATAACATCCAAAGAGGAGCTGCAATCCCTTAATGAGGAGCTGACAACCCTCAATGCTGAGCTTCAGTCCAAGAATGAAGAGCTCTCCGAGGTCAACAACGATATGAAGAACCTCCTCGACAGCACTCAGATTCCTACCATATATCTAGACAACAATCTGTTGATCAAGCGGTTCACACCCTATGCAACCAAGATCGCCAATCTCATCCAAAGCGACGTAGGTCGTCCGATCACGGACATCGTATCCAACCTCCAGTACGAAGATCTGGTCGAGGATGTGCGTAATGTGCTGCAGACGCTGGTGTTCAAGGAAAATTCAGTGCAGACCAAAGACGGGTCCTGGTTCAGGATAAGGATAGTTCCCTATCGAACGGCTGACAACGTCATAGATGGCGTTGTGATCACCTTCACCGACATCACCGATATCAAGAATATGACGGAACGCCTGGAGGAGCGATCTCTGTATGCAGAGAGCATCGTCCGCACTGTCAGGGAACCGATGGTCGTGTTGAACGGCGATCTGAGGGTTGTTTCAGCCAATCCCTCATTCTATCGATCATTCAATGTGACGCCTAAGCATACCGAGGGGCAGCTCCTCTACGACCTGGGAAACGGGCAGTGGAACATTCCTGACCTTCGTCGGCTTCTTGAGGAGATCCTTCCCAAAGATGCCCAGGTTGAGGACTTTCTCGTCGAGCATGATTTTCCAGAGGTCGGGCGGCGGAGGATGCTCCTCAATGCCCGAAGGGTAGCGCAAGAGGACGGCCATACACAGCTAATTCTTCTCGCAATAGAAGACATCACGAATCGCAGAGAGTTATCCGAAACTAAAGTTGGTAAGGGCCATGAAGAATAAGAAAGCTGGATCGAACCTGAGCAACGATTTGCGCCTCCAGGCGGAGGAGCGTTTGAAGGACAGCGGAAGAGATTCAGTCCGATTCTACGAAAGAAGAAATAGATCACCTTGCTCTGGTTCACGAGCTGCAGGTCCACCAGATTGAGCTGGAGATGCAGAATGAAGAGCTGAAGCGCGCCAGGCTGGAGGCCGAGGATGCTCTGATAAAATATTCCGACCTATACGACTTTGCGCCCATCGGCCTATTCACCATCGATGTGCAGGGACTAGTCCAGGAACTAAACCTGTCAGGAGCGGCGCTCCTTGGCAAAGAGAGGAGCAAACTATTGCACATGCCTTTCTGGCGGTTTGTTGTACCTAAGTACCGACCCACCTTTGATGATTTCTGCAAAAAAGCGTTCGATACCTGTACCAAGCAAACGTGCGAATTGGAACTCATCGTGACAGAAGGTGATGCGGCCTATGTCCGCATCGAGGGCATAGTCACTGAAGATCTCCCGCAAAGCAAGGGAATGTGCCGGATCGCAGTCATCGACATAACCGAGCGCAAGAGGGCTGAAGAGATGATGATGAAGGCCAAAGAAGCCGCGTTGGATGCTGTCCGCATAAAGTCCGAGTTCCTGGCCAACATGTCCCACGAGATAAGAACCCCCATGAACGCAGTGATAGGCATGACGTCCCTTCTTTTGGAAGAAGATCTTACACCGGACCAGAAGGACTATGCCGAGACCATTCGAGGCTGCGGCGATGCTCTTATGACCGTCATAAACGACATCCTGGACTTCTCCAAGATGGAAAGCGATAAGGTAACCCTCGATGAACAGAAGTTCGACATAAAAGCCTGCATTGAGGAAGCCCTGGATCTTGTGGCTCATGTCGCTGCCAAGAAGATGTTGAACCTTGCTTACACGATTGACGAAGAAGTCCCGGACTCCATCATCGGAGATCCCACCAGGTTGCGGCAGATCCTTGTTAACCTGCTTTCCAACGCCGCCAAATTCACCGATAAAGGAGAGATCGAGCTGTCTGTGTCCTTGAATAAGGAAGACGGTCGTGAGATTCACTTTGCAGTAAGGGACACGGGCATAGGCATCCGCGAGGACAGAATGGAGAGGCTCTTCCAGGCTTTCAGCCAGGTGGACGGATCGACCTCTCGCCTGTACGGCGGAACCGGTCTCGGCCTGGCCATCAGCAAAAGGCTGGTCGAGCTTATGGGCGGCAGAATCTGGGCCGAGTCAGAACCTGGAATCGGCTCGACCTTCCACTTTACCATCCGGACAGAGGCCGTTTCGAGCGTTCCAAAGGCGCCTCAGGCACCTCAGTTAATCGGCAGGCGAGTTCTGATAGCCGATGACAATAGGACCAACCGTCTTATTCTGGGACGACAGGTATATTCTTGGGGCATGATGCCCATGGCAGCTTCGTCTGGCCAGGAAGCTCTCGGCTGGATCCGGAGAGGAGATGAGTTCGACGTCGCCATCCTGGACGTGTCGGAAATGGATGGCCAGGAGCTGGCAAATGAGATACGCAAGTACGACAAATCTCTGCCGCTGGTGATATTCACTTCCATCGGCAAACATGTGACCTCAGACATGTTTGCAGCATCTCTTCCCAAGCCGATTCGAACCACCCAGCTCCACGAAGTCCTTGTCAACGTCTTCGCCGCCAAGCCAGTTAGGGAGCTATATTCGGCTGAGACCGTCAGCAATGAAGCTCAGATAAGCCCTCTGAGAATCCTGCTCGCCGAGGACAATACATCAAGCCAGAAGGTTGCAACGGCGATGCTCAAACGTCTGGGTTACAGAGTGGATACTGTAGCCGATGGAATAGAAGCCCTGGAAGCTCTTAAGCGTCAGCACTACGATGTTGTCCTCATGGATGTCAGGATGCCTGAGATGGATGGCCTGGAGGCCACCAGGGCCATTCGCAAGCTATGGCCGGACAATGGACCGAAGGTAATAGCAATCACAGCCTACGCCCTCGAAGGCGACAGAGAGTCGTGCATCGAAGCGGGAATGGACGATTACATCCCCAAGCCCGTGAAGCTGGAGGATCTCAAGGCCGTCCTTGAGCGAAGCCTGTGATATGCAGCTTCAAAATGCGAGCTATTCGACAATGCTCCCAAGCTTTCTGTTGAGGCTGCTATTGCACAGATCATCTTGAGTGAAGGAGAGTAGAACTCTAGAAGTCGCTAATATATATTATAATCTGAATAATTACTGGTGATTCTGTGACCTCGCGATGTCGGTCGATTACAGGATTCAACAAACCATTTGCCGCTACCGGCAAATATTAGTCTACCCTTTTCTATTAAGAAGTGCATAGAGTGCCGGGGTGACTGACCGGTTAAGTGCGCGGCTGCAGACCGCGAGAATTGGGTTCGACTCCCAACCCCGGCCTATGATTATCTACAACACCATGAGCGGCAAGAAAGAGCCGTTTCAGCCAATTCACAAGAATCGCGTCAACATATTCGTCTGCGGACCAACTGTTTACGACAACTCTCACATCGGACACGCCAGGACCTACATAGCATTCGATGTCGTCGCTCGCTACCTCAAGTACAAGGGCTTTTCCGTGTTTTATCTTCAGAACATCACCGATGTTGACGATAAGATCATACAGAGGGCTTCGGAGCTAGGCATTGAGCCGGACGCTTTGGCGCGCAAGTTTGAGCGAAGGTACTTGGAGGATATGCAGGCGTTGGGCGTGACAAATGTCAACCTCTACGCCAGGGCGACAGAGCACATTCCCGAGATCATCAGCCAGATTGAGCGGCTCGTGGAGTTGGGTTTTGCTTACGAGACGGAGACTGGTGTTTACTTCGACGAATCTAGATTCGAGGACTTCGGGAAGCTGTCGCATCAGACTTTTGAGGAGGTTGCGCGCCACAGGATAGAGCCCGATCCGACCAAGAGGAACCCGGGAGATTTCTCTTTATGGAAGAAACGGGAAGACGGGGCTAAGGTAACCTGGGATTCGTCTTGGGGAAGAGGACGACCAGGATGGCACATCGAGGACACGGCCATCACGGAGACCTATTTCGGACCTCAGTACGATATCCATGGCGGAGCAATGGACCTAATATTCCCCCACCACGAGGCAGAGATCGCTCAGATGGAGGCGACGTCAGGAAAAAAGCCACTGGTTAGGGCTTGGATGCACACCGGCTTTCTCAACGTCAAGGGCGAGAAGATGTCTAAGTCCCTGGGAAATTTCATGACCATAAGGGAAATGCTGGAGAGATGCGATGCCGAAGCTTTCAGATTGTTCGTCCTCCTTGCTCACTACCGATCACCAATTGATTTTTCCGAAGAGGTGCTGGAGCAGTCTCGAAAGAGCCTTGAAAGAATTCGCCATCTGATCAAGGTCATCGAAGAACAATTAGAAACGCCCGGCGAGATCTCGGAAAGCGAAGGTGTCGACCCAATACTGATCAAGGCAAGAGCTGAGTTCTTGGATGCGATGGACGATGATTTCAATACGCCTTACGCGCTTCGAACCGTATTCGACCTGGTGAGGGATATAAACCGCAGAATAAACGAAAAAAACGTATCGAAGGAGACTTTAAAGGATACGAAACTGCTGCTGGAGGAGTTCGGCAGGGTCTTCGGAATCAGCTTTTCTTCCGGGTCAGAAAAATCCATAGGAAAAGAAGAAGACATGGCTCGCGACCTGATCGAGCTGCTTATCGAAATAAGGCAGAAGCTCCGCGAAAAAAAGGACTGGCAGCTCGCCGATGAGATACGTAACAGGATGAAGGAATTGAACGTCGTGTTGGAGGATGCCGAAGGAGGTGGCAAATATACACTTCGAGGAGAGAATTGCCTTAATCGCAAAACTTATAACCTTCAATAACAAGTGTTAATTCGGTGAGCTTAAAATGAGGGATCTATTTTGCCAACCCCGGATATGAACAGCCGAGTTCGAAGATAGAGCGCCTGCCGCCATCAGCAAAGCTTGTTCTTAAAGTGCTGGAGTCAGGCAGCCTTTTAACGCAGAAGGACATAATAAGAAAGACGTATCTTCCGGCAAGAACCGTAAGGTACGCTTTGAGCAGACTTAAAGACGAGGACCTTCTTCAGGAACGCTTCTATTTCCAGGATGCGCGCCAGAGCCTCTATGGGCTGAATGCCCAAGCCCTGGAGGTGACGACGACCGCATAAATTATTTTCTAATTATTATGTATAAAGTTATCAGGTGATGGGGATTGCAATCACGGATCGTTGAACAGTTCAATTGGATATTCCCGTGCTGATGCTGCCTGGCCAGGTTGGTTTGCCTGGTATGGGTTCTTCTTCTCCGCTGCCACCTTCCACATTTCGGGAGGCTTTAGTTTGGGCGTACTGATAAAGGAATTCGAGGGATAAACGACTGTGCTATTTTGGGAGACCTAAGAGGCAAGGAGCACCAATATGGCACGCCTCCTGGATGATAGAATTCAAGATGCGCAACGTGTGCCTGGGCAGAAAGCTGAGAAGAGCCTTTTGTAGCGCCGTGAAAGGCTATGTGTCGTAATAAGGAGGGAGGCAAAAGTCTTGGTGTAGGAGGGAGAAAAGAGGTGTATCGACTTTTGCCTATTACTAATACGACTATTGCCGAAATATAAGGTTTTCGCTCCAGGGTAGTGAGGTGTAGTCTCATACAATAAATGACCGAAATAGAGAAAATCGAATACTCAAGCGGGGCCAACGCCGATCCACAGCGCCCTTGTAGGAGGAACCTGTCAGTGTGCAGGCCTGACTCCGCTCAGAGTTCGATCATATGCCTGGGCTAGAAGGCGGCACGGCACTGGAATTTCACACAGCGCCCATTTCATAGGGACCCCAAGGCATCGTGAGATGTGGGTCTCGTGCTCGCCTTCCGCCTTCGGCTTGTGACGCGTCATGCCCCGGCCGTGTATTGACGCCAAGCTGTCGGCAGATTGCTACGCAAGTTACGGCGTGCAACTTTCCTCTGCTGAATATCAGCTTAACAGGCTCGTAGCCGAATGCAGTGCCACGAAGGCATGCATCTCCTGGAACAAGGACGCGATCCACCCTAGAAGCGACCGCATGCTCACCCATCGATAGGGCAAACATCCAAATCTCCTTGCCAAACAGAGCATTATCAGATACGTTAAGCCCACGGCACACCCGCCACCCTTTGCATGGCGCGCCAAATTAACTATATAATCGTTATACATATTTGTAGTTGTCGCTCGGAAACCAGCCTTTGGGTAAGTGCATAAACTGTTATTCGGAAGGAATAGCGAGCTTAAGGCAGGCGCTGGGTCAAACACAACCACGGCGTGGTGGCCGATTCAATCGGACGCCTCTCCTAGTTGGCAGGCGTGGGCCCACAATAGATTTGATATTGCAGAAAGATAATATTGTGGACAGCGCAAACCTATGAATGACTAGCAATTGCTCCGATTCGATATCAGCAATCTTGGAATGGTGGGCGAGATATGATCGAAAATAAGACACAGCTTTTGGCTGATTTGGCCTACATTGGCTCGAAAGTTCAAGCAAAGACCAGCGTGTACCTGATCGCTGGTGCGGCCCTTCTGTGGCATGGCTTGAAAGATGTCACTAAGGATATCGATATCTGTTGCTCATATGAAGAAGCTGACAGTATTGTATCGGAACTCAGGCTGTCTGGCAGGATGGAGTCGGTCACTGGTATCAACGAAATTCACTTCCTCCGGTTATTCCTGAAATCATTCACGCTTCAGATCTTCATCAACGAGGTGTGGATGGGCGATGAATACCAGCTTCTGGAAGCAGCCCACTGTGATTCACTCACATTTGGTGGTGTGGCCTTCTTGATTCCCGATATCAAAACTCTCATTATGATCCAGGATAGGCACATCCAAGCACTGTTCAACGATTGGAAGAAACTGAAAGGAGAGGTATCTGTCTGAATTGTGATGAGGATATCAGCCTTTAGAGATTACTAATCTAAAGAGGGCAATGGCCTTATCTTTCTCCTTTTAAAACACCCCATCCACGTTCTGTAAGCCGGATTTGATTCATGCCATTTTTGAGAGATTGCCCTTCTTCATAAGTACCAGATTGTGTATTTATGAAACCCCATCTTTCCAAGCGTGTTAAGCGATCTCCAAATTCCGTTTCATCAAGCCCGAGGGCTCTATTGACATTGACCGGATTGACCCATTTGGTCAGGGATCTTTCAAGGATCGATTCGAGGATCTTCCTATCTGTTCCAACTATGTAATCAATCATCTCTACTCCAATTTATCCTAGCACGATGGATCTTCGCTGCGTATCTATCATACTAGCTAACAAATATCTATAATGATTGTTATTAACATATAAATACCATTCATAAGCTGAATGCGACCACCTCCGGCATGTTAAATGCCGACCGAATATTCTATTTGACGAGGGCAGGAAATCCTGGAGACCTTTCAATTCCCAACCTTCGTATGCAGAGGGAATGCTCCAGAGGGCTGGTGGAGAAGACCTTCGTAAGGTACAATCTTATAATGCACTTATAAGTCGCTACGCCTAGTTACAGGACATTACATATATATAGATTATAATACTTATCGATTTGGGAACCAAAAGCTTTTTATTTAAAAATATCGTATTAAGAGAATCGCAGAATAAGTTTAAATGGAGAATTTAAAATGCAAAATAAAAAAGATAAGAGAACAAAGGCTGATGTAGGGAAGACAGCGGCATCTGGAATCGCAGATGCAAAGAAAGGGGTAGCGGATGTGGGGAAGAAGGGAGCACATGGAAAAACTGATGGAAAGAAAGGGTGGAAAAAGTAGGAAAAAAAGTAGGAACCTGCTATTCCCAAATGATTAGTTGTCCAAGCAGCCGGCCTGCACCTAGTCGAGCGGTAGCAGTGATGATTGAATGATGCCACCTTCCTGTCTCATTTTTGAATTAACGGCTCGCCTGCCTTTCGACCCTGTCCTTTTCGCACCATTCCTTAATGATCATAGTAGATTTGGGGCTGATTCCTCATCATGTACCCGAACCCTAATCCCACTAACAGGCCCGTCAGATGTGCAGCATGAGCTATGCTGTCTCCTGTTCCCATCATCATGAAGTCCATGAAGGCAAAGAGAACGACTGCATACTGAATCCTCAAGGGAATTATAAAGAATAGCAGTACTCGAATTTCAGGGGCAATTATGGCCAGACATCCCATGACACCGAAGAGGGCTCCGCTTGCGCCTAGAAGGGTTCCTGTGGACACCAGCATCTGTCCCAGAGCAGCAGCCAACCCCGAGAACATGTATATCTCAAGGAAACGGGTCTCGCCAACGCGCCTCTCCAGTTCTACGCCAAAGAAGAAGAGGAACAACATGTTCCAGAAGAGGTGGTCGAAGTTGGCATGGACGAACATGTGAGTAATGAGCGTCCAGGGCCTCTGCATAACATATGCCGGGTTCAGAGCGAGATAGCCGTAAACGAACCCCGGAGCAATTAGACTTAAGAGGGATACAAACACGCAAATGGCCAGTATAGCCATTGAGTAGCTCACGGGAAGACCGGTCGGAATCTTGCTCTTCCAGCTTCGGTTCTCCCAAGGTGCTGGGTCGTTCCAGTCATCTTTGTGCCTGAAATCATCCCTGCCGCCTATTGAGGCAAGAATTGGCCCAAGAATCAATGATCTTGTATACCTGAGACGGTCGTTTAGGCTTTTGCCAGTATAATTTTTGCTAATATTATTTATCTCCTCACTTGCCATGATCCCTCAAAATGTTTCTTGAAACACCATTGTTGAGTATATTATTGAGTACATTACAGCGTGCATAGAATATGCTATCAATAAAGTTCGCCAATGCATTATAATTTATCCATTTATCTCTTACTATCGAACTATTCAGTCACATACTGGCCGTCGCGCAGCACTATGACGTAATCCGCTGAGTTCCTGAGGGCCACTGAAAAGCCTGGCTCGGCTCCGAAGATTATGGTCTCCTTGCCGTGCTCCATGGCTTTCATCAGAACAGGTTTTAAGTCAGCGTCTCTGGTGACCATGGCGATGGTATCTATGACTGGATTATAGATCATGTCGATGCCCTCGACTGCCATCCTGACGTCAACGTCACTGGTGCATATGACAGGTTCGAACCCCTGGTTCTCCACTGCCTCAACGAGTTTCTCAGATGCGTACTGGTTCAGGAACACCTTGCCCATCTTGATGTCGCCGTAATCCTTAAGGATGTCCCTAATCTCCTCAAGATCCATCTGGAACTCCTTGCGAAGCATGTTTGGACCATCCACTAGAAGACCTATCTTCTTTCTGCCTCTTTCCTTCTTGGAGCCAAGATAATTCATGATGTGTTCGAAGTGTATCGCCATCAGATCACATAATCCTTGAGATAACCCCAGACTGTATCATATAAAAATCTATCTCATATATTATTTTATCTATCTTATACTCCGTCTACTCTTGTGTGTCCGTGCTCTCTTGTCACGGAATTTTGTAGATCTTCTTTATGTTCTTGGTGGTGGCAGAAGCGACCTCAGATGGCGATAGTCCTTTTATCTTGGCGATTAGCCTTACCGATTCGAGAACATTCATAGGTTCGTTCCTCCCTCGTTTTGGGGCAAGGAAAGGGCTGTCAGTCTCCACGAGAAGGTGATCTAGAGGGACGTTTCTAGCCAGCACTTGATGCTGACCGGAGCGGCACACAACTGTTGCTAAAGAGATGTAGAAGCCTCGGTCCACTGCCTGCTTCATTGTATCCATGCTGCCGCCGTAACAGTGAAACACGACCTTGTCCAGGTCCTTTACCATATCCAGGGCCTGCTGCTCGGCATCCCTTGAGTGGATAACCAGCGGAAGATCGACGGATTTGGCTAGGTCAATTACCTTCTGAAAGACCTGAACCTGATGGTTCCTGGCCGCTTCATCTTTACACCTGTAATGATCCAGGCCCGCCTCCCCTATGCCAACGGCCTGACCGGCATTCTCTTTGATAAAATCAAGCTGAGATTCCAGGTCCTTGTTGCTTGTCCCTTCCAGGGAGTTGGGTGAAAGCCCAAGAGTCGCCCGCATGAAGTCGTGCTTTTTCGCCAACTCCAGGCTCTTCCTGTTTGTGGCAATGTCGACGCCGGAGTTGATCATCATCACGACGCCCGCTTCTCGGGCCCTATTCATCACCGCGTCCCTGTCTTTATCGAAATGCTTGAAATCGAGGTGACAGTGGGAATCTATTACCCCATCTCCGAACTCGTTCAATTGTGGTTTTCCTCCAAAAGCATCAATCTGTTTATGGCGCTGACAAGGGCCTCAACCGAGGCCATAACTATGTCCTCGCGTGCCGATCGGGCACTTACTTTCCTTCCGCGGTCGTCCTCGACCCCTATCACTACCTCAGCCAGGGCGTCTGAACCTCCGGATATGGCCTCTATCCTGAAATCAGAGAGGCGTATGGACGCGTCGCCGTCCATGAGTCCCTGTACTGCCTTTAAAGCGGCATCGACAGGTCCAACGCCGATGCTGGCCAGGACCTTCTCGTGACCACGCACTACGGCCTTAACAGTGGCTGTGGGGGTTATAATGTTCCCGGTCATCACTGAGACCTCTTTGAGCACCATAGCCTGGCTGGCCTTGGCCACCTCTCCAATGACCACGTCGGCTATGGTCTGAAGGTCGGCATCGGTGATCTGCTTTCCCTTGTCTCCCAGCTCTTTTATCCTATCCAGGATCTCATGGAGCTGCTCATCCGTTGGCCTGTAGCCAGCATCCTCGAGGACCTTCTTAACAGCGTGCCGGCCTGTGTGCTTTCCAAGGACTATCCTTCTTCTGTGGCCAACCATCTCAGGAGTCATTATGCCCGGCTCAAAGGTCTTGCTGTTTTCGAGGATTCCGTGGCTATGAATTCCGCTCTCGTGAGAGAAGGCGTTTTCACCGACTATGGGGGCAGTTATTGGTATTTTCGCTCCTGTTAACCGCTCAACAAGCCTTGCAGTCTCTACCAGGTACTCCGTTTTTATGCTCGTGGTTGCACCGTAAATTGAGTGCAGGCTCATCACAGTCTCTGCCAAATTTGCATTGCCAGCCCGCTCCCCCAGACCGTTGACGGTAACCTGGATCTCTCTCGCACCGGCCTCCACTGCGGAAAGGCTGTTGGCAACAGCGAGGCCGAAGTCGTTATGGCAGTGGACATCCACGACCATGTCAACGTACTCGCAGATCCCCTTCACAAAGGCGTAGAAGGCCGAAGGGACAGCAACTCCCACGGTGTCTGGGATGTTGATGATGTCGCAGTGGACCTCCTCGACTGCCTTGAAAATTCTGTGGAGGAACTCCGGGGATGTCCTGGTGGCGTCCATGGCAGAGAAGAGGCATGTCCTTCCCTGATCCTTCACGTATTCCACTGTCTCAACTGCCCCGGCCACTATCTCGTCGTGGCTCTTCTTTATCGTGTGGGCTATCTGGATGTCTGACGTTGGCACGAAGACGTGGACGAGACCAACATCAGCATCGAGACAGGCTTGTGCGTCTGCCTTGACAATTCTGGAAAGTCCGCAGACCTGGGCAGAGAGGCCAGCTCGGGCAATTTGCCGGACGCTCTCGAACTCGCCCTTGGAAGACACAGGAAAACCAGCCTCGATGATGTTCACACCGAGCTTATCGAGCTGCCTGGCAATAGCAAGTTTCTTTTCAGGGGTGAGTGAAACACCCGGGGTCTGCTCTCCATCGCGGAGAGTCGTGTCAAAAATTCTAACTCTCTCGCCGCGAAGATCTCTTACATCGTAGAAGACGATCCCTCATAGAGGCTTCTTGCGTCATGTTTCATTGAGTGAGCCTCCGTTCTATAAAACTCTTGCCCCGAGGCCGCAATGCTACAAGGAATATTCAGCAAAGAATTCAGTAATTAATCTGGCGAAAAAAGAATTATGCAGGCGAGATTCACCTTCAGGTTGGCGAAGCACCCTGGTCCTTTGATGCCTGTTCCGCCTCGGCTGCCTTCTCTTCTGATTCCTTCGTCTCCTCAGAGCCCTCTTTGGCCGGAGGGGATATTACCTCGGCGCTGACCTTAGCCTCAGTGTGCTTCTCGATGAAATCGACCTCTTTCAAGCTGAGGTGCTGGATGATCATGTCCGCCAGGCCACGCCTGATCATCAGCCACTCTTTGTAGTAACCAAGCTCCCAGGGAACGATGATCGTGGCCACATCGTCCTCAATCTTGGATTCCAGGTCCAATCGGGCGAAGGTCTTGATCAGGCTCTTGAGCTTCTCGGCCCGGTCTTCGATGCTCTCAAGGATCTTGTACTCGTAGACGATGGTCTTGTCTGCCAGGGGGTGGTTGAAGTCAACGATTGCCTTTCTTCCGATAATCCTGGTGACTGTCCCAACCTTGTTCTCGACACCTACTCTCATCCCGGGCACGGGTTTCTTATCCTTGAATTTGTTGATGGGTATGCTCTCCACTTTCGTGGGATCGTGGGTTCCAAAGGCCTTTTCAGGCGGGATCTCGACCAACCCTGCGTATCCTATCTCCTTGCCGATTAGGTCTTCCTCCATGCCTGCTACGAGCTGACCAGAACCTACAACGATTAAGTGGGGGCCGTACTGGCACTCTTCATCGAAGATGCCTTTGGCAGTGGCCACCTCTTTATCGGTAGCTGCTATGACTTGTCCATCAACGCTCTCAGTATAATCGATCCTTATAAAATCGCCATTTTTTACAGCCATCTTGAAATCCATCCTAGCTTTGTTGCTGTTCACCGGATCTATTTATATGCTTTCTGTCTGCCGTGAGGCAATTCGCCTAGATTAGGTAATCTGCAATCCTCTCAGTGATGGGCTGCTCGCAGTAGACGCACCGCAGCACAACAGGGTTCTTGGTCTTTACGAGCATCCTGGACTTTATGGGCTCCTCTGTGTTGGATATGCAGCTAGGGTTCTGGCAGCGTATAACGTCTATTATCAGGTCCGGCAGGTCTACTAGGTGCTTCTCGATCACCAAAAAGTCGCGAATGATGTTGATAGTGGCATCTGGGGCTATCAGGGCTATCCTGTTTACCTCTTCCTCTTTCAGCTCCCTGTCTTCGACCTTGACTATATCCTTCTTGCCCAGCTTGCTGCTCTCAACGTTCATGACCACTGAAACCGTTGCATCGGTTGTTCCGGATATTCCCAGGATCTTCAGGACGTTCAGGGCCTGGCCTCCGGCTATGTGGTCTATTACAGTGCCGTTTTTAATGGGTTTGACTCTCAGCTCGACTTCGGCCATTTCGATCACCCTCCTACCCTGTCTTCGGTGTCAGCTCTGCGACTCTCATTGCTCTCATTGCTCTCATCGCCTATCAGCACTCTATTTCCATCGCCTATCAACATCTTTAGGAGGGCCATCCGCACCGTGACACCGTAGAAGCTTTGTTTGAAGTACATCGCGTGTTTGGTTGAGTCCACAGATGGCGATATCTCGTCAACTCTGGGCAGTGGATGCATTATGATCAGATTTTCCCTCACTCCGGCCAGGTACTCCGGGGTGATCCGGTAGCTTCTGGCTACTTTGTTGTACTCCACAGGATCGGGGAATCTCTCTCTCTGGATTCTGGTCATGTAGAGGACGTCGACGTTTCGTATGACCTCGCTCAGGTCGCAGGTCTCGCGAACCTTGGTATTTTTGCTGGAAAGGTCTGACTTTATCTGCTCGGGCATTCGAAGAGTTGGCGGCGAGACCAGGGTTATGTCCGCACCGTAAAGGGATAAGGCATAGGCCAGAGAGTGAACCGTCCGGCCGTACTTGAGGTCGCCCACCAGGGCAATGCTCAGGTTCTCTAGATGGCTTTCTTTCTTTATTGTGTAGAGGTCCAGGAGAGTTTGGGTTGGGTGGTGGCCCGCTCCGTCTCCTGCGTTCAGGACGGGCACAGGTGAGAACTCCGAGGCAAGGCGGGCCGAGCCCTCTTTGGGATGGCGGATGACCAAGGCGTCCGCATAGCCGCCTATAACCCGCACCGTATCGGCCAGAGACTCACCCTTTGAGATGGAGCTGCCCTCAGCCGGGCCCAGGTTGATCACTCCGCCGCCCAGACGCTTCATAGCCGTCTCAAAGGACATGCGCGTGCGGGTGGACGGCTCGAAGAACAGCAAAGCGAGAATCTTTCCGGAGAGCATATCGCTACGCTTGCCGCGGGCATAGGGTTCCAGATCCGATGCGAGGTCGAGGACGGAGTCGATCTCCTCCCTGGAGAAGTCCCGCATGGAGAGGACGTGCCTCTTCTTGAACATGATTATTCCTCGGCAGTATGGGATATAATGTTTCTGATAAATCCTCTGAATCCTGATTAAATTGAACGCCAGCGACTCTCTTATTTGTACCAATCTCGACATCACTTTATTCGCAGCTGGTAGTATGTGTGATGGCTGCCTCTTACCCGCTTAAGAACAAATCCATTTCTTTTCCAGTGCTTTCGCTAGTTCCTCAGGGGAAACCGAAGACAGCTTAGGCGTGGGCTTCAACTACTACGGTGTATTCCAAGGAGCCCTCTTCGGTTGGAACTTCTTTGCCAAGATCTATGAGAGTTTGCCATGAAAACGCCCTAAATAAAAGGATCAGCGGCCTTAACCGCCTTCCCTGTATTCGTTTCTCCTCACCTCATATCCTGCTTTGATGATAGTTTTGATCATTTCATCGAGGCTCATCGATGTAGTTGAATGTACACTGGAATGCTTAACACATCTTGGTTTGCTGAGCAGGTCATCTTGATAGAGCTCTTGACTGATCAGCAAATGATAAAGTATGCAGAGCACTTTTCTTGCAAGAGCAACGACACCAATTTTTGTACCTCTTCTTGCCTTGATCCTCAAGAAGAACTTCTTGAGTTTCGAGTTTCGCTTTGATCGAATAATGGCATGTGCCACCTCAATAATCATCCCTCTTATGTGAGGTGAACCATGCTTTGTGATATGGCCGTTTATCTGCTTGCCTGCCGATTGATAAACAGATGGCACAAGTCCGCAATAAGCAGCAAGCTTATTCGGGGAACTGAAGTCTCTGAAATCTCCGACCTCTGCCAGGATAGTAGATGCAGAAACGACTCCCATTCCCGGCATGGATAAAGCGATCCTCATGTCTTCATTCCGTGAAGAGATCTGATCCGAAATCTTAGCGTCGATTTCTACAATCTGTTTGGTAATGGCATCAATCATATTCAGATGAGATCGAAGGAGAAAGATCTGTGAAGGAGATAGGTTAGCCTGGATGATTCCACGTATCTCCTCTTTAATCGCTCTTACCCTTTTCGAAGGTATGCTTTCCAATATCTTCTCCAAATCCATGCCGTTAAGAAGTCCATCGACGATATGTCTTCCTGACTTGCCAAAAACGTCAGATAGCACCGAGGAAAGCTTGATACATGCAGCCTCTAGCTCGTGAGTAACCCGATTCTTGATCTTGGTTCTTACTTTAATCAGGCTCTCTCTCGTCCTTGTAAGAGATCTCAATTCGCGGTGATCTCTGGGAAAGATTCGGGATGGAGAGATCAGATTCTTCAAACAAATCTCCGCAATCCACTCGGAATCCAGCGCGTCTGTCTTTCTTCCTGGAATATGCTTAATCTGATAGGCATTTGCCAGAATAAAATTTACAGACCCCTCTAAGACATTGTAAATCGGAAGCCAGTAATTGCCCGTAGATTCCACGGCCACTTTATGGCAACCATTCTCCTTTAGCCAATTCTTGAACTTCAAAAGCTCTTCTAAGCTTGTTTCAAATCGATCTTGAAGCTTCAAGCCGTCGCTGGAAAGAATAGTCGCCACAATAAACTTATTGTGTACATCAACTCCGCAAGCTATTTCTCTTTTTCCAGACATTATGCCCTCGCAGTTGCGATATGGGCAGATGAGTAATCCCTGGTGGTGAATTGCCATTCGCGTTCAGCGACGCATTTGGGTGCTCAAGAAGTCTGGCTACTTTCTATGACGGGATCCAAGTCCCGAACTAATTAGCAGCCTTCACTACCCATATCAATACTGCAATCCGCTGCAATCGTTTTCATAGTTTTGGGTGCGAATCAGGATTCATGATTGCTTTCTATGTATCCTTCAATCGCCTCTTTTGCCATCTCGATAGCTTCTTCTATCGACTTTCCAAAAGTATGGCAACCTGGAAGGAACTGACACGATGTAAACGCCTTCCTCGGGGTCCTTCTTAAGCACGATATGGTATTTCAGGGCTTTCATAGTTTGCTCAATGCCTGTCCATAATATATCGGTCCCAGGAGTTAAAGTGTCCCATATGCTTCGCGGCAGGCCTAAAGACATCCTTGTGTACTTGGACCGGATTACCCATAATAATTTCATGAAACCATAGCTAAACGGCAAATTAGTAGCGTAATCTATTTGTAAATTAAAATGTGTTTAACCTCACTAAAGAAAATTGACCTAACATGTTCGGTGAGGAAACTGCTAAATCTAAGAATGGCGTTCCCATAAGATTGCCAGATGAGCGGTGGCTGCATCTAACTGAAGCGCATTCTGAGATGGCCGGTTACTATTCTGATGTTCTGGAAACCCTCGACGACCCTGACATTATCTGCGAGGGAAACGCTGGAGAGCTTCTCGCAGTAAGGAAGCTGTAAACCAATAAATACATAATAGTTGTATATAAGGAAGTTAACAAATTGGACGGATTTGTGATTACAGCGTTTCTGTCGAGCAAGAATAATCAGCTTGAGAGGCGAAGAAAAGTATGGCAGAAGTCGAAATAGAGAAGATCTCAGCTCTTGTACCACACCTGCTGGACATCCCTTACAAGAAGATTTGGGTGGATTACGATGAGGAAGCAGATGTCCTCTATGTCAACTTCAAGAAACCAAGCCATGCCGACGACTCCGAGATAACCGACGATGACGTCATAGTCAGATATGAGAAGGGAGAAGTGATTGGGATGACCTTCCTTAACGCTAGAGAGAGGCGAATGCTTCGGAGACCAGTTTGAAGTGCCCAATATTGAAGACCACTTCTTCCAAAACCCACCTTCCAGGCCCTGACCATCAGCGTTCCCTTCTGCATCTTCAAGCTGCTCTTCGGCGTCTTGAGGCATTCGCGCGTGGGACAGTCATCTTTCCTACATTCCGCGCTTCGCATCAATAATCCGGAAATAGCCTACGATTAAAATGGGAAAGATTATTTAATAACAACTTCCTACTGCTTCCAAGAAGGGAAGTAGCATGGATATGGATGTCCAATCATATTTGATAGGTCACCTTGGCATAGTTGCTGGCATATTTGATTCATTGAATATCGCTGATGTAATTGATCGAGTTCTTCCCAAGAGAGGTTCGCGAAATCTTCTTCATTCAGTAATTATCAAAGCCATGATCCTGAACGGCTTGGGTTTTACTGGTCAGCGACTGTACCTTTTCCCCAACTTTTTCATGACGATTCCTACAGAAAAGTTGCTTGGTAAGGGCATCAGTCCAACCGACCTCAATGATGATGTCGTTGGCAGGACACTTGATGCGATTTACAAAAGCGGTGCCACTGAGCTTTTCAATGAGATCTCTTTGCACATCATGAAACAATTTTCCATTGGAACTCAACTGATCCATGTAGATACAACAAACTTCAGCGTCTATGGAAAATATGATAATGATGCGCCAGATGGTACTGATTCAATCCGGGTTACTTTTGGTCATGCCAAAGACGGTAGAATGGATCTGAAGAGGTTCGTGCTCGGCATGGTTACAAATCAATTTGGTTTACCGCTCTTTGCTAAAGCATACTCAGGAAATAAATCGGATAAGAAGAGCATAATGGAAATGATACAAAAAACGCAACAAGCGATTGATTTTGACGATGAAAGCTATTGGATCGCAGATAGCGCATTGTACACAGAAGAAAATATCAAACTCTTGGGAACAGATACAAAATGGATTACACATATCCCAGCGACTGTAGCAGAAGCTCAAAAGCTACTCAACTCCAACTTAAATATGATTCCTGGCAACGATCCAAGATACGCTTTTTTCACAACCGATCTCAATTACGCAGGTGTTCCTCAGCGTGCGGTTGTTGTTTGGTCTGAAGAAATGAAAAAGAGGAACGAAAAAACGTTCGAGAAAAAAATTGAAAAAGAAACGACTGAGGCCGAAAAAGATCTCAAAAAGCTAATGAGAAAGAAATTTGCCTGCATACCGGACGCAGATAATGATTCGAGATTATGGCAATCTGCGCATCCACATCATCTGCTCAAGAATGTGCAGGTCATGCCCGTTATGGAAAAAGCAGAAAAGAAACGAGGACGTCCGAAAAAAGATGAACTTTTGAACGTGAGCTACGTGATTGAAAGTGAGATAGAACTCAACGAGGAAGCTCTAATAGAAGCTCGCAAGAACTTGGGTCGATTTGTTTTGGCCAGCAATCAAGTCGATCTCGACTCCGAGGTCATGCTAAATTATTATAAAGGACAGCAAGCGGTCGAACGTGGATTCAGATTCTTGAAGGATAAGAGCTTCCATGTTTCCGAGGTCTATCTCAAAAAAGAGGAGAGGATCGAAGCACTTTGCATGATCATGGTCTTGAGTCTTCTCATATATTCATTCGCTGAATGGAAGCTCAGGAAGGAACTAAAAGAGACAGAGCAAACCATACCTGATCAGGTAAACAAACCAACTCAGCGACCTACTATGCGTTGGGTCTTTGAGATCTTTATGGGCGTCATTGTATCGGCTGTTACGGATGGTGGAACAATCATTAAGACTATAATACATCTGAGTGACCCACAGAGCACTATTCTTGAATTATTAGGCAGCGAGTGCCAAAAATATTACGGGATGGAGTGAACCGCGGAATGTGGGATCTTTCCTTCTCTATTTCGGCTGGCTGATCATCGCCTGTGCGTCAGTGGACCTGGCAAGAGTTTTCTACCACCTCTCAGGACGCGAATCGCCTTTTGAGTATTGCACAATAGCCCAGGCCGGTCGCATCTTTGGAAGGCCCAAGCTCCTTCTGACCATCGACACCTACCTTTCCTTCTCTATCATCTGCTTCGTTCTGTGGTCCGGCTGGATTAAGGATTTAGTAACCGCTGAGTCTTACCTGTGGTACGCAGCAACTTACGTTGAACCTCATCAGCATCTCTCTGTTAACATCTGGCTGGGGCTGGGAAGGAGATCTTGGAATGGTCCAGGATCAGTATTCCATCAGCGGGCTAGCTGGGGGGGATGGCGTCGCTATTTTGCTGGCCACACGGCCTCGATAAGAGTTTAATCGATGCACTGTTTATGTAGCAAGCCAAGATAGTGATGCAAGGATAGAAGATATCGAGATCGAGACGTGGGGGATACCAAAAACTTGAAAAGCAATGCATCCGGGTTCGCTTTTAAAATACTGAAAGAAGACAAAGAATCGAGGGCCAGGCTTGGAGTTATAAAGACCAGGCGCGGTTACATAGATACTCCCTACTTCGTGCCTGTGGCTACCCTGGCTTCCGTCAGAGCTTTGGGCTCCGATGACCTGGACGCACTGGGAGTTCAGTGCGTCCTGGCCAACACCTATCATCTTCACTTGAAACCTGGAGACGAGCTGATCAAGAAGCTTGGCGGCCTGCACAGATTCATGTCCTTTGACCGGCCGATTTTAAGCGACTCGGGAGGATTCCAGGCTTTCTCACTGGGGTGCGGAAGAGAGGACAACATAAACAAGATTGGCGGAGTCTTCCCGCACGGAAGAAAAACTGAGGAGAACGTTGGGAAAAAAGAGAACTTAACAAAGATCACAGATCAGGGTATCTCTTTCAAGTCCTTCTATGATGGCACCTGGCAGTTCCTCGATGCCAAAACGTCCATGCAGATTCAGTCCAACTTGGGCTCAGACATCATCATGGCCTTTGACGAGTGCACCTCCCCTCTTTCGGATTACGATTACACCAAAGAAGCCATGAAAAGAACGCACGAATGGGCCGGGCTATCCTTGAAACACCACGACGAAAAGCAAGCCATCTACGGCATAATCCAGGGAGGTTGGTTCGAGGACCTTCGGGCGGAGAGCACAGAGTTCATTAAATCGCTTCCCTTCGATGGTATAGCTATAGGCGGATCTCTCGGAAACTGCAAGAAAGATATGCATCAGGTCCTGGATTGGGTGGTGCCCAAACTTGATGACCGGCCCAGGCACTTGCTGGGAATAGGAGAGGTCGACGACATCTTTGAGTGTGTAGAGCGAGGGATCGACACCTTCGACTGCGTCTTCCCTACAAGAGTTGCTAGGAGGGGATGTGCGTTCATTGCCCCCGAATCTGGTGGTGGGCCCGAGAATAAGTTCAGGATACACATAAAGTCTGCAAAGTTCAAAGACGATGGAACGCCCATAGATCCTAATTGCCGCTGCCCGACGTGTATGAGATACTCAAGAGCCTATCTGAGACATCTCTACCTTGCCAACGAGCTTTCCTACTTCCGTCTGGCATCGGTGCACAACCTCCACTTCATGCAGAGGCTCATGAAAGAAATCAGGGAATCGATAAATAACAGCACTTTTATGGAACTGAAGGAGAAATGGCTGGGGTCGATTTAGTTCCGAAGATAAGGCCCAGGAAGGTCGCGAAAGGAAGCCAAGGCCGGATTTCGAACGTCCTCCTGAGGAGAATGAAAATTGCTAAGACCCAAACAAAGTAGTCAAAAGAAAGTCCACAGGCTTTTTGTCCAGACTCAATCCGGACAGAAATTCAAGCAGCCATAATCCTGTGCGGGTTCTATCTGTTCTCTCTGGCAGGAATACAAATGAACCAGTTCATTTACAGTAACTTTCATCCATACCTGGTGAAAGGAAGGCCAGCATCAATGAGCCGATATAGGCCTCTAAGCGATCTATCAAATAGAACCTCAATAAATCCCACATCGATATGATCAATGAGCTGCTATGGTTCGGGCTGATGATTTTTTGCTATCTCGCCGTCCTACTAATATACAAGCTATTCGGCAGGAAGGGCCTTTTCGCATGGGTGGCAATGTCGATCATACTTGCAAATATCCAGGTGATGAAAACTATCCAGATTTTCGGCCTCGTGACTGCAGAAGGAAACATAGTCTATTCCTCGATATTTTTCGTATCAGCCATCCTAAATGAAATCTATGGAAAGAAAGAGGCCAGAAAAGCCGTATTTGTGGGCTTTTTCGTTTTAATTACGATGACGGTGATCATGCAGGTGACTTTGATGTTCGTTCCGGATTCTTCAGATACTATGGCCCCTCATTTAGCAGCTATCTTTGGGTTCATGCCTAGAATAGCGCTGGCCAGCCTTACTGCCTACATATGCTCACAGATGTATGATGTCTGGATGTACGCTTTCATAAAAAAATATCACGGAAGAAAGTTGCTCTGGTTCAGAAGTAACGTATCAGTGATATTAAGCCAGCTTATAGACAATACCATATTCACACTCATTGCATTCTACGGCATATTCACATGGGATATAATACTCCAAATCTACGTAACCTCGTTAATGCTCAAGGTCGTAGTCTCGTTTGTAGATACTCCGTTTCTGTATTGGGCGAGGAGCATAAAGCCGGAGGATGATTAAAAGTTATATGATATAATTGCTTTTATGTAAAGTGAGACATGAGGAATCCTAAAAACCAGCTAAATCCATCCACTTCTTTATATACTTGTTTATAAATGATGTGACCAAAATCGGAGGTTATTAGGAATCCTCGACATGAGCATGTCATTCAACAGACCTCTATAATAACCAATGGTCAGAAGTCTGAGATACTGAATTAACAAATTAATTCTTTGCCAGCGCTCTTTCCCGCTTGGGACTAAGAGCGCTGTCTGATTAAGAATTAAAGGATTTAAGATTAAGACAGGGTTTGTGGAGCAACTGGTTCTGGAGCAGCAGGAGCTGGCCCAGCCGAGCTTGGCTCAGCCCTAATCTCAGTCTTCCTGACCTCCACCCTCCGCAACGGATAGATCGCCTTGGCCTCTTTGTAGATGTCCAAGGAGAGCTTGCCCATGACTACTTCTTGTATGAGCTGGTTCAAGTCCAATCCTACTGCCTTGGCAAGGACTACCTGCTTAGAGAGCTCTCTTATGGTCTTCACTTGGTTAGCCCTGGCCCTTTTGACTGTGAAACAGCTAGGCTTTACTCTTACCTGGTATCCATCAACGGTGGTGATGTCGACTATGGAGTCAATTCTGGAGGTTCTTCTCTTCACCAGAGACCTGATGTAGTCGGTTGTCATCTCATGGCCCACGAACTTGGTGTAAGCGGAATCGCCAGCTACTCGGTCTACTCTGAACTTGAGCTTAGTATTCTGTTTGGAGAAGTTGTTTGTAAGCTCACCGAGAGTGGTCTCAATTACCCTGCCCACAATTCGGTTGGGATCATTAGATATTGTCTCCCCGACGGGTGTGCGCCCGAACATCTCAGGTCCAATTACCTTATACCATTGCTTTGCCTTTCTGCTTTCAGCTTTTCTTTGTGATCTTCTAGCCAATAAACATCCTCCAGGGTAATATCAATCCCAACACCATCCAAGCTCGCAGTATATAAACCGATCGCCCAAAACAAAAACAAATCAAGTCTGGTCGAGAGGTCAATTTGCCGACCAGACGTAGACATAAATGTAGTTCGACCAGTCGTTGCTGAAATAGCTCAAGATGTGCCAGCCGGGCTTATTGCCGCGGAACCAGGTCGAGTACCAGCCTGTTCCCTTGTAACCGAAGTTCTTGGCCTCCGGATAACAGAAACTACCAGAGGACGTGCAGCCTTGAGTCCACTCAAAGGACCAATAGCATCCAGGCTTGCCGATCTTGGACCACAACGGCAACCACTCACCGCACTTCACGCTTCCGATTGTGTTGAGTCGACCTTGACTTCCCTGCACGTAGTACTCATTGCACTTGTAGGCCGTCGGCTTCGGAAACACAGTTTTGAACGTCTGAGCCGAGTAACCGCCCTGAGAAGCATATCCGCTCTGACCAGGATTATATCCATTCTGGCTAGGATTGTATCCGCTCAGACTGGGATTATATCCGCTCTGACCTGGATTGTATCCGCTCAGGCTGGGATTATATCCAATCGGACCTGGATTGCCGCTCTGCCCTTGAGAGAATATACTATAGTCCGGAAGCATCAGGTTTTCAGCATTGGGATCGGGCGGTGTAGGTGCTCCCGACGGCAAGGCAGCTGAAGATTGGGCCATTGCTGGCATTATAGGGCCGTTTCCGCTTCCTGCTGTTCCCACGCCACCTGCGCCAGGCCAGACGTAAATGTAGACGTAGTTTGACCAGTCACGGCAATGGAAGCAGAGGATGTGCCAACCAGGCACGTCGCCGCTAAACCATCCCTTCTTCCAGCCCGGCCAGGTCCAGCCCCACCATCTAACGTAAGGGCTGGTTTGCCCTGGATACCACTCGTAAACGTAGAAGTTGTCTGATGAGGCGATGTTCGCCCACAGAGGAACATAGCCGCCGTAGCTGCAGCCCGCAACCGACTTGAAGCCAGACGAGGTTTGAACGTAAAACTTGTTCCTGGAGCTCGTCGATCCCGGATAATACCATGAACCGGAGGTTGAATAACCTGGGGCAGTAGCTGAAACAGCACTCGAAGCCGAGGCAGTGTCTGCAAGCATGCCGCTAGGTGGATTGTCTGTTACGAAGTTAAGGCTCCCCTGAGGCTCGAAAACTTCTGCCTGAGGCTGGGAGAGCCTCAGATCGTCCGGAGAGAAATGCTCCTGGTAGGGGCCGGAGAGCTGCGGCGCTGCCGAGGCAAGGCCAGACATCTGGTTTACTGGATTGGATTGTTGGTAGCCAGATGACGGTAGATTAGCTTGTACAGTCGGATAGCCAGCTTGTGGCGACTGATAATTTTGTCCAGCCACAGAGCCACCTTGATTAAACGGAAGGCTTGTATCCTGGGGTACCCCCATTTGAGTAGTCTGGGTGTACTGACCGGGAATAGATCCACTCAATGGCTGCTGAAAGCCAGAGGGCTGCAATGAACTATCCTGTGGTGCTGGATACCCGGTACTTCCAACAAGATTATCTTGAGACTGTAATCCAGGGGTCTGGGATGCCAAACCTCCTTGTTGAGCCGCTCCAGCCGTATAGCTAGATGAAGGCTGAAGGTTGTAACCATCAGAAACTCCCACGTCTCCGACCCCACCCAAGGCAGCGTTCGTAAGCGCTAGAAACGCTACCAACAGAGAAAGATAAATTCTCATACCCCACCCCAATACCTATCGACAGGTTGCTACTATATCCACTATATGAAGGCTTCTATTTAAGTTGGCACTTTATCTATTTAATACTTGCTTAAGTGGCTGATATTCGAGGTGAAATATTCTCGATTTGACACAGCAACTCGATTATATATTCAGGCAAATAGATGGCGATTTGGCTCAACGGTTGCAAAGGGAAAAATGACGCCAATCAAGACCTCTTAGTTTTTTTTGTGTTTCCGGATTAACTTCGATTTGCTGTTTATGCTTTCCATCACTTAGCCGAGCTTTTTGAGCCCCAGGTAGACCTGACCATATCTGCAAGACGTGGATTCTTGAACTGCCCATAGATATCGAGGTCGGTGGTATATCCGATAAACGGGTCAATGGCGCCTTGTTCAAGGTTGGCCACCCAGATCTGAATCCCAGCCTCCTCAAATGCTGCACCCTTTTCCCGGAAGAACTTCATAAATGGCTCCAGGTTATCCCCGCTTGGAACCAGGATAATGTAGTCTGCTTCCGGACCCTGTCTGCGATCATCCAGGTTGAGCGAATTTATGCTGGTAAAAAGTTGGCAATCTGCCCTCCTACTCGGAGCCTCGAACACGAAGGTCCGGGATGAACTTTCAGATATCCTATACCCTGCTTCGGCCATGAATTCTGTGAGGAGATCGATCATGTTCTGACGTAAAACGGTCCTCAACCCGGGTATCGACTTCTGGAAATTGCAGTAGGCGTTATCGAAGTCCTGCTTTCCGTATTTCTCGGTGTGATTGAAGTGGAATATCTTGCCGTTCAAGAGAGTATAGGTGTCAAGCCTTGGGAGATCGAAGAAGATTGGGGTGCCGCTCAACAAATTGGCAAATATCCCTGCAGCTACATGCTCGCCGACGAGCCTCTTGAGGTCATCCTCTTCGGACGGGCTAAACTGTGCCGCTCGCACAAAATCGTAAGTCCTGTTGAGAAGTTCGCATCTGGCAATGATCCTTCGATCCATCAGCAAATTCCTTAAGGGCGTACCTATCCTTTCGATTGCGGTCATAGTCACTGGTTTCCTGTTTTCTTAGACTGAAAAGCTCATCTGAGGGTTTCGATTTAGTGTTGGTTAATGAAGCCTTAAATTCTTGCGTTAATATTTTCAATCTTTATAGTGGTTTTTTAGCATATTTCACCCCTAAATTGGCTTATTAGATTTCAATTTACCTTGTTGTTTCTAATTTTTGCGCTTTTTTAGAGAGCTTCCGCTAGGCTGTTTGTTTATGCACTAAATATTTCAACTGTTCCAGGTTGTAAACGACCGAATTCATCATGAATTTTACTCCAGCTCTTGCGACAGTTGTTACATAAACATGTGCTCCCTTATGCCCCCGCTTCATAACAGCGAAGCATCTTTCGATGTGCGATCGCGTTTTACTGATTCTCTTATTCCTCAGAAGATCTATGATTCCAAGCTTGTGACCTCTTGTAGCTTTTTTCATGGCTGCATCATATCCTCGAGTTTTTGCACCATCATATCCCTTATCGGCGTAACGTGGTAGCCCTTCAATTCCAAGATCTACCTGACTATCGTGTACAGAAGCAGTTGTAGTCTCAAAATATCTGATAAGGTGGTAATTGGTATCGATTGAGATATGACCTTTATATCCGAAAAAGGATTTGACACCCTTTTTTGCCCAACTTCCCTCATTTATTGGCTCTTCTTCGAGTCTCTGTGGTTTGGCCTTGTCATCAATAATATTATTTGAAATACCAATTAGCTCTTTATCAAACTCCTGATTCAGGCTCGTACTGGTGGCTTCGGAATCTTGACCTTCCTTTTTGTCCCCGCCTTGCTCGTCTTTCTTGTTCCTCTTCCGACCTGGGTCCGAAGTTATGAAGGTTGCATCCTGGATAGTGCCATTCTTTACAGTAAACCCCATCTCATCGAGCTGCCTTTGAAGCTCATTCCAAAGATCATCGTATACGTCGCACTTAATCAAACGTTCACGGAATAGCCAAACTGTGCTGAAATCAGGAATTACTTCAGTGGTGCCAAGGAAAATACGAAAAGAGATCCTATCCGCAACCTGTCGCTCCAGTTCTGGATCTGTTAGACCAAACCAATGCTGAATTACGAGAGCTTTCACCATAATCACGATGTCAATGTTCGGACGACCTCCGCGGCTAGTTTTATTTTTGTATATCAATGGTTCCAAAAATCTGAAACGCTCCCAATTGATCAACGATCCGATCTCGGATAGATCATCTCCGAGGGCTTTTACTCGAGCATATTCTGCTCGAATGGCAAAATCAATGAGAGTCCTCATGCATTATATTATAGTATTAATAGTATATAAGTATTTCGATTGATTAGTTTTTCGAAACTCTCATCTCTGATTGCAGCTCAATACAACTTCATACTAGAAAGCTCTGCTCGGAGTTCGCCCATGGTTGCCGTCCTCTCTGCAAAGGCGTTATGCTGGTGGATGCTCTCCTCATTTATTTGCTTGAGGGTCACAGCCGCATCGTCAGGAAGGTCACTGAAAGCCTCTACAACCTTCTGGGCCATGGTCCTGACACAATCCTCAACGAACTTCGGGTTGCTGTGGGCTCTAGCCACAACTACAGCCTCGTCGGGACGCTTCAGTAGCCCGTAAACCTTTGCGCTCATGGACTCTTCTATGATCCTGATGATCCTGTCAATGGAGACACATCGGCGGTCATGTACTTCGATGGAGATGCTTCCTCTCCCTCGTTGGTTATGAGTGGCCACAGGGATTCTATCAGCAAATTCTGCTGCTGCTGATTGATCCACGCCCAGTTTGGCCAGCTCGTTCCTCACCTGCTCTTTCATGATCTCCTGGGCGCACGGACAGGCAGTTGTTCCAACTACCTCTGCTCCTACTGACTTCTTGAGAAAGCCCATAGGGCCCGCTCCTGCCATGGCCTCGGCGAAGATATCCACGACCTCCTGACAGGTAACCCTGGTGAAGGGAGTCGTCCTGCGGACTACATACTCGCTCTTCATCTTAACCTCGGCGTGAGTGGCGTACTCGTGCCTGGACAGAAGCCTTGTAGCTATCTCTCCGCACAGCTCTTCTATCTCATAAACCGGCCTGTTTATGGCTTCCTCCACAACCTCGTCTATGACCTCGAAGTTCCTGGACAGGTTGGCGCCTTTGCGGTCGGAGGGAAGATCCACGAATACCTCGAAGTTGGAGATGAGAACGATTGGCCGGTTGTCTCCTCCACGCTCCACCTTCACCAGTTTCTTAACGCCTGTGACCCCAACCCTTGTCAGGTTTATGGGATACTCAGGGACACAGGCCTGAATGTCGGGCAGGTCACTCAAACGACATCACCTGTTACAATGGTCATTTTTCTCAAGGTCCTCGGCAAGCAGTATGAGCCTGTCAACCTCTTCGAGAAGATCGTCAAGGGTCTCGCTGATCCTTCTGTCGCGCTCGTCAAGACCCTTCAAGATTGCCTCCAGATCGACAGAGGCACTTTTATCACCCAGGCTGAGAATCATCTCCCGAAGCTTGCTATCGATCTCATCAGAACCCTGCATATGGCTCTTGTTCATGGCCGAACATATTTGAGACTTTCCAAGTATGATAGATTCATAGAGTCATCTATATCTATTGGCACGTTCCTCTCTCGGAGAGGTGTTGTCATGATCAAGCATTGCTCTCACCATGGATTTTTCAGGGGAGAATGTTGCGAATGCAGCGCAGCCGGTACATTAGTTCTCGATGAGGCTAAGACAGAGCAACTGGGCAGGCTGGTTGCAGGAGCGCTCAGACATTTCCCCGACGACCTGGGGCTGGCCATGGACCCCAGGGGTTGGGTCGATCTTATGGCCCTGAGCGATGTGATTCAGAAGAGACACCACTGGGCTGACAGGAACACGTTGGTGGCCCTCGTAGAGTCCGATCCAAAAAAGCGGTATGAGATCAACAACGACAAAATAAGAGCGCGTTACGGTCATTCGGTTAACGTCGATCTGGACCATCCGGAGAACACACTTCCTTATCTGTACTATGGTGCTAACGAGGAGGAAGCCGATAGAATACTGGAAATAGGGCTGAAGTCAGCATCTCAGCGCTACGTTCATCTTTCCACAACCCCGGAAAAGGCTTGGCAAGTGGGCACTTTCAGGACGAGTAACCCCAAGGTGATCAAGATAGATTCCGCGGCTGCTAAGGAAAATGGGATTAGGATGATGATAGTAAACGACGACATCGTGCTTTCAGAACCTATACCTTTCATATTTCTCAGCACATTCCCTTCCAAAGACATACAAAAGAAAGAGATGATTAAGCCGGGTATATCAAAACCTAACTCATCTAAATATTAATGTATTTATATATAAAGGTTTGGTTTTAATACTTTATTTTTAATACCTTTATAAAGGAAATATCACCAATCGTATCTATGAAATCTTCATATGAGGATTCCTATTTACTTGCTCCTCCAGAGGTTGTTCTCAAAGGTCCGCGCTATTTTCGTTCTCCAGATGTCTAATTTCCTTGAATTACCCTCTTTTTTCGGTCGATTTTTGACAGCTTCCGCTAAGTCAAATGATTATGGCATTTTTCAATGTACAGAGCTGATAGAGGTGAAAAGCGAATGCGGTAACCATCATTTTTATGTGAACCCTTTGGACTGTAGTAACTAACTATCCTATCCGATATCTGCGATAGTCGAGACTTTCTTGTTTTGCATAAAGACCTCGAAGCATCCACGTAGTAACAGAATCCATATTATACGATAGTATTGTTAGTATACAAATTCTCCATTACTATGCTTTGGGATAGAGGTTTATAGGAATCCTCCTCCTATTGATATTATAAAAATTTAGCAATTGCATTGTGGAGCCAAAGGATCAGCCCGAGGCTGGCGAGGAGGAGCTGGCGCTGATGACGAAGATATTGGACAAGATGACGACGGACCTGGGGCGTAAATGTACACAGGTTCAAGGATTTTGTCACAAGGGTCATAACGCCTTCTTATGACAGGTTAAATTATAGCATGATACGATATAAATAATACAAAGTAGGTTGCCACTGCGATTACTGGTAAGGAAACTAGCTTTAAAACGGCCCACGTTTTCCCAACTAATACCCACCATGCAACAATAAGGAGACCTGGCCATACAATCCAGTCAGCGCCGGTCGAATGCAGCGTTGCTTGGAACATCTCAATATATCCTATGATCATTGCCCATATAGTCATCATCATTAATACTACATGATCAGCTTCCGATTTGGCAATGAATTCAAACATCGGATAGAATTTGACATTTAACGTATATATAGATTTGATACATAGTATATATAAACTTGATAGATGAACGAAAATCGAATAACGGCCACCCTGCACAGCCATCCTCCATCAGCAAGACATGAATCGAATCACCTGAATCCTTCTCTTAAGTTCAGTGGATTATCGTGGTTAAATCGTCCCTCAGGCCCTCCAGGTTCCTACTGCAGGTCAGTAGAGCATCACAGTCTTCAGCCCATGAACCATTAATAGAAAATGGATGACAACTTGTTCTAATGACCTGATGGATAGCGTTTGTGTACATGTATTCATTATGTATCAACATGGTGATGCTTGCAACCAGCCTCGTTCCCGACGAATTTCTGATGATCTGATCTGTTGGAGCAACGATGTCGTCGTCCTTTTGTTTGTCCTTTTCTTCATCCTTTTGTTCGTCTTTTGGTCGTCTGGCTTTTGTAGTGGCTGGAACTGCCAAGGTGCTTCTTTGAAACTCGAAGGACAACTATATTAGAATGCAGCATATTAGAGATGCAGCTTAGAGATAGTAGCCCAGGAGGTTTTCCAGTGACCGGTGAAGATCAAAGGCATCTGAGTGTGCTTCTCGTTGAGGATAACGAAGTTAATCAGAAAATAGTTCAGGCGATGCTCAAACGTATGGGTTATACGGCTGATTTGGCCGTGAACGGTCTGGAGGGGCTACAAGCCCTGGAAAACAAAAGGTACGATGTTGTACTGATGGACATCCAGATGCCGGTGATGGACGGCCTGCAGGCTACGGAGGCCATCCGCGCTCGCTTGCCACCCGCGGAGCAGCCTTATATTATTGCCATCACAGCCTACGCTCATCTGTACAGTGTTGATATGTGCCTTCATGCAGGTATGAACGATTACATCATCAAGCCCTTCAATTTGGAGGAGCTAAAGAACGCCTTCCATGGAATGAGAGTTAATTCATAATGCATAATACATGCATAATACATAATCGCAAAAGACGACAGAGAGTTTATATTGGAAAGTTATGAGGCCTCAGTTGCAAAGACACGCTCAGCGCTGTGGCCAGCGTTAATGGCATTGCCCATTCCTGGATAACCTCTCTTCAAGGATTTTTGAATAATAACTGGACACAGATTTTTATATTAACGTATACCGCCACCAAATGACTTTTTAGAACGCACTTTCAGGAGCTGGATTATGGACAGCAAAGAGATCGTAAAAAGACAGTTCGACACGCAAGCCGAGAACTTCAGCAACTGGTCGGTCACCAAGAATGAAGCGTACATGCAGGCGTACTTCGAGTTCATCGATCTGCACAAAGTTGACGAGCTGCTGGACGTCGCCTGCGGAACAGGAGAGTTCTCGGTCTTCTGCGCAAGAAGGATCAAGCGC
The DNA here is from genome assembly GCA_963754945.1 of Methanotrichaceae archaeon. Classification (GTDB taxonomy): domain Archaea; phylum Halobacteriota; class Methanosarcinia; order Methanotrichales; family Methanotrichaceae; genus Fen-7. The sequence continues at coordinate 270,561 of CAVWIG010000017.1, forward strand.
GTCAACGGAATCGACATCTCGGAGGGGATGATCGATCTGGCGCAAAAGTTAGCCCAAAACAATAATCTCGCCAATGTCGCTTTTGAATGCCATGATGTTGAGCGCATCCCTTGCGCCGACAATTCGTTCTCGGTCGTGCAGTGCAGGTCGGCGTTTCACCACATGGAGATCTACCCCACTGTGTTCAAGGAGATGCTGCGGTGCTGCGAGCGCGGTGGACGACTGGCTGTTCAGGACATAATGGCTTATGAGGATCAGAAGGTCAACTCGTTCTTCGAGGCTCTGGAGAAGGAAGTCGATGTCAGCCACAATGCGACGCTGCACCGAGGGGAGTTCATCGATCTCTTCGACCGAAACCAGGTTGAGGTGATTCGGTCGTTTATGGTGGAAATAGAGCTGAACTTCCTTGAGTATCTAGGCCATGCGTTTCAATCGGAAGGCAGCATTGAGAAGATCGAAGATATGGTAGAGGAAGGATTGCAGGATGAGGAAATATCACGCTTTCTTTACATGAACGGAGATAATGAGCTGGTCCTCAAGAGGGCTGTGTTCCTGATCCTCGGTCAGAAATGAAAGGAGTAGCTATATAATCATCGAATGGTAACTACAACGACACCAAAAGGGAGAGCGAAGAGTCCGATGAGTGGAACGTTCGATTCGATTTTGACGTTTTTCTGAGCTACAGCTCCAAGGATAAAAAGACAGTCCTCGCGCTGGCCGAGCGGTTGAAGAAGGACGGGCTAAGAGTGTGGCTTGATGAGTGGACAATCAAGCCAGGTGACTTGATCGGCTTAGAGATCCAACATGGGTTGGAAAAATCTCGGACTTTAATTATGTGCATGTCTTCAGCCTATTTTGAATCCGAATGGGCAAAGCTAGAACACCAGACCCTTCTCTTTCGTGATCCTACTAACAAACAGCGACGGTTTATCCCACTCCTCATCGAGGATTGCACTCGACCGGACATCATCGCTCAATTCGCTTATATTGACTGGCGAAAGCAGTCTGACGAGAAATATAGCAAGCTCGTCACTGCTTGCCAAGGAAAAGAACCGGAAAAGGCAAAGTTATCGCAAGAGAAGATGACAGATCAGACGCGTATAGTCATGAACGGTGCTGGATATGTCCGGAGTGCGGCAGCCACGCCTGATAGCAAGGAGATTGTATCCGGTTCTTCAACGGTTACGATATCTTCCTCGGCAAATGTTTCCCCCAATGGATGTAAATATTCCACCATTCAAGCAGCAGTAGATGCTGCGAACTCTGGGGATACCATAACTGTGGCAGCAGGTGCCTACAAAGAGAGAGTATATATCGACAAGTCGTTGACCATAACGGGGGCTGGAGCGGAAAAGACCATTGTAGATGGCGGCCAAGTTAGTTCGGTGTTCATTGTGGGTATGAATTACGACAAAATCGACGTGTTTTTATCGGGAATGACTATCAAAGGAGGATTTGGTACTTCTGTTTCGGTCGATGACAATGACGCAAATACATACATATGTGGTGGAGGAATTCTCAACTATGGCCGACTTACTGTAACTGACTGCAAAATCTCCAGTAATAATGCACACTACGGTGGCGGCATTTTCAACAAAGGAACTGTGAACCTAAACAACGGAACATCCGTGACCAAGAACACTGCTTACAATGGTGGTGGCATTTACGGAAACAGAGGATTGATCAAACTGAATGGCGGCTCTGTAATTAATAACCGAGCAGAGCAACTCGGTGCCGGTATTTATACTGGCTATAGGGGTATTGTAAAAATGTGCAGCGGCACCATTTACGATAACAATGCAGGGAACAATGGGGGAGGAATTTATAGCCAGGGCGGCCCTGTGACCTTGTATGAAGGCAAAATTTTCAAGAACGATGCACACACATCAGGTGGCGGCATTTATAGCTACGGTGGCCAAACCAACCTGAGCGGCGGCGCTATCTACAGTAACACAGCGAGGAACGGTGCGGGAGTTGAGAACGCCTCTGGAGGCAAGATAACCTTGGAGGGTACTCTAATACATCACAATACTGCTAACAAAAATGGAAACGGTGTCGGCAGGGGCATTGATAATACCGGAACATTGACCCTAATCAGTGGCTCTATAGAACATAACACTGCACTTACAGATGGTGGGGGTATTATGAATGTTGGTCGGGCCACCGTGTCGGGCGACAGTCGACTCGTGCATTATAACACATTGGTTAGCGGAATTCCAGATGATATATCCCCTTAAGCCTAAAAGTCGACCAGATCGCCCCCCCCCACCAATTGGTCGCTCACAGAGTTGGCGAGTCGCTTAAGGGCCAAAAAGAACGCTGAGCATGTCTCAATGCTTACGGCTTCATCTGACGCCGAATCTTAATTTAATACATGGAGAGATTTGTGCCTGACATCATCAATTCCGATACAGTCATAGTTGGAGGAGGCATCACTGGTCTATACACCTGTTACAAACTAAACCAGTTAAAAGGCGTTAACTATACCATCTCCCTTTTTGAAAGTTCAAGTCGCTTTGGAGGTCGAATTGAGACCGTGGAAATGGGTGGATTTTTAGCAGAATATGGCCCAATGCGTTTTGAGAAGATGGCGCAGCCCCTTCTCATGAACCTCATTGCTGAACTCGGTTTGGAGACAAATCACTTCGCTCCCTACACAGCAGCAAACGACTCTGAGTCTCTTTTCGATTTGATTTCCGATGAATCAGGAGGCAAGCGCCAAGGGCATAAGCTGACTACCCTTGAGCTTTTGACACTGGGTATTCTGCGCCTCTTGAATGCAAGTGGCGGGGATATGAACGACCCCAACGACCCTCGGCATCGGGAATGGTGGGCTACTCTTGACGAGCAGTACTACCGCTATGTGCGTAACGAGGCTGATTATAATGGCACGCCTCTCCATCAGATGGGTTTCTGGAATGCACTCAGTCTTGTTCTTAGCCACCGTGCAGTGAGTAAGATCATTCATTATGGGACGTTTTATCATGTCGTCCACTTTAACCCCAATGCGGCAGAGTGGATTATCTTCTGGCTGCGTGGATTACACCCCAATGATGAGCTGGTCGGCGTAAAACAGGGTGTAGAGTCCATTATTCGCGAGATGGTTCGTAGATTGGACTCATTGGACTCTACATCGGAACCTTCTGTCTCGCTACATCTCAACCACAGGTTAACAGCCCTTTCTCCTCAGCCGGATGGGCGGGTTTTACTGGAATTCAAGACCAACCGTACTGACCATACTACAGTTAAGGCACTGGCAAGGGATGTTGTGCTCGCATTACCTCGCTGTCCTCTGATGCAGCTTCGCCCTCTGTTACCCGGACACATTGGAGAGCTTGTAGATTCTGTAATCCCTATTCCATTGGTAAAGTGCTTTTTTGTCAATGAGAATCCCTGGTGGGATGAGTTCACACCGTTGCAGACACGAGCCTCATCTACTCCGGCAAGGGAAATTCATTATGCTGTTAAGCAGAAAGATGCTATCAAGCAGGAAGGAAGCAGCAAACGTGGAATCGTTATGGTTTATGGTGATCCACCCAGCATGAACTACTGGACGCCATTTGTACGCCAGCAAGAGCATTTAAAAGCAGAGCTGAATCACGATCAACGCCTCGTTAGAGGCTACCTTCAGTATTTACGATCGAATCTTGATAGCACAGACATTAAAGAAATAGACGCAGAGGCTGAATCAATAAGTTGTTTCGGCATCAGGGATTGGAGCCGAGAGCCCTTTGAGGCTGGTTGTCACATCTGGAAAGCTGGCGTCCGTGTTGAAGAGGCAATCAAAGAGTTAACTGCATTCTCATTACATGGTGCGCCTCTATCAAATAAGAATGTCCATATCTGCGGTGAGGCTTATTCGGACTTCCAGGGATTTATCGAAGGGGGTTTGCGTAGGTCGTGAATTGTTAATAGGTTTTAATTTTGATATAGGAGAAGGTCAATAGTTCATGCAAGCTCCAGATGTGATCAATTAAGCCGGCTTGCTTCGCAGGACAATTGAGCCTTGTTATCCCTCGCTCGTCCCTGTATTTCAGAGAGCGATGCTTTCTGCAGTAATTGAAGTTTGCGAAATAGAGGGTCATTTGATGATCTAATTCCATATTTTTCTTAGAAAAGCCTATTGTTTTCCTGGATATGCGGTTATTATCTTGTCTGCATGTTAGATTATGTCGTTCTATATAGCTAGTAGATATCATCTTGAGTTTTATATTCGCCCCAAATATGATCCTTTTAACAACTTTTTTAAGTCTGCCTTCTGCCCGAATCTTAATAACCTGCGCGTAGTTTAACAGTTCGTCTACTATTAATTTAGGACTTCGAGGTCGTCCTCGTTTGCCAGTTGGTGCAAACAGTTGTAACTTTCCATATTGCTTTCGGAGAGCTATTGTATATAATTTTAATCCATCAGTTACAAATAATGGTATTGATCTCAGCATTTTCGCGGTATTTGTGCTGTGTCGCATGATTATTATAGTATTATTTCGTTATTCAAGAATTCATAATTTATTTTAACTAATTACTTATATGCTCCTAAGTATATCATACAAAATGAATGCTCTTTTAATCTCGGCGACCATTCCTTCTGGTGAAGATGCCCGAACCGTCTCACCAAAGATACGCTTGATCGATGAGAAAAAGCCTTCAACTGCCCACCTTCTACCGTACTGATGCATTTGCTTCCAACCCTTGTAGCCCATTTTTTTGAATTCCAGAACAGCTGTTGACCTGGCTGATGCATCTTTGCCTACTATCGCGTTCTCTCTGATCTTAATCCCTGGACAATCTACACCTTTCGATTTCATAAATTCAAATGCGTCGTTTGTGTCATATGCGCCATCCATCAACCCCTCCTCAATATTGACGTCTTTCAACAAAGGGCGCAAAACCTCGCTATCCGAGGTGTCTTCTTCTGTAACTTCCATAGACAATAATCTCTTTGATTCAACGTCGACTGCCACATGAACTTTAAGCCATCCTCGCCGCTGCTTTCCGTGTTTCTCGCGCATCCAATCCCCTCTATTTGTTACCTTTATTCCAGTTGAATCAACTGCAACAACAGCGTCGTTCTCTGGTATCTCTATTCCAAGATCTTGCTTAGAGATTCGCTTATGGAGGGTGGTATAATCTGCCGCCACCAATCCTGGTTCATAGGTCGAAAGTCGTCCAAAGAATCCTTCAAGTTGACGATATGGCATTCGAAAAAAAGAGTATATCATTGATGCAAAAGTTATAAAAGTGTTAGGGTATTTGTATGGAGCGCCTGTTTTCTTTCTATTCATTTCTCTTAATTCCCAACTCCAGTTCTTCACACAACTCAAATCGAGATAGAATTCGCCTCTTCGAACAAGTTGGGCATTATATTCTGGCCAGTCTCTATTATCAACATAGTTCATGACACAATATTTATATTTAAACTATTTAAGCTTAATCGACACAGCAGGTATTTGCAACGAGCTTATCTGCGATTTTCTGAGACCGCTCACCAACTACATGGGAAAGCACCAGACGACATTCAGTAGCCATGCTTATCCAGATCCAATTCCCAGAGTCTTCGAATTCATCTTTTCTGGGCAACGTTTTTTTTCCACAAAAGTCCAGAGTTCGTCCATCTCTACTTTTGGTGTCTCGATGTCTTTCAAAATAACCTCATTTACCCGTTCACAATGCTCTCCAGCTCTTGAGATCCAGGTGCTTACAGTAGACGGCTGTACCTCAAGAGTTTCTGCGATACCTAAAATGCTCATTCCGCGCATAGACATTTTTAAAGCCAGCTTGACTTTATCTTCATCTGTCCGTAGGTCATATAATGGCGTGTTAGTTCTATCGCAGAACTTAGTTGTGCATGAATGGCAGACGAATTTTCTACCCTTGCCGGAACTTCTCTCATAGGTTCCGTAAACAGTAACGTTTCCTTTTCCAGCAATTCCAAATAGTGCACACTTTTCATTTGGACATGCTACATCCAAAAATCGAGGTTTTGGACCTCTTAATCCCATTTGCTACACCCCATATAGCATAGTAGACAGGGGCTATTTATAACAGCCTATAATTGATTCACG
>CAVWIG010000018.1:0-196030 GCA_963754945.1 Methanotrichaceae archaeon
ACAGCGGCGCATCTCCGTGGTAGCGCAGGCCTCCTGCATGAATTCCAGGAGGTATGAAGTCGTGGCCAAGGGTGTACATCTTCAGAATTGGAGCCATGCCTGCGGTGTCGCCGTAGTCGTAGGCGTAAAGGCCCTTGGTCAGGCTAGGGCAAGCGGTTGGCTCGCAGGCCACCATGCGCAGATCCTTCTTGTCCTTCAGCTTGTCGGGTATGAAGGGGAAACACATGCCTGGGAAGTTGCTGCCTCCGCCGCAACAGCCGAACATGATGTCCGGGTAGTCGTCTACCAGCTCGAACTGCTTCTTGAGCTCAAGGCCTTCAACCGACTGGTGGATCAGGACGTGGTTCAGGACGGACCCCAGTGCGTAGTTGGTATCGTCGTGGGTGGCTGCATCCTCCACAGCTTCGGAGATGGCGATTCCCAAGGACCCCGGAGTGTCCGGCATCTCTGACAGGACCTTCCGGCCGTAGTTGGTCTTATCGGATGGGCTTGGGATGCACTCCGCGCCCCAAACCCTCATGGCGCTTCTGCGGTAGGGCTTGCTGTCATAGCTGGCCCTCACCATATAGACGGTGCACTTCAGGTCGAAGAGGCAGGTGGCCAAAGAAAGGGCTGAGCCCCACTGGCCTGCTCCCGTCTCGGTGGCGAGCCGCTCGATGCCCTCCTTCATGTTGTAGTAGGCCTGGGGCACAGATGTGTTGGGCTTGTGGCTGCCCGCAGGGGAGACTCCCTCATACTTGTAGTAGATCCTGGCAGGAGTCTTAAGGGCTTTCTCGAGGCCTGCTGCCCTGTACATGGGCGTGGGCCTCCACAGCCTGTAAATCTCGCGGACTTCATCGGGAATGTCTATCCAGCGATCCCTGCTTGCTTCCTGTCTGATCAGCTCCTTGGGGAAGATGACCTCCATATCCTCGGGATTAAGGGGTTTACATGTTGCCGGATTCAGTGGTGGATCCAGAGGGGTGGGCATATCGGCGGCTACATTGTACCACTTCCTTGGAATCTCTTCTTCATCCAATAATATTTTAATCTTCATACAATGTCCTCCATCTATAATCTATAACGCACTCTTTCGGTCGTTACTGATAATCAACGAGTTATTTAATTCTTTTGTGTTTGTCAACAGGACTCCTGCCGGATATGCCGTGAAACTCCTGGGAGCGATCGAAGGTGAAGATTTATTTATCTTGGCTGAGATGGCACTGACCATGACTGGCCAAACCCTGTCCGAGAAGATATTTTCAAGGGCTGCAAAGAAGCAGGCGCATGCAGGCGATTTTGTGATGGCTGACATCGACTGCGCGATGATCCACGACATTACAGGCCCCCTGGCGGTCAAGGGCTTCTACGAGATCGCTGGCAGGGACGGCCGGGTCTGGGACCCATCTAAAATAGTTATTCTCTTCGACCATCAGGTGCCAGCGGACAGCCTCAAGGCCGCAGAGAACCACATCATGCTCCGCAGTTTCGCAGAGGAGCAGGGAATCCTCAACTACGACATCTTCTGCGGAGTTTGCCATCAGGTATTGCCCGAGAAGGGGCACGCTCTCCCGGGGTCGCTAATGGTTGGCACCGACTCTCATACTTGCACCTACGGAGCTCTTGGTGCATTCGCCACGGGCGTCGGATCAACGGACATGTCCTCTGTCTTTGCCACAGGCAAGCTGTGGTTCATGGTTCCAAAAACCCTTCAGCTCCTGATTGAGGGCAGGCTGCCCGCAAGGGTGACCTCCAAGGACGTCATCCTCAGGATAATCGGCGACATAGGGGCGGACGGGGCCAACTACCTGGCCTGCGAGTTCCGGGGCGATTCCTCGGCCAGGATGGAGGTTCCTGAGAGGATGACCATGGCCAACATGGCAATAGAGATGGGGGCCAAGGCGGGAATGTTTGAGGCCGACGATGTTGCACTGAAGTACCTTCGGGAGCGGGTAAAGGACGAAGAGGCCATAGGCAAGCTCATGGTCCAGGGCGACGAGGATGCCATGGTCTCCAAGAGGCATTGGGACGTAAACGACCTGGAGCCTCAGGTGGCTCTGCCTCACAACGTGGACAACGTCTTGCCGATAAGCGAGGTGCCGAAGACCAGGATAGACCAGGTGTTTCTGGGCTCCTGCACCAACGGCAGGTTCGAGGACATCAAGCTCGCCAGCGATTTGATGAAAGGAGAGCCGGTGGCCAAGGGCGTCAGGATGATTGTCGTTCCCGCAAGTAGAGTGGAGTACTTGAAGGTCCTCAAGGCAGGGCTTGTGGAGAAATTCATGGAGGCTGGAGCGATGGTTGAGTCACCCTGCTGCGGGCCGTGCATGGGAGGAAGCTTCGGGCTGCTCGGTCCTGGAGAGGTCAGCCTCTCCACGTCCAACAGGAACTTCTTGGGCCGTCAGGGCAGCCCCAAGGCCTTCGTGTATCTGGCCTCACCCGCGACCGCCGGAGCTAGCGCCATAACCGGCTATATCACGGACCCCAGAGAAGTTTGAGATTCTAGGATGAAGATCGCACTAAAGCTGGCATATCTGGGCGATAACTACTACGGGTTTCAGCGTCAGCCTGATCTGGTGACTGTGGACTCCGAAATAAGAGAAGCCTTGTCGCAGATCGGGGTCATCCACGGCGACTTCTGCTACGCTGGAAGGACCGATCGGGGCGTCTCGGCCCTGGGCCAGGTAATCGACTTCTGGATAGACGAGGAAAATGCAAACCTGGCCAGGCCCAGGTGCATAAACGGTCGTCTTCCCAGGGACATCTGGGCCTGGGCCTGGACGGTGGCTCCGCTGGGCTTTTCCGCCCGGTGGAACGCCCTGTGGCGGGAGTACCGCTATCTTCTCTGGCATGAAGGCCTGGACATAGAGAAGATACGTTCGGCTGCTGAGATGCTCAAGGGTTTGCACGACTTTAGGAACTTCTCCGCATGCAAGGAAGGCACAGTCAAGGAAATCCAGAAGCTGGAGATAAACGAAGAGTGCGCCTCGGGCTTGGTCACTTTTGACATCAAGGCCAATGGATTTCTTTGGAACATGGTGCGAAAGATCGTCCGGGCCCTTGAGATGGTCGGGTCCGGGAATAAGGATCTGGAATGGATCGAAGAGCTTCTTGACCCTGAACGGAACTACGGTGCACCATCGTCTCCAGCCGAGGGATTGATCCTCATGGACGTTGGATACGATTGCCTGGAGTGGCAGGTGGACGAGTACTCCCAGAAAAGGGCGGCCAAGGCCCTGACGGCGACTGTTCAGAAAAGAATCTCTTCGGCGTACGTAGCCAGGAGCCTGCAGAAGGCAATGGAGAGATGATGACAATACCTGATTGGCAATATCATGAGCCTGACCATCCTGGTGCCGACTTCGATGCCCTGGCCGAGATTTACGATCGGAACATGCAAAAATATCGAGATATTCAAGCAGAAATTCTGGAGATCCTTTCTTTCCTAGACCTTCGGCCCGACCAGACGATTATTGAGATCGGCACGGGTACAGGGGAGTTTGCCATAGCTGCTGCCCCTCACTGCGCTAAAGTCTATGCCGTGGACCTATCGGAGGGCATGCTGAGGTATGCAGAGAAGAAAGCAAGGTCCAGGGGCGTTAGCAACATAGAGTTCCTTCAGGGAGGTTTTCTGACCTACCAGCATCCTACCCCAGTGGACGCTGTCGTAACCCAGCTTGCCCTGCACCACCTGCCGGACTTCTGGAAGCAGGTGGCTCTGATGCGCATGGCAGACATGCTCAGGGATGGAGGCAAGCTCTGTCTACGGGACGTGGTCTTCAACTTCGACATCAGAGATTATGAAGACTCGATCGAGAGCTACATATCGAGAGCGTCGGAGATAATGGGCGACGAGTTCGCCGGTCGCATTGCAGCTCATGTGAAGAACGAATACTCCACCATTGACTGGATCATGGAGAGGATGATCGAGCGAGCTGGACTTAAGGCAGTGAGGAAAGAGTACAAGGATGGATTTATCGGCGCTTATTTTTGCATTAAGGCAGATTGACGATGACTTATCCAAGAATGACGATACTGGCGTGCCAATGAGCTGCCGAGAACTAGCGGAATCAGCCCTTAGGCAATGATAAGCCTTCGATCTTAGGGATAATCCCACATCCGCGAAAATTATTTATAGTTATAGTGCTTAACCAACGATTACACTTAACATGTAATTGTACCCTGCAATTGTACCAAGCGATGCATAGCGATCATTAGGTTCAAATTTGGTTCAAATTTTGGGTTAACACTATAGACTCCTATTATTATCATTATAGCGTGTTCTAAGCGATAGTGAGATGAAAGTATAGAATAAGTAAATCCTTTTGATTATGGCACTCCAGGTTCTTTCGCGTGTCTGTTGAGCAGTTCTGTTATAGCGCAGACTAACAACACAGTTGTAATCAAAGATTTCGCCTTCCAGCCGAATTTCCTTGCAGTACCTGTAGGACCAGGGGACACCTGGACGAACCAAGACCCGTATAGCAGTTGTCAGTGTGATAACGGAACCTTCGATTATGACATTCTAGTTCTTTCGAAGGTTTTATCCGGAATTCCAAAGTTGGACTGGCCCTAGAATCCCGGTCACTAACCTAGAAAAATTAATCGAGAATGCTAGGTGGCACTAGCATTCATCGGTTATGTATGTAAGCTGTATTCGCTGACCATCTCTCCCATACTATCGATCAGTTCGACATCGCGGGTTCCATTCCACGTGAAATTGCTGCCGTACAGATCCGTGGGTGTGTTTGCGTTCATGTGAGTGTGGACGGTTACTGCAGCCATAGGTTGAAGCATGAAATTGGGGAACAGATACGTGCTAGTTCCATCGTTCAATGCAAGCTTCCAGGCTGTAAGGTTCGCTGGTGCTGTTCCGTTGTTCGCTACTATTACGTGCAGTGCGCTGCTCTCTTTGATTACCTTTGATATAGTCACATTGTTCTTAGCAGTTGAACCAGTGTAACTCGCTTCCGAGGTAGTTCCAGCTGTCGATGTTGTTTGATTTCCGCCAACTGCAAATGCCCCCTGTGATGGAGTCTCGCTTGTCGGAGTTGTTTGCACGATGCCTGCTTCAAATCCCCCTTGCGAAGGGGTTTGGGGGACTGAATTTGTTTGATTGAGTCCAATCCTAAAAGACCCCTGCGAGGGGGTTTCGCTTGTCGGATTTGTTTGCACGATGCCCGCTTCAAATCCTCCTTGCGAAGGGGTTTCAGTTGTCGATATCGATTGTGCAAAAGATCCGGATATCGAAAAGATCACGGCGATCCAGATAGCTAAATATTTCAACTTCAAAGACCTCACCAATCCTTAATTGACGATATTAGTCTTAACTTACTAAGTTGCTAAAAGTATTTAAATTTTTATAATTTGAGCAGCGCTTGACTGGTCAGCGAGATTTAGTTCAAGCCGAGATGGACGAGTACTCTTATTTCGGGCAGGCAATCCTTGAATCGCTTTTGACTCACGAAATAATTCTCAATTGATAATTTCTTCATCTGAAGTTGCTGATTCAAAAAACGATCTGAAAGCAACTAAAAGCGGTTCTTAAAAGACCATGACTTTTACAAAATTGCAAAATCGAGAGGAATTAAATGCCAATGTTTTAGGCGTTTGCGGCTATAAAAAAGAAGTGCTCCAGAAAAAATCTGGAGGCTTCCTTTTCGTCAATGTTTATACGCATGGCAGCCAGTCAACGCTGATAGAACCACAGGTGCTGTTGCCCCAAAGCTGGATGAACTTCTCGATGGAGAAGACACCAGTCAAATCCTCAACACTCCTGCCCCACTCGTTGTGGCGTCCCTTGACGTTCACGTTTGGATCCCTGGAGATCCAACCGATGTGAGCAACGCCGATCACGTTGGAGTTGATGTTGGCTTCCAGAACTCCAGTGCAGCACGGAGTTCCCGCCAGGGCGCCTTCGTCATTGTACGACCTGGTCTTGACCTCGGTGTTCTTCTGCAGGTGCTCTGCGTGAGTGTACATCTCAGTCAGGACAGCACCGATCTTGTAGTTCTGGACGCACAACTTGTCGATCCACTTCTGATCGTAGGTGCCTGTCTGGTAGCTAACTGGCATGTACTCCAGCTCTTGTTCGGATGTGAAGTTGATGTAATCCCTGGGGTCATTGGTGCCAAAGCAGTTTCCACCCACTCCAATCTGCCTCTCAGCCTCGAGTTCAATCCTGGAGGTTATGATGTTGCCGCTTCCGGACTGTTTCTCAACCAGCTTGTTTCCGTTATACCCATCCTGTGTTGAGATAACCATCTCCAGATTCCTGTAACCAACCCCCTTTACCGATGATTTCTCGTACATGTAGTTGGCAGCACTTGCCATGCCCATGAGGGCTATGGCGATCATCGCTAGAACAACTAAGTTTCGCTTCATTCCACACTTACCTCCAATAGCCTGTAAATAACACTGCAGAGGACTGAATCCTCAGCCCAAACGGTTCGCAGAACGCTTCTTAAACTGAGCGATAAAACTGCGCCCGGTCTGCAAGCAGTTCCAGGCTGCCTTCTCTCCCGAATACCCTTAGCACCCAGAACTAGTTTAACCAACAGCTATTTCAAAGTTTTGGCAGCGCAATTCGTCCCGCAGTAATAAAGGCAAGAATCACAGATGAAAAGTAGTTTTATTGTAGTTTTTTTGGTCTGTTATGCCAGTTGAACTGGAAAAGGTTAATCAAACAAATTTCAAAAAAAATAGACTCATGCCGACTTTGAGAAGGCGTCAAGACGCTTCACGAAGTCGTTGCATGAGCTGCTTGAGCACGGATTGCTGACTGGTGCAGGCTGGGGCTTGAAGTTATCACATGAGCCGCCGAAGCATGGGCTGGCAAAGGTAGGATGATTATCCTGGAAGAGTATTCTTCGGTTGATCTCGAAAGACCCCAGATACTCTTCGTGCTCTTTGAGGTTCTTTTGGCCCGGTATTACCTGCTTTGCATCCAGCAGATAAAACCCTGTGAAGTTGTCGGCGGTTTTGAATTCTGCCATCTTCTTCAGAGAGCCTGTTTGGTACAAGTTGAAGTCCTGTTTCTTGAACTCCATCTGCCGGAGGTTATAGCTCTCCAGCACCTTTGCGCCAACACCTCCAAATACGGCTGAACTCTTGAAGGCCTCAGTTCCAAATAACGCATCTCCGGGCTTGAGCGCGTTGTAGTTATCTACAGCGTCCTGCTCCTCAAAGTTGGAATTGCGTCCTTTTGCCTTGTCAACGAGGTACTCGTTTTTTACCAGTGCATCGACGCTCCCGCTGAAAGTTATGTCTTTATTGGACTTTATGCCGGAATCCATTGAGCTAACGTCCTTGTTTATCTGGAACTGTCCTGTTCCGCTTATTGAAGTTTCGGACGCGTAATCAAACCCTTGAACAGTGAAATGTACTTTGCAGTTGTGAGAGTTAGTGCACTGTCCCGAAGCCTCCACTGTGAAGCTGTAGTCACCAGCTAAAGCGCTGATGTCTGGTTTGACCTGAAGGGGTTCTGAGCGAGATACCCCGGCAGGGATCTTCATGGTCTTTGTGGTCCAGCTGAACCACTCTAAGTTGCACGTCTCAGGATCTACGCTGATTGTCGCATCCACATCGGATGGTCCGTTGTTCCTAACAGACACAGTGTAATCCCTCACCTTTCCTGGAGCGGTGTAACCGCTGTCTGCTTCTGAGACCGGCCCGGTCAGTGTCACCTCTACATTCAGCTCGCCTGGGATCCCCTGACAGGATACAGAAGGTAGCGACATTGTAGGCGGTCCGATGGAACCCGGCCACGTGCTGCCAGCACCGCTCATACCACTGTTTTGTCCGGTTCCCAAATCCTCAACAGTAGCAGACGCCTGAAAGGCAATGAAAATCAATATTATAAACCATTTTTTCATCTTGATGCCCCCACAAAGAAATTAAAAAATTTTGGAAACCAGGGCTTGGGCCCTGGCATATTTCGTTTCCGATGTGATCTAGCAGTCTACGTCTTGGCAAGGATTATGCTCGTTCTCCGGAACTGGGTTCTCGTGGAACTTGATCATCTTCTCTGCTTCGAAGGTTCCTGTGAACTGCTCGTGGAGCTTGATATCCTTGTAGAATATCTGATGCCACTTGGCGTCTACGCCCCATGTTCCATTGAAGCTGTTCTTTGTATCAATGCCGATCATGTGCGCCGGATCGACTAGAGGCTGCCCATATTTGTCTGTTTTAGTCATGAGGCGTGATACATTTTTGTCATTACCCCACATTTGATCTGCCAACCCCGCAGCCTTTAATTGCGCGTTCATAGCGTGTTGTGTATTCGGACTGCCGTTATCCAAGTTGGCCGTCGATGAGAAGAAGCTAGTTTGGGTCTTCTCCATCTGGTTTACAGAGAACATCTCCTGCACATCGGCGCCAATGCCTCCGTAGAAGGCTTTGGAGTTCAAGTACTTCCCGCCGGTGAGTGGCGCCTTCTTGGCGTTGTAGGTCAGCTTCTCTTTCTCGTACAGGTTCAGGCTGCTGTTGTGCGAGTCATTAAACAGAGGCCCCTCATTAATGCCCTTTTGTGAATAGGCATGGGTCTGGTCCAGCTCGAGATCGCCGTCTCCTGCCATTACGTTGTAGTACTCAAGAGCGATCTTTTTGTCGATCACCGAAGTGCTAATATCTATAGCACCGGTTCCTGATACCTTCTGGTTGTCACAGAACTGTTCATACTGCAGGGGCTCTGGCAATGGCGGATTGGCCGTGACAAAGCCTACGCAGGCTAGAAGTGATGCAGCTACTAATGCCGCTACTACTCCCTTCATACTACTTTCACCCCCTAATTTTATTGTGATTATGAATCCCTTCTCACCAAAAAGGTGAGATTAAGGCTCCATTAAAATTCGGAGCCTCATTTCTTCAATTTTAATGTAATCTAGACGCACGGCAGCCAATCAACGCTGATGGCACCGCAGGTGCTGTTGCCCCAAAGCTGGATGAACTTCTCGATAGAGAAGACACCAGTCAGGTCCTCAACGCTCCTGCCCCACTCGTTGTGGCGTCCCTTGACGTTTACGCCTGGATCCCTGGAGATCCAACCGATATGAGCAACGCCGATCACGTTAGAGTTGAGGTTAGCCTCGAGGACTCCTGTGCAACAGTTGCTTACGCAGTTGTTGTTGTACAGCCTGGTCTTAACCTCGGTGTTCTTCTGCAGGTGCTCTGCGTGGGTGTACATCTCAGTCAGGACAGCTCCGATAGCGTAGTTCTGAACACACAACTTCTCGATCCACTTCTGATCGTATGTTCCGGTCTGATAGCTCACGGGCATGTACTCAAACTCAGCTTCCTTTGTGAAGTTGATATAATCCCTGGGGCATGAGCCTGTCGGATATATGCAGTTGCCGGGTACACCGATCTGCCTCTCAGCCTCGAGCTCAGTCCTCTCGGTAATTACGTTACCGGATCCGGACTCTTTCTCCACCAGCTTGGCTCCAGCAAAGCCTTCCTGGGTCGAAACGATCATCTCTACGTTCTTGTATCCGACGCCCTTCACTGATGCCTTCTCGTACATGTAGTTGGCTGCACCGGCCATGCCTACAAGGGCTATCGCAATAATTACCAAAACAACTAGTTCCTTTCTCATTTCGTTCCCTTCCTCCTTAATCTATACCCTCATGTTAGGATCGAAAGCTGTTCTGAGACAGCAAATGTATGATCCATTATTACATCACCTCGGCAGCCGGATAGCCCACGACCAGATCGATGATCTTAGGCTGTTCCATCAGATAAGATGAAACTTTTTTAATTGGCTCCGCATCTGGATTGCAGCATGATGCCCTCAATACAACCCTCGCCGATATGAGGTGCCTGACATGATGGTTGGTCCTTGAAACTTGAGTAGGTCTCTCAGGCACATTCTTCTTCTTAAGATTAATGGCATATAAATCTATCGAATATGCCGCTGGGAAGGCAATGCGACCAATTGAACTCATATCTCTTATAGTTATATAATCTCACAGTTTATAAGCTTTTTGGGAGTTCACTATCTTTTTGCATATTCAAAGAGAAATAAGTAAGGAGTAAATATATTTATGATATTGACAATAATTAATGATTTACAGCTTTCCTAAAGATGATTAGAAGAACTAACCGATTTACATTCAGTTAAACGGCAAAAAGGAACTCATAAAAGGTAAAGGCTGCTCCAGATCTCTTAGAACCTGGAGCCCCATTTTGGATGATTCCAATTAACTCAGTTTAGACGCACGGCAGCCAATCAACGCTGATGGCACCGCAGGTGCTGTTGCCCCAAAGCTGGATGAACTTCTCGATAGAGAAGACACCAGTCAGGTCCTCAACGCTCCTGCCCCACTCGTTGTGGCGTCCCTTGACGTTTACGCCTGGATCCCTGGAGATCCAACCGATATGAGCAACGCCGATCACGTTAGAGTTGAGGTTAGCCTCGAGGACTCCTGTGCAACAGTTGCTTACGCAGTTGTTGTTGTACAGCCTGGTCTTAACCTCGGTGTTCTTCTGCAGGTGCTCTGCGTGGGTGTACATCTCAGTCAGGACAGCTCCGATAGCGTAGTTCTGAACACACAACTTCTCGATCCACTTCTGATCGTATGTTCCGGTCTGATAGCTCACGGGCATGTACTCAAACTCAGCTTCCTTTGTGAAGTTGATATAATCCCTGGGGCATGAGCCTGTCGGATATATGCAGTTGCCGGGTACACCGATCTGCCTCTCAGCCTCGAGCTCAGTCCTCTCGGTAATTACGTTACCGGATCCGGACTCTTTCTCCACCAGCTTGGCTCCAGCAAAGCCTTCCTGGGTCGAAACGATCATCTCTACGTTCTTGTATCCGACGCCCTTCACTGATGCCTTCTCGTACATGTAGTTGGCTGCACCGGCCATGCCTACAAGGGCTATCGCAATAATTGCCAAAACAACTAGTTCTTTTCTCATTTCGTTCCCACCTCCTTAATCTATACCCTCATGTTAGGATCAAGCCATCATGAGACGGCACTCGTGATCCTCATGCCACCACTCCACCAGGATAGTCCTCCGGATTTGAACCCGGCGGTGCATCACCGAAGAGATGGTGATGCTGCAATTGCCTTAATCAGCTATGCCTTCATGCAACAGCGGAGGCAATTAAGCCACCCTAAGCGGTGTAGTGTACCTGAACACATGATTCACGGCTAATATTTGAGCATTTTGCTCAGGCACTGAACCTTCAGAGGTTTAATAGCATATAAACGTATCGAGCTGAAATGGTGCAATTTCATTGCCAATATAATGTACAATAAGCGAATTATTTCTTTCTAAATCAAATATTATGAGAGATTATAGCCACAAATATATCAATATGCGGGATTAGTTTCATTTGGAGATCTCATTAACGTATTCTAAAATCATTTCAGATCAAATCGCAAAATGTAAATTAATCAAAAGCAGCGATAGACGGGATTCACTCAGCAATTTTGAAATAAAAATCGCTTTGATCTGCTGTGACGATTTCAAAACACGAAGAGAAATCAAACCTAAGAAGCACGCAAACTTAAGAAGCACGTAATCCAAATACGATTTTGATGCGTAATAATCAGCTGCAATTTTATACTATACATCATTGCATAGATCTCCTGCAGGACTGTCACGTGGACTCCTATAATACATGCCATTGATATGTTAGTAATTTTCTTGAAACTCGCCGGCTGCCCCATGGCCGCAAATTGCCTCCTAATACCAGATATGTAAATAGATATTGCCCAAACATAACTTGACTCGAGTTAGCTAGAATTGGGATGAGACTTTGAATCTATCAGTTTTTCACGGACTTATAACCCAAAGTATCTCTTGGATCTGTCTTTTGTTGTTCCCTCTCCGGGTGTGACCTTGAAGCGGGTCTTACTAAGAACTCCGAGTGGGCTATTCGTTCGCTGTCAAACGGAACATTTTGAGGTTATATTAATTAGTGCGGGGTAAAAGTGCTTCGCGCGCGAAGTGATTGCGGATGACTCGGAGCTGAAGGATGTTCGTGGTGTCGCAAACCTTTTCTTGCTAATAACAGGCGACTGCATGACTGAAATTCAAGGACTGGAGTGATCACGCCCCAGATGCACTGGTTTCCTGGGAGGGTTACAAGCGACACCATAATCATGCTGATGCAACGGACTCTCAGTGGAAATCTCGATAAATATGTTCCCTCCAAAGCTGTCTTTTATTATGGTCATCCTTTTCACTTCGCTTTCAACGAGGTATTCGAATGTGTTTGTGTAGTAGCTTGCAGCGAATGGCTCAAGTCCTCAGGCTTCAGCCCAAGTGAGACAGGGAACCGAACTGGAGTTTCATGTTCTGCGTCCGGATGACCGGGACGTAGCCTTCGAAACAGAGGTACTCGTTGCCGTTGATTATATAGGTGGGCGTACCTCTTGAATGTCCTCAAGGTATACAGGGTTCAAATACGGGGGACTCAAAGACCATGGTGTATTGGATGATGTCGTTTGCCTTTGGTTTTGGGTCAACGTCAAAGGAGACCTGAAATGAATCGTGAGTATGTTTCTCCTCAGTAGACGTGATGCTTGAATGGCTTAGTTTCGTATTCAATTTTGTATGACCATGTAAAAGCGTTAGGCTCTGCCTTCAATTTGGTTGACACATTGGCGTTATCGCGCATCTAATCGGGTTCTTTAAATAGTCCTGTGAATTTCAATTTTCGCGTTGTAATACTTCCATGTGAATGAACCAGAATGGTCAATCGAAGAGGCTTCTCCAAGACTCCGCGATAACATTCGAAGGTGCCATTTGTACCAGCTGTAATTCATGCAGTTGGACGACTTCCATTTTCATACCATGAATCGACGCAATAGCAAGTTGCAGGACTCTAGCGAAAAAGCAATTCACGATTCGAACCTACAATCGGTGCAATAGTTGCCGGGGAAGCCGGACAACGCTTCTACCCCGTTCTCTATGAAAAGAAGAATTGGCTTATTGCATCCGAAGCCATTGATATCTCTTGCTCCACTGCCTTCGGTATCGTAAAAACACCGCCTTTCACTTCTCCACAATGTGTGGCAATTGCCACAAGTGCATCAGAGTCACCAATCAGTTCGCGAGCTTTTCTGGCGGTGTTGGCGTATGCCTATCAACATTGACCCAGCTTATATCAACGCCACCGCAGATGCTAGCAAAGAAGTCCACAACGTCTTTGTCTTCACCGTGAAATGAAAACGATAGAAAACCAGGATATGCATTGATTTCATGAGTGAACCTTCTATATGCTTGCTTTTAGGATTGCCCATTCTATTTAATACTCATAACCTATAATTTTATCAGCCTATCGCTTTTGCTTACTTGATATTATTATGCTCCGGCCGGGATTTGAACCCGAGTCTTCGGCTCGAAAGGCCGGAATGATTGGCCGGACTACACTACCGGAGCACCTGTTTCCTAGAAAGGACAATCTGCTGCCACAAGGGCCAAAGTTCCGTTAAGAGCCAATGGCCAACAAGTTTCAGCAAGCGGGTTTCTGTTATCTGATATATATGTATGCTTTGCCATAGGTATAAGATGGTAGTCCCGGGCGGATTCGAACCACCGTCGCAGGCTCCAAAGGCCTTCAGGATTGACCACTACCCCACGGGACTTCTACTATCTATCTTATTTACACCAAAGATATGCTATCCCATGACATATAACATGGCATATATATGGTCTTTCCACGATAGCATGAAATTGAAGACAATGAACCTAGGAGGCTTGAAGCCCACTTCTGCTTGGTTAGACTCTGGAGTATTGAATCATCACCGGATATTACACGCCTACTAGGGTGGGATAGTACATCAGGATCAAGCCATTGATATCGCCTCCGTGATTGCTACAAGATGGGAGAGAAGGCCCAAATCCTAGACAAGGATTTTATAGGCCTATGACCTGAAGTGAAGAGTCACGTTCACATGTGAGGAGTAAAAAATGGATTTTAGAGTAGTAATTTCGGATCCGAAGAACGGCAAAGCGTACCAGGTCGAGCTTAAGGACCCAGGAGCAAACAGGTTCCTAGGACACCGCATCGGCGATAAGATAGAGGGTGGGGTCCTGGGGTTGCCCGGGTACTCGGTAGTGGTTACCGGTGGAAGCGATCGCGAGGGTTTCCCCATGCGAAGAGATCTTCCTGGAAGCAAACGCCGAAGACTATTGATAGCGAGTGGGATAGGTTATCATGCCACGACAGAGGGCAAAAAGAGGCGCAAGAGCATCCACGGAAGAGACATTTCCGCTGATGTTGGGCAGATCAACGTCAAGATTGTGGAGCCAGGTTCCAAGCCAGTAGAAGAGCTTCTGGGTGTCGCGACCAAGGAAGAGAAGACAGCTTGATTAGACGATGCTGATCAGAGTCGTGCCCCTATTTTTGCCGCCTCTGACTTGCTCATAATTCCCAGGGCGACCCAACGACTCAATTTCAGCTTCGGATCTTACCTAAAAGGTCGTGCAATGCGCTAAAGGCCGAGGGGATTTGGCCGCGCATTATGGATTTCATCTGATCTGAGTCTAGAGCACCAAAGAGAGCGTCCAGCAACCTGTCGCTGCGCATGACTGCATCAACCATTCGTCTTATCTGCACTGATCGCTCAAGCTCCCTGCCAAATTCACTGTTGACGCGCAGCCTGTAACTATCAAGAGTTGTCTGGCCTTTTATAAACCCGGCTGCAACCTCGCCGGCGATCTTTCCTGCCACCATTGCAAAGGGAATCCCACCGCCGCTAGTGGCCATAACCTGGCCCGCAGCGTCTCCAGCTAAAAGCACATTGCCTATCTGGATCGAATCAGGCATCCCGCCAGCAGGAACACTTCCACGCATGACAGCAAGGGTCTCTCCACATTCCAGCTTAGGTCCTGCCACGGGATGTTTTTTTACGAAATTTTCTAGCACATCCGGTAGCTTGGCCCCTCCGAGGTACGATGACCTGACGCCCACACCAACGTTGGCTGTGTCTGATCCCATCGGAATAATCCAGGCGTAGCCACCGGGCGCGTACCGCAACCCAAAGTACATCTCAGCAGCATCGGGATCGATCTCTACATCCGCCATCTCGTACTCCATGCAGATTCCTTGATCCCTCTGTTGGAAGCCTATCGACCTGGCGATGCTTGAGTGGGGGCCGTCGGCACCAATAACCACATCGGGTGTTATCGATCCTCGGAATCGGCCGGACAGGACGAGGTTCGGCTGTAAAAAAAGCGCCCTGGTGGCGGGAAGAACCCTTGCCCCCGCCCGAGCCGCCCGCAGGGCAAGGTGCCTATCGAAGGATCTGCGGTCAACAACTCGGCCATCGACTGCGAACTCCTTCCAGGCCCCAGAAGGGGCGTACAACCTTTGCAGCCTGGTCCTATGAAGGATGCATCGTTCCGGCAACTCCTCAAGCGTTCGAGGAAGCCTGGCACACGGCATCAGCCCCCTCAGCTCGTGAGCCTCGGGAAGAAATCCGCCACACTGGACTGGCGTGCCAATCTCCGCCTTTCTATCGATCAGGACTACCTCAACGCCTGCGGTAGCCGCAGTCTCGGCTGCTGTAGAGCCAGCCGGTCCGGCTCCCACCACTGCGACCTCCGCCTTCATGATCTTGATGGAGACGCGCTAAGCCCAAACTCGATCAGGGCGGCCTCTATCTCCTCGTAGGATATGAAAAGTTCATCCTTCAGCCGGTCGATCTGTGCGACTTTTGGTTCTGCAGAAAGCCAGATCTGGTGAAGATCTCCTCGAACCATCTTGACGCAAGCCAGCATGTCTGCCTGTGAAAACCTGTAAACGATATGTCTACCCGTAGGCGTGTACCATCTGACGTGCACCGATTTTAGTCGCTCAACATAATTGTCCCAGTCTAGCTCGCCGGAAATTTGAGCTCCGTCAGTCCTTATCGGTTGGAGATCAATCGAGAGGTTCAGGTGAGCCCTATCTCCGGAGATACTCTGATCTATTTTTGCCATGACATCGCGATAAAGGGCACTGTTCTTATTCACGTGGAGGCTCTGGCCTGTGAATAACCTGTCCTCAACCTCGGGGAAGAAAGGTGCCAGCCTTATCGGCTCAGTCGGTGGTGTGGCTAATGATACTCCTACGAAGAAAATGACACTCAGTGTCAGACCTACCAGGACACCGTGCTCAGTGAGAAAAGGCGAGACTGTGTCCAGTGATTGGTGGAGCCAGAATATCTCGTAGAGGATGAGGGCGATCTGAGTGCCGCCTCCGACGATCAAGGCCGCAAGTGCCCCCCACTTGGTGGCGCGCCTCCAGTAGAGCCCGCCGATTATTGGGAAGAAGTATGATGTAGTGCCTATGACCGTGGCAATTATCACTGCCTCCATAATGCTGTCCAGGTTCAGTGCTATAGATGCGGATAATGCAATCATGACCACTATCAGGGCCCTGTTTATGGTCAACATCTCTTTCATTGTGGCCCCGGGCTTGATGTGCCTCTGTATCAGGTCCCTGGAGATGCAAGAAGCTCCCGACGTGGCAAACGTTGATGTGCAGGACATGCACGCAGCGAGGAACCCAACGGTGAGCAGGGCCAAGAGCAACGGTGAGACGTTATCGCTGATGAACTTCGGGTAGAGCATCTCAGCCGCCACCTCGCTAGTTGGCATCGGATACAGAGCGCTTAGCCCTAGGGCCGTCAAGAAGCAGCACAAATAAATCAGTGCCATTAGTCCGGCACCCAAGATCAGGCCTCGCCTGGCTGATTTTTCGTCGCGAGCCGCCCAGATCTTCTGCCAAGGGTCCTGCTCCGCAACCCAGCCAGGCAAAAGGGCCATTTGAAACACCAACGCACCCATGATCCCGCCCATGACAAAGGGGTTCCACCAATCCGGTCCTCTAGCAATCGCTGTAGCTGTGATTGATAGGCCTTCCCGCACGGGCAGCAGCAGAGCCATTACGGCGACTGACACCGCCAGGCCCGCTAACAGTGCGTACTTAGGCAAGTCGGCCCAGACCACAGCGCGAAAGCCTCCAACGCTTACGTAAACTGCCACCGAAACAGCCATTATCAGGATAGCATAGAGCGGCTTGATCCCAAAGAAAGTGCCCAGGACCAGTTTGAACCCTATGAAGTCTGTGACCGAGAAGAGCACCATCATGATTGTGATGGCCACTGCGACTGGCGCTCTTATCATGGGGTCGTACCTGATCTCCATGAGCTCGGGCTGAGTCAGCGCAGGGATTTTCTTGATTCTTCCTGAGATGGCCGCAATTATCAGCAGCGCAGCAATGTTGGGAAAGACCCAAACCCATATTGAGCCTACTCCGATGAGAAGAAATAAGCCGGTAGCCAGCAGCAATGCGCTCGCGTTGATCCAAGAGGCTGCCGTGGACAAGCCTATGATTCCAGCACCTAACTCCCTACCAGCAAGCCAAAAATCAGTGACCGATCTCTGCCTACGCGATGTAAGAAGGCTGATGCCTATAAGCATCGATATGAACAGCGCAAGAATTACAAGGAATATATGATAAGGCTCCATCTGATCACCTCAGGCGGCAATGATCTAGGGGTATTTAACACATCGGACAGCCCGGCTTAATCGAGAAACAAATTGATTTGATTTAGATCAACTTTTTCTTCTTCTTCCAAAATTTAGAAAGTAGCGAAATGATCATCAAATACTTAAATAAAAAATGCACTGGCTCTACAGAGGTTGTTTGATGAGAAGCGACATTACCAAAGTGGGCGTAGAGCGCGCGCCCCACAGGGCTCTTTTCAAGGCCACCGGCCTAACGGATGAGGAGATAAAGCGCCCCTTCGTGGGAGTCGTGAACTCCTGGAACGAGTTCATACCTGGCCACATCCACCTTGACAGGATCGGACAAGCGGTCAAAGCCGGCATAAGATCAGCGGGCGGAGTGCCCTTCGAGTTCCAGACCATAGGGGTATGCGACGGAATAGCCATGGGCCACGCCGGCATGAGGTACTCGTTGCCCAGCCGAGAGCTGATTGAGGATTCTATAGAGATCATGGTCCAGGCCCACCAGCTCGACGGCATGGTCATGATCCCATCCTGCGACAAGATAGCCCCTGGGCACCTCATGGCCGCTGGAAGGCTCGATATTCCGACAGTTGTTGTTACCGGAGGGCCCATGCTGCCCGGTTACGCGTGCGACAGGGACCTGGATCTAATCAACGTCTTCGAGGGCTGGCAGTCGGGAGGCGAAGCCCTGGCCGTCCTTGAGGAGATGTCCTGCCCAGGTGCTGGCTCCTGCGCTGGTCTCTTCACCGCGAATACCATGGCCTGTCTGACCGAAGCCCTGGGCCTGAGCCTTCCCGGATGCGCAACGACTCACGCCGTGGATTCGCGAAAGATAAGGATAGCCAAGAGATCCGGTTCCAAGGTCATGGAGATGATAGAATCTGGTCTAACCGCCCGGCAGATTGTAACCGACAAGGCAATAGAGAACGCAATACGCGTCGACATGGCCATTGGAGGCTCTACGAATACCGTGCTCCACATGCCGGCCATAGCCTCCGAGTTTGGACTGAACCTCGATCTCGAGATGTTCGACAAGATGAGCAGGGAGACGCCTCACCTTGTCAACCTCCGGCCAGGCGGCCCCCATCACATGATAGATCTGGACAGGGCGGGAGGTATACCCGCGATCCTAAGCAGACTGAAGTCAAAGTTGAACCTGGACGCGATGACGGTGACTGGCCGTACTCTAGGCCAGGAGATTGCTGAGTTCCACCCAATCAACCCAGAGACTAATGCCAAGGTCATCGCCACTCTCGATTCGCCGGTGCACCAAGAGGGCGGAATAGCCATCCTATGGGGAAGCCTGGCACCAGAGGGAGCCGTGGTAAAGCAGACCGCGGTTTCGACGTCAATGCTAAGACACACCGGTCCTGCTGTTATCTACGACTCAGAAGAGGAGTCCATGAAAGGGATCGTCAACGGTGAGGTGAAGGCCGGTGATGTGGTGATAATCAGGTACGAAGGTCCAAAAGGCGGTCCCGGCATGAGGGAGACTCTCGCGCCGACGTCGGCCATAGCCGGTGCAGGACTGAGCGAGTCTGTGGCCCTAATCACAGACGGACGATTCAGTGGCGGAACGCGCGGCCCGTGTATCGGCCATGTCTCGCCTGAAGCGGCGGTAGGTGGGCCGATTGCCCTGGTCCGAACAGGAGATAAAATCAGGATAGATATTCCAGGACGGAAGGTCGATCTTCTAGTGGACTCGGCGGAGCTCAAAGAGAGGCGGAAATCCTGGAAGCAACCAAGGCCAAAGTTCACCGGAGGAGTCCTCGCCAGGTACATGAACTCCGTAACCTCGGCCAGCAAGGGCGGAGTGCTCAGATGAATGGATTGAGGTGTTTCGTGGCCGTCGAGCTGCCGGAGAGCATGCGCGATGAGATCGGACGTATTGAGGAAGGGCTACGGATGCCCGGACTGCGATTGGTCAAGCCCGATCTCTGTCACATAACACTGAAGTTCCTGGGGGATGTACCATTGCAGAAGATAGAGAAGATCTGTGAGACGCTTCGCTTGGTTCGGGTCGATCCCTTCAACGTCGTGGTCCGCGGAATGGGAGCCTTTCCCGGGAGATCAATCAGAGTGGTCTGGCTGGGCTTGGAAGGTGACTTCTCAGATCTTTTTCGCCAGATAGAGGATTCCCTGAACGACTTAGGGTTCGAACGGGAGAGACGAAAGTTCAGTCCTCATGTCACCCTGGGGAGGGTAGGAAGTCCGTCCCAGGAGTTGTCTGGTCAGATCGCGACCAGGATAGAGAAGTTATCCAAAGTCGATTTGGGAAGCTTCTCTGTAGACCGTTTTTTCTTGAAGAAGAGCACTCTGACTAGGGAGGGTCCCATCTACGAAGACCTTGCCAAATTCCTTCTGCAACATTCTGGATGAAGTGCTGGGCAGGGTCAGACCCACTCCGGAGGATAGAGCCGAGCTGAGGAAGACGGCAGACGAAATTCTGTCGAAGATCGAAGAGTTGGCCATATCCAGAGGTATTGCCTGCCAGCCATTGCTGGTCGGATCCGCATCCCGATCCACATGGCTTGCCGGAGACCATGACCTGGACATATTCTTGGCCGTTCCTGAAGATGCCGACCTAGCCGACGCTCTTGAGCTAGCAAGATCAGTAGCCCCTGTACACGAGGAGAAGTACGCAGAACATGCCTACGTCCATGCCGTAATAAACGGCTTCGATGTGGATCTAGTGCCCTGCTATCACCTAAGGGACGCGTCCCATATCAAGTCAGCCGTGGACAGGACACCCTTCCACACTAAATACGTCTCCGAAAGGGTAAAGGGACTAGAGGACGAGGTTTTGCTGCTGAAGCAGTTCATGAAGGGAGTAGAGGTGTACGGATCGGAATTAAAAGTTGGTGGCTTTTCCGGTTATCTCTCTGAGCTGCTTGTCCTGCGGTACGGCTCTTTTCCGGCCGTTCTAGAGAGCGCATCCTCCTGGCGACCCGGAGAGACTATAGATCTGGAGGCCCACGCCACAACCTCCCATCAGGACCCTCTTGTTGTAGTAGACCCCGTGGACCCAAATAGAAATGTGGCCGCCGCCCTGACCCTGGACAGGATGCTCCAGTTCACCGCCGCTGCCCGTTGTTACCTGAAAGAGCCTGATATAGCGTACTTCTTTCCCCCAGACCAGAAGCCGATTTCGGACCAAAACCTAATGAAACACATACAAAAAAGGGGAAGCGCAATCCTGCTGCTGGACTTTGAAGCTCCGCCAGTTGTGGAGGACATAATCTTTCCTCAGCTCAGAAAGGCAGAGGAGTCCATCCGAGCTATGTTCAAGAGAAACGGCTTCTCGGTGTTCCGCAGCAACGTGGACTGCCATCCTGTAGATGGTGTCAACCGCGCCAGGATGCTGTTCGAGTTGGATGTTTGGGAGTTGCCTCGGATCATAAGACGCCAGGGTCCGCCCGTTTGGGAAACGGAGCACTTATCCAGGTTTCTGTCGTCGCACCCCCTGCTGTCATCAGGGCCTTACATCGAGGACGGAAGGGCAATTGTAGAGGTACAGAGGAAATATACCAAAGCAGCAGACTTGCTGGAAAAAGAAGTTGGCACTCTATCATTAGGAAAACACCTGACCATGCAGGTCCAGAAAGGGCACAATATATATGTGGGTCCCGGGCTGGTCCAAGTGAGGGACCAGGGGTTCAGGACTTTTATGGCAGGATATCTAGCTGCCAGATTCAGGATGTGCTGATCATCTGAATGGCCTACTTGAAGCAGCTCCAGTAGGTGCTCTGCACTTCCTTCACCTCTTCTATCCTCTCGGCAATACTTGGGTCAACTCCCTTTATATCGGGCACCATTCCCTGGAAGGCCTTAATCTCGGCTACAACCGCCTCAGCCTGAGCCTCTAGATTGTAGCCACCTTCCAGGGTAGCAGCTAATCTACCCCGGCAGCAGATATCTGCTATCTCTTTAACAACTCCAGCCATAGCTCCAAAGCCGGCCGAGGTTAGTTTCATGCCGCCCAGGGGGTCTGCTCTGTGAGGATCTTGGCCGGCTGATACCAGGACAATCTCTGGCTCGAACTCCAGGGCAACAGGCTTCAGGATCTCTCTGAACACCATGAGAAATCCCTCGTCACCTGTTCCCGATGGAAGGGGGACGTTGACCTTGGTGCCCTCTGCACCTTCAGTTCCTACATCGGTCATGCGGCCTGTGCCGGGATAGTGGGGAAACTGGTGGGTGGAGAAGTACATCACCGATTTATCGGAGTAGAATATGGCATTAGTGCCGTTGCCATGATGCACATCCCAGTCAACTATGAGGATCTTCTTTAGCCCCCGGGCTTGGGCATGCCTTGCGGCAATTGCCACGTTATTGAAGATGCAGAACCCCATCCCGCGGTTGGGCATGGCATGATGGCCGGGAGGCCGCACAAGGGCAAAGGCGCACTCGAATCCGTCCAGCACCGCATCCACGGCCGCGATGGTACCGCCAGCGGCCATCAAGGCAGCATCGTAGGAAGCCCTGGAGAGGATGGTGTCAAGGTCGAGATGCCCTCCGCCCTGCTCACAGATTGACTTGACCTGATCAATATATCTGCGTCCGTGGACGGCAGCTACCTGGTCTACTGTGGCCTGCTTTGGAGTTATGAACTCCACTTTGAGCTCTTCCGAACGGATCTTATCCAGGATGGCGGTGAGCCTCTCCTTTCTCTCCGGATGGGAGCCGGTATCGTGCTGGAGATAGATTGGATGGTAAACTACGCCAGTGGGTTTCATATGGAGTTTTTGATGGTACGCCTACGTGAAAATAGTTCCCCTTAACGGGGATTTTGCCTCATTCATAGTTTGTGAACATCATTTCACAACAGGTATTGCATTGATCATTTGAGGAGTCCTAAAAACCCGCTAAATAACGCTTTGATTTATATATGGCTTATAAAGCCGTGCCAAAAATCAGAGGTTATTAGGAGTCCTCATTTATCTTGATATATCCATTTTAAAAAATAATTTATGATTTTTAGGCTTATACCCAGCCAAAGCTGGTCAATAGTTGTTTGAGAGCATAGAATTAAAAGAGGCATAGGATAAGGTATATTTGTACACGTGACGTTCTTCGACGCGCTACCTTTGAACACATAGAGATAGAGTTCAAAACTGGGATCAAGGACCAAAAAAGATATAATAGGGAAATACTCTATCACTACCCAATAATCCCTTATGGGATTAGGAGGGTGATGTAGCTATATACACGTCTGAGAGTCGCCAATACGGCTAGCGGTGCCAAGATGAGGGGTGCCATTATGCGCGGCATGGCGGTCGAGGACCTTATTCGGGGAATAGTTATAGGAATATCAGACTGTATGTTGCAAACCGTATTCCGAAAGGGAAAATAGGAGGTTAAAAGATGAAGAAATTGACCACAATTATGCTCACAGCGATGATGGTTTTCCTCGCAACCGCGGTGGTTGTAACCGCGCAAGAAGTTGACGTGAGGGGAACGGTTACAAACGTGGGCGTGAACCAGTTCACCTGGGACAACTCCAGCTTCGCTGGATTTTACTATGATATAGACAAGAACCTTGGCGCTGAAACGTTAACCTTCAGGTTAACAGCTCCCACCGCAACGGGTGCAACGCTGAGCGACCAGCCGGATGCCAACAACGTCAGAGGCGTGGTTTACGAGACCAAAGCCCAACTTAAGACCTTCAAGTTCAAGCCTTGGGGCCAGTATGACGTTATTGGGTTCCTCGCAGACAAGTACTTCGCCGCATACGATAATACGGTAACTGCGGACGTAACCAACGCAGGGGCGAAAGTAGCCTACCTCTACGACGCATCCAAGAACAGGAACCTCATGACAAACGAGCAGATCAGCAAGGTTCTAGTCGATGACAACACCGAGCAGACCATCACCTCGGCCAACCCACTCAAGCTCCAAGAGGGCTACCAGTTGGCCATCAAGTCTGTCGATGTCAAGGGCAACAAGGCCTACCTCGAGCTGTCCAAGAACGGACAGGTTGTTGACAGCTCAGTAGTTCAGCCGTCAATCGATAACGCCAAAATGGGAGACCAGACTTACTACTACAAGACAACTCTTGGCGAGACCACTGACATCATCCAGGTAGCTGTTCACTTCAAGAACGCCTTCGCTGGAACCGACACCAACATCGCTACAGTCGACGGAGAGTTCCAGATATCTGATACAGTGACCCCGCTCAAGTCTGAGCAGACGTATGACAAGATGTCCATCAGGAACGTTGATGCTACCGGCATGACCGTCACCATGGACAACAAGGACAACCAGATTACCCTTAGCAAGAACAAGGATGTTGTCCTGATGCAGAACGTCCACATCAAGACCGCCGACCAGGATGGCACAGCAACTGCGCCACTAAGGTACTACATATACAAGGCAATCACTGCCCCCGGCTCGTACCAGCTGCGCGGGACAGTCTCCAATGTCATGCAGAACGAGGTTACCTGGAATAACTCCACGTTCTCTGGATTCTACTATGATATTGACAAGAACCTCGGTGCTGAAACATTAACCTTCAGACCGACCCAAGCTACCCCAACGGGTGCTACCCTCAGCGATCAACCGGATGCCAACAACGTCAGAGGTGTGGTTTACAAGACCAACGCTCAGCTCAAGGCCTTCAAGTACAAGGCTTGGGGCCAGTACGATGTTATTGGATTCCTCGCCAACAAGTACTTCGCTGCATACGATAATACAGTGACCAAGGACGTTGCCGCAGTCAACGAGTCTGTGGCCTACCTGTACGATGCATCCAAGAACAGGAATCTAATGACAAACGAGCAGATCAGCCAGGTTCTGGTTGATGACAACAAGGAGCAGACAATCACATCCGCCAACCCACTCGTGTTGCAAAACGGCTACCAGTTGGCAATCAAGTCCATAGATGTTGATGGCAACAAGGCTTACATAGAGCTGACCAAGAACGGACAGGTCGTCGACGACAAGGTCGTTCAGCCGTCCATCACCAACTCCATGATGAAGGACCAGACCTACTACTACAAGGCGTCTCTCGGAGACACAACTGACATCATCCAGATAGCCGTTCACTTCAAGAACGCTTTCCGCGGCGCTGACACCAACATCGCCACAGTCGACGGAGAGTTCCAGATAGCCGATACGGCAACAGCACTAAAGACTGATCTGCAGTACGACAAGATGTCCATCAGGAACGTTGACGCTACCAATATGGTCGTCACCATGGACAACAAGGACAACCAGATTACCCTTAGCAAGAACAAGGACGTTGTCCTGATGCAGGATGTCCACATCAAGACCGCCGACCAAGATGGCACAGACGCTGCGCCACTCAGGTACTACATATACAAGGCCGCAACCATCGCAGCCGCCAATGCAACAGCTCCAGCCGCAGCACCAGCAGCCGCCCCGGCCGCAGCTCCAGCAGCCAACGTCACCAAGAACGTCACTGCTCCAGCCACGCCCGCGCCTGAGGCTGTCAGCAAGCCAGCAAACGCAACAGCACCCGCAGCCGGAAAGCCAGCAAACGCAACGAAGCCAGCAAACGCAACAGCGCCAGCAGCCAAGACCCCCGGATTCGAGGGCATCTTCGCTATAACTGGCCTCATGGCAGTTGCCTACCTGGTACTCGGTAGGAAGCAGTAGATAGATAAAACCCTGGAGAGACAAAAACTCTCCAGAACCCTCTTTCTTTTTTGGATCTTTTAGCAGGTTTTTAAGTTTTGATTCCAAACCACCATTAAACCGGTATCATCTTCTTTCGAGGTCCTATTGAGAGATTTTGCGTGGATGCCTTCATGGCCGAGTCAACCGAATGGTTTTCTGGATCTTCGGTCCAGGGGAACAAATCTATAATAAGCAATAATACTATCATTAATTTTAGGGAAGTAACAATTATCCCCGTGGTGATTAACAATGGCCAAAGATAGCACGCGAGAGGCACAGTTCTGGCACAAGGTGGATGGCGATGCACAGTGTGTCCTGTGTCACCAGGAGTGCAGAGTAAAGCCAGGCAAACGAGGATTATGCGGAGTGCGAGAGAACCAGGACGGAACCCTGATGACCCTGGTGTACGGCAACCTAATAGCCGCCAACGTGGATCCTATAGAGAAGAAGCCATTTTACCATTTCCTGCCAGGAAGCCTGGCCTATTCGATAGCCACCATGGGCTGCAACTTTAGGTGTCTCCACTGTCAGAATGCCGATATCTCCCAGACTCCCAAAGAGACCAGCAAAATAACAGGCCTGTATGTCCCTCCTGAGGAGGTCGTGACACAAGCCAAGGAGTACGGATGCCAATCCATCGCCTACACCTACACAGAGCCCACTATGTTCTTCGAGTACGCCTACGATGTAGCGGTGCTCGCCAAAGAGAACGGCCTGAAGAATGTCTTCGTGAGCAACGGGTACACCGGCGAGGAGGCCGCCAAGAAGATCATGCCTATTCTAGATGCCAACAACATAGACCTGAAAGATGATGACGAATTCTACAAAAAGGTCTGCGGAGCCAGGCTGGAACCTGTCAAGCACAACATCGAGCTGATGTGGGACGCCGGCGTCTGGGTAGAGGTCACTACCTTGATCATTCCAGGGTACAATGATTCTGAGGAGCAGCTTCGAGGAATCGCAGAGTTCCTCGCGGGGGTAAGCAAAGATCTGCCCTGGCATGTCTCCGGCTTTTACCCCATGTACAAGCTGAGGGACGCTCCATCAACAGGCGTCGAGGCTCTTAGGAGAGGGGTAAAGATAGGACACGAAGCGGGACTAAAGTACGTCTACGCAGGCAACATCCCCGGGGAGAATGAAGACACCAAATGCCCCGCGTGCAGTAAGACGCTAGTTGAGCGGTCTTCTTATCGAGTGATGAAGAACTCTGTTGTCGAAGGACACTGCCCCAAATGTGGCGCAGCCATCGCAGGACGCTGGTCATGAGGTCCTGACCATAAATTTAAGTATCTTACAGGCCGGTCGATCTAACATGCTATTTTGCAGCGTCGAAGAGGCCATTGAAGAATTGAGGAAAGGCAACTTCATAATCGTGCTGGACGACGAAGCCAGAGAGAACGAAGGCGACCTGATTATAGCTGCGGAGAAGGCAACTCCGGAGGCCATCAACTTCATGGCCACTTATGCCCGCGGCCTCGTATGCATGCCCATGACGGCCGAGCGGCTGGCTGAGATCGATCTTTCTCTCATGACCGCTCACAATACAGAGGCCATGGGAACTGCCTTCACAGTATCGGTGGACGCAAAGCACAACACTACCACCGGCATCTCTGCCTTCGATCGGGCCACCACCATTCGAACGCTTATAGACCCGGCCACTACCAGGAACGATCTGGTCACTCCAGGCCATCTCTTTCCCCTGAGGGCCAAGGACGGTGGAGTGCTCAGAAGAGCTGGCCACACCGAGGCGTGCATAGACTTTGCGAGGTTAGCCGGGCTGTATCCCGCCGGGGCGATATGCGAGATAATGGCAGACGATGGCACAATGGCCAGGCTTCCCCAACTGGAGAAGTTCGCTGCTGAACACGGCATAAAGATGGTCACTATCGAGAGCCTGATCAGGTACAGGATGAAGAGAGAGAAGCTGATCCAAAAGGTGGCGGAGGTCAGCATGCCCACTGAGTACGGGGACTTCAGGGCCATTGGCTATGAGTCCATAATAGACGGCCAGTGCCACGTTGCTCTGGTTGCAGGCGATCCAACGGCCGAGAACGCCCTGGTGAGAGTTCATTCAGAATGTCTTACCGGAGATGTTTTTCGGTCCAAGCGCTGCGACTGCGGAGAGCAGCTTGGTCGGGCCATGCAGCTAATCAGCGAGAACGGGAATGGCGTTCTGCTGTACATGCACCAGGAGGGCAGGGGTATTGGCCTCGCCAACAAGCTCCGGGCCTACATGCTCCAAGACCAGGGCAGCGATACAGTGGAGGCCAACCGAAAGCTGGGTTACCCGGCTGACCTCCGGGACTACGGAGTGGGAGCCCAGATCCTTGTGGATTTAGGCGTGAAGGAGATGAGGTTGCTCACCAACAACCCACGAAAGATAATCGGCCTAGAGGGGTATGGCTTGAAAATAAAGGAGAGGGTGCCCCTGGAGATCGCTCCCAATAACGTGAACAGGCGTTATCTGGAAACCAAGAGGGATAAGTTGCACCATCTCCTCCTCCAGCAAGAGTGATCAATCTATTGTTATGCGTTTCCTGGAGGTGACCAGCTCTTTAGGAAGGGTAACCTCCAGCACACCATCGACCAGCCTAGCCTTGGCCTCTTCGCTTTTTACTGCCACGGGCACCTTGACGGTGCGCTCGAACCTGGCACAGCTGCGTTCGCGCTTGTGGTAACCCTTCTCCTCAGTCTCTGTCTCTGCCTGGCGCTTTGCACTGACCCGCAGCTCGTCGTCGGTGACTGATATTTCCACATCTTTTTTGTCCACTCCAGGAAGGTCCATGCTGACTACAATGGAGTCGTCCGTCTCCTTTACATCGGCCAGGGGAACCATGACATCACTTTCGCCTATATCAGACTCGGCCATGATCTCGCTCATGCGCTGTTGGATCTTCTGCATCTCGTCCATGTACTTGGACTCAAGGTCTGTAAGACCAAGGTCTTGCATGAGCCTGCTCATTCGCTTCTGAAGGCGCCTAATCTCATCCGATGATATCAAATTGGTCAATACAGTTCACCCCTAATAGATAAGCACGGACAAGTTATATTTCTTTCTATAGATATCCGGCCTGAATCTTGACAACCTCCGATGAGTCCTTGGCAGAAGCGTACTCAGCCAGAGGCTCCCGGTTCAGCTCCAAGAAGACGTGGCCCCATGAGAACTTGGACAGTATCATCTCGGCCTGCTGCGACATACCCAGGATCACCAGAGCTGCTGCTAAGGCTTCAACTGTGGAAAGCTTGAAGGGTTTGCCAAAATTTACCGGATTAGCGGCCACCAGGAAAGGCAATGCTCTTTCGTTGAGAGACAACCGCTGAAAAACCTCTTCGGCATGGGCCCAGCTGCAGTCCAGGGCAGCTAGCCTTGGCGCGCTCTTGTCTTCAGGAGAGAGGGCCTTTTCAGAGAAAGGGCTTAAGACAAGACAAGGCCGAAGATCGTTCATCTTTTTGGTCAGCCTAGCTAGGCTAAAGCGAGCAAGCTTCCTTCCAGTGCACTTCTTGGGATCGCACTGGTCGGCGTGATAGATCACCAGTTCCATTGATGACAACATACACCGATAATACTATTAACATTGTGTTCATCTCCCCTTTAATCCAACAAAGCAGGAGCAGTCTGATGAGCGAGGTCTCCAAAGAGTACAATTTCAATTCTGTAGAGGAGAAGTGGGTGGATGCTTGGGACAAGTCGGTCTACTACTTCGACTGGGACTCGAAAAAACCACAGTACATCATAGACACCCCGCCACCCTATCCCACAGGGGACTTCCACATCGGAAACGCCCTTAACTGGTGCTACATGGACTTCGTGGCCCGGTACAAGCGCATGCAGGGATTCAACGTCATGTTCCCCCAGGGCTGGGACTGCCATGGTCTTCCAACAGAGGTAAAGGTTGAAGAGAAGTACCACATCACCAAGAACGCCGTTCCTAGGGAAGAGTTCAGAAGGCTCTGCGAGCAGATGACTGTCGAGGCCATCGCCCGATTCAGAAAGACCATAAACCGGCTAGGGATATCCACTGACTGGTCCAACGAGTACATCACCATGTCCCCGGAGTACTACGTCAAGACTCAACGCTCCTTCGTACAGATGTACAGAAAGGGGTTGATCTACCGGGAGGATCACCCGGTCAACTGGTGTCCTCGCTGTGGAACCGCCATCGCCTTCGCCGAGGTGGAGTACGACCAGAGGACGACAACCCTGAACTTCTTGCGTTTTCCAGCGGATGGCGACTACCTGGAGATAGCCACATCCAGGCCTGAGCTACTACCGGCCTGCGTGGCAGTAGCCGTCAATCCTGAGGACCAACGGTATGTGAAGCATATAGGAAAAGAGGTAACAGTTCCGCTTTTTGATTACAAGGTACCGGTAATCTCCGACTCTGCAGTCGATACCAAGTTCGGCACTGGCGCGGTCATGATCTGCACCTTCGGCGACAAGCAGGACGTGAGGTGGTGGATGATGCACCACCTTCCCTTGCGCCAGACCATAGACCGCAACGGGTTGATGACCGAGATCGCCGGAGCCTACAAAGGCCTCTCAATTAAAGAGTCCAAGGAGGCAGTAACTCGAGACATGCTCGGCCGAGAGATAATCTTCAAGCAAGAGCCGCTTGAGCAGAACGTGGGACTGTGCTGGAGGTGCAAGACCCCAATTGAGATCCTCTCCGAGAGACAGTGGTTCGTGAAGATCAACCCGGAAGAGATAAAGAAGACCTCGGAGGAGATCGAGTGGATACCACCCCACATGGAGACCCGCCTCAAGAACTGGTCCGACTCTGTGGAGTGGGACTGGTGCATCTCCAGGCAAAGGATCTTTGCGACCCCCATCCCCGTCTGGTACTGCAACAGTTGTGGCAAGGTTCTGGTGGCCGAAGAGGATTGGCTTCCTCTCGATCCAACCAGGACAAAGCCGCCGGTCAAGTGCGAGTGCGGCAGCGATGATCTCCGGCCCGAGGAGGACGTCCTGGACACCTGGATGGACAGCTCCATCTCAGCACTGGCCGTAAGCGGCTGGCTGACGCGACCGGACCCGAGGATGCCCACCCAACTCCGTTCACAGGGACACGACATCATCAGAACCTGGGCTTTCTACACAATCCTGAGGACCAAGGCGTTGATGGACGTTCGGCCATGGGACACTATCCTTGTCAACGGCATGGCCCTCGGCGAGGACGGACACAAGATGTCGAAGTCCCTTAACAACTTCATCCGGCCTGAGGAGGTCTTCGAGGTCAATGGTGCCGACTCCCTGAGGCAATGGGCTGCCTCGGGCGGCACTCCAGGAAACGACATCATGTTCCAGTGGAAGGAGATCACGGCTGCCAGCAGGTTCCAGCAGAAGCTTTGGTCTATCTACAGGTTCTCCTCGCCCCTCATGGCCAAGACGAATGCACAGCCCGGCCAGGTGGACAGGTGGCTTCTTGGAGAACTCGACAACCTGATAAGAGCGGCCACTGAGGCCATGGATAAGTACCAGTTCGACGAGGCTTTCAAGGCCATCCGAGTATTCACATGGGAGGTACTGGCTGACAACTACATCGAGCTCGTCAAGGCCAGGCTCTACGGTCCGGATGGACCGGAGAAGAAGGCTGCTCAGAACACTCTTTTTACGGCCATAGAAATCCTGGCCCGGCTGATGGCCCCCTTCGTCCCCTTCATCTCGGAGGAGATCTATCAAAACCTGACAGGCAATAGCGTTCATGTCCAGAGCTGGCCAAAGGCTTCTGGACTGAAGGCCGACGAGGCTGGCCACAAAGACGAGATTGCTGGCCTGCGAATCAAGGAAATCGCCGCCTCCATCCGCAGGTACAAATCGGAGAAAGGAATGGCACTCAACTCCCAGCTACCGGGTATTATCGTTTACTCGGATATTGAGCTGGAGACGACTGACCTCCAGGGCGTCGCGAACTCTCCTGTGGAGTCCAGGATGGGAGGGCCTGAGATCGAAATGAGACCCGTCGGCGTAAAGCCTCTCATGAGGGTCTTGGGTCCGATATTCAAGGACAAGAGCGGCCAGATCATCAAAGCCCTAACAAGCATGGATCCGGACAAGGTGGCCGAGCTGAAGGCATCCGGAGCCGTCAAGGTAGATCTGGTCGGCGAGACTGTGGACGTTCCGCCGGAATCCGTTGATGTAATCACTGAGACCTTTGTAGCAGGCCAGGCCGTGGACCTGCTTAAGGTAGGCGAAGCCACGGTGCTGGTAAAGAGATGATAGAGGTCGAGGTCAAAGCACGGAGTGGCCCGGAAGTCGCGGACAAGATCCTGGCAATGGGAGCGGTGCTCAAGGGAACTGAACACCACCACGACATCTACTTCAACTCCCCAACCCGGGATTTCCGCAGAACAGACGAGGCCTTGAGGATAAGGATCAAAGAAGAGGGAGCACGTCTCACCTACAAAGGGCCGAAGCTCGATTCCCGAACTAAGTCACGGCTGGAGCTGACAATGGAGTTGGACAATCCAACGGCTATGGAGAAGATCCTTGCCGAACTGGGCTTTCGGCCATCCGGCGAGGTCAGGAAGCGACGCACCAAATACACTCTGGGCGAGGTCACCTTCGCCCTGGACGATGTGGATGGATTGGGCTCATTCCTGGAGATAGAGGCCCTCGCCGAGGACGACTGGGCCGATAAACAGGAAAGGGTCCTGGCGATCCTGCAAAGTCTTGGTCAAGGGGAGTCTATCAGAAAGTCGTACTTGGAGCTGCTAGAAGAGCAGCATCAAAAAGCCGCTTCGAAAAGTTAGCTCCCTCTCGAAGTTGCTCCAGAACGCTAGGCACAAGATTATTAAGAGGCTGGGCAGAGGTTATTGTAATGGCAAATGTCTCCCGGACTCCAATGTTGGTGATGCTTCTTTTTGTCATAGCTGTCCAGGTGCTGGCCATCGCTACAATGCCCACCTTCTCTGCCAGCGGAAACAGGATCTTCGAGAACCCGGAGTCGACGGCCAACCCCATAATCTACATACTGTTCATCATAGGCTTTACAGCCCTGCTGCTCATAGCCATGAGGTTGAAGAAAGGATGGATGGTCGGCGGATTCATAATTCTCTCCATAGCGGCAACAATATACTACATCCTGTCGACCTTCGTGGCCCCGGTTCCCGGGCTGGTCCTGACTTTGGCGTTAGTGTTGCTGTTACGTTTCTATCCGGAATGGTACGTTATCGATGCGATAGGAATCCTGATCTGCGCCGGCATAAGCTCGCTTTTCGGCATAAGCATGACCACCCTTCCGGCGTTGATCCTGTTGGTAGTCCTGGCCGTGTACGATGCCATCTCAGTTTACAAGACCAAGCACATGGTTACCCTGGCCGAGGGAGTGATCGATATCAAGGCTCCCCTGCTCTTTGTGGTGCCTAAGAGAGGGGGGTACAGCTTCAGAAAAGAACAGATGCTTTCGTCGGAGGATGGAAGAGGTGCTTTTTTCCTTGGCCTCGGAGATGCCATTATTCCCACCGTCTTGGTCATCTCCGCAAACTGGTCCCTTCAAGCGCCTGTCCTCCTGGGCCTGGGTTTGAACGCTCCCGCGCTAGGAGCCATGCTAGGAACCTACATTGGTTTTGCAGCCCTCATGACGACCTCACGGGACAAGCCTCAGGCCGGGCTACCTTTCTTAAACGGAGGCACAATTATAGGGTTCCTTGCAGGGTGTGCCCTAGTAGGCGTAAGACCGTTCTGAATACCGACACCTTTTTTTGCCTTCCCAGTCTATTTATTTTAGAGGATTAAATATGGTAGAAGAGGATGCAGCGGTTTTGGACCAGTTCGTGCCCTTCTGTCCAAAGTGCGGCAACGAGTGTGATCCAAAGGAGCTGAGAAAGCCGCTGGATGCAGATAAATGGAAGAAGATAATCATCGAGACCATCTACTACTGCAAGGGCTGCGACAACTACTGGAGCGAGGGGCTGCTTGAGAAAGGTTACAGATGATCTACCTCTATTATACTGATAGGTTCTTGGGCTACAACTTCGGCCCCGAGCACCCCCTGAACCCAGTACGGCTAATGTTGGCTTACAAGCTGATAGAGGACTTCGGCTTCCTTGACTGTGACGACGCCAAGCTAGTTGAGCCTAGGCCGGCGAGCGAGGAAGATCTGCTCCTAATCCACACCCGAGAGTATATAGATGCGGTGAAGACCGAGGAGCCCGATCTGGCCTTTGGCCTGGGCATCGATGACAACCCTGTCTTCAAAGGCATGAACAAGGCTGCGCGGCTTTTGGCCGGAGGCAGCATAGATGCCGCTAAACTCATGATTGAAGAGGACTGCAGTGCCTTCAACATAGGAGGTGGGCTCCATCACGCCATGCCAACACAAGCCTCTGGGTTCTGCATCTTCAACGACATTGCCCTGGCAATCGGCATCCTTAAAAGGCGGTTTAAAAGGATTCTCTATATCGACATAGACGGTCACCACGGAGATGGCGTGCAGAATATCTTCTATACAGATCCACAGGTGCTCAAGATCTCCATACATGAATCGGGAAGGTACATCTTCCCGGGTACAGGCTTCATCGATGAGGTCGGGGAGTACGATGGAAAAGGATACTCGGTCAACATCCCAATGCCCATGTACTCTACCGACGAGACCTACAGGCGAGCTTTTGAGGAGATTGTTCCCGTGCTCTTCGAGTGGTTCAAGCCGGAGGTAGTGGTGGCTCAGTTTGGGGTGGACACCCACTACTCAGATCCACTAACCAGCCTAAACCTGACTATGGAAGGATACAGCTATCTTGTCCATCGGATAAAGGAATTGACAGACCAGTATGCCAGAGGCAGGCTGCTGGCCCTTGGCGGCGGTGGATACAGCCTGATGGTTGTTCCTTTGGCTTGGACAATAGTCTTCCAGACCATGCGAGGAGGAAGGGTCCCAGAGTTTCTTCCCCCCTGTTGGTCGGAGATGTTCACCAACTTCGTGGGACAAGAGCCTCTGTCCCTGCCGGACGTACCTATAAAGATCGGAGAAGAGACCCAAAAGAGAATCTCAGCAGAGTTGAACGAAACCCTCCTCGGACTCAAAAAATTGCTCTCTGAAATTAACGGAATATTTTAGCCCACAACTGGAAGCCTGTTCTTTCGCATCTCCTTTGATCTCTCAATTAAATCTCTGTGACTATTCATGTAGGGCCAGCCTTGCCCTGGTCAGTTCATCCAGCAGGCTCCTCCTGGCCTCCTGGGCATAGTTCCACAGCTCCGGCCCGCATCTCTGGCAGTCCCTGGATGCTTCCTCCATGACCTCCACCAGATCGAGAAGCGTCCGGTACATCAGTGGGGCCGTTTCTCTGAGCTTCTGATCGAAAGGGCTCACACATTCTTCGCTAGCAGAAGGGATCAGCAAGCAGCCTCTGAGGTCATCCCAGGCCGTGCAATCGTCGAGAAGGCAAAGTCTGGCAACGAAAGGGCAGGCCTTCCTCTCGGCCTGCGTCTTATTGGTCAACTCCATCATGTTCGACCTCTGAAAATGTCAACGCTCATGCAAAGGATCATAAATCACGTCCAACATCAAAAATCCCAAAACCTTCAACATCACAATATCAAGACAAGGTCATCATCGGTCTCTTATCAAATACAAGCTTCAGCTCGTGAACTCCTGCCTCGCTCTTCTCGATCTCGAACCCCATCTTCTCCAGCAGGTGCAGAGTGGGTGCGTTATCCTCAAGCACCTCGGCAGTGAATCCTAAGAGGCCCTGTTTCTTGGCGAGGTACGTGAGGTAAGAGTTCAGCTCAGCTCCCACGCCCTTGTTATGGTATTCGTCCTTAACGACAAAAGCCAGCTCTGCCGTGTGTGTGCCCTCATCTACAGAAAACTGTCCCACGCCGATGACAGTCTCCCTCTCCTCCCGGCCGATCACGACCAGGATAACCATCTCTTTGGAGTAATCCAGTGCAACGAACTCCTGCAGCCGCCGGTGGGGCATGTCCTTTCGAGCCGAGGCGAATCTCAGGTACATGCTCTCGTCTGATAACGAATAGAAGAACTCCTTCATGAGTGGCTCATCGCTTATCTTCACAGGGCGAAGCAGTATCTCCAATCCTGCCTTGGTAATCCTGTGCGTCTCCAGGGCATCAGGGTACTCCCCGGGCACGAACTCCTGGTCCCTGTAGATCAGGGCCAGCGACCTGGCCTCATCCAC
Source organism: Methanotrichaceae archaeon (assembly GCA_963754945.1). Taxonomy (GTDB): domain Archaea; phylum Halobacteriota; class Methanosarcinia; order Methanotrichales; family Methanotrichaceae; genus Fen-7. Next base: position 35,227 of record CAVWIG010000018.1, read on the forward strand.
CAACCATTGCCTGAAATCAGGGTGAGCTATGGCTATCAGGTCCATGGCCCGCTCCCTGATGTTCTTGCCGTGCAGGTAAGCTATTCCATACTCCGTAACAACGTAACGAACGTCTCCCCTGATCAGGGTCACACCTGCTCCCTCTTTTAGAAAGGGCACAATCCTTGAAACCCGGCCGTCTTCTGCAGTGGAGGGAAGGGCGAGGATTGTCTTGCCCCCAGGCGCGAGCACTGCACCTCTCATGAAATCCGCCTGGCCTCCAATTCCGCTGTAGAACGTCTTTCCGATGGACTCTGCAGTGGCCTGTCCTGTGAGGTCTATCTCCAGAGCGCTGTTTATAGCCGTCATTTTTTGCTGCCTGGCTATGACCAGAAGGTCGTTGGTGTAGTCGATGGTCCTGAACTCGACCGCCTGGTTCCTGTGAAGGTAGTCGTAGGTCTCCTTCTTTCCCATACAAAAGGAGGCCACGGCTTTTCCTCGATCGATGTTCTTTTCAGAGTTATCCAGGGCCCCGGCCTTCATCAGCTCAGCAACGCCGTCGCTGAACAGCTCGCTGTGAAGCCCTAGGTGTTTCTTGCCTGCTAGATTAGCCAACACCGCGTTGGGTACACTACCGTATCCCACCTGAAGGGTGGACCCATCCTCGACCAGCCGGGCAACATAGCGACCGATCCTCTGGGCCACGTCTCCAGGAACCAAGTCTCGATACTCTAGCAGGGGCTCGTCGTGGTTCAGGAGAAAGTCGACATCTCGGATATTTATAACTCCATCTCCATAAACAAAGGGCATGTTAGAGTTGACCTGGGCTACTACGAGAGACGCCGTCTCAACCGCTGCCTTCACGATGTCTACGCTTACGCCCAGGCTCATGTTACCACCGCTGTCCGGCGGAGAGGTCTGGATCAGGGCTATGTCTACGGGTATCACGCCCCGGACAAAAAGATCCGGGACAGACGACAGAAATATAGGAGTATAGTCAGCAGCAGTTTTATTTACGGCACCTCTGATGCTGTCTCCTATAAAGAAAGAGTTCAGCCGGAAGTTGTCCTTGAACTTCTCGTCAGCGTATGGAGCAATGCCGAGAGTCCACACCTGAACCAGCTCAGCATCGAAGAAGGCGGTGGGTTTTCTTTCAATGTAGTCGATTAAGGCTCTAACGAGATACTGGGGCTCGCCGCAGGCTGTGCCTATGAAGATCCTGTGGCCAGGACGGATATGGTCGAATATCTTATCTTCAGAGGCAAATTTTTCCGGCCATAGCTTCCTAATATTATCCAAGTTTACGCCCTTTTCAGCAGCCTCCATCGAGAATTCCTCTTTCCCAGAATTACAGAAATAGATCCGAACACAGGTTTGTAGGTTAACGAGATATCATCCGTCTCGCATACTTATTTCGATTAAATTCTGCACAAGATATCACATATATTTCAGTAACTCTTTCTATTTATTCCTGAGCTAACACCACTAATTTTTTTCTTTACGTGCAAGATGTAGATGGCTTTAGATCGAAAAGCCCCACGGCGCCATTCTTTAATATCCAAAAGGAGATCTCAGAGAGGATAATTGGTTTTCAGAAAAACAGGGAGCATCGACTGACATAATGGATCTTATGAAGGAAGGGGCAATCACCTTCGATACGGAAGGCGTCTTCTTCAACCCTAGGATGAGGCTGAATAGGGACATAGGCGTTGCTATGGTCAGAGCCCTGGGCATCTCCGAGTACCTGGATGGGTTGTCTGCCAGCGGTATCAGGGGCCTGCGGGTTGCAAGAGAGGCCGGAGTCGAGAAGGTTACCCTGAACGACGTAAGCCCTGGTGCGTACCAGTGCATCCTGAGGAACATGGCCAGAAATGATCTACAAAGATGCGAGGCCTGCTGCTGCAACGCCAACGCCCTGATGCACGAAAGGCACTTTGAGACTGTAGATCTGGATCCCTTCGGATCGCCATCGCCCTTCCTCTCTGCTGCTTCTAGGTCGACGCTATCCTACCTCTTCATAACGGCCACTGATACCGCTCCTCTCTGCGGGGCTCACTTAAATAGTGGCATTCGAAAGTACATGGCCCTGCCCGTCAAGGCCGAGTACCACCGAGAAATGGGGGCCAGAATTCTCCTGGGGCTGGCTGCCAGGGAGCTGGCAAGGCTCGACAAAGCCATGGAGCCCCTGCTCACGCACGTCACAGAGCACTATGTCAGGACCTATCTCCGGGTTCTGCACGGAGCGAAATTAGCCGATCGTTGCCTGGAAAAAATAGGCTTTGTGGAGCACTGCTTTTCTTGCGGCAACTTCAGGGCCCTGGCTGAACCCAGAGCTGAACCATGCACCAACTGTGGAGGCCGGACTGTCCTAGCAGGCCCCCTTTGGCTGGGGGAGATACAGGACAAAAGAACCATCGAGATGGCTGTTCCGTACGTAGACGAGATGAACAAAAGCGCCATTAAGCTTCTGGAATCCTGCCGCAATGAGGAGGATGTACCCATGTACTACGATCATCACAGGCTGTGCCGGAGGCTTGGCATAACTCCCAAGAAAGTGGATCAGCTCGTAGAAGCTCTGCGCGATTCAGGCTGGAAGGCGTCCCGAACCCATTTCACAGGCGTTGGCATCAAGACAGATGCAGGTGTTAGAGAGGTGGAGGCGATCTTGAGGCTTCCCTGAACAACTTGCGCAGCATTTATATTAAGATCTGTTAAATTTGCTTAAATTCAAAACGATTATTATGTCCTTGAGGGTAGTTATTGGGACCTAAAACTTAATAAAGGAGAAGGTATAAGATAGTGATAGCTGCAACATAGTAGTTGCGGGCTTATGCGGCACGAGGTGACGTTTATTACCCCCTTCATTGCTACTCCCTTTCGCATCTCGTGCCATCCCTTCTAACATTTGGTTCTGACATGAGTTCCCTACATCTAGCAGATATAGCCAGTTCCCAATGGCGACTCATTATATACTTCATAATCGGCGGGTCGGTGACTGCCCTGACCACATACTTTGCCTCAGTGGGCAAGGGCACCCTATCAGCATTTATCGTCACTCTGCCCCTTCTGACTGCCCTTACCTTCATCCTCATCGACGCCGAGGGCGGGAACGACGTTGTTCTAAATTACGCCAGGGGCCTTCTTATTTTTACACCGCCGTGGATCAGCTACGTATTAGTGGTGATGGTAGGAGTAGAGCGGTGGGGAGTCTTTAAGTCGGTAGGCTTAGGGATCGCAGTTTACGTTACCCTGTCATATTTGGTTAAATCTTTTTAACATCCCAAAAGCATCAAATATGCGCCTGCCCATTGATTGAACATGAGGATTGCTCTGGTTGGCGGCACAGGAGACATAGGAAGCGGTTTTGCCCTGCGATGGGCAGAACGTCATGAGATCATCATAGGTTCAAGAAAAGAGGATAAGGCCCAGGAGAGCGCTGCACATGTACGGGAAGTCCTGGGGGGAGGAAACGTCATCGGCACGGACAACAAAAGCGCTGTTGAATCTTCCGACCTGGTGGTGCTCTGTGTGCCTCATGAGCACCTCATTTCGGTCACCTCAGACCTGAGAGATTCCTACTCTGGCCAAGTTGTAGTCTCCCCCGTCGTTCCCATGAGCTACAACGGAAAGCACTTCGCCTTCACCCCTCCGGCAGAGGGCTGTGCAGCCCTGCAGGCCCAGTCACTTCTTCCCGGTGGAACCAGGATAGTGTCCTCTTTCCACACGATCTGTGCGGCCGCCCTTCAGGATAGGTCCAGAGAACTCCAGGGCGACGTGATGATCTGCGGAGACGACATCGAATCCAAAGAGGTTGTGGCCGGCCTGGTAAGAGAGGTGAAAGCTCTTAGGCCATTGGATGCTGGACCATTGAGCGCGTCCGGTCTAATCGAGTCTCTTACTCCCATGCTCCTCAACGTGGCTAGGCGAAACAAGATAAAAGACGCCGGGATCAAGATAATCCAGGAGAGGTAATTCCAAATTATACTGCTTCGCTTCTTGTCATCTCCCAGAGCATAGTTCCATGGCCCTGACCAGGTCCTCTCTAGAAAGAATGCCCACCAGCCGACCATTCTCAATCACGGGGAGCCTTCTAACTCCCAGCTCGGTCAGCTTCTTCATGGCGGCCGTTGCTTCTTCATCCGGTCCGATGTCAAATATCTTTTTGGCCATTACATCGCCCACAGTGGTGGTTTGCCGGAGCGTCTCAGCAACTCGCTGTATGTCAGCCGTTGTCACCATGCCTAAAAGCTCATCTCCATCCACCACCGGATAACCTCTGTGCTTTTCCCTGAAGACCAAATCGGTCAGCTCCCGGAGGCTCATACCAGGAGGAACCGTATGGACATCGGAGGACATTATGTTCCTGACCTTTATGCCCTCCAGGCAGATATTGATGGTGGTTGCCCGCTCCTCCTCTGAGGCACCTATGTAGATGAAGAAAGCAATCACCAACAGGAGAATGCCACCAGAGAAAAGGCCAAAGATGCCCATGAGTATCGCGAACATCTTTCCAATGCTGGCTGCTCTATTGGTAGCAGTTACGTAGGGCATCCGTGTGGCAAGCCACGACCGCAGAACCCGACCCCCATCCATGGGAAACGCTGGTAGGAGGTTGAAGACCATCAATATCAGGTTCACAACCCCTAGGGTCGCTAAGAGAACTGTTAAAGGATGAGCTGCCCCAATCAATCTCGATACTTGGACGTAGAGAAGGATGCATGCCAGCCCAATGATGCCGCTTACGCCCGGGCCGGCAAAGGCCATCTCGAACTCCAGCTTGGGATTCCTTGGGATGTCCTCCATGGATGAGACTCCTCCAAAGAAATAAAGAGTGATAGACCTTATACCGATCCCATAGACTCGGGCCACATAAGAGTGACCCAGCTCATGCAGAGCTACGCAGGCAAAGAGAAGTATGGCGAAGGCGAATGAGTAAAGCCACTTGACTTGCATCGGCTCTACGGTGCCGAACCCATATGGGATACCGTATATCGGCTGGCTCAGATATCCAAATCCAACACCTACGTACACGATGATAGCTAGAAAGGTCCAGTGAAGCCTTACTGGAATCCCCATGACCTTCCCTATCTGGATGGAGGTGTTCATGATACTAACTTGACTGCCGCATTAATAGATCTTTTGACAACTTTATCGATTAAGAGCAGGATCTATCACCAGAGAGTCTAATGAAATGAGCAAGGCTTGATCTGGAGCCAAGTGAGCGGGTAGGAGAGTGGGGGTTCAGTGTGGATTTGGAAAATAAGCAATACCCGCTCGTTATTACTGAAAGAAGATTAAGATATAAAGGTTTCGAATGCCAATGTGGTCGTTCTGCAAGGACCACGTAATAAAGCCTAGAAGGTGGACCTAGGCAGGGTTCGAAGAACAATGAGTGATTGGATTACTTCCAAAAAGGACTCAGCCCCTAGATCGCATCGCATAAACATTAACCAGATATCTTACCTGAGAGCTGTGTTCTGCCATACACGCCATGGCGTATGCCTCGGCCAGGCATTGGCCTTTAGCAAAAACACCGTGACCTCGGGCTATGCAGACGTTGTGAGAATGAAGGGCTACTGACACTTTTGCTGCCAGATCGCTAGATCCGAATTCGGCATCGACCACGGGCATGGGTCCGAGGAAATGGCGCCCTTCGCTGTCTATCGGCTCCACCTGTTCGGCTTCGATCAGCGAGAGGGCAACAGCGTAGGGAGAGTGAGTGTGAATCACAGATTGTGCAGTTGTTCCCTGATAGACGGCTCGGTGGACACAGGTCTCAGAGCTTGCCGTCGCGTCTTGTGCGCATGGTCCACTCAGGTCTACTTCCACTACCTGGGTCCGGTCCAGCTCATCGAGCATCGAGCCCGACTTGGTGATGACGATCTTGTCTCCTTGGAGGGCGCTGATATTTCCAAAACGCGAACTTGTTAGTCCAGATAAGACGGCCTTTCTGCCGAATCTGGAGATCTCCTTACACAGGGTTGTATCGATCATCTCTGCCTCAGTGCTTGGGGTCTAGACGAAAAGGGATGGAAGTGGATGCCATCTCCCCATACCTACCGGTGAGATCTACCTCTACTTGGTAGTTTCCCGGGTTCCAGAAGCTCGTCTCCCAGGGTCCTGAATAGATTCCGTTTGAATCAAAATCCTCCAAAGGGATCTCCATCGTCCTTTCTGGGCCGACGATCCGTGTGTTGACCTCTTTAACATCACCGGACACCCTGGCCTCGATGTTAACTGGATCACCTACAGTCGCATTGTACCTGCTGAGATCCACCTCCAGCAGCTTTGCCCCCGTCAACCAGTCGGGCCCGTCTTCGATGCCCGCAAGAGCAGACGTCAGGTTCAGCGCTCCATAGCCGTAAACATTGTCCGGCCCAGCGTCGCCAAGGTCGGTTGACGTCTTCAGCAGTACCCTCTTCACATCAGCAGGCTTCATATCCGGCCTGGCCTGCAAGAGCAGTGCCGCCGACCCAGAGACTTGAGGAACGGCCATAGACGTGCCGCTCATGGAGCTATACTGATCTTTTGTGCCGGAAAGGGCCGATACTACGTCCACGCCCAGGGTCACAATGTCCGGCTTTATATCTCCGTTAGGGGCTGGCCCCCGGGAAGATTGCTCGAAGATTGAACCCCGGTTGTCTATGGCCCCTACAGTTATGACTCTATCCGAATCACCGGGTATGACAATGGACTTAGGGGCCGGCCCGGAGTTGCCAGCGGCAACGCACATGACCAGGCCTTTGTCCACCATCCGGTTGCAGGCCAGGTCCAAGAGGGAGTTCCCATCCGCAGGCCCTTCGCCCCCGACCGAAAAGGAGACCACCTTTATCCCGTACTTGTCTTTGTTCTCCAGACACCAGTCCAAGGCCTTGATGGCATCGGATAGATAGCAGGCCCCATCTCTGTCCATGACCTTCACCACCACAAGTTTTGCATCCGGCGCCACGCCACCCTTGTCGCCATCTCCGGCTATTAGGTCGGCACAGTGAGTGCCGTGGCCGTTGTCGTCGTAGGGGCTGGACTGGTTGTTCACGAAGTCCTTGAAAGCGATTATTTTGTTGCCCTTAAGAGATTTGTGATTTGGATCTGCACCTGTGTCGAGAAGGGCAACGGTCACACCGTCTCCCAACAGGTTGTGCCCCGCTCTAGGATCATCAATCCCCCTGGCTAAAGCAGGGGGATAGTCCCCCCCCGGAGACGCCATCACCTTTAGCTTCTGGTCTTTGTAGACGCCTTTGACGCCCTTGAGATGAGCAAGCTCAGCCAGCTTGGTACCAGGAACGATCATGGAACTTCCCGGAATGATCTTTAACCTGTCCGCTCCTGAAAGGTTGCCGTCATGAAGAACGATCACTCGAAGATCTTTGCCCATTTGGTTCTCTAGGCTGTCATCGATGTGATTGCCGTTTAGGTCATTGGGGTCGAGAATGGTAAAGTTCGTGGCGGTCTCTGATCTAGCAGCATTTCCGGCCTTATCTATGGCAACTATGGTCACCCTATAGGTTCCCGGTGGGAAGTTAGATCCGCAATAGCCTTTGAATTCGTTTTTCCTTTGGAGATCCAGCATGAGGTTCATGCGGTTCCCCACCTCGGCGTATACCATTTTTATGCCCGCCGGATCGTATACGTCGGCATCGATCTCAGCGCTTGGATCGCCGATCTTTAAAAAAGATGGGACCACGGACGCACCGAAAATGGTAGGCGGCGTCGCGTCGTTCAGGGGCTTGAACAGATTGGACGGGACTACTGGTATTCCAAAAATAGTGGGCATTTGGGTTTCGTTCGGGATGGGCCTCAATAGAATGCCGGACTCGGAATGGAACCACTGGAGCGCCTTGTCCTCCTGGCCCTCTGAAAGAAGGGCCGCACCGCTGACCAGACACACCAGAAGGAGAAAAGAGAGTTGGTAGCTGGAGTTCACACTCACTTCCGCTATTAGTTTCCAACCTTTTTATACTTACTGGTGTCTTTTCCTGCGCCCACTATCTTGATCTCCAGAACGTTATCGAAGGTCTTCGTTATTCCAGAGGCAGAAACAACTATGGCGACCTGATAGGAACCAGGTCCCACATTGGCGTTCCAGATCCCAGAGTACTCATCACCAGCGATCTGTTTCATGACCACCCGACCAACAGTTGAACCTGTAGAGTCAATTACCGTCGCTGCACAGGTGAAGCTTCCAGCCTGAGAGAGGGCGGTCGTCTGGCCGGAGTTGCCAAGCTGGGCTACACCGCTGGACTTGTTTATGTTGGCGAACCCCTGGGGAGATCCGAATCCACAGGTCGCACAGCCCTTTATAGTCAGGATGGTCTTGTTGGTGGCATTTCCGGTTGCGGTTGAGCTGGGGTTGGCAATCTTCTTGGCCACTCCAAAGAGGGCAGTGATCTTGATTGGGCTACCCTGGGTGGCTGGGTTGGGATCTGCACGGATGTCCTCCAGTCGAGGAATCCCTGGCTGGTTTGCCATCCAGTCCTGCCAGGAATAGAGGGATGCGTTGTAGCCCAAAGTCTCCAGAGCGAACCAGACGCTGCCTGCCTGGGCTCCTGTGTCGGAGTAAACGACAACAGGCAACGTCTTGTCAATGCTTGAGAACAGATCTCTCAGTTCTACATCGCTCTTCAATTGACCGTTGTCCATAACCTGATCATAGGGAATGTTCAGGGCCTTGGGTATATAACCCAATCCGAACTCCTGGAAGGACCTGGCGTCAACGATCTGCACCTTGCCATTCTTCACATAATCGTATGTGGCCAATAGACCAGAATTGAGCTTGGGCGTATAGGTGACCTTTGGCAGTACATTTGGCACAGTTTCCGTGGGAAGCTTGGCCGCAACCCAGTCTTCTATACCTCCGTCCAGAATCTTGACATTGTCGTGTCCCAGATATTTCAGGATCCAGTAGACATAAGCAGAGTTAACGCCACAGGGCAGGCACTGGCCGTAGACAAGGACAGAATCCCGTTCGGAGATGCCGGCGTCCCCTAGGATCTTGGCAACTTCGGAGACAGGCTTCAGAGAACCATTGTTCATGAACTTGGCGTAGGGTACGCTGATAGCGCCCTGGATGTATTCAGTGGCCTCGGGACTGACGTCAAGGATTACATCGTAACCGAGTGGACTGAGGTTTGTAGACGATGCACCTGTCGGTGAAAAACTGGAGATGAGAGCCAGATCTTGCTGAAAGCTGCTGCTCCGCGGAGGATCAACCTTCTTTGGTTTGGGAGTGCTTGCCACTGCCTGCTGTGTTGTAACCTGGTCGGGAGTAGTTTGTACCGTGGAGTTGTCGCTCAAAAAGCTTTGAGCTGAATTAGGCCAGGGATCTGCTTTTAACTTTTCGCAAATTGAGCAATATGCCAACGAATTTGATATCAATAAGCCCATTATTGCCAAGAGAGTTACAACCCATTTCGTTCCATTTCCTGTCATATTCGCTCCCACTAAATCATCTCGTAGTATTTTGAGATCTTTCAGGACCCATAGTTCGGCTTGTATTTTCAGAGTTCTTGTGCGTTAACCAGTCATTCCAGGTGTAAAGGCTCGCTTTATAGCCCAAGAACTCCAGGGCGAAACAGACCATCGATGCCTTCACTCCGGTTGCGGAATAGACAACCACCGATCGGTCCTTACCCAGTCCTGAAAAGAGAAGACTCAAAGCGTTGCGGTCTTTGAGCTTGTCTTTCTCCAGTACGGCATCGTAGGGGATGTTGATGGAGCCGGGTATCGAGCCAACGCTGCGATCCTGTGGTGTCCTAGCATCGACGATCTGTGCCTTGTTGTTCTTAACCAAATCATAAGTCGCTAGCAGCTCGGGCCTCAACTCTGGCTTGTAATCAGACTTCGGCCTGACCACTGGCATATTCTCCGTTGGAAGCTTGGCTGCAGCCCAATCACTAATTTCCCCATTCAATAAGCCTGTCTTCTCTTGCCCGAGGTACTTCATGATCCAGTATGTGTAAGTGGCAGCCGACGGACCACCGCCACAAGGCAGACACTCACCGTAAACCACAACAGAGTCGTTACGAGAGATCCCTGCATCTCCAAGGATCCTGGCTAACTCTGAATCAGGTTTAAGACGCTTGTCTTGATCAAAGAACTCCACGTAGTTAAGGTTGATTGCGCCCGGGATGTACTGAGTTGCATTCGGGCTTACGTCCAGAATCACATCGTAATTCTTGACATCTGAGAGCGGGACCAAAATCTGGCCAGAGCCGTTCTCCTCATCAGCACTTCCGCCGGTAAGTTTACCAGAGATGGAAAAAAAAGCGGCTACTGCAACAAGAAGCACCAAAGCCGCCACAAAACCCCTATTACGAAACGTCATACTTCCCGCTTTTTTAGATGGGGAAGAGATCCAGTTTGGGATCTCAACTCACTTTCTAATGCGCTTACTTTGAATTTAGTTATCTATGCTGTTCCTGCCAAGTAGAAAGCCTGGCATCGTAGCCCATGATCTCCAGGGCAAACCAGACTAAAGATGCCTTTACACCGGTAGTGGTATAGACCACAACGGGCTTATTCTTGCGGATGCCTGAGAACAGCACCTTCAACTTGGCCTCATCCTTTATCCTTCCATTAGTCATGACGCTGTCATAAGGAATATTGATGGAACCAGGAATAGATTCAGCTCCAAACTCCTGTAGGCTTCTAGCGTCCACTAACTGGAATCCGCCGTTCTTAACCTGTTCGTAAGTTGCCAGAAGCTCTGGCTTCTGTTCAAAGGTGTAATTGGTCTTTGGTCTAGACTGCGACTCGTTTGTCACAGGATTGTTAGCCTCTGCCCAGTTCGCTATTCCGCCGTCAAGAACTCGAATCTTTGCAGGATCGTGGCCGAGATAGCGCATTATCCAGTATGCATAGGTGGATACAGCCGGCCCTCCGCCACAGGGCTTGCACTCGCCATATATCAAAACGCTGTTGTTACGAGCGATCCCCGCGTTGCTCAGGATCTTGGCTAGTTCGGAGGTTGGCCTGAGCGTACTGTTGTTCTGGAAATTCAGGTAGTCGATATGTACAGCTCCCGGAATGAATTTGGAAACGCCATCGCTCACATCCAGAATCACATCGTACTGGGATATGTTGGATAGCGGAGCCGTCATAGCATAAAAGCCGCTGCTTCTCTTGGGCTCGGTGTTGTTGGCAGGCTTGCTAACTGGTTGGCTAACTGGCTGGCTAACTGGCTGGCTAACTGGCTCGCTTATAGATTGGTTGGCTGGCAGTTCTACGCTGGTGCCGGTTCCTGCCGAGGCTGCTCTTGCGGCCTGGGGTGAATTGGCCTCTCCGGAACTAGAACTGTTGCCTAAATCCGTCTGATTCCACCGGTATTGCCTTGAAGTCTTTGCCCAATTATGGCCCGGTTCTACCTGACTTTGATCTGCTTGGGGGGTACCCATATTGTCCAGCTCAGCCATAGGGTCCCACGCGCTTCCACCGGAAGTGGTACATTTCACCCCTATATATTTACCCAAATCTCCACATTCGCTAGCTTGCGTAACATGCGCCAGCGCTGAAAGCATGAAAAGCCCAGCCCCGATGCAGATCAACGTAATCCAATTCTGTTTTGATTTCCATAAGCTCATGATCTTCCCCCATTGGATGATGACGGACTGAAAGTTCCCGATCCCCTCGGAATTACCTCAATCTCCCCTATACTCACCTTAAGTTCGTTTCCTCTGGCGTCCCCGACGCTGAGTTCCAGGTCGTACTTTCCTGGGTCCATCAGGGCAGTCGCAAGAGTTCCCTGGTAAACGTCTCCAGCCAGGGCCATAGATACATACCCTCCGGGCGCCACACCCTTGGGGCCCATGGCATGTACAACAACAGACCCGAGATCGTACTTGGAATTAATCTTGACCTTAACGGCAACGTTATTGCCCACAGTGACCGAAATAGGGTCGATGCTCTTTTCTATGATCTTGATGGGCTGGACCTGGTTGCCAATCAGCGGATATCTGTCCGTAGAATGGTCATTTATCTTATAAGGCTCGTCCCCGATGCGATCACTTCCAGGGGCGTCCTGGCCGGGGCCGCTCATCTTGTCCTGTCCGAGATAATCGCTCCACATGTTCCCGCCCGTGGGGTAAGCTGCGTTCCAGGTATTCGAGCCGCGGTCGTCGGCCTGAATTACGTTATTGGCCATGCGGTTGCCATATAGCAGGTTGCCGCTCGAATCCAAGAAGATGCCGGTTTGACTGTTGGAGACGTTGTTCCCGACTATCGTGTTGCCGTCAGATCCGCTCTGGATCTGGATACCGTAGCGCGAGTTATCTGATATGATATTGCCCTTTATTGCATTCTTTCCAGAACTCTCCATCAGCGTTATTCCTGCCACCGCATTATTCGTTATCGTGTTGTTCACAATAGTGTTGTCGTGGCTACCAAAGCGCATGTCTACGCCGGAGTTAGTGTTTCTTACAAGGGTATTGGACTCAATGAGGTTGTTTGTGCAATCTCTGAACATGTAGAGCCCATACATATTTCTTTCCAGGACGTTGCCTTTTATGGTGTTGTTGTTGCAGGATGGAAACAGGTTGATGCCGTACGCGCCATTGCCGATGGCAGCATTGTCCACTATCAGGTTATGGTTCGAGTTGGTGAGGTATATTCCATACCAGCCCTCGCCCCCCAGGCCGTTAAAGCTGGCGTTGTTGCGCTCTACTACGTTGTCGTCGGAGAACTTCAGCATAATTCCTGGCTGGGTACATCGTATTACAGTGTTGTCGGATATCTTGCAGTTGGTGACGTTCTCAAGGTTTATCCCGTAGAAGCCGTCCCTTACCAGGAACCCGGAGATGTTAACTTTGTCAGCCAGCACCCTTACGCACGCATCCATACCGCCGGCTCTGATCGTTGCACCGTTTCCTACAAGGCTCAGGCTCTTGGCGATCTCTATCTTATCGTAGACACCTGGACCAACATGAAGAACGTCACCGGTAGCGGCAGCGTCTATCGCGGCCTGCAGGTTGGAGCTCACCTGGACGGTCGCCGCGCATGCGCACGGCAAGAGCAGAGCCGCTAATGCAATATAACATAAGTAGGGGGCCGTTCTCAAACCACCACCGACATCAAGAGCAGTTGAGGTGTTAATAAAGCTAACGTGGAACTTCTCACGCTTAGTAAATGGCTAAGGGGGTATAATAAAGGATGGTCTTTGTCGGTCTAACATGGGGTTCATATAAGCATTTGTCCATCAGGTGATAAATAACATGAAGTAAAGCCTTTTTATATTCCTGGCTAACAGTGTATAGGAGGAACTTATCTTGAGATATTTGTATGCACTTGTGGGACTGGCCGTGCTGCTGAGTGCGGCATCGGCTACGGCGGGAGACTTCAAAGTCCAGATGGATGTGGCTACATATGTGGATTCTGCGAATGCGAACGCCAACTTCAGCGTGAACAACGACACACTGTGGGCGGCTTCCACCGATGGGAAACCTGTGAAGGAGGTATACCTGAGCTATGTCAACAACTTCGGAACGGTTGGTGTCTTCAATCCAGATACGGTGACGTCTGCGTCTCTAAAGCTCAGTGCAAAGAACGTTACCAAACCGGGAACTATCAAGGCTTATTTCGTCCACGGAGCGACTATGGAAACAGCAACCTGGAAAGACAAGCCCGAGTATAACACTAGCGTGTCTTCCTCCTTGGATGTGCAGAAAGATGGCGAGTACACTATGGATGCGACGCCACTCATCAAGATGGCAGTCAAAACCTGCACAGAAGGCTGTCCTTACTCTATTGTCCTGGTGGCTGACGATAATGCGTCGGTAGGGTTTTCCAAGGATGCCCAGAAGCCTTCATTGGACTACACAACGACGGGTTGAGGCCTAAACGGCCCACAACAACTCTTTCCAACCAACCTCTTTTGAGAATGTCTTCTTTTTATATAACTTCCACTAGGTAGATCCTGATGCATCGTTCCCTTTGGAGAGGGCTATCCCTTATCCTCTGGATTCTGCTGTTTTTCAGCGTTGTCAGCGCCAGCACTGATGTTATACTGATAAAGTCTCCCGGGTGCCATAAGTGCGCTGATGCGGAGAGGGAATTGAACAGCATCATGTCTGAGGATAAGGACATCAATCTGACCTCTTACGACTACTTCTCAGACGACGGCCACCGGGTTATCAGGACATACCGAACCAAAGATGTGCCCGCCATTGTGATCGGTAAGCAGGTAATAAACTACAGGGATTACAACGGCGACAACCAAAAGCTGGATAGGATGATCAGAGCGGCCCTGGCCAATCAGAGTTCCGGCATCAACTCTAGCTCCATTAACTCCAGCACGAATATAAGCACTATTATCCCCAATCAGAGCTCAGGCAATCAGAGCTTTTACGGTAGCAGCGAGATCGACCTAAGCAGGATGTCGTGGTCCACCATCTTCACGGTCTTCGCTGCTGGTCTCCTGGCCGGGTTCAACCCCTGCCTCCTTGGGATCCTGGTCTTTTTGGCTGCCTCGGTGATGTCCAGCACCGGCCGACGGAGGGAGCTCATGATGATGATCGTCTCCTTCTCCCTTGGGATCTTCACGATGTACTTCCTCTTTGGACTTGGGATGCAGCACCTGCTCCAGGCAAAGACCGCTGCGGATGGATTCAGGTATGTGCTCACTTTCTTCCTAGTCGTACTAGGGCTGATGCACGTCGAGGACGCGCGCAGGTTATACAAAGGAGGGCACTCCATGTTTCGGACTGACTGGGTGATGAAGTACGTTGAAGCAGGGGTCAACGGAAAGAAGCTCAGCTCTTACTTCCTGATAGGTGCCCTCTTCTCCCTGGTAAAGGCTCCCTGTGTGGGCGCTGTCTATCTCGCGATCTTGGACGCAATCTCAGCTCGCAGCTATGCCGAAGGTTCTGTCTACCTGCTCTTCTACAACCTGGGGATAGTGCTTCCCATAATCCTCCTGGGCGGGTTAATAGCCCTCGGAACGAGCCCTGAACAGGTGGACAAGTTCAGGAAGGACTACCGAGCTGCATTAAGGCTGATAACCGGCCTGGCCCTCCTGGCCCTGGCACCGCTGATATACTACCAGCTAATCTAAGCCTGAATTATCTCGATCAAGGTGGCTTGGACACATAACCAGGTCCAGGCAAGCTTTTCAGCTTATGTCATAGTGCAGTCCAGTATAATACCATCAGCCAGCAGTCCTCCTCCTGCACCATTGGCAAAAGGATTAATAGAGCGATGATCCTCTCGATAGCGAGGTGAACTTTTGTTTTTAGTAGGAGAGGCTCTCATCGGCAAAGAGCCGGAGATAGCCCATATAGATCTGCTCATCGGGGACAAGGAGGGACCGGTGGGTATTGCCTTTGCAAACGGGCTGACCCAGCTCTCGGCCGGACACACTCCGTTGCTGTCGGTCATCAGGCCGAACCTCCCCCCCAAGCCTGCCACGCTGATCGTGCCCAAGGTGACTGTTAAGAACATGGCGCAAGCCGCCCAGATCTTTGGACCGGCCCAGACCGCTGTGGCCAAGGCGGTAGCCGATTCGGTGGCCGAGGGAGTGATTCCCAGGGAGAAGGTCGAGGATATGGTGGTCATCGTCTCGGTGTTCATCCACCCAGAGGCCAAGGACTACGATGCCATCTACAGGTACAACTACGGAGCAACCAAGCTGGCACTGCAGAGGGCCATGGAAGGCTTCCCGGACATCGAAAAGGTCCTGTACGAGAAGGACAGGTCAACTCATCCCATCATGGGATTCAGAGTCACACGCCTGTGGAACCCACCTTACCTGCAGGTTGCCTTCGATCTGGTGGACCTCTCCGAAGTCAAGAGGGTGCTGGCTGCGCTGCCTGACAGCGACCACCTACTCATCGAGGTAGGTACGCCTCTGGTTAAGATGCTGGGCATCCAGGTCGTCAGGGAGATCAGGGCCATTCGTCCCGGAGCCTTCGTAATCCTGGACCTCAAGACCCTGGACACCGGTAACCTTGAGGTACGCCTTGCCGCGGACTCCACGGCTGATGCGGTGGTAATATCCGGCCTCGCACCCAAGAAGACCCTGGAGCTGTCCATCAACGAGGCCAGGAAGACCGGCATCTACTCGATCATCGACATGCTTAACGTGAACGATCCCCTTGCTGTGCTCAAGGACCTGTCTGTCCTTCCGGACGTGGTCGAGCTGCACAGGGCCATCGATAACGAAAATAGCTCCCACGCCTGGCAGAACATACTAGAGATGAAGGCTCTGGCCAAACCGGACAGAAAACTGCTGGTTGCCGTAGCCGGTGGAATAAGGGTCGACACAGTGGGCCAGGCTCTTGCGGCTGGCGCAGATGTGATAGTCGTTGGCCGGGCTATAACCAGGTCCAAG
This sequence comes from Methanotrichaceae archaeon, assembly GCA_963754945.1. Lineage (GTDB taxonomy): Archaea > Halobacteriota > Methanosarcinia > Methanotrichales > Methanotrichaceae > Fen-7. Next base: position 51,524 of record CAVWIG010000018.1, read on the forward strand.
GACATCAGGGACACGGCTGAGCAGTTCCTGGCAGGGCTCAAGCAGACGGAGATTGACCAGTACAGGATCATGACGGACTTCTAAACTAAACCGATGATCCTTCCTTTTTTTCTCGTCCTTTTATCCCTTATCGGAACAGTCAGCGCCCTGGATGTGCAGGTAGGCGAGGACGTTCATCCAACGGGAGCGGTCATTCTGGTCGTGGACGGATTCGGCGCGAGCTATGTCTACCCCGAGTACACGCCCTACGCCCTGGACGGCTCAGCCCTGGACAAGGCCCTGCTCTTCAACCTGACCGGAAACGCAGCCAGGGTCCTGGACGTGCGAGTTCCAGTGCCTGAGACTCTAAAGAGCCACAGCGTGCTCGTAACCGGCGATCCAAACGCAGATCCCGAGGCCCTCGGCCCGACCATCTTCGACCAGGCCCGGAAGAAGGGCTACCTATGCCTGGCGTTACTCCAGCGGGGCGACACATTGGAGATGTTGAAAAAGCAGGACGGAGTTCTCTATTTTGACAACAACTCAATACCCGGACCCGGACCGACGATCGGAGCCAGGGGGAGTCTGCCCGAGGACATCCGCCAGGACCTTGGCCTCTGGCAGAGCAGGTTCCAGGATTACGCCTCGAATCACGGCCAGAAAGCATACGCAGATTACAACCGTTTTGAGCTGGATGCCGCTGCTGATTTGGTCGAACGGCTGGGATCGCGGCCGTTTGTACTTTTCATGAACGTGGGTGGAGTGGACAGCGTCGGCCAGGATTTAGGGTCCGTTGGGTACATCCAGACGATCCAATCGCTGGACGCTCCTTTGGGCCAATTGGCCGAGGCCTGCCAGAGAAACGGCATCGTTCTGGCGGTAACGGCAGACCACGGAATGTCCTTCCCAAAGCCAGGAAAGAGCAAAGGAGCTCACGCTTCGGGCAAGTACTCGACAAGGCTGGAAAGCCTGCGCATACCTCTGGTAGTTCGCGGGCCGGGGGTGGACAACCTGAGCCTGAGTGGCGTGTGGTCCCAGGTAAATATCGCTCCTACCATCCTGGAGCTGCTCGACATTCGTGAGAACTTCTCCGGGTCCGCGGGAATTCCGCTGAAGAAGAGCTACGATCTTAGGGTGGCGGGTGCGAAAGGAGATGTTGCGATTTACAGGGGCGAAGATCTTGTGGCAAACGCCTCCGGAGAGGAGATCACTTTCAAAGGCCTGCCCAGAGGAATCTACACCATCAAGAGCGGCTCGACGCCAGTTCAGATTTGCCTGAACGGAGATAAGATGATGAATCTGAACCTCGTGGAGAAGTCCGTGCCTAGCGTGTGGCTCCCCCAGGATTTACGCAAGATCATCGGACCGGCTCTGATCCTGATCATCAACCTGATCGGCGTGGCTGTGATCGTAAGGATCGTAAGGAAGGATGAGCATTAGAGCCGAGGTTTAGATGGGACTCTGCGACTCATCGTCTCTTTTTCGAAAAGAAGTTACTCGGTTGAGATAAGGTCTAGAAAACGCCCTTTTCTTAAGAAAGCTTAAAATCGCATATCTTTTCATAAATCCTATGAATTAAACATATCTTTTCCTAAACACCCTTATAAAATAAGCATTTATCTTAACGAGCGGTGGTAACATGCGTACATTCTGGTTCTTGACACTATTAGCTCTGCTCATAGGCACAGCGTCGGCCGCAGACGGACAGATAAATGCTGCCGATAACGCCTGGGTCATGATCAGCGCAGCCCTGGTCTTGATCATGATCCCAGGAGTGGGCTTTTTCTACGGAGGTATGGTCAGAAAGAAGAATGCCATATCCACGATCATATTCAGCTTCGCCATCATGGGCATAATCAGCCTTCAATGGATACTCTATGGATACAGCCTGGTATTCGGCAAGGACATCGGAGGGATAATAGGAGGCCTAGACTTCCTCGGCCTGAATGGAGTCGGCATGGGAGTCAAGGAAGGCCTGACAATACCGGCCCTGACGTTCATGATATTCCAGGCCATGTTCGCCATAATAACAGTCTCCCTGATATCGGGAAGCTTTGTCGAGAGGATTAAGTTCAGCTCCTTCCTGATCTTCTCGCTGCTCTGGGCCACCCTTGTTTATGACCCCGTAGCTCACTGGGTTTGGGGAGGAGGATGGCTTGGCCAGATGGGGGCTCTGGACTTCGCCGGAGGTTTGGTGGTTCACATCAGCGCGGGAGTCTCGGCCCTCGCAATAGCCGCTGTCATAGGGGCCAGGAAAGGCTTTGGCACTGACCCGATGGAGCCGCACAACATCCCAACGACCGTCATGGGAGCTGCCCTGCTATGGTTCGGCTGGTTCGGCTTCAACGCCGGCTCTGCACTGGCGGCTAACGGCGTCGCAGCCAACGCCTTCGTCACCACCAACACGGCAGCGGCCGCAGCCGCAACAACATGGATGCTCCTCTCATGGAGGCAGAGGGCTCCGAGCGCTCTTGGAATGGTAACCGGAGCTGTGGCTGGGCTAGCGGCAGTCACACCAGCCGCGGGGTTTGTTACACCTCTATACGCAGTTGTAATCGGGATCGGAGCCTCAATCTTCTGCTACTACGCCATACTGATAGTCAGGGGGTCCAAGAAGGTTGACGATTCGCTGGACGTCCTGGCCTGCCACGGAATAGGCAGCACCTGGGGCGTTTTCGCAACCGGCCTGTTCGCAAGCATCGGCGCTTCGGGGCTTGTTGCAGGAAATTCATCCCAGGTAGGAATACAGTCGATAGCAATCGCAGCAGTCTGGATCTACTCCTTCGTTGTCACTGTTGGAATAGCCAAGGTCATCGACGCGCTGATGGGCCTGCGGGTCAGGGACGAGGAAGAGTCGGTGGGACTGGACATCAGCCAGCACGGCGAGGGAGCCTACGTTTGAGGTTGAAATGAAGAAGATCGAAGCGATAATCCGGCCTGAGAAGTTGAATGCTGTGCGGGTGGCCCTAGACCAGAAGGGGTTCTCCAGCATGACAGCCACCGAGGTGAAGGGCCGGGGCAGACAGAAGGGCATCGCCCTCCAGTGGCGGGCTGGGGACTACCGGGTGGAGTTCCTGCCCAAGGTGAAGCTGGAGATAGTAGTGGACGATAAAGACGCCGAGACTGTGATAGACGCCATCTGCGACACTGTGCAGACCGGAGAGGTGGGGGACGGAAAGATCTTCGTCTACCCGGTCGAGGACGTGGTCAGGGTAAGGACGAAGGAGAGAGGGTGCACTGCGATTTAGTGACTCTCTGCTTCAACTATTTTTCTTCGTCTATTCTTTGTTTCATCTCCGCACTCATCGATTCAATTCGATATAACACCAACTCCCTTTTTTATTAGACTCTGTGTCTTTAAGAGTTGTGCTTACTTGTGCTTAATTTGTATGAATCCTTCATAGATCTTCCGAAATAATATCAAATATCCTTTTAAATATCCCAGTAAGGGGGTTAGATAGTGAAGCCATGAGCAGGATTTCTCTGAGGGGATGACTGCGTACATTGATAAAATTTGAATAAGTAAGCTTCATATATAGTTATAGAAAGGTGAGTGAGTTGGTACTAAACAGTGGAGACACAGCATGGGTCCTGGCGGCCACGGCATTAGTGATGATCATGACGCCAGGAGTTGGATTCTTCTACGGCGGGCTTTTACGAAACAAGTCTGTCGTCAATATGATGGGACTATCGTTCCTGGCCTTTGCCATGGTCAGTGTTCAGTGGGTCCTCTTCGGATACAGCCTGGCCTTCGGTCCGGACGTGTCCGGGTTCGTAGGCAACCTCAACTATTTAGTATTGCACGGAGTGGGCCTTGATCCAGGAGTTTGGGCCAACAACATACCGGCTCTGGCGCACATGATATTCCAGCTTGTGTTCGCCACAGTCACCCTGGCAATATTGACATCCTGCGTTGCTGAGCGGGTCAAGTTCAGCTCGTTCATAGTCCTCGGCCTGCTCTGGACCACACTGGTCTACGACCCCCTGGCCCACTGGGTCTGGGCTGGAGGCTGGACTGCGCAGATGGGCGCTCTCGACTTCGCAGGAGGCACCGTAGTTCATATAAGCTCTGGTTTCGGTGCCCTGGCCATAGCTCTTGTCATCGGCAAGAGGATAGGATACGGCGCATCGTACATCATGGAGCCCCACAACATCCCCATGTCGATACTTGGCGCTGCATTGCTCTGGTTCGGATGGTTCGGGTTCAACTCCGGCTCCGCGCTAGCAGCTAACGGCCTGGCAGCATCGGCCTTCGTGGTCACAAACACGGCTGCAGCAGCCGGCGCTCTGACCTGGCTGGCGGCAAGCTGGCTGAAGGGCAAGCCCAGCACCATGGGAATGGCAAGCGGTGCAATAGCCGGACTTGTGGCCATCACGCCAGCTTCAGGATACGTCGATACATCTGCCGCCTTGATAATAGGAGGCGTTGCAGGAGTCCTGTGCTATGGAGCACTGCTCTTCAGGGTCAGCAGAGGTCTCGATGAGAGCTGCGATGCCTGGTCGGTTCACGGCACTGGCGGATTGTGGGGAGCTATAGCCACGGGTATATTCGCCAACCCAGTGGTCAACGGCTTCGCCGGTCTGCTGTACGGAAACCCACACCAGCTCATGGTGCAGATAATAGCAGCCGGAGCAGCAGTGATATACGCGTTCGTGTTGACGTATGTCCTGGCCAAGATCGTGGATATGACATTAGGCCTCAGAGTAACAGAGGACGAGGAGTACGTCGGACTGGACATCTCCCAGCACGGCGAGAAAGCCTACGCCTGAGGTGGATTAGATGAAAAAGATTGAAGCAATAGTCCGGCCAGAAAGGTTCGAGCAGATCAAGAAAGCCCTGGAGGAAAAAGGGTTCGTGGGCATGACCATAACCGACGTCCGTGGCAGAGGCGAGCAGAAAGGGATCAAGCTCCAGTACAGAGGAGGCACCATGGAGGTGGACATCCTCCCGAAGATCAAGCTGGAGATGTTCGTCCATGACGATGATGCCAAGTCGGTGATGAAGACCATCTGCGACGCAGGCCGAACCGGCAAGTTCGGAGACGGAAGGATCTTCGTCTCTCCAGTGGATATATCGGGAAAGGTGAGGACTGGAGAGATAGACTACGACTCGACTGCAACTGAGCAGAAATAAGGAATAAGATTACAAGATCCCTCCAACCACCGAAAGATCAGGTAGAACAGGGCATAGAGAGATAGGAAGACTATCTCTCCTCTAACCCTGGCATGTTGAGCAGAAAATTGTAGAGAGAATAATAAGTAAAAGATAATACTGGTAATAATTAAATAATAATAAGAACTTTCAGATGGAAAGGAGATATCCCGGCATTCTCGGCATAAGCCATCTGATAAGGCTCTTGTAAGTGCCCTTCATTGCAGGAACCTCTAGGAACTTATCCAGGAAATCGTCTCTTGTGGCAAGCATTCTGAAGAACATCTCTGGCCAACTATGCATTATCTTTGCCATGATCAATGAATACTTCAGGTCGTCTCCAAAATCCCTTTTGCATCTCTGTTGATAGGACCCGGCAAGATCAAGACCGTCGTCCTCCAGCTTATCTGCCGCTGTCTGTGCAGCATTCTGGCCTGATTTTATAGCGTAGGCTATGCCCTCCCCTGTAAAGGAGTCAACGAAACCGGCAGAATCGCCTGCCAGGAGAACTCGCGGGCTGGCCGTGACCCTGCTCATGCCTCCGAAGGGTATCATATGACCTCGCAGCTTGTAGCTGCCATCAAAGCCGTTCTTCCTCAAGAAGTCGGTCATGACCTTTCTGGGGTTGGACAGGTCTTTGGCCATGCCGCCTATACCTACCGAGTAATAGCCGTTATGGGGAAATATCCAGCCGTAACCCAATCGTGCTACCCCGAAATGAATCTCCAGGGCGTTCCCGAGACGCGTATCGATAACCCCATTCTCCTCTGGGATCTCCGTCACCACGCAGACCCCGTAACGATCCTTTCCGTCCCTTTCCCTCACGCTCTCTTGAAGCCTGTTCTGAGAGCCTGCAGCAACTATCAGGCACTTTGAGCGATAGGTCTCTTCGGCTGCTCTGACCTCGACTTTTTCGCTGTCCTCCCGGAAATCCAAGACCTTCTGACCCGTGACCACATGAACGCCTGTCTCACGTGCCTTTTTTAAAAGAAAATCATCGAAGGCTGACCTTGTAAGAGTAACGGTAAGTCGATAATCTTTGTGCCTATCGATAACGCGATCGCCGAAACAAATTCTGGCCCCGGTTATGCTCCTCTCGCAGATGTTTTCGGGAAGGGAGAAATCCAGGTAGGAGAGTGCCCGCTCAGACAGGCCCCCACCACAGGGTTTGTACCTGGGAAATCGGTCCTTGTCGATCAGCAGAACATCCAGGCCCATCTTGCCAGCTTCCCTTGCTGCAGAAGATCCCGCTGGCCCGGCTCCGGCGATGATCAGGTCGTACATGGCCTATGCCACCAACCCAAGATTGATTGGGCCTTTCAAATTTAGAGATCGGTGGTCCGATTCAGAAACTGAAACCCGATGATTTTTTTTCCTTAGCCGCATGAGGTCTCCTTCTATAGTTCAACTGCTGTTCAGTTTCAAACTACATTAGAATTGCTCTTTATGCATTAAAAAACTTGCGAAGAGTTCGTGTCAAACGGGAAGCAAGGACCCCTAGGGCTAAAGGTAGAGAGGGAAACCGAAAGTCAGGTCGAATACTGTCGAATCAACCGTGTCATTGAATTGAGATCTATAGATAGTTCGATTAAGCAAATGGCCACTACAAAACTGATTTTCTGAATGGACAAAAAATAAGAAAGAGCGGGTTATTGAACTAGCCGAAGAAGATGGATGAGAAGAACTTCAATACTGGAAGGCTTGATAGAACAGCGGAGAGCTTCAGCTTGGTAACAAACGTTGTACCCTCAATATTTACCTGCCCGTAGCCCTTCTCCGCCTGGAAAGCTGCCACAGGATCACCCGAGGCTTTTATCCGTTCTATAGCGCCCTCTGTTGCTGACACGATAATGGTGGGGTTCTGGACCCCACCTATGACAGTTCTGCTGATCCGCGCGTTTTGGGTTTCAAATCCCACAGAAAAAATGCCTCCGTCGTTCGAAGTTATGTTCAGATCGATCATTTCGTTTCCAATAAGGCCTTTCAGGAGATCAGGAGCACCATCGATTCTTTGGTTGTAAGTGTCCACATAATTCTGTATCTGGCTTTGTGTAAATGATGCGCTGGCAACTGAAAGAGATACCGCAAAGAGCATCAGGAGCCCCAAGACTGTGTATCGCATGATCTTTTCTTTGGGCCTATTCAGATAAATATCTGGTGTATTGGCAGAGTAGTGGTCAGTTTGGAGGACACTTACGATCCTTCGATAAGAATAACCAGAGGTGCTAGCCTGTTTCGCATGCGGCTTGTGCCCAAAACCTCTTGTAAAAGTCAAAATCATAGAATCCTTTAAGTACATTCCTTCTAAATAGTGATCTAATGAACGCCCTCGTGCTCTGCATCGACCGCGACGACGACCTTGGAAGAAAGGCTGAAGTGAAAAGCCCTGTCATAGGTCGAGATGCCAACATCGACGCTGCTGTGAGGCTTGGCACCGCAGATCCTGAGGACTCTGATACGAACACCATCTTCGGCGGGATCAAGGTGTTCGATGAGCTGGTGGCAGCGGGCAAGGAAGTGGAGATAGCCTCCATTGCCGGGGACATAAAGGTAGGCTTGACATCGGACGAGAAGCTCGCAGCTCAACTTGAGGAGCTTATCTCCCGCTTCAAACCCGATGGAGTGGTAGTTGTGTCCGATGGAGCAGAAGACGAGGCCATTCTTCCAATAATTCAGTCCAGGGTTAAAGTCAACGGAGTAAGAAGGATTCTCGTAAAGCAGAGCCCCAACCTGGAGAGCACATACTACATCCTCAAGCAGCTCTTTACAGATCCGAAGATCAGCCACACTTTCTTCATCCCGCCGGGCCTGGCCTTGCTGATGTACTCCATCTTCAGCCTGCTGGGATACCCCAATGGCGCTGTGGTTGCCATAACTGGAGCGATCGGACTGTATCTGCTCTTCAGGGGAGGACTGGATGAGTTCGTTGACGAAGCCAAGGTGACTTTGAGGACTTCTCTTTATGCGGGCAAGATTGCCTTCATAACCTACATCATGGCCGCCATGCTCGTGTTAATAGCTACAATGCAAGGCGCAGCCAGCCTCTGGGAATACTATCGGGGGGATATATGGTATGGTTACTTGACTCTCATAATGATTTATATAAATAATAGTATATGGTGGTACATAGCAGCAGGATTCTGCGCTGTGCTGGGCAAGATCATGGACATGTACCTGGAGGGCGAAAGAGACGCACGCACTTATTCCTATCTCTTCTTCCTGATTGCTACAGGGCTCATATTCTGGTCCGCCAGCGCCTTTATTCTGGCCAGCAACGCCAGCCTGAACTTCAGCCCAGGTCCTGGAAGATCCCTTCAATACCTGGCGGTTTCCGCTGTGCTGGCGGTCCTGATCACCTTAACAGGCGTAAACATCTCAAAACGTATTGCAAAACCGACAGAACCAGCCAAATGACCTTTTCTATAGAGATCGATTCTAACGGGGAGAACTACCTCTGCGACTTCACCTTTGACTTCTTTTGGCAGCACCAAGGTTCCAGGCTCGATCCAGATCAAGCAGTCGACGGATCCAGTCGCAGAAAGCTTGTGGAGGCCCTGAAACTAGGAGAGACTGTTCACATAAGGGGCGATGCCGGGAGTGCGTTAGGGTCCAGCCTCGGTGTGGATCTGGTCAAACTTGGAGGAAAAGGAGGCGCGCTGCCTAACGTTGGCTGCATAATCGTCGATGGCAACGTTGGAAAGAGGATGGGGATCAGCATGCTCCGGGGAGCCGTATATCTTGGGGGCCAGGCCAAAGAGCCTCTCGGAAACGTGATCGAGGTCGAGTCAGATCGAACGGGTTACAGAAAGTTCGTATCAATAACCGAAGCCCTGGAGAAAAACATTCGGGTCCTTGAGCCCAACATCCTCAAAGATTCTGGGCTTTCCATTAACGACGGATTGTCTCGAGACACTGTCGGGTCAAGAAACCCGACCGAAAAGATCATTCGCATCGACGGCAGCGCCGGTATGAGCACCGGAATTCTCATGCGTTCAGGCCATATTGAAGTCTTCGGAAACACGGATCGCAACACTGGTGTGCTGATGAGGGGAGGAAGAATCGTGGTGAGAGGGCAAACAGGCGACTTCACAGGAGCGGAGATGCTTGGCGGGGAGATCTTTGTCCATGGCCACGCAGGAAGCTATGCATGCGCCAGTATGAAGGACGGATCAATCTATGCCCCGAGCTGTAAGCCAGTACCTCCTGCAAGAGAGCACACATTAAACCAGAACGAGCTAGAGACGCTAATAAGGGTATTGGAGCTTAACCCCATCCATGCCATGATGTACAAAAGATGGGGACTCTAAATCAAACTCTAATAAATCTCCTCCAGGTCTTCGATGTGGGCGAAAGCATCCGAAAGCTGCTTCTTTGCTCTCTGCTTCCTGTCCTTCTCCTCCTGGATAGCCCTTGCCGCTTGGGCGTACAAAGTCTCGATCTCCGGCACGGATGCCAGGGTGAAGAGGGTGAGGACCTTGGGGTAGCCTTTCTTAATAACCAGACCCTTGAAGACATGACCAGCGCCAGCGCATAGCTTCTCTATCTCTTTGGTGATCTCATCGACATCCAGGTACTCCCTGGACCCCTGGATGATCACCATCGCCCTAGCAGCCTCATCATAGACGTTGGCCGGATAGAGAAGGCTGCCCGGCTTTAAGCTATTCTGTATGGCGGATCTTACCGACGGGTTCTTGCGGTCTGCCTGGGAGAATCCCATTGTACCCATCCGTAGACCGCCGCTCATAACGGTCTTAAAATCGCCGAGATCTGTCACGGAAAGCATCTCGCTGTCCAAGGACTCGATCAGGAACAGGGTGCGTTGGGCTATCATTGTGTTGATCTTATCGTAAGCGGTGGCGATGTCCCCACTGCACCTCTTCAGGTACTGGTTGTCAGCAAGAATCAGCCCTTCGGCATCTACCTCCATCAGCTCTCGCAAGCTGAAGGCGGCGTTCTGAAGATATATGGAACCCTCTTCTCGGAAGGGCAAAACTGCAATAGGAATAACGGTGATGTTCTTGTAACGCTCTTTTAGCTCGTGAATTAGGAGAGGAGAGAAAGATGAACCCGTACCTCCGGATGTGGAGGTCATCACAAAGGCGACATCAAAGTCCCCCCTTTTCTCGATCTCCTCCATGATCATTTCGCGGTTGTCCCAGAAACCCTGTTTGCCTACGTTTCTGTTAGCGCCTACACCATGGAGGTTGGGGACGTGAAGCCTATCTTTGGCAGTGGTAAATCTTAGTTCTTTGAGGTCATTGATTGCCGTGTTGATGGCAATAGTTTCCACCATGCTGGGAAACTTCTGGCGTGAATAGTACTTGGAAAGCCTGGAAGCACCACCGAACGCCTCTTTGTTTATAGCGTCCAGGATTCTGTTCCCGCACTGGCCTACGCCAAGCATGAGTACATTTAACATTATCTCAAACCCGGATTGCTTGCTTTGATCTTCCTTCACCTATAATCGTATCGCCATCCATTCTCAGTATCGAGGATGTTAACTCCTTCAATATTTATACTCTTTGTACCTCTTGATCAGCCACGCGGATACTGCCAACAATGGTAGGATTAGTAGGTAATATAGGTATTTATACTCTTGTTCCAGGACTACGATAGTTGTGCTCCCTTCCTTTAGCATCACATCGTTCCCATCCTGATAGCTGACTTTGAGGTTGACAGTGTATTCGCCACTGCTTCTTCCAGTAAGCTCGGCCGAATAACTCTCCGTCGCCCCAGGATCGATCTCGAAGTAGCTCCGATCCAAGTCGGCGACTTCCAAGCCACCCGAGGGCGTGACCTCAGACTTAATCTCCACCTTGTAGGCGACGGCCTTCCCGGAGTTGTACAGGCTGACATTTAATCTGCCATTTTGCCCCAAAGGTATCGATCCGGAAGGGTTCAGCTTAATATCGAGATCAGGTTTGTTCTTGGGAGCTACGACAACGTTGAAGGGTGCCGACTCGTTGGATTTTGTGTTCTTCTTGGAGTCCGAGTACCTGACCTCTATAGGCGGCACTTTCACTGTCCCCTCTTTGACGGCATCGATGACGTAGATGGCGGAGTCGGATTCTCCGGGATCTAGTTGACTCTTGATCTTAGGAGGGTACCCGGCGATGTACACGAAGTTGGCCAGAGGAGGCTGATCGTCAACTACGATATCCTGAGCCCTGGCTCCTCCGATGTTCTTCACGGTGACTGTGACCTTGACCTCGCCTCCAACGCTCGGATTATCACCGTCGAAGGTTTTTTCTACGGCCAAGACGGGCTGGCTACCAGGGCCCTTTGAACCGCTCTCGGCTGTTTGCTTTCTGGGTGTACCCAGATCCTTGGGGTACTCAACACGCACCTTTGCAGATTGATCGTCGAATATATCTGTAATGGTGACGGTCAGGCCACCGTTCTCCGAACCACCGTCAAAGCTGTTAGCGTTGTTTTGCAGCAGTGCTCTCTGTTCATCCAAGGCACCCCCCGACTTGGTTGCCCTTATGACGACGATGCCGTCTCTGACTGACTGGACCTCAACCAACTGAATGGTATAGCTGGCTATCTCGATGGAGTCGCCGGTATAAAGGGTAAAATCGCTAAAGGTGACTTCATTATTGCTGTCCTTTGCCTGAGAGGATGTCATGATTATGGCGATCAAGACCATCAGATAAGTCAGCCGCATATCAGCTTACCTTTGACAACCCACATTTATACTTTTACCCCATTCGAGACTGCTCGATCTCCAGGCTCAGGTCTATCCATCTGGCGTTCCTGGTCAGCATTCCCAGGGAGATAACATCAATCCCGGATCCAGCGTATTCTTCAAGGTTATCAATGGTTATATTTCCTGATGCTTCCAGAATCACGTGGTTCCTCTGACCGTTCTGTTTCAGGATCTCCACCCCCCTTTTGATCTCAGAGGGCAACATATTGTCAAACATTATTATGTCGACGCCAAGATCTGCAGCTCGCCGCATTGTGCTCAAGTCTTCTACCTCTACCTCGATCTTTTTTGTAAAGCTCGCCTGCCTTCTAGCCGCCCTTACACATTCTTCCAGGCCCATGAGCTTCATGTGGTTATCCTTTATCAAAACGGAATCGGAGAGGTTGAACCGGTGTGGATCTCCACCGCCTAAAAAAACTGCCCGCTTCTCGTAGATCCTGAACCCTGGTGTGGTCTTGCGCGTGGCTGCGACTTTCACACCATTGGCGTGTAGAACGCACTCCCTTGTAAGGGTAGATACACCGCTCATTCTGGCCAGGAAATTCAGTACCAAGCGTTCTGCCTGCAGTATTTTCCTAGACCTGCCCTGGACAATCATGAAAACAGAACCCATAGACACAAACTCACCATCGTCGTAGAGCTGCTCAGCATCCAATCCAAAGTAGCCCAGGATCTCCTCCGCTTCGGATAAGCCGGAGATAATGCAGTCCTCCTTAGCCAGCAGGACGGCTCTGGCATTTACATCGGGAACTATGGAGCTCGAGAGATCCCACTCCCCTATATCCTCAGTCACGAAGCGTTCCAGCTCAGAAGGCAACATACCGCAAGGATTTTGATGTCCAATTGATTTATAGCCTCCGATGGTTCTCAAAATAGGACTGGTTGGCTGTGGAGCCATAGGATCCGAGATAGCCAAGTCGATCGATCGAGGAGATATCTCAGCCCAACTGGTCGCAGTTTGCGACCACAACCCAGAGACTGCACAGGAACTAATTAGCAACCTGATGACCAAGCCGGTCAAGGCCAACCTGGAGGAGCTGGTGGACAGATCCGATCTCGTGGTAGAAGCTGCGTCTCAAAGGGCGGTGCCTGCCATAGCCGCAGCGGCGCTAGGGAAAGGACGCAATTTGATGATCATGAGCGTGGGGGCTCTGGCCGACGTCGAGCTGTATAGATCAATAAAGAGGATGGCCTCAGAGCATGGCTCAAAGGTTTACTTGCCCTCGGGGGCGATCTCCGGTTTGGACGGCCTCAAATCTGCGAGCTCGGGCAGCATCAAAAGAGTCACCCTAACAACTACCAAGAGCCCAGAGAGCCTGGAAGGTGCTCCCCACGTTCGAGAGAAGAATATCGATCTCAAAGGATTGAAAGAGCCTACACTGATCTTTGAAGGGTCAGCAGCCGAGGCTGTCAAGGCCTTTCCCGCCAACGTCAACGTGGCGGCTACTCTCTGTCTGGCTGCTCGGGATGGAAATGTTAGGGTCAGGATCATTGCTGACCCCAACATCAAGGTAAACAGGCACGAGATAGTGGCTGAGGGGGACTTTGGCCGGATAACCACCAGGGTGGAGAACGTGCCCTCGCCTAAGAACCCCAAGACCAGCTATCTTGCCGCTTTATCAGCCATAGCAACTCTTAGGTCGATAGTAGAGCCCATCAAGATAGGAACCTAAGAGAAAAGGGGCTTGGAATCAGGCCACTCCGGTGGAGAAGTTGGCCTTTTTGACCCTATTACTATCGTGCTGCCGATGCGCCGGTAAGGCACATTGTTCTCCTCTTCGGGATCGTAGCGGGCGTACTTGAGTAGGGCCATTTTAAGCTCGTCCATGTTCAGAAAGGCTGTGTTACAGGGCTTGATCAGAGGACGGGCATCCACGGCTTTTGTGTTCCCCATGGGAATGACATAAGGTTGGTCGCCTATGCCGTCTCCATCGTTGTCCGTCCCGCGATAGTCGCTGTAATAGTTCCCAACGCTCGCGTTCCAGAAGCTGTGGGTTGAGTTGTCGTAGGCACTGATGGTGTTCCGAACGAAGTTGTTGTGGTAAATCAGGTTGTTGTAGTTCTTGTCAACGCGAATCCCATGGGTGTTGTCGGTTGCATTATTGCTGTATATTACGTTGTATGCACATCCCCTAATGAGCTCCATGCCGTTGAAGTTCCTGCTGGCTGTATTCCTGGCCAGGATATTGTGGCTGCTATTCTCCTGGAGACTGATGCCGATACCGAAACCCTTTATGATCTCGTTTCTAATGTTGTCATCTGCCACATTGTCGAGAATTGTGTTGTTGTTCGAACCTGAGGCTAGGATGCCATAGTAGCTTTGATCCGCTCTATTATGGCTGACATCTGTGAAGGTCGAATTCCACAGGACTATGCCTTCCTTGTTGCCTGAAGCTGTGTTGTTGGATGCGCTACAAGATGTAGACTCCTTGAGAAGGATCCCCGAGTTTTTCGTGTCCGATACCCTGTTGTTATCCACCTTGATGCTACTAGAGTGCTCGACGTCGATCCCGGATTTGTCGCAACCTGACAATCTGCAACTGCTTATGCGTCCTGCACGGCAGTTGAGAAGCTGCGCACCCGTGGCACAGCGATCGAAGGTATCATTAACGACAGATAGGTTGACAACATCGTCAGCATACACACCCACCTGTGCCCCAAGCAGGTCAACGCTCTGTATAGCAACGTTGTTACCTCGGACAATTATTCCAGCATTGGGCAGGTTCAACATGAGGGCAGTCGTAGCAGGATGCTGCATGTAATAGTCGAATTTGGAAGTAGAGGCCTCTGGCACACCTTTTATTTTAAATCCAGAAACCAGTGTTCTGTCCGCGCTTACAATTATCCCTGGCGTCTGAACGGCCGCCTGGACGACTGGCCAGCCGACCCCCACAATCCTCAAGGGTTTGTCCACCTCAAACGGGTTGTACTGGCCCGGTCCTACAATAATAGTGTCTCCGCTGATGGCTTTATCTATGGCCGACTGAACGTCCGCTCCGGCCTGAAGGGTGGAGGCCGTTGCAGAGGAGATCACCGCCAAGGCTAGAAGGGATAACAGAAGTCCGGTTCGGATATCAGTGCCTGAAGTGCCGCATTCCTGTGAAGACCATGGCCATATCATACTCGTCAGCCGCCTGGATCACCTCAGCATCTCGTATGGACCCGCCGGGATGGACTACCGCAGTGGCCCCCGCCCGATAGGTCTCCTCTAGGCCATCGCGGAAGGGGAAGAATGAGTCGGTCGCGGCAACGGTGCCCTTGGTGCTCAAACCATGTTCTGCGGCCTTCTCAGCGCCGAAGCGTGCAGAATCTACCCTGCTGACCTGGCCCGATCCAATGCCGATGGTGCGATCCTCAGTTGTGTACACAAGGGCGTTCGACTTTACGTACTTTGCTACCTTCCAGGCGAACCGGAGGGCCCGGACCTCGGAATCGGTGGGCTTCCTCCTGGTCACCACACGCCACTCCTTGATGTCTCCGGTATCGTAATCCTGGACCAGCAGGCCGCCGAAGACACCCTTGATGAACTGGCCGGAGTAAAGCTCTTTTTTCCGGGATAACAAGTCTCCAACGTCAAGAATTCGCCGGTTTGGCTTGTTCTCCGTCAGAAGCAACAATGCCTCGGGATCATACCCTGGGGCAAGCAGGACCTCAACGAAGCTGTCGCCTATGGCTTGCGCAGTCTTCACGTCCACTGTCCGATTGAAGCCTATGACCCCTCCGAAAGCGGATTTAGGGTCAGTGGCAAATGACGCACGATACGCCGATTCAAGGTCTGGGCCATAGGCCACGCCACAGGGATTGGCGTGCTTGACTATGACGCAGAGGGCTTTATCCATTCGGGCTCCGTCGTACTCCGAAAGGTCGATCTGCATCTCCAGAACTGTCTCGGCATCGACTACATTATTGTAGGACATCTCCCGGCCGTTTAGTTTAGCTGCCTTGTAAAGGCCCAAACCCCCTGGATTTCTGTAGAGGGCTGCCTTCTGGTGCCAGTTCTCCCCGTACCTCAAGTCCTGGACCTTCTCGTAAGCCTTGACCATGAAATCGGGCAGGCTGTCCTGCATGGAGGCAAGCAGCTTGGTATCGCTTTCTATGCACTTAAACAGAGCATAGGCATCCAGCCTCTTCCTGCTTTTTTCAGACACGCTCCCGGTTTGCTTGATCTCGTTCAAGATGTCTGGGAACTTCTGAGGGTCCAGCAGTACGCAACATCCAAAATTCAGAGCCCTGCGGATCGTGATTGCCGATTGCTCACAGACGTCATCCGAGTGGCCCATAAGGATCTGATCCAGACCTTCGGGTCGGAGAAAAGAATTAGACGAGATCTCCAGGCCAAGCTGCTCAAGGTCGGAGAGAAAGGATTTTACCGCCTGGGATGAACCATCCAAGAGAAGGACTTGGCGTAATTTCATGAAACCTCGCTCCCTATGGAGGCTGCGCTATTTCAACTTTTTGCCGCCCTATTCAGATCAGGACATGCGGCAAACGCATCATCTCAAATTTAAATGCCGATTGTAGAGCTAGTTGGGGCCAATGGTAAGGCTATTATCGATGCACCTCTTAAAGGATAAGTTTTAAGGTTGTTGCAAACAGCGTAAGCAACGTGGAAGATTTCAGGAAGGCCATCAAGCCTCATCCTCGCGGTCTGACCATTCAATTTGAAGTGAATCCGGGATCGTCCAAACTTGAGGTTCCATCGGGCTTCAATCCATGGCGCAGAACTCTGGAGGCCAGGCTCACCGAGGAACCCACCAAAGGAAGAGCGAACCGACAGTTGGTGGAGGAGGTAGCCAGGATACTGGTCATTCCTGAGAGAAACGTGGAGGTTCTGAGCGGTCACAAAAGTGCCAGGAAAGTTTTGTTAGTGACAGGTGTGGATCTCGAAGCCGCGATCTTTTGCCTGAAGGGGAGTAGATGATCCGGAGAGGCAATGCAGAATAGTAGAAACAATTCTCGAACGAAAGGGACATACGATGCAGAGGCCCTCGAAGAACTCATAAGCGCTCTCCTGGAGGCATCGGGCCGAGGAGCCGTCATAATCGTGGAGGGCAGGCGGGACCAAGAGTCACTTCGCGCTTTGGGAATACATGGACCGGTGATAACGGCATCCCAAAAGCCAGCGCTTGCCTTGGCTGAGGATGTCGCTAGAGAGCATCGGGAGATTATTGTGCTCACCGACTGGGATGAGAAGGGCGAGGAGATGGCGTTACAGATCGAGAAACACCTGCGCTGCAGTGGTTCGAGGGGCGATGTGGAGATCAGATCCCGGCTAAAGAGGTTGGTCAAGAAGGAAATCAAGGACGTAGAGAGCCTGAGCCGGTACGTAGAGAGGATGAGGGAGCTGTACGGCACTTAGAATCGCAGTAACAGGATCGCCTGGGGTGGGAAAGTCCACTCTGGTGCAAAAGGCCGCAGAGGCGGCCAAGGTCAAGGTTGGCGGTGTGCTTGCCAGGGACAAGAGGGTCAAAGACCGCAGAGCAGGTTTCGAGCTTTTGGACCTGGGATCAGGGCAAACAGGCATGCTGGCGGACGAGACCGGGAACGGTCCTCAACTGGGAAAGTATCGAGTTCGCCTGGACGACCTGGACCAAATAGGAGCTAAAGCCATCGAAGATGCCCTCAAAGCAGATCTGATCGTTGTGGACGAAGTCGGGCCCATGGAGCTATCCTCTCGTAGGTTCATAGGCGCTGTCGAGAAAGCCATTGCTTCGGACAAGCCCATGCTCGTCGTCCTACATCAGTGGTCTGTGCATCCGCTGGCCAAGAAGATAAGGAAGAACTTCAGGGTGCTAACCGTCACCAAAGAGAATCGAGATTCTTTATTGTACGATCTGACAAAAGAGCTGGATGATCTTTGATCTTTGGAGATTCACGGCATTTAGCTATTGACAATATCATCGCATTGCGGAGGCCGTACACGGAGTCAGGACAATTCCTCGTGAACAATTCCTGAAAGAATTGAACCAGTTGAATCTGGTTTAATTAGTTCTATATTTTTCGCTTTCCTGACAGAAAAGACTAACAGAAATTAAAGAGACCATACAGAAATTAGAGTTGACTACTGGGAAAAACAGGTTCTGAAAAAAAGAGAGGATTGCGGTGCCTTAAACAACGATCCCGTAAGCTTCCCTGAATGCTGCCTGAGCGTAAGGTATGGAGGCATAGGCATAGCCGTTATCGCCCCATCCGGTCCCCCAGCTATTCCTCACGATGAATCTGTTCGGAGTGTATCCTACGAAAGCTACGCAGTGGCCACCGCGTACGGTATTGGGGTTATATACATCCAGGTTACCGCGTGTATTCGTGGCGTTAAACCACGTATCATCCACACCCAGAGCTGTCAAGACAGGTCCTCTTGAAGCCAGCCAGGTCCTCCAGTTATCCATATTCGTTCCAAGGTTCCAATAGCTGGCAATCCTGTGATTTGCCGCATTTGCGAAGAAGGCCGTATAGTCTCCGCGATACATCTGTTCTAAACCAGTCCAGTTGCCTGCAGCGTCCTTAACCCTGAACGGCAGAAGATCGTCAGTCGGTATGCCGAATTTCAGGGCCATATTAAGGGCAGCCTTGAGGCTGGTGCCCTCAAACTCCAGCATTGTCGTTGGATAAGAAGTGAATTCATCGGTCTCTTTAGCAGCCATCCAAACAAACCTGACCGCAAGATGCTGGTTCTGAGGCAGCTTTCCCGCCTTGACGAAGTTCCACCGGCAGACAGAGTCGGCCGTCCCCCAGCCTACACAAGAACCGGAATCTACCTGGTTGCCGATATCATACCAGGGATTCCCAGCACGCAGATCAACCGATGCGGGGAGACCCGAAGTCGCGCTGACCATGCCAGCTTTGATTGCATGTTCAAACTTCCAATCCCACTCCGTGTTCTTAGACGGCACACAGTTTAAAATTCTATCTGTAAAAATATCTTCTTTTGGCATAGTACATCTCGATTTTTATCTATGTAATTAACAAGATATAAAGTTTTTGATTGAAATGCATTTTAAATCAATTTTCTAAATATATGAATTTATAATAACTCAAGAGGGTACATGGTCAAGCTTCCAAGGTCGCGAAGTATGCGCAGATTTTGAAGAACTCTGTGGATTCCGAGGAGACTGCCAGCGAGATCGCTATTCCTGATGAAGGACAGAGTGGCGGTGGAGGAGGTGGTGGGATTGGCAGCGCAGGTGGTAGAATGGGATGTAGGCTTCTGATTATGCTCTAGTTATGAGGCATTTTTAAGGAAGTCGTCTACATATGTCACAGAAATATTGCATGCACCAACACTGTCTGTTGCTCAAGGCCATTATACAACCATTAGATCCAGCCCAAAATGTTTTTTAGCTTACTTATGATTCCGAGGACTATAAGCACAAATCTGTTAGCTCGCCTACTATTGATAGATTGTTGGCGTAGCATAGTGTTTTTGATAATATAGGACCTGGAGCGCAAAGGCACGGAGATGGAGGGCTGAAGGTGTTTATAAATACCATTGGAGGCTGAGAGATTGCAAAAGATAGGCTGAAATGACGCAGGTTATATGCACCTAGCCTCAAGCCCCACGCTCATGCATTTGATTGAACTGATTCTCGTATAGAACTGGAACTACCTAAAGTTGACTTGTTTCTGGTTCCCAAACGTTAGTCACTGATTCTCCTATGTCCATCGCCCCCTCCGGTGCACCTTACCCCCATACGAAGCCATGTATATCTTGTCGTGCAAGCAAGAAGAAGGTGTGAAATATGGAATGTATGCTATGTGACTTCTGTGAAGTGGTCGTTAATGTCGATCAAAATGACTTCAGTCTAAATGTCTTAGGGTCTTGTGAAAAACACCCGGAACTTGGAACCTTCAAAATATTGGATGGTGTGACTTGTCCTGAACAGGTTCAACGTTAGTTTTCACACGTGCGGCTCGTTTCAATAACTTGGATACAGGTGATTTGTAAAAGCCAATCGTTTGCAATATCGCCCTGACTGATACCGCAGTCCACTAGCCGCTTTATCGGTTCGATTTGTTCTGGCCTAATTTTGTTGAAAAATTAATATTCCGAATCCGCATAGTATACAGGTGGCACCATTGCATCGCACATGCAAATATAAGCTACTCTATGATTTCTTTGGTCATCAAATTCGTTGTCCCTTGCAAGCCGCGGGCACCCGATGCAAAAACGTGGGTTGTGGTCATCGAATTTTTCAATGAATGGACACTTATCAGTCGGTCTCATCATACCTCCCAAGTCCTTGTATCTTAATCAAACTCTAAATAAACTTGTGGGCATGGCATTACTTGTTGTGTTGCCTAGCCAGAGTTGCACACGCATATCCTGAATGTAGTCTATATGCTATTATACAACTTTTCAGGCCAGGAAAGAGCTTCCGATATTTTCCCATGAAAATGGTGCCAGCAGATATCACTTTTATTATTCGGGCGTGAGCCTCTGTCCTGATCTTTAGGCTCATGTGGGTTTATAAATATCTTTTTGGCCTCGTAAGCGTGCGCTTTTGCGCTCCAGGTTCTACACCACAGCCGATGGCGGTTAAATCGATATCGGCCAAAGGGCCCGGTCCATGTCCATAGACTAATGGGATATAGAGTTTGCCGGAACGAGTTAGGAGCCTTTTCGGGAAAGGCTCGATCTTGGAAAAAATTCTTGTAAGTTACATGCACTTCAACAATCGAAACGCCATCACACCGTATTTCTAGGTGTCAGCGCGAATACAACGGGGTTTAAGACACGACATCACCTAAGCCCAAGGCGGCCATAACTTAACTATCTAGTCCTTGGCACCCTAAACAGCATAGAAACACGAATCTTGGGCATCTTGGCGGCGGGTTCCACAGAATTAGGATAATTATATAAATATAGGTAACATCAGAGAAAACTGCTCGACAGTAAATCCATAGACCAAGATCCGAGTGTTCGAGAGCTAGGAGTGTATATAAGAAATTCGTTATATCGGGGCAATTACCTTATTGTTAATGCCTATCCGGAGATTGGATTTTAATATCAAGCTCATTCATTGGAAATCTGAATTCTGAATTTCCGTCTGTTCATCACATTCGTCTCCCAAGGCCGCTTATAAATTGCGATTACTTCCGTCTCGTCTAAACGAAGAGGTGTAAAGGCGAAGACCTCCACACTTCCGCCCCCAATAGCCTCCGACTTTGGGGTCACATACCATTCTTTGTCCAGCCTCAAGAAGTCTGAATCGTATTCAACTGTCCATTTATATCCAGCAGTAGGAAGCGAATCAAGAGCTATGGTGAAGGACCGGTTAAGCTTTGCCTGTATTATGTTTTCAGTCTTCTCTTCTTCACCCGGTATTCTGCTCTTTGATGTATCCATCAGTGATATTGTGATTTATTTGCACCTATAGCTTTCGGCTAATCCTGCGCTATACCTGTTCTGTTACTGTTCTCATCTCCAAACTTATTTCAGACTTCAAAGATAAGATAGTTCACGCATCAATAATAGATCCAGACAAAGACGAATCCAAGTTGGCCTTCAAGCGAGCCTGCTGGTCGTGCGAATGCCGCGAACATGATCAGACTTTGAATTTATAAAATATAGCTAAGTTCGGAGGAAAGTGCCTCAAAAGACGCTACATCAAGGCTTAGCTTCAAAATAAGAAGAGGGACCCGTAAGGGATCACGTTCCCTTCAGATCCTCTCTCTGGGTTATATTCCTGATCTCCTGTTTCAGCTCCTCCGGAAGGCCCTTGATCTCAACATCAAGGAAACCTCTCACGATTACGCTGGTGGCCTCCTCGGACGAGAGGCCCCTGGCCATCAGGTACTCCAGCTCCTCCTCAGAGATCCTACCAACGGCAGCCTCGTGGGACATATCAAGGTCCCTGCTCCTTCCGTCCAGCTCAGGTATCGAGTATATCCTGCCTTTCTCGGAGAGCAGCAGTCCCACACACTCCAGATGTGCCCTGACACCAGGCACGTTTCCGGTCATCCTGCCCCTGGCTATTACCTCGCCGCCGACAGAGACCACGCGGGAGATGGACTCGGCGCTGGTATCGGGGGCGTTGAGGTTGACGTTGCTGCCCACATCGATGTTGCCCATGCTGGAATAGATTACGGTGTTGAAGCTGGCAACCGCGCCCTTTCCGGCGAGCGTTGCTGTGGGGAAGGTCTGCAGGGTCTTAACCGGTCGGAGGCAGATGTAGTTGTTGGAGAGAGACCCTCCCTCGGCTATCGTTATCCCGGTCCTGGGCCGCACCTCCACATCTTTCCCCCAACTGTGGACCATGGTGAAGCTGATCTTGGCGTCCTTCTGGATGAAGAACTCGGAGACTCCAACATGCAGCCCGCGCTGGACGTGTGCCGGAGTTGTGCATCCTGTTATGACGTGCAGCTCGGAGCCTTCCTCAGCGATGATAACGTTATGAACCCGCTGGTTCAGGTTGGTTGACCCGAGGTAGAGGCAGCTCTTGACGGGAAAGACTGTCTTCATGCCCTTTTTGGCCCTGATGAAGTACCCTGCTGGTGGAGATTGAGCCACGTCTGCTGTGTATTTATCGGCGTCAGGAGCGACCAGCTTCCACCAGTAGTCCTGGAGGTAATCGTACTTCTTCAGGGCGCTGGCCATGTCCATTATCTCCACGCCATCGTAGAGGGACTTGGCGATCACCGGCGTCTGGTCAATCTGCACATAGGCACCGGAGGATTCTTTGTCCAGCTTTACGCCCACGTCGAGTGCCGCCTTCTTAACGACGCTTGGCAGTTCCTCAGCCTCTTGAACCTTCTCATGGGGCTTGGCCTCGGACTCGTAGCTCTCCAGGTCCACGTCGGTCCCGTACAGTGCCTTCTTCTTGCGCGCCTCGCGAGCCCTCTCCTCTACGTTGGGCACAGACATGCTACACACCCCTCATAGCCGCTCTTTTTGATCTGATCCAGGATCTCTTTCGGGTTGCCGCTGCAGACTATGGAACCGTTGAGCATGACGTGCGCCCTGTCGGCCTTCATGTACTCCAGGATGTGCCCGAAGTGAGTGATCAACAAGCCTGACTTGGTCCTCTGGCTTGGCCGCACGTCCTTTTCCGTCAATTGGTTGATGGCTTCACCGATCAGCTTGATGTTCTCCAGGTCAACTCCCGAGTCTGGCTCATCGAGCATGACGAAGTCAGGCTGCTGGGCAAGGAGCTGAACCATCTCCGACCTCTTCACCTCGCCGCCCGAGAAGCCGCGGTTCACGTCTCTGTTGGCGAAGGGCTCGAAGTCAAGCTCCTTGAGGATAGCTGGGCCATCTGCCTTAGGATTGATGATCTTGATGAGGTCCTTCAGCTTGAGGCCGCGAATGGCCGGAGGCCGCTGGAAAGCCATCCCTATCCCAAGGCGAGCACGCTGGTCCATAGACATCATGGTTATGTCCTTTCCCTTGAACATGATCTTTCCGCTCTCAACTACATATCTTGGAATGCCCGCAATGGCGTTGAGCAGGGTTGTCTTTCCAGTCCCGTTCGGCCCGAAGAGCGCGTGTGTCTCACCGGGGCCTATTCTAAGATTAACGCCGTTAAGAACCTGTTTACCGCCGATGCTGACAGACAGGTCAATAATCTCCAGCAGCCGGACCACCTCCAAACTTACTGTTCATTTGAAACTATGGATATAATATCCTTTTGCAGTATTTTGCAGCATATCCTTTGCAGCGGAAAAACCATATACAGAAGAGGTCGATGTAAGGGCATGATCAAAGGCCGGGCATGGATCTATGGAGACGATGTGGATACCGATGTCATAATCCCTGGAAAATACCTGAGGACCAAAGATCTCTCACTCCTTGCGTCTCATGTGATGGAAGGGCTGGACCCGGAGTTCTCCTCAAAGGTCAAGAAAGGGGATGTGATAGTGGCAGGTCGCAACTTCGGCTGCGGTTCCTCCAGGGAGCAGGCGCCTGTAGCCTTGAGGGAGGCTGGCGTGGCGGCCGTTGTGGCCAAATCCTTCGCCAGGATATTTTATAGAAATGCCATAAACATAGGCCTGCCTCTGGTGGAGGCGGACGTATGCTGCGCCCAGGGCGATGCCGTTGAGGTGGACCTGGGCAAAGGGACGGTGTGCGTCGGGGACAGAGTGGTCCAAGGAACAAAGCTGCCCGGCTTCCTGCTTGAGATTCTCCAGGATGGCGGCCTTGTGGCCCACAGAAGAAAGAGAAGAAGCAATAAGGAGCCCCATGATTTTTCCCGAGGATTACAAGACAGTCGGAATCAAGGATGACGAGCGGCCTGGAGACCTCATCTACTTCTCCACTGAATACCTGATATCCCGGAACGGGCCCAGGCTCTACCGGGTAACCAGCTCGCGGTAAGGGTTTCATGCGAGATGTGGAGAATCTGGAGCTTATATCCTCAGGCTCAGAGATAGCCGAGTGGCCCGAGAGAGTGGACACCAGAAACCGTTCCCTTCTGATAGAACTGGCCTGTAGGCTGCGCCAGAAGGGAGTGAGAACAGTCATCTTCACCGGCCCTGATGAGCACGTCACCTTCGTCCACGAACCAGACCCGAGCGCAGATCCTAAACATCGACATCCTGGACGTCTGTCCGCCCAATCCGCCTTGGCTTGTGTACGTAATCGACCGTCTGGAGAGCTGCGGAGTTTTGGGAGACCTCACTGTCAGATTCAGGCCCAAGGTGCTGGATCTGCGAGAGTTCGAGTCCGAGAGCGTTTACTATCCATGCCGGGCTTCAGGCCTCGGCCGGTCACTTGACTCGGACCGGGTTGTGCACGGTTCCCCCCGAATCGTGGGCTGCGAGGTCTCCAGGGAGATCTTTCTTTCCACGTACCCGGGAAAAGAGCACGAGTTCGTGAACATCTGCCCATCCCAGAGCCTTGAGCCCGACGGGCCTTTCATAGCCAGATGCTGCCGATCGGAGAGAAGAGGGCTGACCCGGAAGAACGGACACCTGGGGGTAATAGTCCACTGGGGGGACGGACCCTACCAGATTTCAGAGGCCATAAGATGTCTTGTCAAGGCTCTAAGAGAGTAGCGGTCATCCGCGGAGACGGGATCGGCCCGGAGGTCATTGAGAGCGCCCTGGAAGTGCTGGAGGCTGCCGGCGCGGACATAGAAGAAGTGCCTGTGGAGATCGGATTTGGAAAATGGAAGCGCACCGGCAAGGCTATGACCGACGAGGATTTGGAGACCATCAAAGACTGCCGTTGCGTCTTGTTCGGGGCCATCACGACCCCACCCGACCCTAATTATAAGAGCGTTCTTCTCAGGTTGAGAAAAGAGCTGGACCTCTACGCCAACGTCCGTCCCTTCTCTAAGAGAGGATTAGACATAGTCATCGTTAGGGAGAACACAGAAGGACTCTACTCCGGCCTGGAGGAGGTGGGGGATGAGGAGGCACGAACGATCAGGGTGATCACCCGTAGAGGATCGAGAAGGATAGCTCTGAAAGCTTGTGAGCTGGCGGCCTGCAGGAGAAGGCTCACTATCGTCCACAAGGCCAACGTGCTCCACAGCGACAGGCTGTTCCTGAAGACCTGCAGGGACGTGGCAGAGAGCAGTGGTGTTCAATACGACGATATGCTGGTGGATGCCGCCGCATATAACTTGGTAGTCACGACCCGAGAAGTTCGACGTAATGGTAACAACCAACCTGTTCGGCGACATACTTAGCGATGAGGCTGCTGGGGTCTTGGGCAGCCTGGGCCTATGTGCAAGCGCCAACCTCGGCGAGAGGTACGCCCTGTTCGAGCCCATCCACGGCAGCGCCCCTGACATAGCGGGAAAGGGAATCGCCAATCCCATCGGAACGATACGGAGCGCGGCCATGATGATGGACTGGTTCGGCGAGGCTGAGACGGCAAGAAGGATAGAGGAAGCTGTTGTGTGGTCTTTGGATCAGGGCATTACTACTCCGGACTTGGCAGGAAGTAACACTACAAGGAAGGTAACCGAAGCTATCGCCAACTATTTGCGAGAGATGGCGTAGCGAGGCATAAGTGAAAACTTCATCGCCTTAGTCTCTTTCAACTTTTGGAATTGCCCTTGCGATCTGTATAATCTAGAAGCTGAGAATAGAAGAAGAGGCCAACAAGCTTGCCCGGAAGAAGTGCAATGTTCTTAATTGATACAAATCCCTTCGCATCGGCTGTAAAGCGTGGAAAGACTAAAGCACTGCTGCCAAGGATTCTAGATCGCTGTCAATAGCATAGCCGACATCCATGGGCTAAAATGCCGGGCATGAGAGAACCTTTACCGTTGGTAGACTCAAAGCGATTTTTGTGGCATCGTTCTGTATTACATTGATATACTTGTAATACGAACTAAATATCTTGGTGGTTTGAATCTCGACATCGGTTTCAGTTCGGCTTCCCGATGACATTGCTCGCGGCATTGAAGAGCTCGCCCGGATGATCGATCGTCCTAAGACCCATATTATTCGAAAGGCCATTGAGACATATCTAGAGGAGTACGCCGATTATCTCATCGCGCTGGAACGAAAGAATGACAAGGACGACGGGATAGTCTCCGCCGGAGAGATGAGGGAACTTCTTGGCCTGCAGGATTGAATACAAATCTTCAGTCTCTCGGGACCTGAGACGTCTCGATAAAAATATAGCAAAGCGAATTCTCAAAGATCTGGAAGGGACGCTGACGGCAGAACCTGACGCGGGAATTCCGCTCTCAGGACAGTTCAAGGGCCTATTCAAGCTGCGTATCGGCGAATATCGCATCATTTACTCGAAAACCGTGAATGGTGTGCTCATTTTGAGAGTAGGGCATCGAGG
This sequence comes from Methanotrichaceae archaeon, assembly GCA_963754945.1. Taxonomy (GTDB): domain Archaea; phylum Halobacteriota; class Methanosarcinia; order Methanotrichales; family Methanotrichaceae; genus Fen-7. The sequence goes on from CAVWIG010000018.1 coordinate 78,110, forward strand.
TACAGTTTACGAAAGATGACCTCCCCAGGGAATAGAAAAGAAGCGACTCCTAGTTGTCGGCATTTACCGGAGGTCTTTAGCCCGCGGAAGCGGAGGCTATGGAGCCTGAGCGAAGCGGCGCAAGTCGCCGAATTGCAAACATTTCGAACCGAATCACTTAGACAGCACTTTGCCAGAGAAGGCTACTCAATCACTGCTCGGATAATAATCGCAGGATATTCGATCGGAGATCAGGAAGCTCATTCTTGAGTACATCGTCCACAATTTCCCAGTCTACGCCAAAGTAGTGGTGAACCAGCTTATTTCTCATGCCGTTCATTCGCCTCCACGGTATCTCAGGATGCGCCTTCTTCAAGTCCTCCGAGATGCTCCTGGATGCTTCTCCAATAATCTCCAAAGACTTTAAGCAGGCTCTGCTTAGAACCTTGTCCTTCATCAGGTCCTGCATCTCAAGGTCTGCGCAATTCTCCGTGAGGAAATCCATCTCTTCAAGGATGTGCTCCAGGAACTCTTTGTCTTTATTCAGACCAGATCACATCCTTCTCCACATACGGCCGGATACGAGAATGTAACCCTTTGACGGTGACTAGATCCACCTCTTTGCCCAAATAGGTCTTCCAGGTAAAAGGATAGGTTCATGAAGTTCCTGAAGGTCGGCTTCTCGAACTCCACCAGGATGTCGATGTCACTGGACGCCTTCTGCTCGCCGCGGGCAAAAGAGCCAAAGAGGCCGATCCGCTTTACCGCGAAGCTGGCCTTAATGTAATTGGCGTGGCTCCTGAGAAGATCGATTATTTCCATTTTCTGTCCATCATGAATGGTTTTCTAACGCTAAAAGCATTGCTCTTTGCGTATCCCTCAGCCAACTCTGCCAACTCTCCGTCCGCAGGCCCACCACCCCTGCGCGCGTGGGCTGCATGCCTCCGAAAAGCAGGGCGAGCGGGCTAGCCTGCCCGGCCGGATAGGATGAACTGGTATGCTCCGATGGCTTGAGCCACCATCAAAAATGCCACCAGGGCTGCTAGGCATATTACCTCGTTTAAACTCATCAAAAGGAGACACTTCCCTTCGTTGAGCCCAAGAAGAATCGCCCAGAGATAATAATTGCGAGCCTCCGAGCATGCTACATTTTTGGCAATAGGTTCCCGAAACGATCCCTGCTGCAAGTCCGATTGTGTAGTCCCGATCGAAAGCTTTTTTATTCTGAACCCCCTTAGAACCTGGGAATGAAAGAGGGAACAAACGGAGCGGAGAGCAGGATTCAGCAGCTCAAGGACAAGTTCGACCTCGACGAGATGGTCGGAGATATAGGCATATCCACGCCTTCCATGAACGTGAGAGAGTATATCAGGGTCCTTAGGCTGGCCAGAAAGCCCGACAGAGAAGAGTTCACTATGATCGCCAAGGTGTCGATAGCCGGAATAGCCCTAATAGGAATTATGGGGTTTCTTATCTACGTGCTGTTGACCCAGGTGCCGAAAGCTATCTAGAATGGGTTTAAAAGCCAAGCCGGCTCTTTAAGAGCCAAGCTCTTTTGCATCGGATTTGTTCAAGGCGCGCAGAGTAGCGCCGAACTCGGACTCCACAATAGAGGTTACTCCCATGGTCTTGGGGTGAAGGTCCAGCTCTACTATAACATGGTCGTGTCCCATATCACGGAGTGGCTTGACCTGCCGCGGTCCATTGGTAACAGAGAATATCTCCAAACCTTGCAGGCATTGAGCAGGAATGGCGTGGGGCACTCCCGAGATTACCGCAAAATCGTAGCTACCGTGTTCTTTGATGTATCTGGCAACCTTCTGGCCCGCCACAGGATACTCGTCCAGGCCTCCGATCAGGTCGAACTTGACTCCCCGATCAGACAAATCCCGGGCTATGTTCCCGGCGTCCCTCCGAACCTTGGGCAGGCCGACCTCCTGGTCCAGGTTGGCTAGGGTGTCTATCTTTCCGTCGGCAACTTCATAGACGGCAGCGGTGATATCGGCAAACATGTAGGCTGTCTCCTTTTTGGCGTTGAGTATATTCAATCCTCTTTTTCCCTGGGCTATCAGCTCTAGTAGCCTTGTTGCCACCTGAAACTTGAGATCCCCGCGATCGGGAGCCAGATATTCGCTGCTTGCAGCACCATAGAGCCTCTCCACCTCGGTTGCCTTATCCAGAAGGACCTTCTGCCGGTCGAACTCGGTCTGGTCTACGATCCCCAGATCCAGAGCAGCTTCTAGAGTGATGATCACCCCACGGGTGTTGTCGCGGTAACCGGCGTGGACCTCCACTTCCAGAACGGGAACATTCAGGTCGGCTTCCAAAACGGCCTGGTGCAGATCCTCTCCGATAATCATGCTGCTGCAGGTTCCGGTTATTGCAATGAGCTTTGGATCGAAGAGCTCCTTGGCTTTCCTAAGCAGGCGGACTAGAGACTCCTGACCACCGAAGACGAACCCAACCTCGTCTAGGGCTGTTGTCAGCACGCGAACTCCGTCTTCCTCCAATAGCCTTGCGTGCTTGAAACAGCATCCGCTCGGGCCGTGGAGTATGACCACATCGGCCCCTAGGTCGCGCAGCGTGTAGAGTGCAGCTACGATGGAACTGGGCCTGGGGTGCAGAATCTGCATATTCTGAACCTCGTCTTTCTTGACTTCGCTCGACATAATCATCACCTAAAGCATTTGACGCATGAAAGCAACCTATCAATTCCGCCCGAGGCCCTCGCCATTTCGATTCCAGCAGCAAGGTCGGGCGCTGTCTTTGCCTTGAGATCAACGGCCCAGGGAGCCATCCTATCTCCGACCAGGATCAGTTGACCGATCTCCGACCGACGTATCCTGAGCAGGTTTATCAACCTGGGCACGTCCATCCCTTCACAGACAGTCTCGGACTCCTCGCCCACTACGAGACCAACCCTGCCGCCCGAGATCCTGTCCAGAACCCGGCTCACATCGGAGACCTTGAGACCCGAGTTGGAGCTGTCGTAGATCTCCAGGCCTCCCTCTCTGGTGACTTTCATTCGACCGACAAATCCGTCAAAACCCTCCAGGCTCGCCGCGACCTCTTCTACACATACACCTGCGGCATGGCAGGCGGCAGCGGCAGCGGAAATAGCTGTTTCGTACCCGGGATAGTCTAGGTCCCGATCCAGCTCTAGGCCGACCGCTTCGTTTCCAAAGTGCAGTTCCTCCGGAGTTGCCCAAACGACCCCTTCTCGTCCGAAGGAGACGTCTGGCGATATTCTGACATCTGCATTGGCAACAATCCTGGAGCCTTCTTTGGCCAGGGTAAGCATCTGCAGTTTGGCGGTGCTGGCCCATGCGGTTCCCTGGGCTATCCTGTAGTCTCCGGAAAAGCTGGTCAAGACGCCGAGGTCGGACAGGCCGGTGCCCCCAAGGGACACCTCGCACACCAGGGAGTCGGCCTGGTTGGCCTCGGCTGCTTCGACCGCGCGGATCACGTTTCCGGGAGTTATGCTCAACCCGGCCTGGACCATACGGCTCGATCCGTTCGACCACAGCTCTATTCCGCGAGTGGTGTGAGAGACGATCCTTCTATTGCCGGAGAGGATCTTCGCCAGCAGCAACGCAGTGGACGTCTTGCTGTGGGTTCCGGTGACCTCGAACACCGGTAGGCGCGGATGGACCAGCTCGCCCACCGCCTGGTGATGGGTGATGATCCTCTTTCCGAGCCTCCTGGCCTCGGCCAGAGCCGGGTTTCCAGGCCCCAAGTGCACCGGAGAGACTACAAGATCAAAACATTCGAGGCCTGGAGTGCTGTGATAGACCTCGAAGGCATGAGCATCCACCCCTGAATCCACCATCTTCTGGGCGATTACCCCTGCCCCGTGGATGGTGTCCAGCACGGCTACCTTAGAGCTTCCTCTGCACGCTTCAAGGCCAGAGTGGCTATGCATTCGTCCATTCCAAGGGGCTCGGCGCAGAAGACCTCCACGCCTTGGCCTCCGATGTTCACCACGCCTTTTCTGCTCTTTTCATCCACTCCCAGCTCTCTGGGTATGTCCTCCTTTGTGTGAACTCCGTGGGCCAGGAAAAGGGGCAGAGCCACTATCCTTTTAACATTCGTTCCTGCAAAGCTCTGCAAGCCTTCAGGTATGTGGGGCTGATTGGCGTTGAGATAAGCTGTCTTCACAGGTCCGGGATGGCTCATGGCGATCAATTGGGCCATCTCCTCTACTAGCTCTCTGTTGTAGGGCAGGGTCGATCCGTGCCCCAGCACAAGTATGCCTACATCCTTCATAGAAACACCAATGTTACTTTTCTCCGCTATCGTGTTAACAGCACGATATATTCATAAGTAATAAACCCTTTCGGTAAAGAAGTCCATAAAAACGATCGATAGCAGCCCATGAGGAGGCCGCTGGCTTATGACTAAGGGCTTAGATGCAAAGTGGAAATGCGCAATACTCTTGGCTGTGATTTTAGCGGCTGCTGGAGCAACTGTCATCCTGTCCTTTGGCGAAGGAATCCTTCTGCACACGCAGCAGCCCTACAGCATTTCGGATAACAGAACCCTCGTGGCTGAGGACGTCGATCCCTCGGCGGGAGTGGTCTGGTTGAAGCTATATAGCAGAAATGAGACCCTGAAATCCTCGCTTCTGGGGGTGGGTGGCCACTTCGATTACGACCATACTAATCTAACAGTGAACAAGATCTACGCAGGGGGTGAACGGGACTTGGTGGAGATAGGGCTGAACAAAAGTTCGTCTGCTAACAGATCTGAGCATCTTGTTCCCGCTAACAATTCTATAAACAGCTATGCAAACACTTCTGCAAACATATCCTCAAATTCGTCTGTATCAGCCAAGGCCTCTGTGAAAAGCCCAGCCTTTGGAGCCCCGGTTTTTTTCGCAGTTGTCTTCTTGGCTCTAGGGGTTGCAAGAAGGGTCAAAAGAATGAAATAATTCCATAGACTGGATCCAAAAGGCTGGGAAAATCTTTCCCTGGCTATTTATCTACAGGCTTTTTTGGCCGCGAAATACTTCTCGAAGACTGTGTGGATTTCTTGTGGAGTTTCTATCACAAAAACGTCTTCCATCATCCTCAGCTTCTGGACGTTCTCGGCGTCCTCTTTTCTTATCCGGAGGCGCATCTCGCTTCCGTCAGGCAGTCGGGTGGTCAGAATCCCAGGTTTGTAGTCGCAGGGCATTATGTATGTTGGAACGAAGGCCTTCTGGCTCATGATGGCAGCATTGGACAGCAGTGAGTCCGCGAGGCCAAGGGATATCTTGGCTACTGTGTTGGAGGTAGCGGGTGCGATAATGAGGAACTCGTACCTCTTCACCTGGAGCTGGCCAGCCAAAAATGGAGAGTTGGAGTTAATCTCCACCCAAACCTTGTCGAAGTTCTTTTCCAGGTCGTTGAAGAGCTTGTAGTACTTTATAACTTGCTCCCCGGCCTTGGAGACGAAGACCCGGATGTCCACAACATCGTCGTACTGTTTCTGCAGTCCTTTCATGACATCTACGGTCTCTACGATTCTGTCTCCGCTGCCGGTTATCCCCCAGGCGACTTTGCGGCGCGTTCCCTCATTGGCCATGGTATCTCCTTCCTTTTAAAAGATAATTATCTTTCGACATGGAAGGCCTCGGCAAACTTCTTGACAGTCTTTCTTAAGGATCTGAAACCCTCTAGGTCCTCCTTGACCCCCTCCAGGGTGTCCTTAGACCAGAAGGTAGCGCCCAGATTAGCGCCGAAGAAGCCGCCGCTGATGGGCATCATGCCGTTCAGGATGTAGAATGTGTGGATCTGCTGGATAGTCAGTTCCTGCCCACCCATGCGGTCTCCGCCTACGGCTATGGCCATGCCGGGCTTTCCCCGCAGGACCCTGGGGTCTGCGGCTAGGGTGGCCCTGGTCCTGTCGATGACGGCCTTCGTTTGCGCGGAAAGGCCGCCATTGTAAACCGGCGTGGCAATCACGAACCCTTCGGCCTCCCTGAACAGAGGATAGAGCTGGTACATGTCATCCTTGACCACGCACTCCTTGTTCTTGAGGCAGTAATCGCAGTGTTTGCATGGGTTGATGTTCTTTCCACGGACCGAGAAGAGCGAGGTCTGAAAGCCTCTCTCCTCCAGCATCTTCAGGGCTTCGCTCAGGACGTAATCGGTAGCCATCTTGCGCGGACTGCCGCATATACCAAGGATCATGACAATTCTGTAGGCCTGCAAAATATTTCAGGTTTGTCCAGGAGCATTACTGAGTGTATTCAAATAGCGGTTAGAAAGGGCTGATCCAAAAATAGGCTCGGGAATCATACAATACAGCTCAACAACAGAAAAAGGGGATGGAGATATCACAGACCCTCTTCTCGCTCTGCGAGCCGCTGTCTGATCATCTCATCAACCTCTGATGATGAGGTGTCGAAGACCTCGCCGAGGATCTCCTTCGCGGTCTCGAGCTGCATGATCGGCAGATCGATTCTGCGCATGCGCAGAGGTACACAAGGGCCATACGGCAGCCTCTTATTTAGAGGCCATCTCAGGTGCTCAAGAACTCCTCCCATAGTACAAGCATAGTGCGTGTAAGCATAAATACCTTACTGGTTAAAATGATAACGGTAAATCATTTTTTGGATTAATGAAAGTATGTATAACATACAAAGAAAATCCTAAAAATGACCGGATAATGATCCCTTCTTAGGAGGTCCGAGGTTTTGCTATGCTGGAATAGAAGTATGCTGAATATAGGTTAAAAAGTCCTGGGAGGCAGGGCGAAAGTGAAGGCAGATACGGAAGAGCCTGGCTGATGCTAGTAAGCTATTTGGTCAGAGCATAAGTAAGACCTTCAGAATTGATTTTAAGGCCGGATTGCGGGCCCAAGAATAGTCGGATTTCCCAAATATCGCAAGAATCAAGCTATCATAGCCAACGCAAACCCTAGACTGGCTTAATGAAATTACTAATGATAGTTCAATTTCTTCGGGTTGGAGATCGAATTATGGCGTCCCCTCTGACCTCGGTGTCTCCAGCAGCATCTCCTGCACCCAGTCCCAGTCATGGTCGTAGATATGGGCCGAGGCGCTGGTGGTGGAGATCGACCCTGGAATTGCGCCCACCTCGCAGGAGACAAACTGCAGGACTCTGGCTAAGCCGTAGAGGTTGGCCGGATAAGCGCCGGCGAAGTCATGGCTCCTGAAGAAGATCGCCAGGTTCAGCTTTCCGTCGCGAAGCTTGAAGTCATCAACGATCATGCATGGAACCTCGTCTCTGGCGTTGTCTACAGGTGGTATCCATGTGACGGCCGTTGCGCGTCTGGTCGAGGGCGATGCCTTCAGGCGGCGGATGACATGCCGGAGTTGATCGACTGAGTCGGATGAAGTCGGACACGTCTCATCATCAGGAACCTTCCAGCTCCGCAGCCGCTCGCCATAGGTGTACTCGAAGCCGGGGTTCTCTCCGCTAAGGAGCTGAGCTGCATAATCCTCCAAACGCTCCTGGTTCCAGGAGTACTCGTAAGGGATCATCTCCCGGTAGGGGTCCTCCACCACAACCTGAAGGGCTAGAAGCTCCTTTATCTTGGTCCCACGCTCGTCTGTAAGCTCTTGCCCTTGCCTCCAAATAAGGTTAAGGCCCCTGTGCCATGCATCGGTGATGGTCTTGCCGCGTATGAACCTGCCAACTTTTACCATAATCTACCCCTCTGAAGATGTCTGGATGATTCCGTTGATTCGCCCTTGGTTTGCTCTAACCGTCCCACTGTACCCAATGCAGGCGGTATAAAATAGGTTGTTCTCAATTCGGTTATTTTGCAGGACTTAGGTTATTTTGCGAGAATGGACCTACTTGCTTTCCAGCTCGGCCAGTCCCTCTAGCGGCAGCGCCTTTATGATGTCCGGATTCTTGGTGTAGCGGTGTGCTTGTGCCTTAATTCCTGGCCAGTGGCCGCGTATCCTTCGTATTGTATTTTTCGGCTATCGCTTCTAGTCCGTGAGATTAGATAACGCCTGGTGATACTTAAGTATTTTTGAGAGACATTTGAGCGATATCGGGTCAAGCAAGCAAGAACCATCCCTTGGACATGTAAATGGAAAATCGGTTAACGAAGAAATGTTCTCAACCAAGAGCCGGTAAGAACTGCAGTCCTTCGAGGAACCTCAACGTCAAACCCGCCAAGGCTGAACTTCATGGCCAGCAAGCCGCTATGGATCAACAGAGCCAGTATTATTAAAGCAACCTCTAGAAGGATGAGCACTGCTAAGAACGAAGCCCTCAGCCTGGGGTTCTGTATCATCTCCCATATGAGATCCCACAAAGTTCTTCCCACAACCATCTCATCTTCCTGCCTGCCGGATCTGCAAGCATCTCAATTATGTCTCAGGCTGTTGATAAGCCGATGGTGGGCGCCTGGAGCGAAAGTAATACCAGCCTCGCAGCAAAGGAGATTTAGGTTAGAACATCTTTTTAGAGATACATAAAATGAACTAGTATTTTTGGGAAATTTGTCTGTATCTCTTTCGTCTTCGCGACGTTGTCTCTTGAAAACTCATGAGATCTAGCGGTTTCTCTTCACCTCTTTTAGAATTCTTATATCTCTATTTTGATCTAATTCAACAACAGATAACTCATTAATTCTGTGACATTATTTGCAGGAATCTTAGAAGATGTAATAGAACTTTCCTGGAGATATAGTAGAATATTCTACTTCGCCGGCTCAGTCTTCCAATATGCATTATACCAAAACTTGTGGCCTTCTTTCTTCTGCCTCTCGTCATAGGCAACCCAGCCCCATTTTTTCAGAGCGCCTAAGTCCCTGACCAGTCGCCGCTCAGCCCTCACCCAATCGATATAGCTTGAGATCTCAAGACCCATCGCCTTGGCTATCTCCTTTATAGATACGGCCTCTTCTCTGTTATCAGGAAGAACTGCCAGAACTTCTTCATGGTTCATGGCATCTCTCTCCTATCTGCCCTGTGCAAGCGATAATCTCCCTCCAATCATCCTTAGTATTCCATGTCAATAAGCCGTATTTTAGTAAATATTGTTTAAGATTCATATTTAAATTTTATTGATAAAAATGAGGAGATCCTAGCTAAGCTTGTTCTTAATTGTGGAGGGTTTGCCTGGACCATTCAGAAGAGGTGGTGGGGATTGATGACGAGACCGATGGTCCAAGCGAGGTATGTCTGACTATAGTCATTCTCCTAACTTTTTACACCAATAAATTTCTCTACCCAAGATCTTGAGTATCCATCTTTTCTTGCATGAAATATCTCTAGTGCACCATAACGCAAGTTTTAAATCTTATAAAAGGTCTAGAATATAGATCGTGGCAAGAAAAACAAAATTCTGTGTGAAACTGGAAGAGAAAGAACGAGAAGAGTTGAACCAGTACATCCGTCGTGGGAAGTCGTCTGCAAGGAGTTTAACTCGCGCAAGAATACTGCTCCTGGCCGACGAAGGGCAATCCGATGCGGAGATCATTGATGCATTGAAGGCGAGCAGAACGACAATAGTGAGGATAAGAAAGAGATATTTCGAGGGTGGCCTGGAATCTGCATTGAATGAAAGATCTCGCAGTGGAGCGCCTCCGAAGATAGATGCACGAGTTGAGGCTAACTGACCGGCATTGCTTGCTCAGATCCGCCTGAAGGCAGATCGAGATGGACGCTGAATCTATTGGCCGACAAGCTTGTTGAGCTGGGGGAAGTGGACTCGATCTCAGGAATGAGCGTTTGCAGAGCGTTAAAAAAAATGAAATAAAGCCATGGCTCAAACAGCGATGGTGCATAGGGAGCATGACGAGCGAATATATCTGGAACATGGAAAATGTATTAACTCTGTACGAGCAACCATATGATCCGAGGCATCCTGTGGTTTGTTTCGACGAGAGGCCATGCCAACTGATAGGCGATGTCTTAGTGCCTATACCCATGAAACCAGGCAGTCCGAAGAAGGTGCATTATGAATACGTCCGTAACGGGACATGTTGCATCCTTATTGCTTTTGATCTTCATGCAGGAAAAAGAATGATTCGTGTCATGGAGCACAGGACAAGGGTGGACTACGCCCATTTCATGAAAGAACTTACCCAGCAATATCCAGGTGTAGAATCCATTCGATTGGTCCAGGATAATCTCAATACGCATACTTCAGGCTCATTTTATAATGCTTTTGCGCCTGAAGAGGCGTTTGAGCTGGCTAAGGAGTTCGAATATTATTATACGCCAAAGAAAGGTAGCTGGCTCAACATGGCTGAGATAGAACTCTCAGCCCTATCGAAGCAATGCCTCGATCGTCGGATTGGAGACATCGATACTTTAACCAAAGAGGCTTCGGTGTGGGCACAAGAACGTAACGCAAAAAAAGGCAGTGTAACGATTTTTCTGTACTTTGATAATAAGAATGATTATCGGCCCTGTATCCTATCCAATCTTGAGAAAAGGAGGACACAGGACCATGATACCCATAGCACTCTTGGAAGATTACCTTATCGATCAGGAAGATGGACTAAAGAAGCTTCTGACCTGGTTCTTGAACCTTGTAATGCAGCTAGAAGCGGCGCAACAGGCAGATGCAGAACCGTATCAGAGAGTCGAATCCCGAAAGGCACATAGGAATGGCTACAAGGAAAGATCTCTGAAGACGCGAGTTGGAGAGCTCCGACTCAAGAAACCTCAATTCCGTGAAATTTCCTTCGAAACCAAGGTGTTCGACAGATTTTCGCGCGTAGAGAAGGCTTTGGTCAACGCTGTACTCGAATCGTATCTCCAGGGGGTTTCAACCAGGAGAATCCAAGATATTGTCTCTCGATTTGGCATCGAGAATTTATCTGCCTCTAGCGTTTCCAGGATATCCAAAGAGCTTGACGAGAAGGTAGAAGAATTCCTGAAGAAACCTATCGAACGTCCTATTCCTTATCTTTATGTAGATGCAAGCTACTTCAAAGTAAGAACAGAATCAAGATATGTTACCAAAGCTTTCATGATCGTCACAGGTGTTAGAGATGACGGTTATCGCGAGATACTTGGCGCAAGAATAGCTGACAGTGAAGATGAACTCTTCTGGTCGGGATTATTTCAAGATCTGGCGGATCGTGGGTTGTCCGGAGTAAAGCTCGTGATATCAGATGGTCATAAGGGAATCCAGAAAGCGGTTGAGAAATCATTTCTTGGTGCTTCATGGCAAATGTGTCACGTTCACTTTTCAAGAGCGGTCTTGAGAAACGTTGCCAAGAAGTATCATAAGGAGATCGCCGATAAGATCAAGATCGCTCTGGAAGACGAAATCAAGATACAGGACTTAGCGAAAGAATTGAGGGAAAGAGGTTATGCGAAATCTGCTGACACTATCGACCGCTTCAGATTCAGTCTGTGGAATTACAGGGCATTCCCCAGAGGTCACTGGAGAAGGATTCGGACTACAAACGGGCTGGAGAGGATCAACAAGGAGCTGAAAAGAAGATCCAGGGTAGTCGGTGCCTTCCCAAGTGAGAGCTCGTTCATGAGGTTAGGGGTTTCGATCCTCATCGATATCAACGAAGAATGGCTGACCGCTAAAAAGTATTTATCTATGGATGCTGATTGAGTATGTTGGGATACAGGGCAACTCCAAATTACAGAAATCTCGGCACACTACCCAAAAAAAACTACTGTAAGATGGAAATTCACGAAGAATGATGCAAGATTAAAGCTAAACAGGCATTATATTAATTTGCAAAATTAATGTTATGGTGCACTAGTGCACTTCTCTCGCTCATTTCGACAGATTCATCGAAATTCGTGAATTTAGATATGTACTTTTTAAAGTCTTCCAACCGAATTCAATAGGGTTCAAGTCCGGAGAATATGGTGTATTATAAATTAAGTGAATATCAATTTCCTGGGCTAATGCTCTAAATTTCTTTGCTATATGGATTTTAGCATTATCCAAGAGAATGCAGATTGGATTCATATGGTTATTTGATCTTAAACTTTGAAGAAATCGCATCAAGTCCTCAGTCTTAGATGACTCAGAGACCATAACTTCATCATTGCCGTTTAATGCCACGAATCCAAAGATGGTTTTCGATCTAACTTTTCCAGGCTGATAATTTATCACAGGTGTATTTATAACTCTGCGCTTATTTGGACATTGTTGCAAAGCGCTTTCATCAAGGAATCCAATGATAGGATCAGTAATCGTAGTTAGAACTGAATCAATCCTTTTTTTAAAAAGTTTTCTGCATCCTTCGGCCTTTTATTGTTCCTAATATATGGTTTTCCATATTTGACTTTTTTATCAACTCTTAAGACTTTCCAAACTCGTTTATAGGATAATTCAACTCCCCGTGTATCTTTAACATACTTAACTACATCCTTGATTGTCATCCCTTTACCTTCAAGTTCCTTAATGATCTCATCCCATTCTTCTGAAGATATCTTTGGCACTTTGCCACCGGTATTCTGTGGTATTAATCCTTCATAGCCCTTTTTATTCCATCTGCTTAGCCAATGTTCTATTGTTCTTTCACTTCGCTTCAAAATATTTGCTATTTCATATACATTTTTCCCTTCATATAATTGTATTATTGCAAGCAACCGTTCCTTAACTCTTGAATTATTTCCTTTTTTGTATAACTGATAGGGATCTTCTTTTGATATATGCCGCTCAATTACAGGTTTTCTTCCCATATACGCTAATCGTATTCAAAATATTAAAAAGTATCTATAGTGTGATATCGAAGAAGATTAACTATAATAATGTCATAGAACATTTTTGAGGATGCATGCACTTGCTCGGCGATTTGTTCACAATGGATTGTACAACGTGCAAAAAGATGCCTAAATCTTTTTCGGTAACTTTTTATTCCACAGACTTTAGGTACAAATCGACTAGCTCATCTGAAAGTGGTTGATTGTGGTAGTGTGCCGAGATTTCTGTAATTTGGAGTTGCCCTGTATCCCAACATACTCAATCAGCATCCATAGATAAATACTTTTTAGCGGTCAGCCATTCTTCGTTGATATCGATGAGGATCGAAACCCCTAACCTCATGAACGAGCTCTCACTTGGGAAGGCACCGACTACCCTGGATCTTCTTTTCAGCTCCTTGTTGATCCTCTCCAGCCCGTTTGTAGTCCGAATCCTTCTCCAGTGACCTCTGGGGAATGCCCTGTAATTCCACAGACTGAATCTGAAGCGGTCGATAGTGTCAGCAGATTTCGCATAACCTCTTTCCCTCAATTCTTTCGCTAAGTCCTGTATCTTGATTTCGTCTTCCAGAGCGATCTTGATCTTATCGGCGATCTCCTTATGATACTTCTTGGCAACGTTTCTCAAGACCGCTCTTGAAAAGTGAACGTGACACATTTGCCATGAAGCACCAAGAAATGATTTCTCAACCGCTTTCTGGATTCCCTTATGACCATCTGATATCACGAGCTTTACTCCGGACAACCCACGATCCGCCAGATCTTGAAATAATCCCGACCAGAAGAGTTCATCTTCACTGTCAGCTATTCTTGCGCCAAGTATCTCGCGATAACCGTCATCTCTAACACCTGTGACGATCATGAAAGCTTTGGTAACATATCTTGATTCTGTTCTTACTTTGAAGTAGCTTGCATCTACATAAAGATAAGGAATAGGACGTTCGATAGGTTTCTTCAGGAATTCTTCTACCTTCTCGTCAAGCTCTTTGGATATCCTGGAAACGCTAGAGGCAGATAAATTCTCGATGCCAAATCGAGAGACAATATCTTGGATTCTCCTGGTTGAAACCCCCTGGAGATACGATTCGAGTACAGCGTTGACCAAAGCCTTCTCTACGCGCGAAAATCTGTCGAACACCTTGGTTTCGAAGGAAATTTCACGGAATTGAGGTTTCTTGAGTCGGAGCTCTCCAACTCGCGTCTTCAGAGATCTTTCCTTGTAGCCATTCCTATGTGCCTTTCGGGATTCGACTCTCTGATACGGTTCTGCATCTGCCTGTTGCGCCGCTTCTAGCTGCATTACAAGGTTCAAGAACCAGGTCAGAAGCTTCTTTAGTCCATCTTCCTGATCGATAAGGTAATCTTCCAAGAGTGCTATGGGTATCATGGTCCTGTGTCCTCCTTTTCTCAAGATTGGATAGGATACAGGGCCGATAATCATTCTTATTATCAAAGTACAGAAAAATCGTTACACTGCCGACAGCAGCGGTTATTACATAGTCAAAAGAGTATATGCGATTAAAGGAGTGTTATGTGATGGATAAATTTCTGGGTGTAGTACAGGGTGGAAGGTTCTCAATTTTAATGCCCCGTCCACAATGTTGCACAGTCAAGCTGACCCGCATAGCCAAGCCGGCATCCATAGCTGAAGAGCTGGTGGCCTCGCACGAGATAAGTTTGGCTGAATACGAGGGCAGAGCCATCATGGTTAACGGAGTTCTCCCCGAGCATAAGGGGTGGCTCTATGAGGCCAATGTGATCGACCAGGCTAGTCCCATACTGACGGAAGTGGTGAAAGAACTCTTCAGATAGAGCGGAATGTTCTTGATAGGCGACACGATTTAGATGACAACATCAAGATCTTTTTTCTATGAAATGGACTAAGAATATTATTTCGTCCTTTAAACATGAACCTTTGAATTATGTGCCCTTATCCTAAATCCCATCAGATTTAAGAATCTGCCATCTGTTGCCTAACTGGAATTGTGGGTAAGGATTAAAGCGACCAAGCCCGGAGCATTGAAGAAGCTTTAAGAACTTTGAAAGCCGAAAACCGAATAATGCTGTCGGGTATTATTGTTAAGCCTCTTAAACGGTTCACAGATGAAAGGGGATTCTTTACAGAGATCATGAGAAACGATTGGACAGATGTATTTCAGGATGATGTATGCCAGGCAAACATGTCCATTAGCTATCCAGGCATAGTAAGGGCTTGGCATAAGCACGAAAGAGGCCAGATTGATCGCTTCTTGGTAATTAATGGAGCATTGAAGATCTGCGCTTACGATGATGCGACCCAGGAGCTCGATGAAGTGGTTTCGGCCGGTGAGAACCCTCAGATCGTCAGGGTTCCTGGCCATTACTGGCACGGTTTCAAGGTAGTAGGGAACGAGCCTGCCGCGCTGGTCTACTTCGCGAACAAGCTTTACGATTACGAGGACTCTGACGAGATCAGAAGGCCGTGGAACGATCCGTCGGTGGTTCCTATGACGATAAACGGCAAAACTGATGAGCGTTGTAGCAGGCAATGGGATTGGTTCTACCCCGCTTTCAAGTAGATGACCTTTGCAGACCCAACAAGCGCAACATAATCAGTTCTGCCTGGCCTTCACTGCGATCTTCGCGGTTTTTGCAGACCCGGGATTTTCCTAACACACTCTACTAGCGTGGCAATGAAAAAGCTTCGCTAGTACTTTGGAAATGTTTCGGATTTACCAAGCTAGTCCTCACTTTAGCGACGCTTGCTGTATCGCAGCGGTAATGACCTCAGGCCCTACCCTCTACGACCGATATGGTCATTTACATAATATTCCTATCAGAAATCGTATTGCATCAAAGTACCCAGAATGATCGGCCAGAATAGGCACTTTTCATTAAGCTGAATATTTTAATTATCTGGCATCCGCTAATCGAATTCAAAAATAAAAGAAAAGGTTGGTAAGCCTTGCGGCTTACACTGCGGGCATGACCAAATTCCTGTCGCCTGCAGCGCGGAACTCGCGTGCACCGCCCTTGCCGTAGCAGGCGCGGACATCGGCAAAGTCGAAGACCAAGCCGGGGTTGGCGAAAGTGACTTTGATCAACGGGTTGCATGCGAAGGCGTCCATGCGGCCTGCGTGAGCAGCGCTGGATATGCCTGCGTATTCGCCCTGGTGACCGACGTTCATGGCGTAGTTCGGATAGTTTGCGCCCCTCAGCTCAGTGGGGTTGCCCTCATCTGACTGGTAGGAGAACACGTTGGTTGGACCGCACTGATCTTGCAGGTCGTATCCGAAGAAGCCCAATCTGCCCCAGGCTTCCTTGTGCAGGAGCATGGACAGATACCAGCCTGCCAGACCGATCTGGCTGTGGCCAGTTGCGATGGCTGCGCCGATACCGGACGCGGCTGCCATGACGGACGCCCTCTGAGATCCACCGAAGTGGTCCTCAAGCAGGGTCGGGAAGGACTCATACTGCTCTGCACTGTACAGTGTGGACTCAGTTGCGATATCCTTGGCGACATCCAGAGTGGCTGGTGCCTTGGCGAATCCGCCGTACTTGTCGTTTGCGTAGTCGACTGTGTAGTAGCAGAAGTCGTCCAGAACGTCGTTGGTGTAGGCTGCAGTGGCGTACTGCGTGAATCCGACACCGCCGGACATGTAGCTTCCGAGCCAGATCTGGTCGTAGAGCATAGCGCCAGCGGCGACTACGTTCAGGGCAACCTTCACTGGGTCAGCGGCTGCTACCCTGGAAGTCTGGACCATGTCGGCCAGGAATCCGAAGGACAATCCGCCGGGGTTGTTGGGTCCGCGGGCCCTTCTGGCGGGCAGCATCTCTGACATCTGCAGGACTGCGGCGTGCTTGGCTGCGTAGGCCAGGTCAGCCACAGCGGCCTCACCGGCGCACATGTTGTAGGCGTCGATGAAGGTCATACATAGCTGCATAGCGCTCCACCTTGATGTGGTTCCGCCGTCGCAGGATCTGACTACGATGGTTGGGATGTGGATGGCCTGCCAGGTAGTCTTACCGATGGCTGCCTTGATCTCCTCAGCCTGATCGGCCGGGAAGAGCTTGTTGATATCGACCACGTACTGGGGGTCAATCTCATCAACCAGGTTGTCGTCGCCGGAGAAGATACGGACGTTACAGTCGTCGACTAAGCCGGGGTGGGTCTCAACCATGTGCTCCTGAACCACGGCTGCGCCGGGCATGGCGTGGTTGAGGATCTCCAGGTAGTTGTTGATGGTCTCTGGGGTGACTTCCTTGCCGAGACGCTTCTCCAACACCTCGTGGGCCATATCCAGACCAACGATAATGGTCCTGCGGATGTCGTCCCACTGCTGCTGCATAGCTGGGTTGTTGACGAAGTGCAGGTCGTCGCCCTCTACTACATACTCAGTTCCGGAGAGCTTGTAGGGGACGAGCTGCCTCTGGCCCAGGGGTATTCCGCCAGCGTGAACGTAGGGGTTGTAGCCAGTCATGCCACGCTTGCCCTCGAGCTTCTTGGCGTACTCCATGAATTCTCTCTTACGGGCGCTCTGCTCGGGTCCAAGCCTCTTGTACTCGACCTTCTGGCCTGAAAGATCGAAATCCTTTCCGAACTTCTTGTTAAGAGCCTTTATGAATAGCTTTTTGCTGTGCATCTTTGCCATTTGTATCACCCACCTTTTACTCTGGCCTGAAGCCCCACTTGCTTCTTAGCGTCCACATGTGGTGCAGAGCCTCGATGGCCTCGTCGTTCTTCCTTGCGCCGACTTTTCCGCCGACGGCTACGCCGTCGAACCTGAAGATGGTGGTCCTCTTCTTGGCCTCAGCCTCGCTCATGGGCTTGCCCAGGCTGGCCTTCTTGTCGAGGGGAATACCGACCTGGTCCTTGACCTGGTAAACGTTCCCGTCCTTGCCCATCTCAGTCCTGGATAGCATATCGAACATCATGCCGTTCTCTTCGAGCCTCAGGGAGTGGCCGTGCACTGTGCAGCCTCTCATGCCGGCTAGAGCGGGATCGAACATCTCGCTGTCCATGATGGTCTTGGTGTACTTCTCGATATCCCTCTCCCTGGCCTCGATGATCTGCCTTCCGGACAGGGTGCCCGGGTCGCAGCCCTTGCAGTTGATTGCTCCCCAGTAGGATCTCCAGTATGGGATTGATGGCGAGAAGTAGTACGAATCAGCAAACTGGGAGTACCTGACACGGTCTCCGGCTGCTGCGCCAGCGGTTGGTGCTACGATCTGCCTTATGGGGCAGTCGGGCTCGCCCATCTCCTTTAGGGGTGGATGGGTGCTTCCATAATCGGCACCTGGGGCCCTGTGGCCCATGGCGGCTACAACGTCAGCCTCGGGGATATCCCTGAGCTTATCGACATTGCCGGACATGTGCTTCCTTCTGTTGATTCCAACAGAGGTGCTTCCGGGATAGAATTGTGGTGTGTAAGCCATATTTTATCTCTCCTCATCTTCTTTAAAGGTCACCATATCTTCAGACAGTATGGCCAGTTTGTCTTTCTTGGCTTTCGGGTCGATCAGTCCAAGGATGCGCTCGTCCTCGACCTTGCCATACTTGGCGTAGTCAGAGGTGGTCATTCTATCGTGGAAGAACTTTCCTTGTCTGAACTGGAAGGAGAAGGGCAGCGCTCGCTCACACGCCGCTTTTAAACCGCCTAGGTATTCTTCGCTTTCCATCTCAAGCCTGACCCTTCCAACCTTGACTCTAAGCTCAATCGCCTGACCTCCTATCTCCACAAGGAGGTCCCTGTTTGCTTCTATCGGTATGCCTTTTCCGGGACCATAAGGGACCTCTCGGGGCATATTGGGCCCGTGGATCATTATCCTCTTGATCCCGCCATTTTTGTATATCTCGCCTAGAAGGCGCTGAGCAGTCTCGGGCATTAGGAATCGGCTGGGGACTATCTCCACCTGGACTGAATCCGTGTCTGATTTAGTGACCATGCATTCAGCCTGTTTTACACAGCCTCCGCAACCGATACGATCGGCTCACGGAACTCCTTGATCTCGCTGTAGATAGCACCGACCAGACCGGATGTCATCTCGGGGGTGAACATCTGGGTGCCTGCATCAAGTGCTACTGCTGCAGCCACGCATGGAATGGCAAACCCTCTGGAGTGCCTTGTGACCACGTGGTTGCCGTTGAAGACTCCGGGTCCGCCGCCGCCGTAAATGGAGTGGCTGAAGAACGAGAACCCGACGGCTGTACCCATTACCCTGCCGAAGTCGCATCCGGGCAGAGCGGTTTCCTTCTCGATTATGTCGTTGAAGTACAGCAGTGTCGAGGACACAGCCTGCGCGCCTCTCAGGGATCCGCAGTTGACCATTGTTGCAGCCAGCACGCCAGCAGCGCAGTAAGCGTTCCACATGGAGACGTCGTTTGCCTCGTACATGACGTATCCGGAGGGGAGCTTCTTGCCGGCCTTGATGACCTTGTCCTCTATGGCCTTGGCGACTGTGCTCTGAACTACTGTGCCTATTGTTCCGGTCTTGCCGTTGGCCTTGACACACTCGTAAACCATGTTGTTGGCGTTCAGGCCCTGGTATGCCAGGCCCAGGAGCTGGTGCCTCTCGAATATGCCCATGGCGTTGCCCATCTCCATCTCGCCAATCTGCTCGTAGATCGAAGCCAGAGCAGCGGCGTTCATGGCGTTCCTCTTGGTGATTGCTGCAAGGTGGTTGGCCATGACGTTCCTGAGAGCAAAGCCCAAACCCTCATCGTTCTGGGGGATGTTGAGAACAGATGCCACGTTTCCGCCGGCCATGCCTACAGTCTGCGGGTACTCGCCCCAAACAGCGGCGTGAACCATTGGTGCGTCGACCATACCGACCTTGAACTGCTGGACAAGCGCCTCAACTGTGGCAGCTGCCGCACCAGTCAATCCGACCACGAACTCAGAAGCTGCGTTGAGCCTGGCTGTGGGTATCTGAACCATAAGCTGCTTTCCTCCGCCGAGGACCTTGACGTTGGTGTCGTCGCCAGCGGTTACTTGCAGTAGAGTCTTTATCTTATCGGCTAGGGAGTTTGCGTTGGCTACAACATCGAACTTGAGCTCGCGTCCCTTTACCTTCCTCTTGCCTCCGGCAACAGCACCGGTCTTGAGGCCGTTCTCGATTCCGGCCAGGTTAACTGCAACGGTTCGCTTGGTGAGGCCGATGAGCCTCTGCATGGCAGCGTTCTTGAGTGGGCTGACGGCGCTTAGGTCGACGTCGCTCTTTAAAAGAACACCACGGTCGCTATATAGGTCTATCTTGTCAGACACGTTCTTATCCTCCTTTACCTTTCTTGCAGAATAAATTGTAGGGAGCCGATCACTGAAGCGAGAATGATATTGACAGCCCACGCTCTAGGATGTCATATCCAATGCCAGCAATCCTCTACAATCTCCCGCTGCCTTCTTGATTGTCTCATATATACTTAAAGTTTTTGCGTGTATAATTATTACATAATTAAAAATAGAAAAGAGTATCTGCTGGGGCCATAAATAACAAATTTCTTTTTTTAAATCGATTTTGTTGAAATTGTGCGTCTTTAATTGGGTCGTTAACTTGCTTCTTCATCTTATTTAAACTATTTGAACTTCGGGCTTCGCTTTAGGGCCGGAGCCCGTACGTCAAACCTAAACATGCAAGAAATTTGTAAATTATATGATAAATCATTAATTATAATGGGTGGCATTGACATTAATCTACTGCAACATATATATATCCGAATTTAATTATTGCTTGCCGTGCGCGGATGAGTGAGTGCCGCAATATTGCTGTGAAAGAGGATATCTGTGTAGGGCCAATCGATTCACAGTCTTGTACAGTTTTTCTTACACACTAATTATCGATACGTCTGACAACGCTGAAATATAGAGCTTTCTGATGCAAGACGAAATCTCCACGACAAAGGCAAATGAGGTCCGCAGCAGGATGAGCCTGACGGGATATCGATCGGGTCCTGGCGTGCAATCCGGAGAAAAACTTTATATCACTGCAGGAGCTGGCTGAGACGGAATGCATCTCATTATCGCAGAGAAGCACGACGCTGCAAAGAGGATCGCCCAGATCCTGGCAGGATCAAAGCCTAAATCCACCCGTGTGAGCGGCGCTGAGACCTTCTCCTTCGATGACAGGGTGGTCATCGGCCTTAGTGGACACATCGTTGGAGTGGATTATCCACCAGGTTATAACAACTGGCAGAAAGTGGACTGCAAGGATCTCATTCATGCAGAGATCGTGACCACGCCGATCCAGGAGAAGATCATCTCTGCGTTAAAGAAGCTCGGAAAAGATGCAGATCGTATCACCATAGCCACGGACTACGACCGGGAAGGCGAGCTGATCGGTGTGGAGTCCCTCAAAATCGCTACCGAGAAGAATCCCACGATAAGGGTAGACCGCGTCCGCTACAGCGCTATCACAAAAGAAGAGATCCAGAGCGCCTTCGAGAATCCGGGTGAGGTGGATTACGATCTGGCCTCCTCCGGGGAGGCCAGGCAGATCATAGACCTGGTTTGGGGGGCAGTCCTGACCAGATTCATCTCCAAGACCTCAGGACGGCTAGGCAAGGAGTTTCTCTCGGTAGGCCGGGTCCAGTCGCCCACTCTGGCGCTCATAGTGGACAGAGAGAAGGAGATAGAGGCCTTCAAGCCCGAGCCGTACTGGGAGATATACGCAGACCTGGAAAAGGAGTTGTGGGTCCACCACGCTAAGGGCAAGATCTGGGACAAAGCCGAGGTGGACCAAATTGTAGCGAACCTTGGCCCAGAGGCCACTGTAAAGTCCATAGAGAAGAAGCCCAGGTACGACAAACCTCCGACCCCATTCGACACTACCAGCTTTATCAGCGCCGCCAGCGCAATCGGCTTCTCTGCGGCCAACGCCATGAGGATCGCAGAATGGCTCTATACTAATGGTTTCATCTCCTACCCCAGAACCGACAATACCGTCTATCCGCCTTCCATTGACCTGAAGTCCTTGGTGTCCATGTTCACAAAGGGCGTTTTTGCCCAAGATGCCCAAAGGTTGCTCAAAGGAAAGATGGTGCCGTCAAGGGGCAAGCGGTCCACTACGGACCACCCGCCTATCTATCCAACTGCCTCGGTCGATAAGAATGAACTGAAGGAAGAGCAGTGGAGGATATACGAGCTGGTGGTGCGCCGGTTCTTCGCAACCCTTGCTGAGCAGTCCTCCTGGGAGGTCTCCAATCTGTCGGTCGATATAGGGAAAGAGCCCTTCCGGGCCAACGGAGCCAGGTTGATCGAGGCCGGATGGAGAGCTTACTACCCCTACAGCAAATCGGAGGAGAATATCCTTCCAGAGCTAAAAGAGGGCGAGCGTCTGAATGTTTTAGGGCACGAGGTGGCCTCCAAGGAGACCCAGCCCCCTGCTCGCTACGGCCAGGGAAGGCTGATCAAGCTCATGGATGAGCTTGGCCTTGGGACTAAATCGACGCGTCACGATATCATAAGCAAATTGTACGCTCGTGCGTATGTACACGGCAACCCAATGAAACCCACGAACACCGCCTACGCCGTTGTTGACACCCTGGAGAAGTACGCCTCCGCCATAACCAAACCGGAGATGACCCAGACCCTTGAGAAGGACATGACCAACATCTCCGAGAGGAAGATCAAGGAGACAGAAGTCATTGACGAGTCCAGGGAGATGCTTACATCAATCTTCAGAGACCTTGAAGAGAACGAAGAGGTGATAGGCACATCTCTGCGAGAGGGCCTCCGAACCGACAAGATCGTGGGGAAGTGCGAGAAGTGCGGCTCCGAGCTGATTATCCGGAGAGGTCGACGCGGGTCCAGGTTCATCGGGTGCTCAGGGTACCCCAATTGCAAGTTCACCCTGCCTCTTCCCAGGTTTGGAACTCTGCTCGTCACGGACAAGGAGTGCGATATGCACCACATGAACCATGTCAGGATAATCAACAAGGGAAAGAGGCCCTGGGATCTGGGCTGCCCCCACTGCAACTTCCTGGAGTGGCAAGCCAAGAAAGCTCAGGAACCCAAACCCATCAACGACGGTTTAACAAACATTCAGGGGATCGGCCCCAAGACCCTGGAGAAGCTGACGGCAGCGGGGATAAAGACAACGCAAGACCTGTTAGCGGCAGAAGTCGAAAGCCTGGTAGAGAAGACTGGGTTGAGCCAAAAGAAGATCATAGCTTGGCAGAGCGCTGCTAAAGCGTTTACCGCTCCCAGCTGTTAGTCTATAATTTTTTTTGTTATTTTATTTATCGCAATACCTTATTATAGTTCTGCTGCGCGACGCGCAGCAGCTCGTTTGGCGTTGTTTGATGAGAATCTACTCTGCTTTATAGCAGCATGGGCCTGGCCGGATTTGAACCGGCGGCCACTCGGTTATGAGCCGAGCGCTCTACCGGACTAAGCTACAGGCCCAAAAGCGTGATAAGGCGCCGCCAACAGGGCTCGAACCTGTGACATTCTGGTAACTGCTTCCCTATCTAGGGTTTAACAGCCAGACACTCTACCAACTGAGTTATGGCGGCCCGAACCCATCCCTTAACACACAATGATTTAAGCCTTTTGATTAGATGCTCCTTATGCGCGTCCTGAAGAAGAATCTGCGGGGAGACGACGGAGAGATCACGCTCCTTACTGAATCCCTGGACGACCTCTGGCACCTCAAGCACCTGATCGAGCGGGGTAACCTGGTTTTCGCTCTCACTCACCGAAAGGTAGCCTCCATAGCAGATAAGGCCAGACCGGAGAAGATGGAGAAGAGGCCGGTGCGCCTGGGTATCAGCGTCGAGGATGTGGAGTTCCACATGTACTCCAACTGGCTCCGGCTGCACGGGGTGATAAAGTCCGGGATCGACATCGGCTCCTACCACACCCTGAACATCGAGGTTGGAACCGACCTTTCCATAATCAAGCGTTGGAGGCCTGACCAGCTCCAGCGCATCGAAGAGGCGGTCGCTGAGTCGATGAGGCCCAGGGTGGTCATGGCCCTTATCGAGGAAGGCGAGGCAACCCTCGGTGTTCTGAGACAGTTCGGGGTGCAGACTGTGTTCGAGCTTCGCGCTGGCAGCAGTAAGGGCTCCGGAGAGGACACGCGCGGTAGGTTCCTGAAAGAGTTTGCCGGTGAGATCTCACGAGTGGCAGGTGCAGACGCTCAGGTCATCGTCGCCGGACCCGGGTTCGTCAAGGAGGATCTGAAGAAGGTTATAGAAACCGAATATCCCGACCTGGCAAAGCGGGTCACCATGGACGACGCTTCCTCAATTGGTATGTCCGGGTTTCAGGAGGTGCTTCGTCGCGGCGCAGTGGGCCGGGTTCTCGAGGACAGCCGCGTGGCGCAGGAGACAAAGCTCATTGACGACCTTTTCAGGGAAATAGCCAAAGATGGAAAGGCAGCCTACGGGCTGAAAGAGGTGCATAGTGCCATCGAATACGGGGCGGTAGAGCATCTGCTGGTCCTAGACGAGCTGGCCAGGCGGAGAGAGATGGACCACCTCATGCGTGAAGTGTCCAACGCCCGCGGAAAGGTGGTGGTCTTCAGCTCTGAGTTTGAGCCCGGAGACAGGCTCCGCTCTTTGGGAGGTGTGGCTGCTCTCTTGCGCTTCAAGATAACCGGCGGTGCATAGACTAATATTCTAAACGAGTGGGGAATGCCTGAATGACCAGATGCGACAAGTGCAACGCCCGAGCCGTAATCTTTCAGAGGTACTCCGGCATGCACCTATGCCAGAGCCACTTTGATGATGACGTCCACCGCAAAGTTCGCGAGGCCCTGCGCGAGACTGGGATCTTCGGCAAAGGCGCGAAGCTCGCCATAGACCTTGATGGAGGCAAGAACAGCTCCGCCATGCTTTACATCCTGAAGGACCTGTTCTCCAGAAGAAGGGACATCGAGATGGTTGCAGTCCTGGTGGACGAGGGGATATCCGGCTACAGATCAAAGACGCTTGCAAACGCTCTGTCTCTGGCCGAGCGGCTGGAGATACAGCACATCACCAAGAGCTTCAAGGATGCATACCAGGCTACAACGGACGAAATTGCCTCTAAAAACTGTTCGGGGCCGCCGTGCGTTTTCTGCCGGGACATGAAGAGGGGCGTCTTGAACAGGTCCTCCATGGAGCTAGAAGCCGATGTCCTGGTCACCGGCGACACCCTTGACAGCGAGGCTCAGACCATTATGCAGAGCTATCTTCAGGGAGAGGTCTTTCGGATTTTCACGCTTCAGCAGCAATACCGCTTTCAGGGAATGGTGCCCGTAATCAAACCCCTGAGAAGGGTGCCGGAGAGGGAGGTCGCGCTTTACGCGGTGACTCATGGTCTGTCTCCCTCCTACTCTCATCCATGCCCCTACCTGGGAGATCCATTGAGACAAGAGGTCAAGAAAGGCCTCGACGACTTTGAAGGAAAACATCCCGGGACGAAATACTCCCTGCTACGCAGCATGGAGCGACTGATCCAGCTTAATCCGTAGTCTTCTGAAGTGTCGTGAATTGAAGCCCCATGAGTTGGTGGTCTTTTTTAAGGCGTCAGGGCAAAGCCTTTAAGTGGAGACGGAGATTATTTGCGGGGTGCGCCTCGGTAGCTCAGCTGGCAAGAGCGATTGACTTGTAATCAATAGGTCGCGTGTTCGAATCACG
Organism: Methanotrichaceae archaeon; assembly: GCA_963754945.1. Taxonomy (GTDB): domain Archaea; phylum Halobacteriota; class Methanosarcinia; order Methanotrichales; family Methanotrichaceae; genus Fen-7. The sequence continues at coordinate 103,342 of CAVWIG010000018.1, forward strand.
CCCGGGGCTTGAGGTTTAAGCCGAATTGGAGAAGCGCTGTGAACAAGTTATTGATATATTTCCTGGTCATAACTCTTGCTTTCTTGGTTTTAGCGGGCCCGATCGCAACAGCCAAGGATTCGACTGAGGAGCTGGATGCGATGCTCTCAGGAGACCATGGCAGCCGCGAGATATACCAGCTCTCCGGTGGGCAAGTCAGGCCAATCCAGCCCAATATCACAACAGGCGCGTTGTACAGTGTTCCCTACCAGGATTACTTCAAGAACTTCGCCATCTTTGGCGATTTCCTGGGACTGTTCGAGGACGGAAATCTGACACCTCCACAGATGAACAGCTCGTGGACAAAAACGTACCTAGACAGCATTGCGGCGACAGCTCCGAGCGCAAAGGGCAGGATGACCCAGGACGGGGGGCTTCACGTCCTTAAGCCGCTGCTGATAAACGAGCCGCAGTTCTGATCAGAGCCTTCTGTTCCTTTTTATGTCCAGCCTCGTTTTGCATCTCGGGCAGGCCTTGGGCTTGGCCACCCTAGTCTCCCAGCGGTAACCACACTTAGCGCACTTCGTCTGTCTCATACATCCACGGTTGTAATAAGAGTATTAATAACTTTCCATTGATATGAATATGTTTTGCAAATCCAAGGGCAAAGCCTAAAATAAAGGGCTACAGCAATTAGGTGATTCTATGAGCGAGATTCTGGAGATCCTTTCTGAGAACGCCAGGGCCACTCCTGCGGAGATTGCGACCCTCCTAGGGCTATCCGAGGAGGACGTAGCCCGCGAGATAAAAGGTCTGGAGGACTCCGGCGTCATTAAGAAATACATCACCCTGATAAACTGGGAGAAGTTGGAGGACGAGTATGTATTCGCTGTGATAGAGCTGAAGGTGTCCCTGCAGCGCAAAACCGGTTACGACTCTGTAGCAGAAAGGATCGCCAGGTTCTCAGAGGTAGATTCGGTCAGGCTCATCTCCGGAGATCACGACCTCCAGATAACTGTGAGAGGAAAGTCCATGAAAGATGTGGCATTCTTCGTGGCTGAGAAGATCGCGACCTTGGAAGGGGTTCAATCGACCTGCACCCATTTCATACTGAAGACCTATAAAGAGCACGGAGTAATACTCACAGATAGGCCAAAGCCAAAGAGGTTGGTGGTCACCCCATGAGGCAGCACCAGAAAGAGATTCATGCCTTCAATCCCGAGTCCCACGTCGCATCGACAGTCAAAGCCATGCCTCCTTCAGGGATCAGGAAGTTCTTCGACCTCGTCAACGAGATGGAGGGAGCAATCTCCTTGGGGGTGGGCGAGCCGGACTTCGTGACTCCATGGCACATCAGAGAGGCGTGCATATACTCCCTTGAGTCCGGCATGACCTCGTACACCTCCAATAAAGGGATGCCCGAGCTTCGTGATCGCATCTCCGAGGAGATGAAGAGGGAAGAAGGCCTAGAGTACGATCCGGCCGAGGAGATACTCATAACCACAGGAGTAAGCGAGGCGGTGGACCTCGCCTTCCGGGCGACCCTCAACCCCGGCGATGAGGTAATAGTTCCCGAGCCCTGCTATGTGGCCTACGTTCCGGACATCGCCCTCGCGGGGGGCGTTCCGGTTACAGTGCCAACAAAGCCTTCCGACCAGTTTAAGGTCCGACCGGAGGAGATCTCTCGAGCCTTGACAAGGCGTTCCAAGGCACTAATGCTCAGCTATCCAAACAACCCCACGGGGGCCGTCATGAGCAGAGAGGACTTGGAGGAGCTTGCCGATGTTGTAGTAGAGAACGACCTGATGGTAGTATCCGATGAGGTGTACGGTAAATTAACATACTCTGGCAGGCACGTCAGCTTTTCCCAGCTTGAAGGGATGCAGGATCGGACCATCGTCCTCAATGGGCTTTCCAAATCCCATGCCATGACGGGATGGAGGATCGGCTTTGCGCTTGGTAATTCCGCCCTCGTCTCGGCAATGACAAAGGTTCACCAGTACACCATGCTGTGTGCACCCGTCATGGCCCAGGTGGCAGCTCTAGAAGCCCTGCAGAGGGGAGAGGACGGAATGCTTGCGATGAAGCACGAGTATGACCTGCGTCGCAGGCTGTTCGTCTCAGGGCTGAACCGAATCGGCCTGGACTGTTTCGAGCCCCAGGGAGCCTTCTACGCCTTCCCATCAGTGAAGGATACTGGTCTTACATCTGAGGAATTTGCCGAGCAGCTACTGAAAAAGCACAAGGTGGCTGTGGTCCCGGGTAATGTTTTTGGCGCCAGCGGCGAAGGGTTTCTCAGGTGCTCCTATGCAACATCCAGGGAGGAGCTGATCGAGGCGCTGGATCGAATGGAGACCTTCCTGAAAGGTCTTTAAATATGCTGAAATCCCGTCTGCCGACGGAACGAACCGACAGGGTGCTGTGCTGGTTCTCCAGGCTGGGCTTGGGCCCCAACCATTGGACAATGCTGTCTATGGTGCCAGCTTCTGCCGGCTTTCTGGCTCTAGCCAGCCATCGGCTGGCCGCGGGCCTCGTTTTATTTGCGGCCTCCGGGTTCATCGATATGGTGGACGGTGCTGTGGCAAGAGCCACCAACAGCTCAACCGCCTCGGGAGCTTTTATCGATGGTGTCCTGGACAGATATGTAGAACTTTTTCTATGTCTCGGGCTGACGCTCTACCTTGGTCCCAAAGTCTTCCTACTTCTCCCCGTTTCATTCTGGATAGTCCTGATGATCTTTGGTTCGATCATGACAAGCTTTGTTCGGGCCTATGCTGATCACAGGGGAGTGGTGAAGGACCCACTTCTCCAGAAGAGGATGGGAGGACTTCTGGAGAGAGCGGAGCGGCTCATGGTACTGTACATAGGAATGCTCCTGGGCATCTTCGACGTGAGCTGGCTTTTGTGGGCTGTCACCGTGGTGGCAGTCCTGTCCAATGTCACAGCTGTGCAGAGGATCATCTTCACCGTCCGCCACGGTAGATAGGAGAAGATAAACTATAGATTTAAATACTATCTAAAAACTGTAATTATTTCTTCTATTTTCTCAACCGTATATCAGTGATTGATTATGCCCACATATTCCTCATTTAATTAGAAAATTAATAAGAAACTGGTAAAGTATTTATATAACTTCTTCTTAATCATTATATCATGAACTTAAATTTTGATGGGGTGTATAGCAATGAATGATAAAAGGGAGGGAGGATGGGCGGTCGGCCGAGCAATACGGATGTCCCTCGTGCTGGCTTTCCTGTTCCTGTTCGCCTCAGGAGCAAATGCCTTTGATACCATTATTGTGAATCCCGGAGACTCTATTACAGGAAAAATAGCTAGTGCCGGATTTGGGGATACTGTACAAGTCAATCCAGGAACATACACTGAAGATGTAGTGATCAATCAGGGCGTCATTTTAAGGGGCGTGGACAACCCAACGCTGACCAACGCCTCTCCTGGGAAGAACGTAATCGAAATAAGAACCGCCGGGGTAACGGTCACAGGATTCAACATAACCGGATCCTCGGTCGCAGGAATCCTCGTAAATGGTAGCCCAGACCTCGACACAACCAAACCGGTAGTGGTCTACAATAACATATACGACAACGGCGTCGGTCTTGAGAATACTTTAACAGAGTTTCCGACAGACGCATACCGAAACTTCTGGGGAAAGTACGGCAGCGGCGCGGAGAAAGGCAAGCCTGGAGCGGGTTCTGGGACCCACGTCAACAACGACGTTGACATACATACAGTGAATTATGAACCCTGGCTCACTGCTTATTCAATCGATGGCAATTACACGGATGCCCTTCACCAACCGGGCTGCGATCTAACGAACATGCTCATACTAAATAACTCTGAGGCTGGGATTGATGTGGTGATCTCAGGAGGAAGTATCCAATTTGACGAAATAACCAATATGGGTTCTGCCCTCTACAATGCTTCGCCCTATCACGGCTCAGTGGCTTTGCCAGGAACTGCAGTAAAATACTATGACGTTTACGTAAAGAACTATTTCGGAGGCAGTTCTGCTGTAGCCTCGATGGATATAGACTATAGCAATGTCGTAAACCCCGGAGTTCTGGAGGATACCCTGACGCCTTACGTGCTGCACGACTCCAGATGGGAAGCCGCAAGCAATGTGGTGGTAGACAGCGTTCACCAGAAGGTACACGGAACCTTCCCAGTTTCGGTGCTCGACGGCTCGCCCATCGCTCTGGTAGGCCAGAGCTACAAAGTCACAATATTACCACACGCAACCCCGAACATACCAATATCGCAAAAGCCTGTGTTCTCCACGTTCATGATTGAATCGGTGGATGATATCGAAGCAGTTTATTATCAGCTGGACGGCCACAGCAGTGTCGGCTGGAATCCGATCTTGAGTGGCACTGGCATTGGCACCCTCGTCTGGGAGAACCCCGGATGGACCATCACCGATGGAGAATGGGCGAATGTGACCAACGGCACCCACACATTCTACTTCAAGTTCACGACTACTAGCTCTGCAGTGGGGGTGAATGGAGAGATAAGCTGGCAATTCACTAAAGGGGGCGTAGTTCCACCAGTCAGCCCGATTGTTATCACCAGCCCAAAGGCCGGCGACACGCTGACCAGGACTCCCTGGTTGATAACCTGGACAATGCCTTCACCGGAGAACGTGCTGTCAGTTGACCTATGGTTCGCTAGGGACGGGGACTTCACCATGAGGGGAGGTTTGAACAACCCGCTCCACCTGGTAACTCTGGGAGGGGATACAAGCTACCTGTGGAGGTCGCCGAACTTCCGGACCGACACGGCAAAGATTGCAGCGGTTGTAATATACAACGACGGAACTCAGTTCGTAGGAATCAGCGACAACTTCAGCCTAGCCAAGGGATACTCTTTCCACGCCTACAAGCCGACTCCCAAGACGCCCTGGCAGTTAGGCTCAGGCATTTCCCATGCTGTAGTAGTCCTAGGATCGTGGTTCAAAAAACCGCATATCCCATACGTCATCGGATGAACCGATCGGCCCACAGCCCTGTGGGCCCTCTTATTTTCCTCGTTTTTCGGCCTAGGTCTCAGGTTCTATTAGTTGCATAATTGTCTTGAGCTGAGCTTAGCAGACCATCTCGTCTTTAATGAATCCGTGTATCGAAGACGGATGCTTCACAATGAGATTAGGAACCTAATTTAAAAAGGATTAAGAGGAATTAGAGCAGATCGAGGGCCTCCTTGCCTGACATCCCTACCTTTATTCCCAGACTTGCTGCGGCGTCGTTGGCATCTTTTATCACTCCGTCCAACAGGTCGTCTATCGTGGCAATGGAGCTGCCGCGATTTGGTTTGACCCTGGCGGCTGGATAGCCGAAGTTGTTCAGGGCGGTCACGTCAAAGGCCCCGCAGCCAACCATTCCCACGTCGGTAACCACATTGACCAGGTTGACCTTGCCTAGAGGGATGACGTACCCGTCGGCCTGTTTCCTGGCCAACTGTACTTTTGTGTGAATCATCTCAATAGCCTCTCTTAGTTTTTCTCCTCTTCGAGTCGCCACTGTTCCAGCTGCTTGATTTGTACAGTTCTGGCATAGAAAGATGATAAAGGCTCTGTTTCGGGCAACAACCGTTCTAACCAGCGATGAAGATGAATGGCTTAAATGCCAGCCTCTGCCGGGCTGCATCCTTATGACATTCCCCTCGCACGGCCTGTTGCAGTGTCTCCAATCATTGAAATAGGTGTTTAGAATTGAGTTAGATAAGTACATCACACAGTTTCGGTCCTGGGGAGTGGTCCAGGCCGAAGACGTGACCAAGTTCAGCGTGGCCTCTTGAGAACTCTGCGCTAGAAAGATCTTCGTCCTCTGGCAATCAGTAGAACTCCGTCCTGAGAAGCCTAGGGGAGATCAAGGCCCTCCGATACGCCAGCCGAGGATAAAGTTAAGGCATCAACGATTCTCATCCCCTCAAGACAAGTCATGAAGATTCTCTACAGATATTCATGTGCGGGGATGAGAATCGATACATCTTTGACCCCATCCGTATGCTCTTGAATCTCCGGGAGTTTTCAGTTGATACACTATTATTTTACAACAAAAAGATATTTATAATAGAAAACAATAGATATACTTGAAAGGGTTGAAACCCTTTCCGCGAGATGGGAACTGGGATGTAGCAAGGAGGAAAAGTTGGACCGTTTCGCAGGGCCTCGGTATTGGATTGGGCTGATACTGATCCAGGTACTCGGCCCTCGCTGCGGTTTAAATATGCTGCGCGTCGATAAATCAATTCCTAAGTTAATTAACCTAATTAAAAACAAAAGATAGATATAGAAGTAGGTTATAACCTTAAATTGTCGGCGAGAAGTGGTCCTCCTTAAATCTTCTCACCCTCCTCCTAATTATCAATGAGAGTTTCGAAAAACTAATCAATCGAAATACTTATATACTATTAATACTATAATATAATGCATGAGGACTCTCATTGATTTTGCCATTCGAGCAGAATATGCTCGAGTAAAAGCCCTCGGAGATGATCTATCCGAGATCGGATCGTTGATCAATTGGGAGCGTTTCAGATTTTTGGAACCATTGATATACAAAAATAAAACTAGCCGCGGAGGTCGTCCGAACATTGACATCGTGATTATGGTGAAAGCTCTCGTAATTCAGCATTGGTTTGGTCTAACAGATCCAGAACTGGAGCGACAGGTTGCGGATAGGATCTCTTTTCGTATTTTCCTTGGCACCACTGAAGTAATTCCTGATTTCAGCACAGTTTGGCTATTCCGTGAACGTTTGATTAAGTGCGACGTATACGATGATCTTTGGAATGAGCTTCAAAGGCAGCTCGATGAGATGGGGTTTACTGTAAAGAATGGCACTATCCAGGATGCAACCTTCATAACTTCGGACCCAGGTCGGAAGAGGAACAAGAAAGACGAGCAAGGCGGGGACAAAAAGGAAGGTCAAGATTCCGAAGCCACCAGTACGAGCCTGAATCAGGAGTTTGATAAAGAGCTAATTGGTATTTCAAATAATATTATTGATGACAAGGCCAAACCACAGAGACTCGAAGAAGAGCCAATAAATGAGGGAAGTTGGGCAAAAAAGGGTGTCAAATCCTTTTTCGGATATAAAGGTCATATCTCAATCGATACCAATTACCACCTTATCAGATATTTTGAGACTACAACTGCTTCTGTACACGATAGTCAGGTAGATCTTGGAATTGAAGGGCTACCACGTTACGCCGATAAGGGATATGATGGTGCAAAAACTCGAGGATATGATGCAGCCATGAAAAAAGCTACAAGAGGTCACAAGCTTGGAATCATAGATCTTCTGAGGAATAAGAGAATCAGTAAAACGCGATCGCACATCGAAAGATGCTTCGCTGTTATGAAGCGGGGGCATAAGGGAGCACATGTTTATGTAACAACTGTCGCAAGAGCTGGAGTAAAATTCATGATGAATTCGGTCGTTTACAACCTGGAACAGTTGAAATATTTAGTGCATAAACAAACAGCCTAGCGGAAGCTCTCTAAAAAAGCGCAAAAATTAGAAACAACAAGGTAAATTGAAATCTAATAAGCCAATTTAGGGGTGAAATATGCTAAAAAACCACTATAAAGATTGAAAATATTAACGCAAGAATTTAAGGCTTCATTAACCAACATAGGACTTACGCAGTTGAAGCATTCGACAATGAATAAATAGGATATTTTATATACTCGCGAATTGCCTCACGAATAATTCTTCGCTTAGATTCGAACCAACTCATTCCCATTCTAAGCCTTTCTACTTCTAATCTGAGAAACGCTCTCAGGGAGAACATTATGTGTGCTCTCTGGGACTGACTTTTTCTTGCTTGACAGCTTTCGACTCCACAGAATTGCTTTATTCCCCTGTGATATTCCTCAATCTTCCAGGAATATCCACCAATTTTTTCGCGTTTAGCTTCGTCCATCTCCAGCACGTCAGTTGCCCAGTATCCTATGTCGCCGTCATTAGAGACTATCTTGAATACTTTTATAAAACCATAAGCTTTTAAATGCACATCCCTGCCTTGCAGCGGTATCTCTATCTCCTGGATTTGCATGTTTTTTGTGTTATCTGGATTCACCAGCCTATTTTTCTTCAATCGGGTCAGCCAGTGCCATCCAGACTTCCGTATGGTTTTGAGATTATCTACACTGGCGTACCAGCTATCGAAGAGAACAATACGGGGCTGAAAACTTCGTTCTTTTGCTTTGGCAAGCATATCCCGAAAATGATCATTTTTTGTCTTGCCGTCAACATCTATATCGTAGATTCGGAAATCAACGGGAATTATGGCGTTTCCATCTGTCCACAGCAACGTACAAATATTGATTCCATTCACCAGTCGATGCTGTTTTCCACTCCATTGATGATAAACTAGGCTCATATTTTTGGCATACGGCTTGTCCAACGTCGTATCGTCAATTACCAAGAAACCATTTTGAGGCTGAACAATATTCTTTACTTCATTCCACAACGTATCCGTATCTGGAGGCTGTCTTTGTAGAAGACGGGTAAATGCATCATGCGATGAACTATTTTCTCCGACTGGCTGACACCTTGCGGCTTCGGTACAGGTAAAAACATCTACTGATGCTATCAGAAAGTGAATATAATCAAGATCATCGCACTTGGAAGGATTCAAGTTCAGCCCTATTCCATTTATTTGTAGGTCTTAATATAGTCCATGCAATATAAGAAGATTCTGCCAAGTGCGTAAGTCCTACCAACACTAAATCGAAACCCTCCAATGTTTATTCTGCTTCGAGATTCTCAATTGCTTTTGTTACGTCGTAGATGGATCGTTAGCAATTGCATCAGCTCTCTGAGCGCTTAAAGTATTGAGCGTATCGCATGATCTATCTACTCAGTACTCTGTTTGTGTAAGCAGTCGCTCCAAGTAACTCAGTCGATCTAGTTATGGGTAGCGCTAGCAATTTTGTTTGGGGGCTAGAAAAATTCTTATATTACAAATATACTTAGATTAGTAAGCGAACTACGGTGTCGAGTGGACTATAATTTCCCGGTGAAAAGCAATGGTAAATAAAAAGAAGATCAGATCTTTAACCCTATATATTTGCGCAATGCTAACCATAAATGTATTTCTCATCTCATCGATAAGCGCGATGGAATATTCGTTCTACAACGGAACTTATTTTTCGGTTGAATATCCTGTAACAGGGCAGGTTGAAGAAAACAACACTAGCTTAAATTTCTCTGATGAAAATACGGGTCATTATGTTTCCATCGAGACAGGGAAAAACTATCCGACCATCGCTATACTAAATAATTATAGCACTTTTGTTAATGGATCACTTGATGAAATGACCATGCATTTCCTCGAGACGCTAAAATTTAAGTCGCAAGTAACAAGCCCCGGAACTGGCGGCAAAGAAAATACTAATAATACTCAAGTAATGAGCCCTTACCAAAAAGAAAATGCAAAAAGTTGGAATGACAGGGGCGTTGATCTCTATGCTCAAGGCAAGTACGATGAGGCATTAAAATGCTATGATAAAGCCATTGAGCTCGATCCACAATTTTCACCGGCCTGGAACAATAAAGACGCAGCTCTTTTTGCCTTAAATCAGAGGATAAAAATGCATGGCATAGCGAAGGCTTCGCTCTCAAGACGCTCGGTTACACGGTTCAGTCCTATCCACAACTCTTTTCATGAATTGCCCTATATTGCTATAGGCTAGTGAGATGAAGGCAAGGTCATTGTGAGCTTACTGGTAATCTCTGGAATGGTACTATGAGTAGGCAACCTCGTATCGTTGGGATCATCGGATTATTCCAGATATTCTCTAAGTTGCTATATCTCATCCAGGTATCATTCAAGTTGCTTTAGCTCTTCCGCGGTGAAGCAATCATCTATGCTCTCCCTATTGTATTCCTGTTGTCACTCTTCCTCGGTGAAACCGCATTGTTCTACTCGTGCCTTATCCATATCCGCCGCTATCTTAGGGTCATAACCAAAAATCAATTCTTCATAAGGCAGTTGTAATTGTAATGCCTTCTCTCTCCCTGTAACATACCAATAGAGTTTCAATTGACCATATCTGAAATGATCAAAAAGGGAATAAGCTCCGTAGAGCTTAATTGAACAAGGATGGAGTCTACGCCATGCTTCTAAACCAGCCAGGGAGACTAGCAAAAAGCCTTGATTTCACAAATGCAAACTTAGCATCTTCTTTAAGTACTTAAAGATATGAATTATCATTGGAGGATAATTGAGGCGGATTCTTGCTCCGTTGATAGTTCTGCTCATGGCGCAGCGGGAGTAAGGGGGCATCCTATGAAGCCTAACGATGGTTTCTGCCCGATCCGTACGGGATACATGTAGACTATATCTGCTAAAGTATTAATTTGATACTTACGGATCTGATACGAAAACATTGGTTTGTCAAACAAAGGAGGAAATCTATGAAAAACAAAATAATTGTATTGAGCGACATCCACATCGGTGACAATTCGCCGACTTGTTGGTATCAAAAAAGCGTTCATGAACAGTATTTGCTGACAATTCTCGATTGGGTTGTGACAAATGCCGCGAATGTGAGCGAACTCATCTTGGCAGGTGATGTTGTTGATACCTGGACCTATCCGTTCAATGTTCAACCGCCTAGTTTCGCAACGATCGCCTCGAAAAACCCTAACGTTTTCGGGCTGCAAGGAGGGCTGGCAAGCGTTCTCGATGCTCTAGGCGGAGCCGTGACGTACATCCCTGGAAATCACGACATGTTAGTAACCGAAGCTGATGTTGCCTCAGTCACGAGCCCAGGCGGACATCATCTCCGGTTCTCCAGAAAAAATTACAATCCGGGGGGCGATTCGCGCATACTTGTGATGCATGGCAACGATTTCACGATGTTCAACGCTCCCGATTTGACTACCAAGTGGGCCCCATTACCTGTCGGACACTTTGTGACCCGGATTGTTGCCACGTATTGGCAATCTCACTTGCCACCCGGCAAAAATGTATCGGAAATCAGAGATCAAGGTTATCCCAATGGCGTAAACTTGCTGTCGATCATCGAAAATGTACTGAAGAATGTAAATGTATCGTACTTGCTCAATATTACGTTGAATTCCCCAATCGAGTGAGTGCATGGACCAAAAATTATTAATACATATATCTAAAATATTTTGTTTGTGCCAGATATTATACACGAGGCCATAATCAACCTCGATGTAGACAAGATCAACTTCGACGATAAAGAAGCGATGAAAGAATTGATCCTCCAGCTTCTAAGCACAATAGAGCAATTAGCCCAGTCAAATCAAGAACTCCGCAAAGACAATCAACAGCTAAAGGATGAAATAAACCGGCTGAAAGGTGAGAAAGGCCGTCCTAAAATACTGCCGGACAATCCTGAATACCAGGCTAATGTGCCGAAGGAAAAACCCAAAAAATGGCATAAAGATAGCAAGAAACCAAAGATAAAAATCGACAGGACAGAATACATTAAAATTGATAAATCGATTCTTCCACATGATGCCAAGCATAACGGCTATAGACGGGTCATAAAGCAGAACATAAAATTTGAAACCGACAACGTGGAATATTGGTTGGAACGCTACTATTCGCCGTCCCTGAAAAAGACCTATGAAGCAGAACTTGCCGAGTCCCTTAAGAACACGGAATTTGGAAGTCATCTGAAAGCATTCATCGCTTACCTCTACTATGCTGGAAGGGTTACTGAGAATAGGATCCACAAGATCCTAGAAGAGATCGGCATAATAATCTCGGAAGGCGAGATCTCAAACATACTGACCAAGGAAAAGAGCAATGAGAGTTTCGAAAAACTAATCAATCGAAATACTTATATACTATTAATACTATAATATAATGCATGAGGACTCTCATTGATTTTGCCATTCGAGCAGAATATGCTCGAGTAAAAGCCCTCGGAGATGATCTATCCGAGATCGGATCGTTGATCAATTGGGAGCGTTTCAGATTTTTGGAACCATTGATATACAAAAATAAAACTAGCCGCGGAGGTCGTCCGAACATTGACATCGTGATTATGGTGAAAGCTCTCGTAATTCAGCATTGGTTTGGTCTAACAGATCCAGAACTGGAGCGACAGGTTGCGGATAGGATCTCTTTTCGTATTTTCCTTGGCACCACTGAAGTAATTCCTGATTTCAGCACAGTTTGGCTATTCCGTGAACGTTTGATTAAGTGCGACGTATACGATGATCTTTGGAATGAGCTTCAAAGGCAGCTCGATGAGATGGGGTTTACTGTAAAGAATGGCACTATCCAGGATGCAACCTTCATAACTTCGGACCCAGGTCGGAAGAGGAACAAGAAAGACGAGCAAGGCGGGGACAAAAAGGAAGGTCAAGATTCCGAAGCCACCAGTACGAGCCTGAATCAGGAGTTTGATAAAGAGCTAATTGGTATTTCAAATAATATTATTGATGACAAGGCCAAACCACAGAGACTCGAAGAAGAGCCAATAAATGAGGGAAGTTGGGCAAAAAAGGGTGTCAAATCCTTTTTCGGATATAAAGGTCATATCTCAATCGATACCAATTACCACCTTATCAGATATTTTGAGACTACAACTGCTTCTGTACACGATAGTCAGGTAGATCTTGGAATTGAAGGGCTACCACGTTACGCCGATAAGGGATATGATGGTGCAAAAACTCGAGGATATGATGCAGCCATGAAAAAAGCTACAAGAGGTCACAAGCTTGGAATCATAGATCTTCTGAGGAATAAGAGAATCAGTAAAACGCGATCGCACATCGAAAGATGCTTCGCTGTTATGAAGCGGGGGCATAAGGGAGCACATGTTTATGTAACAACTGTCGCAAGAGCTGGAGTAAAATTCATGATGAATTCGGTCGTTTACAACCTGGAACAGTTGAAATATTTAGTGCATAAACAAACAGCCTAGCGGAAGCTCTCTAAAAAAGCGCAAAAATTAGAAACAACAAGGTAAATTGAAATCTAATAAGCCAATTTAGGGGTGAAATATGCTAAAAAACCACTATAAAGATTGAAAATATTAACGCAAGAATTTAAGGCTTCATTAACCAACACTAAATCGAAACCCTCATTATTATACGTGGTTTTAACGTTTTGAGCGGTTGGCTTCTCCAGCTCGTAAACAACCAAACTATCCGGTTTCCCAGCCAAGTCCCCATTAGCATCCCAGATTTTCTTTATGTATGGACCTGCCTTGCGTAATCTCGCGTTCTCAAGCTTCTTGAAAGGCTCCTTAATAGCTGGCTTTGGCAATTCTTCTTCGCACATAACGCCGTAGCCATAGGCGCCCTGTCTAATGATGCGTCTACCCGGTCCCCAAGTTAAAACTCTGTCTATATCTTCTGCCTTCACACCGATACAGTAGACCTCAGACGGCGCAAGTCCTTTAGGATCTTTGGCCCGTGACCATGCCTGCCACGTCGCCGCATCTACTGAACCTACCCGTATAGTCTGACTCTCGATATCCGAATCCGCGAGGCAATCATAAGCATTCTTAGGAACTTCTGCTAGTCCAACTGCAATTATGGTCCTGCGGTCACTCTCTACGCCCATCGTGTTTGCTGATCTATAATAATCCCAAAAAAGGTTAGGGTATCCTTTGGATAGCGCCTTTTGCAATCTAGCATGTAGTTCCATATTGGGTGCCAACACATGTATAGGCGCGTTTCCCTTCGCTTCTGATAAATCTTTAATGCGTTCTATGATATCTGGGATTTTAGCATGTTTTTGGTTAGTGGTGCCACTTAACCGGCTGGAGTCTGCGTAGATTGTCATTTGGCTATTTGTATTGCAAATGTCCGGGAATATAGCCTGCTCTAGTGGCCAATCCACGCCAAGAAATTTACCCCTACCGGCTATAGACTTGAAGAAGCCGGAGTAAGGCTCAAACAAGGTTCCCGAAACAAAGATTACCGAAGCTTTTTTGGCATAATTCTTTAGATAATCCCTGACAGCACCATTCATGCGGCCCAAAGCCCCACATACATAAATCTGACCCGAACCGTCATGACTGATATACGATAACCGGGCAGTATCGTGGCCCAGGATTTCTATGATATCGCGTAATTGTAAAACTTCCTCTTCAGTTACATTGAACTCATCATGCTTCTTGGCCAGTTTCCTGAGTTCACCCCAGATCTTGCGCTGCTCGTCCTCGGTAAGCGTCCACGGGACTTTTAGCTCTCTAACTAGCCAATTGTTTGGGTCATACTCGACCTGTCTCCAAAGATCCTCGACGTCGTACTCTGCAGAATCGCGTAGTTCTGTCCATTTCTTTAACGCTTTCAGAAGTAAGGGATAATCCTCTCGTATTTTGAGAGCCAAATCCTGTAGGTGGGCTGTGTGCGGAATTTTGGCAACATCGCTAGTGACAAGGGTATGCGCCTCGTCGAACAATACAACATCGATGTCTTTTAAGATCTCACGAAGGGACTGCGCTCTTTCACTGTCGGAAATCATAATGGCTTTTAGTTTCGCAGCAGTCAGCGATTTCATCGATGCGTATGGTTCGCGTTCGATATCGAGTATGCAGCAGTCCTCGGCATATTTGCAGGCGTCACACTCTCTCGGTATCGACATAGGTAATTGTTCAAGTAATGGCTCTTTGGCAATTTCGTCCTGATTGTATTGACATGCCACGTTTCCATAGATACCGACAATGTCCTCATCGGCCTCTTTCATCGTATCGCTGATGATGTTTTTCGTTGGTGATACCAATAGCACTCGTTTATTGGATCTGCCAGCAGCGATGACGAAACTCGTCGTAAAGCCTGCTCGCGTAACTTTATGGATAGCGTAATCCTTACCGTCAAGGAAGGAAGCTGCAAGAGAAACCCTGCTTTCATCTATTTTCATGCAGCAGCCCTCCAACTAGTTTTTATCAACCAAAAACTATAAATACTATACGAATTACGTATTAGATTAAATTGATTAGAATTAACTGTCATAACTTTACCTTTTTTGAACGGCGCTGCGAACGTTCAATTTCTATTTTCTATTGAGCGTTTTGCTTTGGCTGTTTACTGCTTTTTTGTCAATATTTGTCTCAATTACTGCCACTCTCATGTACATCTATCGGCTTGACGGTGAGACACTCCCCATCAAATGTGAATTCAATTCGATCAAATTCTTTCCATGCATTCGCAACGGGCCGTGGTATGCTGATCAGTGCTGCCTTGTTGTCAACAGATTTCGTGAGTCTGCGCTTAAAGGTTAAATTCATCGTCATGTTTATTTTCAACACTCCGTTTTAAAATAGGCCATAAAAAATTTTTTTAACTCCTTAAAGCGGTTCTACTATTTATACTTTTTGGTAACAATCAGCATCTACTGCTTTACCAAGATATCTTTCTGATCATGAGTTTCCCAGATCTCCAAGACCCTAAGCTTAGAGATGAGAATCATTCTCCCGTCCAGCTTCTGAATGTTTAAGAAGTCCTTAGATATCGATAGCAAGCGACCACACAACGGAAATCTATCGTTACTCTCTGTTACGATGCCGACAACCTTCCCGATAAAAGGGCTAAATTCATCTTTCAAATCTAACTGATTCTTCACTATCATATTTCAATTTCACTCCAATTCTATCAGACGATCCCATGAACCCGTTCGTATTCCCTATTGTATTCAACGAACAGGTCGAACTCGGGACTCTGCATCCATGCCAGTTTCCGCTTCATGAATTCCTGATGCAGTTGACGCTCTTCTTCACTCTCAAATGGATCCCAATCTGACCGTAAGCTTTTTATACTTTTACTTGAATTACTAAGTTGCATATTTTTATCACCTTTTTGGATCAGTGCTACCAACACTGAATCCTTTTAACCTTTATTCAGCATTCTCCTGCTGTGTTGCATAACTCAGAACCACGATGTCGATTGCTATCGATTTTGCTCATTTACCTATCATTACTGATATGCTCCGATGCATATCGATTTTAGCAAATTTATGCAACACAGCACATTCTCCTAATCCCAATTTGTTTATCTTGTCGCGTCTATCTTGTTCTACCTTTACACCGATATGGACGCATTTCCAAATCATGCCTGAAATTGTCATTCCTAAGTTGTTAGCCATTTGCTTCAATTGTTTCTTCTCATTCGGAGTCACCCTAAGAGCGATAATATCAGTCATTTTGTCTGAGTCTACCGATTTTTGTCTTTTTGTCTGCCTAACCATGATTCTCACCAACGTTATAACGACGTAAAATAGTGAAGACGATAAAAAAGATCTGGGAGTTAATATTTTGCCAAGATCTTCTTCGCTTCTCTGACCCGGCTTTCAAGGTCCGAAATGATTGGACCTTTTTCGTTTTTAACCCGGTCTCGCTTATCTAAGGCGCTTTGAACTTCTGGCAGTCCCTCCGCTTCATGAGTGGACATGGCCGCATTCGTTCGAATCGCACGTTCCAAGGAATGACGAGCATCCAGCTCTGCATCAGAGAGGATCCGGCGAGCTCTCGATAGCTTGTCCAGAAGGCCGCTCAGTGTAGGTTCTCCATCAGTGAGCTTTAGGAATGCCTCGTGGTCTTTCTTAACGTCAGCTAAATGCTTATCAGCAGCTTCCACATTAGATATCGCGTCTACTGCCCCATCCCCAACGAACTCGGCACCCCATCCGCTGGCCGTCTTCTTAGGTCGAATGTATACGAGAAGAGCTGCCTGCTTGCTCGATAGATCTGCCTGTGCCGCTTCATAGGCTTCCTCGATACCACTCATAACTGCTCCTGCTCGCGTTGAGCTTTCGAAAGGGCATCCCGCTTCCTATTCAGGGTCTGACGTAGACGGGATTTTGCTGCTTCAAGGTCATCATCGCCTTCCTCGGTCGTCTGACCGAATGCTCCCACAACAGGCGTTCGAGTATCTTGATCTACACCGCCTACACGATCAGGCGTGTTCCGCTTCTTCGCAAGCGTGTCCGCTAATCTTACCTTTGCGGTAGCCAGTGAAGTAGCCAGTTCCCCTTCTGCCTCTTCTCGATTGCCAGGTACGACATTAGATTTTGTCGAAAGTGTTCTGTGTAGCTGTGCCCTCAATTCGTCGTGCGTCTGGTTAAATTTCATAGCAGGTCTCGGATTGATGATTTCGGGATGCTCGTCCAAATAAGTGAATCCCACATCTCTGAATGCCTCATAATGCTGTCTGGCCCTCTCGGGACTGCGATTAGCCTGGTTTAGGATCATGAGAAAGTCATCATAATCCGGATTGAATTGGGTGTTGCGCGGTGATTCTATCTCTGGAGTTCCCTTGAGCGTTGCCGCTAGCTCTGCTTTTGCCTTCTCGACACCGGGACCTCTGGAATTGGACTTTATGAACCGTTGGCGTGCTGCCTCTAGCTCGTCGGAAACGAGCACGTCGTCTGGTTTGCCGGATAGTGTCTCCTTCAAGATGCTTTTGGCTCTAAAATAGCGATAATCTTTCATTTTATGTCACCTATAACGGACAAACTATCAGTGTATTGTGAACATCATCATAAACCATTTCAACATGGGTGTAACCACTATCGGCCCAAATATTGAAAATCGGCTTCGGAATGCTGAACAATCCATAGCAGCCCGAGCTTAAAATTTTTCTAAAGAACCTCATCAAACTATAGAATCCGTAAAAAAGACAAAAAAAGGAAGGGTCATGCTTTAGCCCCTTCCGGTTGTGTCTGCTCTACGATTGTGTTGTTAGAACCTCGAGCATTCAAGGTTGCTTGCCTCTGTGTGAGAGCCGATTTGTGGGCCTCTAAAGTTCTGATAAGGTCGTCGATCTTGGCGATGACCGAAGTGATATCCTCGTTGGGTATTCCATCGGCAGTGATTGCAGACTTTATGTTGTCCTTCGCTTTGTCGAAATTGTCCTTGGATGCTCTGGTTGTCGTCTTGGGCTTCGGTGGAATGATCTGATTGACAATCTGTCGGACTTCCTTGTAGGTCACTGCAATCTTCGGTTGCTCGTCCATCTCCTTTTGCTCTGCCTTCTCGATGATCAGATCGAGTGCCTTATCTAGATCAGCATCATTCTTTAGGGCGTGTAGTGGACGAGCTGCATTTTCACTAAGGATCTCTCCGATCGGACGAGAACTGTCCTTTAATATTTCACTTTGTGCTACTTTTGCCGATATATTGTTCATCAAAGGTATGTGCTTCAGAATTCTCTTTACCGTTTCTGGGTTTTTCTTACAGAAACCGTTGTTCTCAGCCATTGCTCGATAGAATTGCTCGCAGCGTACCATCTAAACGACCCCCGCTGCTGTTGGTTTCGGTAACAAAACCGAAACTCTCATATACTTATGCGTACTCGCGCTTGTATTCAACATTTTGGACATACCGTCCACCGTCCTTTCGGGTTTTTTTACTCGGGACTTACCAGAGAATCGAGCCAAAACCCGAAGCGGGCGGCTGCATGCAGTGATACTATATATAGTCTTCTATCGGGCTCGCCCGATATTGTTATTTTTGCAAATATCACAATTTCACAAAATTTATAAAATTTGCTGTCGCCATTTATCTGCCGCGTGCATATGATCCCATCACAATCAATAGCAGCTTCGATGCGGCACCTACACCAGTTTGATGCCGTCAGTACTCCGCTGGGAGCAAGATTGTCGTTGCACTTCTGTCCCGCTCAGTAATTACCCAGATCTTGATACCGCTAGTGCCCCTGGTGTCGCTAAAATATGACTAAGTGGGAATTTAGGCATCCATTAAGCCTTTTTGCTCTGTGTAACTGTATCCTCTGCACTTCTCTTTTCAGCTTCATGAATCAGCGCGAGTCGGGCCAGGTTGACATCTCTTAGGCTGTTAAGAACGCTCAAAGCTAGGTCAATCTCAGCGACATCCTCGGTGATGGCTTTTTTGAAATCTACAGTGACCATGAAGATCATTCCTACTTGGCCTCTACCAACAACTGCTCCAACTCGCCTACGGCAGCATCCCGGATTTCCTGAAGGACTCCTAGGATCTCGTTTATCTGTTCGATCCGGTTTTCCAGTTCTGACTTAGTGGGCATGAACAATCATCTCGCTTCAAATTTTATCCTATTTAGTTAATAGTAATATTAAGTGTGAACTTATAAACTTATGGTTGCTTGTATTATGCGATATACGCTACTCTATGTCTAGAATTACAGGTATTATACAGTTTAATGGGTATATCTATCTTCAAACGTCCAGGTACTTACTCTGTTTTTCACGAAGCGTCGCGATATCTATGTGCAGGTATCTCGCAGTGGTCCTTATACTGGAATGCCTCATCAACTGCTGCAAAGAATAGATATCGCAACCGTGCTTAACCATAATTGAAGCCGGACTATGCCTTCCCCAGACATGTACGCTTCCTCGCGACTTTACTCCAGCGGCTTTCTTACATTTATTAAACATCGTCTCGATCCCCCTCAGCTTCCACTTGTGGAACTGATCGGTATAAAATAATGGGAATCGCCCGTCAATCTCGATCCTAGGTCGAATCTGAAGATATTGCTCTATGATCTGTATGCAAGCTGGTGGAATAGGCAATATCGCAGACTTGCCGAACTTACCATCCCGGATTCGCAAGGTCATAGTCTTAAGATCTAAATCATCATCTTCTAAATTCATTAAATCGCCAGCTCTTAGCATGCAATAGAACATTATACTTAACATTGTGTAGTATTTTAAGTTTGTTGTCGCGTTCAAGATCGCCAAAACCTCTAATTCGCTGAAGAAATAAGGAACCTTGTTGCTTACCTTCATGTAGGGTAATGTCAGCTCTAAACCCCTTGATTTATAAAAGGCTTTTAATGCTGCGCCCCAGATATTTACAGTGCTCCTAGCCAACTTTGACTCGGCTAGATCACCATGCCATTTCTTAGCATCCTCAATCGTTGGGTTTGGGCTTCCCGTTTCCTTCAAGAACCGCTTTACTGGATGTAGATATGTCTCTACGCATGCTTGCCGGTAACCATGCTCATTCAGCCAACGCTCGAACCTCCTTAGAGCAGGATTAACATCCATAGAAATTTGCCGATTCCAGTCCACCTTGATCTTATCCATTTCAAGCACCGGTCCCGCGCGACGTAATACGCTTACCCGCTGTTCTCGGTGAAGACATTCAAAACAAAATCAATATATTCGAGGATAGATCCTGGTTTCCTGTTGCCTTGCCACGCGACAATTATGGAGCCACATAACGATTAAATGGCGGGCTTGCCAACGGTTGCCAGCAGCGCCACAGGTCAGTTTATCCAGGAGCATTCTCATCCCCTCAAGCCTGTAAGCGACAGTTACCCGCAGTGGGTCTGCTCCCTTCCGGGCCTGAACCGGTGCCTGCAATTATGGAGCCCAAACCTGCCCTCCGGCAGGCTCAAACGCCGGTGCTATCCCTACAGGACGGAGAATCATGGTCAACATCTGGACTGACAAGCGACGCCTAAAGTCGTCCGCCAGCTTCTAGCCCCCCGCTTGTCGACGATTTCGGGTTGCAGGTGACGCCGAACCACCCGGACTGCCCGCCACTTTTAATAAAGAGTTCGATAGCAATAAAGCTAACGCAAAAAGTGGAGAGGAATTTTATGGAAGATACCGACCAGAACGTAGGGTTCATCATGGGGAGCAACCAACGCCAAAGGGTGCTCCAGGTTCTCGGCGCCAAAGGGGCGCTCAGCGCTGATAAGATTGCCAAGATCGATCACACACCCGTACCTGGGGTAAGGAAGACCCTGGAGGAGCTGGCAGCAAGAAATGTCGTCGCCGAGAAGGAAGGAGTCTGGAGCCTGACCGATCTGGGCATTGAGTTAGAGAAAGAGATGAAGAAGAGGGGCTGACCGGATGAAAGTGATGGAGGCCATCGCAGAGCGTCGATCCATCCGGAGCTTCTCGAGCCAGCCTGTCGAGGATGAGAAGCTCTTACGGGTTCTGGAGGCAGGACGCCTGGCCCCCTCGGCGAGGAACATGCAGGACTGGAAGTTCGTGGTTGTAAAAGACCCAGGCCTACGCCAGAGGCTGGCTGAGGCAGCCAGGAACCAGGAGTTCGTCAGCCAGGCGCCCGTTGTGATCGTGGCTTGTGGCACCTCGGACTACGTCATGACCTGCGGCCAGCTCACCTATCCCATCGACGTGGCCATCGCCGTGGACCATATGACCCTGGCAGCAGTGGAAGAGGGCCTGGGAACCTGCTGGATTGGAGCCTTCTACGAGGATAAGGCGAAAGAGATTCTGGGAGTACCCAAGACTATCAGGGTGGTCGCTCTGCTGCCCCTGGGCTATCCAGCTGCAGAGCCTGCAAAGACCGCCAAGGCTATTCTCAAACCACGTAAACCCCTGGAAGAGATAGTAGTTTACGATGGATGGAAGTAAATAAAACTGAAAAGAAGCCGTGTGAAGATAACAAGGATTAAGCGCCGAGAAGGTGCTCTAGTTTCTCGACGCACCTCCAGGTAAGAATGAGCTGGGCCACTCCGATGGCGTTGACGTACTCTTCACGTCTGTCGCTTATGGCGGCGTAAGTCCCTAAAGTCCTGCCTAACTTGTGTTCCAGATGATCGATCATTGACTGATGAATCTCACCATCGATGGTCATTACTCCCACCTTTTTGGCGTAGTAATCATCGCGCTCGAACTCCAGGGAGAACTCGTGCTCCGAGGAGAGGAGGATCTTGGAAAGGTCGATGGTCATGTCCACCTCCGGAACCGGCCGATCAAGCATCTGCTGGATGAGCCGGACAGAATACCATTCGGGCTTGGGCTGTTTGGTCTCCAATATCGAAGGGTGAAACCTCGACTCCTGAATCTTGACCACGATCTCTGCATAGATCTTCTGGATGTCCACGTACAGCTTGTAGTCAGGCTCTCTCTGAAGGATCTCACGCATGACATCCTCAGGACGATAACCCCTTTCGCCCACGTCACGCCGCACCTTCCACAGTCTTTTCACAGTTCGAGAAGGGTCCACGAAGATCTTGATGTCAGTAAGATGGCGCAGCCTTTCGGTATAGAAGGGATGCAATCCCTCAACAATGACCACCGGAGCCGGGCCGAAGGGGACTGTCCCATGGATCTGACCTGTATTGTGGTCGTAGACCGGCTTATCGATTCCCTCGCCTTGACGAAGAGCCTCTAAGTGGTCTGCCAGAAGGTCGAGGTGGTTGGCAGCCGGATTCAGGGGGGTTATGCCCATACTCCTTGCGCTGCTGTCGATCAAGGCTATGATAGTCATCCATGGAGAAAGAGATGACGTTCTCTTCCCCCAGTATCCTCTTTATGCCGCTAGACAGAGTGGTCTTTCCCGAGCCGCTATCCCCCGCAACAGCGAAGACGAAAACCCTGCCTGAATCGATGATCCTCTCGGTCAGAGACTGCATGATAACTATGGAACCTGGTATAAAATCACTTGTTTTGCTTCTCCAGTACCAGATCCTCGAACTCGCTCGTCCTGCCGATGGTGTCCAGCTCGCGCTTTTCTATGATGGCTGTATCACCTATGCAGTCAACCCTCGACTCGCCTTCCACTATGACAGCTGAGTGGGTCCTGGCCACTGTGGACAAGCTGCTCATGAGTTGGGCCTTCTTGAGCATGTTCTGTGAGAACTTGCTGATCCCGGTCAGGACGACCAGATCCTCGTCCCTGGTCACTGCATTGAAAGGAGCCTGAGCCGTTGGGAAGACCTCGAACCCCATCTTGGAGAGAAGCTGCAGTATGTTGTCGGTGATCTGCTCTGGCTTATCTTCCAGGTTTCCCGACTTGAAGAGATCCACTGGCAGAATAACCTCCTCCTCGAAGATCTCCTCAAGCTTGACGGCCACGTCTATGGACGTATCCATGTTCTCCGTCTCATACTTTGATATTGTGCGCCGCGAGACTCCTAGCCTGGAACCCAGAGCTCCCAGCGAGATTCCCCGATCCAGCCTGAGCTGCCGGATCAAAGAGCCGTCTATGCGGACGTAGAGTCCTCCGTGGGCTGCGTAGACGAGAGGCAACACTCCATCGAGGAGACAGTCGGCCAAGGTTGGAACGCTGACCGTGGGTATGCCGTACCTGAAGTACACCGCTCCCCGCTCCAGGTACTGGTCCCGGCTCTTCTCCCCAACCAGAATGGTTCGCCCAAGGAGATGCTTGGCCAAACGGCGGACTTCCACCGCAGTCCTCTCGTTCAGGCCGTCTATGTTGGAGAGGATCTTTATTAGGATGAAAAGATCTTCTTTCCTTGCCGCTAGATCGAAGGACCTGGGGCGTAGGTAGCAGCGCGCTGAGATTGTGAACCCCGCTTGCTTCAGCAGACCACTAACACTCTCGGCGAGAAGCTCCTTATCCATCATTATATATCACAGTTAGACCGGTATTTAAAGGTTGACGTATGTTCATAGGAATAGACGATACCGATTCGGAGAGAGGCCTGTGCACCACTTATCTGGCAGCGGTACTCATGGACAGGCTTCGGCCCTTTGGCGAACTGGTGGGTCTTCCCAAGCTGGTTCGCCTCAATCCATGTGCCCCGTTCAAGACCAGAGGCAACGCTGCAATCGCCTTCCAGTTTGAGACCGAGCGACCCAGAGAGGTCAGAGACTTAGCCCTGCAGACCGTCATAGAGTTCTCCGACCTTTCCGGCAAAAACACCAACCCTGGCCTGGTGGCTGCGGACGTGGTCTCCCGAAGAATGAAATATTTTTATAAAAGGGCTGTGACTGAGATCCTGGAGATTGACGAGGCCAGGGAGCTCCTGGAGGCTGAGGGAGTTTGGCATCAGGGATTCAAGAAAGGCCGTGGACTGATAGGCGCTCTGGCGGCTGTGGGCGCAGAGTTGGAGGACCACACCTACGAGCTTATTGCCTACAGAGAGCCCAAGCGGTGGGGCACTCCAAGGATGATAGACCAGGCATCGGTCTGGAAGGCCGACAGCCTGACCTATCCACTGACCTGGGATACGGTGGACTGCCACAACAACCGGATTGTATTCGCCCCTCATTCCGTCGACCC
Source organism: Methanotrichaceae archaeon (assembly GCA_963754945.1). Lineage (GTDB taxonomy): Archaea > Halobacteriota > Methanosarcinia > Methanotrichales > Methanotrichaceae > Fen-7. Next base: position 127,280 of record CAVWIG010000018.1, read on the forward strand.
GGTCCTCTTCGGAATTCGTGGTGACGACATCGGAGCCATAGACCTGGCCTTCCGGACCATCACTTCTGAGCCCTGGGAGAGGAAGGTCCTTTACCTGACAAACCAGGGGACAGACGCCCACATCATGCCCGGAGTTGTTTCAGAGGTCGTGGACAACCAGAGCTACCGGCTGAGAGGCAGGGTGAAGGATGCTCCTCGGGTAATCGAGGGAGGCCATCTGTTCTTCTCAATCTATGACAAACAGAACTCGCTGGTCTGCGCAGCCTTCGAGCCCACAAAGAACTTCAGAGACACCGTAAAAAAGCTTGTTCCGGGCGATCTGATCGAGGTTTACGGAGCGGTTAAGGAAAGGACGCTGAACCTCGAAAAGCTGGAGGTGCTGGAGCTGGCCGACATGATAGCGGCCCAGGCTCCCTTATGCGCATCATGTGGGAGGCGAATGAAGTCCGCAGGCCGCGAGCAGGGATACAGATGCAGGAGATGCAAGATCAAAGCGGAACAGCTGGAGAAGAAGGTCCTTCCGAGAGATGTAGAGACTGGGTTCTACGAGGTTCCGCCGTGCGCCAGAAGGCACCTATCCAAACAACTTGTGCGAATGAAGGGACAGAAGGTGCACCCTAGCCGGTGAAAAACGAGGTGACTTGAGTAATTACGGCAGCACACATCGCAGAGCTGCGGGGAATTAAAAAAAAATTAAAATATTTTGAGTTTGAGGTTATCTACCCCATCTCGGGCGTGCCTTACTTCTTAAAGGCTCCTTCGAGGGGCGGAATGACCTGCTTCTTCCTGGAGAGGACCTTCTCCTTGTAGATGGAGTTATTGGAGATTTTGCCGCCAAACGCCTTCTCGAATCCCGAAGCTGCCCCGGCGGTGCCTACGAAGAGGATGTCGCTTGCTTCCTTCATCACGTCTGTAAGCATCAACACCACCATGTCGAGCTTTTCAGCATCTTTCATTTTGTTCATTTCTTCAAGGATAGCTACCCTCTTGGGCACCAAGTCCTTGAGGTCCATGACCTCTATCTGGCCCACGCCCGCTTTGGTGCCAGAAAAGTCGAACTTCTTGAAGTCGCCGGTCAGGATGTCCTTGGCTGACTTGGTGGATATGTCGCTCTTGGCTTTGAGAAGCTCCATGCCGAACTTCATGGGGTCTATGCCTGCGATCTTGGCCAGCTTCTCCACAGCGGCCTTGTCTCGGGGAGTGCAGGTAGGGGACTTGAAGAGCACAGTATCGCTCAGGATGGCAGACATCATTAGGCCGGCCATCTCTTTGCTGATTGGGACCTTATTCTGCTCATAGAGATTCGCTATTATTCCGCCGGTTGCGCCAACGGGCTCGTTGAGGAAGAAGATGGGCTTGCCCGTCTGGATGCCGCCGATCTTGTGGTGGTCTACGATCTCCACGATGTTGTCTGTGTTGAGCTTGTCCACTGCCTGGGCCATCTCATTGTGGTCTACAAGGATGACCTTCTTGTCAGTTGCGTCGGTGAGCTTCTCCGGCGCTGGAACCTTGAAATAATCGAGAAGGAATTTGGTCTCGTTGTTGATGTCGCCCGCTGCCGCCGGAACTACTTCTTTCATTCCCAGCGCATTCTTAAGGTTCGCATAAGTTATCGCCGAGGTCACTGAATCAGTATCGGGGCTCTTGTGCCCAACTACATAGATCTTGTCTGCCAAATGAAGCACCTCAGGATTGTTAATGTAGGACCCCGACTTAAACCTTACTAGAGTTCAGCCTTCTCCCGGCGACTGCAGGTAGAATGAAGCCCCTTTATTGATGCACCCACCGAGGAAGATGAAATCCAAATCGACAACTTTATAAAGCAACGCCTCGACAAAAATCTGTCCTTTTTTGAGGACTGGCAAGAGCTCAAACAATTGTTAGCTGTGAATGCCGGTGCAAGAAAAGGACTACAATCCGCGTTGATAGGTCCTTGTGGTAGGATATTGACTACAGTCTACCTATGACCACGAGACAACCCAAATGCGGTACAGACGCCCGCTGCGAGGGTTACTGGGCTGACTGCGGAATACCATCGAATGACGTTCCAGAGTTAGTATCGGGCGACAGCTTATACTTCTATTCCATCGTAAGACAGCATTGAATGAATGCTTTGAAGCAACCCTAGGATCTCTTCTGGATCTCTCCTCTGGAGATGGTATTAATAGGCAGCTATGGCAGCGACAGCTTAATCTTTCCTTAAAAAAGAGATTAAAAGGTGAGAGGCATCCTTGTCACCCTTGAGGGCATAGACGGTTCCGGAAAGACAACTGCGTTACGAATCATTTCTAGCGAGCTCATTAAGACCCTTGGGGAGAGACGTTTTGTCTTCACGGCCGAACCGACTTCGAGCCAGGCTGGAGAGGTCCTCCGGAGAGTACACCTATCGGAGAGACAAGCTTCCGAGACACATGAGATCTGCATAGTAAGGCGGATGGAAGAGATGCTCTTGTTCATGGCCGACCACGCCAACCACCTGGCTGAAACAATAATACCGGCCTTGAGAGAAGGCGATGTAGTCATATCGGACCGGTACGCTGACTCGACGGCTGCCTACCAAGGCGTAACCCTACGAAAAATTGTCCCCGATCCTGTTGCGTGGATCAGAGATCTGTACCGTCCCTGGAACATCGTGCCCGATCGAACCCTACTCTTCACGCTAGATCCAGCCCTCGCGGTCAAACGCATCAAGTCCCGGACCGGGGCAGACAACGTGATCGAGAAATTCGAGAGGGAGGCGTTTCTCCGAGAGGTTGATTGTATCTTCAGGCTCCTGGCAAAATCAGAGCCTGAGCGGTTCGCCTTGATAGACGCCAGTCACTGTATCGAGGAGGTTGCCGGTGATGCCCTGGAGGCGATCATCGACCTGATCTCTCAAGAATCGCAACCAGGACCAGAGCATTGAGGGTCCTCATCGGAGAGAGCTAACTCAATCAGCCTTTTGGCCCATGCCAGCTTCTTGTGCTTCCTAGGGGTTACGCTAGTGTCATCAAAATCGAAGCCGATCAGCTTTATCTCTGAAGCTTCAAGGTATCTTGCGAAAAAGACGCACCTATCACCGTCTGTGAACCCTCCGAAGTTATAAAGCCCATGAGGCGGACGGGTTTGAGTCGTCCCTATGACATTCCTGAGCTTTGGCACGTATTCTCGGAGCTTGTCCTGATTATCCCCATGGGCATGCACAACCACTACGGAGCCCATCTGGTTCGCTCGCAGGATGTCACCCACACATCCATCCAGGTCGGTGACTATTATCTCCGGAACTACACCGGCCTTTAGGAGAATTGATGTAGCCCCGTCAGCGGCTATGAAAATTTTGCCTCTTGGATCATTGAGAAATTCTTCCAGCTCATCCTTGAGGGCGGGAGCGTTGCCGCAGACGACAACAAATTTACAGCGAACCAATTTCGACGCCAAGGCTAGGACCGCTGAAGAGTTCAGGCAGGATTTCAAAAGATCAAAGAGGAGCCTGCCCGCTTCTTCATCGCGTTCTCTGGAGAACCCGAAGTCGTCGAGGATCTCAAGATATAACGGTTCCCAGGCGTCAAAACGCATAAATCCGTTCTGCCGACCTAATGTTAAGGCTTTCTACGCAATATTTAACCTGTAGGATTGCGAAGGACGGAGCGGGAAGTCCCCATCCTTCAGGGTGGGGATGAAAGCGGAGTCCTTTGCCCTGGTTTCTGTCTAACAATAACTACTTAACCTCAAACTACAAGCATCTATCAATGCTTAAATCGTATCGCTATAGACTCATGCCAACAAAATCTCAAGTTCACATCCTAGAAAGACAACTTGAGATTTGCCGGTGGGCCTACAACGATACATTAGCGTACCGAAAGAATGCTTGGGAGAAAGAACAACGAACAGTCAAGCGTTTCGAGACTCAAGATAGATTGCCTCAATTGAAGCTAGAAATACCCGAACTCAAAGAAGTCTATTCCATGACTCTTCAGAATGTTACTCTTCGTGTCGAGCTGGCGTTCAAAGCCTTCTTCCGAAGAGTCAAAGCGGGAGAAGAACCAGGATACCCTAGATTCAAGGGAAAGGGTAGGTACGATAGCATTACCTATCCCCAATCTGGTTTTGGATTAGATTCTGGAAAGCTTCATCTATCTAAGATCGGCGATATCAAGATCAAACTCCATCGACCTATTGAGGGAGATATCAAGACCTGTGCTCTTCGGAGATCAATGACAGGCAAATGGTTTGCTTGCTTCTCTGTTGAGATGTCAGACATGCCCCTCTCTCCCTGGAAAGATGGTTCCGTCGTTGGAATCGATGTAGGATTGGAAAGCTTCGCAACTCTCTCAAATGGTGAGAAGATCTCCAATCCTCGGTTCTTCCGAGATGAGGAAAAGGAGCTTGCGAGAGTCCAAAGAAAGCTCTCTAAAGCTCCGAAAGGCACTCCAGAGCGGAAAGCTGCCCTCAAGGTAGTCGAGCGAGTCCATGAAAGGATTGCTAACAAAAGACAAGATTTTGCCAACCAAGTAAGTCGTGTGCTGGTAGATCGCTTTGGGGTAATTGTCTTTGAGGATCTCGATATCCAAAACATGCTCAAAAACCATTGTCTAGCCAAATCAATCTCGGATGTGGCTTGGGGAAAGCTGGTGAAAGCAACTCAGAGCAAAGCAGCATATGCTGGCTCTAAGGTTGTGCTAGTCGATCCAAGAAGCACATCTCAGATTTGTTCCAGGTGTGGCCTTGTAGTCAAAAAGGATCTCTCTGAACGAGTCCATAGCTGCTCGGAATGTGGCTTGTCTATGGATAGAGATCTCAATGCAGCGGTCAACATTCTGAGATTGGGGATGCAATCTCTTCGCAAAAGCGATAGAAGTCCCCGCCCTTTAGGACGGGGAGCGTTCACTGAATCACGCCTTCATTAGACTGACCCCACATTCCGCAGTAAAGCTCAATTGAGCCAATAGTTTTCTGCATAGCGATTTTGCTATATTAATAAATATTTCAAAATATGCATTTATTTTTCAAATTTATAGATTTTGCAAAACGTGGCTAAATGCAGATTCCTGAATAGGATCTTGGTCCTGGAATCGCCGCAAAGGGCTTGGCAAATGAGATTATAATTAATTTTATATGATTAGGTTTTATAAACAAATTGCTAAATCGCTATCAGGCAAATTATTCATCATTCAATCCTTACTGCGGAATGTCGGCTGACTAAATTGAAACACCAAATGAACGATACTTAGGAGTATTCCTAAAAACTAGCTTTCAACAAGCTTCTATTCTTTCTTTCAAGATTCACTACCGAATGACCTAGCCTTTTGGTTCAATTGTTATGAATTTCATTGAATTAGCCCTCTCTCAATCTGTTCTTCGATAGCTTCCGCTATGTTCAGATGACGTTGGCTTTTTTCGATGTACAGAGCTGAAATAGGTCAAAAGCGAAAGCTGTAACCATCAATTCAACATGAACCCTCTTGACCCCACATTCCGCGGTTCACTCCATCCCGTAATATTTTTTGCACTCGCAGCCTAATAATTCAAGAATAGTGATCTGTGGGTCGCTTAGATGTACTATTGTCTTAATAATTGTTCCACCATCCGTAACAGCCGATACAATCACGCCCATAAAGATCTCAAAGACCCAGCGCATAGTAGGCCGCTGAGTTGGTTTGTTTATCTGATTCGGTATGGTCTGCTCTTTCTCTTTGAGTTCCTTCCTGAGCTTCCATTCGGCGAATGAGTATATGAGAAGACTCAGGACCATGATCATGCAAAGTGCTTCGATCCTCTCCTCTTTTTTGAGATAGACCTCGGAAACCTGGAAGCTCTTATCCTTCAGGAATCTGAATCCACGTTCGACCGCTTGCTGTCCTTTATAATAATTTAGCATGACCTCGGGGTCGAGATCGACTTGATTGCTGGCCAAAACAAATCGACCTAAGTTTTTGCGAGCTTCTATAAGAGCGTCCTCGTTGAGCTCTATCTCGCATTCAATCATGTAGCTTATGTTCAAAAGCTCATCTTTTTTCGGACGTCCCCGTTTCTTTTCTATTTTTTCCATAACCGGCATGACCTGCACATTCTTGAGCAGATGATGCGGGTGCCCGGATTGCCATAATCTCAAATCATTATCGGCGTCCGGTACACAGGCAAATTTCTTTCTCATTAACTTTCTGAGATCTTTTTCGGCCTCAGTCGTTTCTTTTTCAATTTTCTTCTCGAACGTTTTTTGGTTCCTTGTTTCCATTTCTTTAGACCAAACAACAACCGCACGCTGAGGAATTCCTGCATAATTAAGAGCGGTTGTAAAAAAAGCGTATCTTGGATCGCTGCCAGGTATCATATTTAAGTTGGAGTTGAGTAGTTTTTGAGCTTCTGATACAGTGGCTGGGATATGCGTAATCCATTTTGTATCTGTTCCCAAAAATTTGATATTTTCTTCTGTGTACAAAGCGCTATCCGCGATCCAATAGCTTTCATCGTCAAAATCAATCGCTTGTTGCGTTTTTTGTATCATTTCCATTATACTCTTCTTATCCGATTTATTTCCCGAGTATGCTTTAGCAAAGAGCGGCAAACCAAATTGATTTGTAACCATACCGAGAACGAACCTCTTCAGATCCATTCTACCGTCTTTGGCATGACCAAAAGTAACCTGGATTGAATCAGTACCGTCTGGCGCATCATTTTCATATTTCCCATAGACGCTGAAGTTTGTTGTATCTACATGGATTAGTTGAGTCTCGAAGGAAAATTGTTTCATTATGTGCAAAGAGATCTCATTGAAGAGCTCAGTGGCACCGTTTTCGTAAATCGCATCAAGTGTCCTGCCAACTACGTCGTCATTGAGGTCGGCTGGATTGATGCCTTCACCAAGTAGCTTTCCGGTAGGAATCGTCATGAAAAAGTTGGGAAAAAGGTACAGCCGCTGACCAGTAAAACCCAAGCCGTTCAAGATCATAGCTTTGATAATTACTGAATGAAGAAGATTTCGGGTCGTGAATTGTTAATAGGTTTTAATTTTGATATAGGAGAAGGTCAATAGTTCATGCAAGCTCCAGATGTGATCAATTAAGCCGGCTTGCTTCGCAGGACAATTGAGCCTTGTTATCCCTCGCTCGTCCCTGTATTTCAGAGAGCGATGCTTTCTGCAGTAATTGAAGTTTGCGAAATAGAGGGTCATTTGATGATCTAATTCCATATTTTTCTTAGAAAAGCCTATTGTTTTCCTGGATATGCGGTTATTATCTTGTCTGCATGTTAGATTATGTCGTTCTATATAGCTAGTAGATATCATCTTGAGTTTTATATTCGCCCCAAATATGATCCTTTTAACAACTTTTTTAAGTCTGCCTTCTGCCCGAATCTTAATAACCTGCGCGTAGTTTAACAGTTCGTCTACTATTAATTTAGGACTTCGAGGTCGTCCTCGTTTGCCAGTTGGTGCAAACAGTTGTAACTTTCCATATTGCTTTCGGAGAGCTATTGTATATAATTTTAATCCATCAGTTACAAATAATGGTATTGATCTCAGTATTTTCGCGGTATTTGTGCTGTGTTGCGTAACTCAGGACCGTGATGCTTACAGATGTCGATTTTGCTCATTTATCGATCATCACTGGTATTGCCCCGATGCATATCGATTTTGCCAGAGTTATTCAACACAGCAGGTATTTGCAACGAGCTTATCTGCGATTTTCTGAGACCGCTCACCAACTACATGGGAAAGCACCAGACGACATTCAGTAGCCATGCTTATCCAGATCCAATTCCCAGAGTCTTCGAATTCATCTTTTCTGGGCAACGTTTTTTTTTCCACAAAAGTCCAGAGTTCGTCCATCTCTACTTTTGGTGTCTCGATGTCTTTCAAAATAACCTCATTTACCCGTTCACAATGCTCTCCAGCTCTTGAGATCCAGGTGCTTACAGTAGACGGCTGTACCTCAAGAGTTTCTGCGATACCTAAAATGCTCATTCCGCGCATAGACATTTTTAAAGCCAGCTTGACTTTATCTTCATCTGTCCGTAGGTCATATAATGGCGTGTTAGTTCTATCGCAGAACTTAGTTGTGCATGAATGGCAGACGAATTTTCTACCCTTGCCGGAACTTCTCTCATAGGTTCCGTAAACAGTAACGTTTCCTTTTCCAGCAATTCCAAATAGTGCACACTTTTCATTTGGACATGCTACATCCAAAAATCGAGGTTTTGGACCTCTTAATCCCATTTGCTACACCCCATATAGCATAGTAGACAGGGGCTATTTATAACAGCCTATAATTGATTCACGACCAGATTTCGCGAACCTCTCTTGGGAAGAACTCGATCAATTACGTCAGCGATATTCAATGCATCAAATATGCCAGCAACTATGCCAAGGTGACCTATCAAATATGATTGGACATCCATATCCATGCTACTTCCCTTCTTGGAAGCAGTAGAAAGTCGTTATTAAATAATCTTTCCCATTTTAATCATAGGCTATTTCTGGATTATTTGATGCGAAGCGCGGAATGTGGGCTTGACTGTTGTAACCAACACTCTTCCCATCCCAAATACTCTTTTTATAACAGCATGAGGCCGTTCTCCCGGGGATCTTAGTATGCTTATCAACCTGTTTCGCTCTTTATCAAGCTCCTCAAGAGGCTTTTCTGATGTTCTGCGTTTCATCGTGAAATCGATACCCCTTGCTTCAGCGCCAAAATATCCTCTATCTCTAAGGACGATTTCATCTTTGGTTGATAAGTCAACCTGACTATCATGCAATGAAGCGGTTGTTGTCTCGATTTCGCGTATTAGGCAGTAATCGATATCGGTTTTTTGGTGCAGCTTATATCCAAAATGAGTCTCATTTCCTTTCTTTGCCCAGGTTCCATCTCGACTGCGTCGAGTCTTAGCATCCTCACCACGAGGTTTTTTTGAAGAACCGGGATCTGCTTCAATGAATGTTGCATCTTGCACCGTTCCACACTTAACCTGCAAACCCATAGCGACTAACTGTCTTTGCAGTTCTGACCAGATCAACTCAGCTTTTCCGGATTCTGCAATGCGTTGCTTGAATAGCCATATCGTTCGGGAGTCTGGCAAAGGATCAGGATAATCAAGGAACGCCATAAATGATATGCGGTCAGCCATTTGTCTTTCAATTCCCAAATCGCTCAGACCATGCCATTTCTGAAGGATCAAAATCTTGAACATCATGATGACATCGCAGTTTGGTCTTCCACCTTTCTCGCTTTTATTATCATACATCTCTTCGAGAATTTGGCGGAAAGGTGCCCAATCAATCTTATTCGATATCTCTGAGAGTCGCGACTTCTCTTGCTTGGCATGGAGACCTTTAAGCATCCAAGTAGTAAATGAATCCATAATATACAATAGTATTAATAGTATATAAACTTTACTATAATTAAAGCCAGGTAGGTTTATAGGAATTCTCTTAGAACCGCTATAATAGATGAAATTCTATAAAATAGAGGTTAGGGGAGATGTCTCCCCTATATGTATTTTAAGGTTTGCAGTACGGGAACGGACAGGACGTGCAGTCGAAGAAGCCCTTCGCGCTGTGGTATCTCTGGTCGTGGATAGTCATATCGTTCCAGCCTTCATTACAGGTGCATGGCAGCCAGTCGTATGTGGGCTTGTTCCTGGAATAGGGAGCTGCCAGGGTCATGTTCTTCTCGACGTGGTATGTTCCGAAGTAATCCTCATCGATTTCGACCGCTGGTTTCTTCCAGGCTGTTACTTCCATCGATGATAAGGAGTTCGGAATTATTCCTGTGCCATCGGCGTTAGCCTGCAACACACCGATGTGTATCTTGCCTTCCCCTACATCCTCTTTTATCCTCATCTGGGTGACTGCGTTAGCCGTGTAGAGCGGGTCGTAAGTGAAGTTGGTGAAGTCCTTTACGGTGACGCTGAGATCCTTGTCGAGCTTGTGGGCGTACTCGACCTCGTTCTGCATCTCTGAGCCTGCAAGCCGGTTCTTTACCCAGGTCTTCTCCTTGATCAGGGAATCGTAGTTCAGCGGATTGACTGCGTAGTAGCCGGTCCCTATTGCGATTCTCGTCGGAGCGTACACTGCATGGGTGGTCTCTTTGTACTGGATGCACGACACAGCGGCGTCATTCCAGTCTGCATTCCACAGATGGTACTGGTGGGTTGTTTGGTAGTTGCTCAGAACAGCCTCGTTGTCCAGAGACCCGCTTCCATGGGCGTAATCCTTGAACTCGGCATTTCCCATCTTGGCGTATTTGTAAGTCATGTAGTAGCCGTTGCCCTGAACGGACTGCTCAAAGCTGAAGCTCACGTTCTTGTCTACTATCTGATTCGCGTATTTAATAGGATAATCATATCCTACAAAACCATTCACAGCCTCTTGAGTATAATCGGGCTGTGGAATCAGAGCCGCCGTCACAATTGCCGTTGTTCCTAAAACCGCCATTAGGACCAACGCCGCTAACATAATACTCTTCATGTAATCCCTCCATGTAAATACGAGTTATCCTCTTTGAGGTCCTTTGGAATTCTTTTGTTACTCTTCTATTTGAATCTGTTGATCCTGAAGGATACGCCTAATAGAATTCGACATAGAAAAGCTGCACGGTTCACCCTACCAGCCGGAGGAAGCGACTCGGTACTATAAACATTTCTGGTGGCCGCAGTTCTCAATTGAAGCAATGAGCACGAAATGAATCTTGATGGATGATCCTAATAATTTTTTTACTATGACAAGTAAATTCGGTAAGAAATGCTTCGATTAGACAGATTAATCAATTCTTTGAATATAATGCCCATAGATATGCCTATTGATTCATGATTTAGACCGCTCTCTAACTGAATTCGTTGAGGGCGCTATATACCTCGCAGGAGCGGAGAGGGCGGGGCGAGAAGGCCCCCTCCTTCATGGTAGGGATGAAAGCGGAGTCCTCCCGGTTCCTATAGATAACTATATACGCTAAAACAACTTCTTATATTTCATGCGTAAATCGTATCGCTATAGGCTCTATCCCACTAAGTCCCAACGGTCTGTTTTGAATCAGACTCTGGAGCTTTGTAGGCAGGTCTATAACGATACACTTGGTTTGCGAAAAGGTGCCTGGGAGAATGAAGACAAATCTATCTCCCTGTACGAAACCAACAGCGTCCTTGTAACCTGGAAAGCCAAAAGACCGGAACTTAAGCTGGTCTATTCTCAGGTTCTTCAGAATGTCCAGGTTAGGGTAGATCTGGCCTTGAAAGCCTTTTTCCGAAGAGTCAAAGCCGGAGAAGAACCTGGATATCCTAGATTCAAGGGCAAAGGTCGCTATGATAGCATCACCTACAAACAATTCGGTGTTGAAATCAGAGATGGTAAGCTCCATCTAGCAAAGATCGGCGATATCAAGATCAAACTCCATCGACCTATTGAGGGAGATATCAAGACCTGCACTCTTCGGAGATCGACAACGGGCAAATGGTTTGCTTGTTTCTCGGTCGAGATTGAAGATGTTCCTTTGCCTCCATGGAAAGACGGTTCAGTCGTTGGAATCGATGTAGGATTAGAAAGCTTTGCAACTCTTTCTAACGGAGAAAAGATCGCTAACCCTCGATTCTTCATAGTCGAAGAAAAAGCATTAGCCAAAGCCCAAAGGAAGCTCTCAAAAGCTCCGATGGGATCGTCTGAACGGAAGAAAGCCAAATGGGTGGTCGAGCGAGTCCATGAGAGGATTGCTAACAGACGAACCGATTTTGCCAACCACGTTAGTCGTGTGCTGGTAGATCGCTTTGGTGTTGTTGTCTTTGAAGATCTTGATATCCAAAACATGCTCAAAAACCACTGCCTAGCTAAATCAATCTCGGACGTGGCTTGGAATATGCTGGTGAACGCAACTGAGAGCAAAGCAGCATACGCTGGCTCTAAGGTTGTGCTAATAAATCCAAGAAACACATCTCAGATATGTTCTAGGTGTGGCCTAGTAGTCAAAAAAGATCTCTCTGAAAGAGTCCATAGCTGCTCGGAATGTGGCTTGTCTATGGATAGAGATCTCAATGCAGCTATCAACATTCTGAGATTGGGGATGCAATCTCTTCGCAAAAGCGATAGAAGCCCCGTCCTTTAGGACGGGGAGCGTTCACCTATTTATCGCATAGTCGTAGATTCGTGGTATCATAACCAAAAGGTTAATACGTAAAGGGTTGGTGGGTATGTACAACATGCCCACTAACTTCGATCTTATAGTATAATAACTAGTCTTAGTCTTAGCATCACTAGTCTTGAAATCGCGGGCAATATTTCGAAGGATTGATAGTTCGATTCGGCAAAATAGTTCGGGCCGAAGCGCTTAGTATAGTCCGCTTCATAAGATCGGCAAATAGGACGTGGGAAACCCCAAAACTTGAAGTGCCTTTAGGAACAATACGCCTACGGGCGAAAGTTCTCGATCGAGGATCGGGGGTATCAAGAACCCCAGCAATATGCTGGAACAGGAGGACCAAAGGGGGATGCTGGCAGAACTGGAAGATAAAAAGGCAAAGATCAGACAAGAATCTTTTACGTACAAGGACCGCCGCAGCCAACTGAATTCAGAGGCGAGCAAATGGGCCGCCAAGAGAAATGATCTCAACAAGTCCACTAAGGAGTTAATTGAGAAGGCCCAGGAACTCAAAAAGCAGCGGGACGAGAACAACAAAAACGTCGCCGATGCCAAGAAGCACCGAGATGAATTCAACGAAAAGACCAATGCACTGTACGCCAAGATAGACGAGATCCGCAAGAAGTATAACTTAACTGGCGACCGGTCTATAAGGGATCTGCGCAGAGAGATAGACCACCTGGAGTTCAGGCAGCAAACTGAAGTCCTAAGCCCGGACAAAGAGAAACAACTGGTCGACAAGATATCTGCCCTCCATGCAGAGTTTCGCAGCCGCAAGGAACAGCTTGAGAAGAACGACGAGCTGCGTAAATTGCTTGATGAGGCTCAGGGTCTGAGGGACGAGGCCTCCAAGTTCCACGACGAAGTCACCAAGTATGCGGAGCTGGCCCAGGAGTACCACGACCAGATGATCGCTACCTTCAAAGAGGCGGATCAAACAAGAGCAGAGGCGGACGCTGCGCACAAGGAGTTTGTAAAAGCTCAGGAAGCCGCAGATGATCAGCACAAGGAGTTCATCCGCACCCAGCGTGAGGTCCGCGACTTCGATAAGGTCATCGTGGGACTGAAAAAGAAGAACCGCGATAGCAAGGAAGATAGGGCCAAAGAAGTTGCTAAGCGTGAGGCTGAAGAGATTATGACCCACTTCCGTCAAGGCGAAAAACTGAATACGGCGGATCTGCTTAGATTGCAGCGTGCTGGCCTAGTGTAAAATCGAATTAGACGGGCAGAATTCAGGCTGCCCTGTTCTTAGATTTTGTTGTGGCGCCCATTTTAGCTTTGCTTTTGTGTGGTTGAACGTTGTAGGACACAGAAGTGGTAACCTTAAAACAAGGTAAGCAAAGGGACTATCAAGTTCTGGGCATAGAATTAGAGAACAATGCGACTTAACGCACTTTTGTCTCAGATTTTTGCTTCCATCCTCCAAAGCTACGATGAAATAAATTCGCCATCATCTTAAGACTCAAGCAACGACCGCAAGTTTTTAAACATCCTTGCCAGATCTTCAGCGATGGACCAAACACGTCTGCTCTTTGGAAAACCGCTCATAAAGGATAGCAAAGAGTTCATCTCCGCAATAAGAGATCTTCAGGCTAGGACTGGATGCATGATCCAGGCCTTCGATGCTGATAAAGTGGCCAGTGAGAGACATCTGATCTTTGCGATCGAAAAGGCATTTGCGGCCTTCTCCGAAGAGAGGAACATCGCCAAAGACTTAGGTGTAGAGATTCTGCGCTACGCCTCGGGAGAGCGTCAGATCGAAAGAGCCCTGTCGATAGGTGTATCCGGGTCAACGAAGAGAATAGCTTTAGCGATTACTAGCCCAGAGTTCGCGGGGGCACCGGCCTGGCCGGACTGCTCTGAACTATCCCAGCTAATAGAAGTCGATGGCATAGGGTGCTCTTTTAAGCTCGACGCGTTAAGAGAGACTTTCAACATATCGGAAGACGAGATACGGGCATCGGATGAGGCGCGAATCCCGGATCTTGTCCTTGAAAGGGTCGCACTAGTAGATACAATAAGGTAAGGCGGTGGCATGAAGGAAGAGTTCTATACAGATAAGCGCTGGCAGAACTGGCTCAGCAAAGTCAAAGATAGCAAGTTCACGCTTAAAGATTCTGATGAGAAGAATGCCGGCGCAGTCTTCGTCTATATAATGGATGACGTTGTACTGGCCTGCTTAAAGGTCATAGCTAGATGTGAGAGAAAGGTCATACCTCTGGATGAGGCTCTATCTGAACTGGATAACATAAGGAACATCGTCTTCAAGGAGCATGATTCCCTGGGGGAGGATGCCGATCTCATGATCGATTCTCTCAAGACGTCTCTAGCTGCCGTCTTCGCATCCTGTCAGCGTTACATCGCTGGAGACTACGATCGCGAATCTGACCTGAGGCAGATGGTGAAGAAGGCAATCGAGGCTGAGAACCTGGAGAATATAGACGAAGCCTTCGACATTCTCGGCCATGTTGGGGCCAGAGTGATAGGAGGAGAGAGCCTTCCCGAGGAGGCCATGGCCGATTTGCCCTACAGTATGACTGTAGAGCTTCTGGACGGCATAGATGCCATCTCCGCCGCTATGATTGGAGACGACTCCTACAAGGAAGACGACGGAACTGAAGAATGCAGCGAAGGATTGTAATTCTTAGCTACAAACGCCTTATTTAGCCATCAATTCGGTTCCGCTACATTTCGAGATGAATCTATCAACGTTGGCTAATCAGAACCGTTGAATCTTGTAGTAACCTCACAGCCGTTCTCCTGGACGATAACCGTATGCTCCGCTTGAGAAACCAGAGCGCCCTCTACCTCCCACAATACCGGATAGCTGTGAATTATTCCAGCCCTCAAAAGTTGCGACAGGGCGTAGTCTATCCTCTCCCCGACCAGCCACCTGCGCGCGAAAGGCAGGGTCTTATACTTTTCCTGGATCTCCTTCGCGAGTTCTCTTGCCTGGGGTGATCTGATCGGCCTGTGGCCAGAGAAACCAAAAATCTCGGTTTGAGGCGCCTCGGAAATTCTTCCTGAGCCATTCGTGGCAAAAGGCTCGATTGCGATAACGTCTCCATCCTTCAGGGTCACTCCCTTTTCCAGGACTTTGTTGGGTATGATTGGCTCGGCGTGAGCCGAGTACCTCTCCAGGCCATGCCCGGTGAGGTTGGCAACCGGTTTGAAGCCGTAGCCAGTTATGGCCCGCTCTATGGCCGCCCCGATATCGGCTGTGTTTGCTCCGGGAGTTACCAGCTCGATGGCTGCATCTAATGCCGCCTGCGACGCCTCCACCAGCTCGGTGTGTCCGCTGAGGTCCACAGTGATTGCGGCGTCGGCTATGTAGCCGTCAACGTGAACCCCTATGTCGAGCTTGGTCATGCTCTCGCCAAAGGTGCTCTCGTCCTTGGGGCCGGGAGTATAGTGGGCGGCCACTCTGTCCCTTGAGATGTTACAGGGAAAGGCAGGTTCTGCTCCTTCTTTTCTGATCGACCCTTCCACAAACTCGGCCACCTCGATCAATAGCACGTCCACGTCCACCTTAGACCGGGCCTCCTGGCAAACCTTGGCCAAGATCCTTCCGGCCTTCCTGTAATTTTCTAAGACATCTGATTCCATGTATCCACCTAAATTTCAGGTCCGGGTTCGGTCATAAGCCCGTCACCAATCTGTGGTTAATATTTGAAGGAATTATTTGAAGGATTTCTTAGACGACTAAACGCCTCTCGAACTCGGTGAGGTTATCGCATCCCTCTGGCCTAACAACCAAAAGATCCTCCAGACGGACACCGCCCAGGTCCGGATAGTAGAGACCAGGCTCGACTGTGACAACACTGCCGGCCTGCAGCACCCCTCCAGCCTCGCTGAGGGATGGGCTCTCGTGGACCTCCAAGCCCACCCCATGACCGGTGGAGTGGATGAACCCACTATCATCTCCCTCCGGATAACCGCGGTCTAGGAAAATCTGGCTTACACTGGAGTGAACTTCTTTGCCGTCGACTCCCGCGCGCACGGCATCTATTCCGGCATTCTGGGCTGCTACCACAGCGTCATAGATGTCCACGATCTCGGGACTGGCCTCCCCCCTTAGCACTGTCCTGGTCATGTCGGCAAAGTATCTGCTGCGTTTGGACCTAGGGAAGATATCGATCACAACAGGGGAGTTGGCCGGGAGTGGGCCGCAGCCACTAGCGTGGGGATTGGCGGCAGCAGTCCCTCCGGCCACTATTGTGTCAAACGCGTCGCACCCCTCCTCGAGGAGGGATATCTCGATGGAGCTTCGGACTTTCTCCGATGTCAGAGGGTTGCCGTCCGCGTACAGGTAATCTCCTTTGGGTTCCGATCTGGAGATCGAGTCGATAGCCAAGCGCATGGCCTTTTCACAAGCCTTCTGCACCCTCCCTATGGCCTCGATTTCCTGCTCGCTCTTGACCTCACGCCACTTGGAGACGGGACTCTCAACGATTGTGATCTGGAACTCCTTGGAGAGCGTTGTGAAGATTCCCGCCGGAAACCTTTGTGGCACACCGATTCGACGCACTCCAAGGTCGCGAAGAAACTCGACCAGAGCTGCTGAGTAGGCAACGCCAGGTTTTCCCGAGGCTTTGAGCAACTCCCTGATGCCATACTCGGATGTGCTGACCACCTTGTCGGCAGAGCTCTCGTGCATTGCCCTGCGTAGCTCCATGGACGAGACGAGCATGGTAACTTTCTCCGCGGCCAGGATGGTGAAGCGATCGACAGCGGAGAACCTGGTAAGATAGTACATATCAGGATCGCAGATGCTGTCGCCGACAAGAAGAAGCCCGTCCAGTTTCTGCTCTTCCAGGTACTTCTTCAGCTTTGTCTGCATTTTATGGCCCTGGTGACATCGAGGACGAAGGCTGTCACGTCCTTGCTCTTCTCCACCGCGGTTCCTGTTACTATCAAGTTCGCGCCCGCCTTCACTACCTCGGCGGCCGCAGCTCCGCTTCGGATCCCTCCACCGACCACCAGGAGGGTCTCCCCCAAAACACGTTTCACAGCTTTGACCATCTCAAGGGGCACGGGCGTTTCAGCTCCCGATCCGGCCTCCAGGTAGACCATGCGCATACCCAAGTACTTGGCTGCTAGAGCATAGGCGGCTGCTATCTCCGGTTTCTTTCGGGGTATGATCCTGGCATCCCCCACCCAGCCCACAGTCCCTCCAGGCTCTACTATTATGTAGGCCATGGGCAAGGGCTCGAGATTATACCTCATAACCAGGGGTGCACCGAGCACCTGGTTCTCTACGATGTAGCTGGTGGACCTGGAGTTCAAGAGGCTCATGAAAAATACGGCATCTGCATTCTGACAAAGTCCAGCTGCGCTGCTGGGAAATAGGATGACTGGCAGTTCGGTCCGCTCTTTGATCTGTCTGACAGTCTCTTCAAGTATAGAACCACTGGCCCCTACCGAGCCGCCCACCATGATGGCATCCGTGCCTCCAGCCGCTGCGGCCTCAGCAATCCTGCCTGCCTCTGATGGGCTCTGGGAATCCGGATCTATCAGCGTCAGATGGGCTGCTCCGTTGGCTACAACTGCCTGGACCAGTCCTTCCTCGACCCGGCCGATATTAAGCCTCATGCAGAAGCTTAGGCAGCCCTGCTCTCCTTGGACTTCATCCTCAGCCCATGATAGCCGCACTTGCGGCAGCGAGTAGCCTTAACCGGGTTACGCGCATTACAGTGCATACAGATCTTCAAGTTCAAAATCCTGTTTTCAGCCTCTGGAAACCTAGCCATTATAATCGCCTCATAAATCATTCTTGGATTGCGGTTCTTGAATTGTAATTGGTTTTGATTCTGTCTCAATTCTCGAAATCGCCAAGATAGGTTGTCTGCTCTGATATTAAGCTTTCCAGCAGATTTTGAAAGGATGGCACGATCTCGATCGAGAGTTCGAGACCCTAAGAAGCCAGTATGACTTCTTCGTTAGGTGCTGCAGCTAATGCTATCCCGGGAAAAAAAGGCTTCCGGTGATCTCTCTACCAGATCACCGGCCTCTCACTCTCTGGCCTGTAGAGTTTATCCCCCGGCTTTACTCCCGGGAACGCCTTGTAAAACTCGGGCACGTTGAAGACCACGCCGTCGACCCTGAATTTGGCGGGCGAGTGGGTATCGGTCAGTGCTCGCGTCCTCAGGGATTCGTTCTTGTCCGATTCCCTCCAGATCTGGGCGAAGCTTAAGAAGAACCTCTGATCTCCAGTGAATCCATCGATCATCTCTGGCTCCCCTTTCAGTGAGAGCTTATAGGCCCGGTAGGCCATGGTCAATCCGCCGAAGTCTGCTATGTTCTCCTGTAGGGTCAGGTTGCCGTTGACGTGCAGGCCGGGCAGGACCTCGAACCTGTTGTACTCGTCCACCAAAACCCCCGTGCTCTTGTTGAAGTTATCGGCGTCCTTTGACGTCCACCAATCCGTCAAATTTCCGCTGGCATCGAACTTCCTGCCCTGGCTATCGAAGTTGTGAGTCATCTCGTGTCCTATAATGACACCTATGGCACCGTAGTTGACTGCGTCATCGGCGTCCTTGTTGAAGAAGGGTGGCTGAAGAATGCCTGCCGGGAAGACCATTAGGACTTTGTTATAGTCCGCATAGGCGTTAGTCTCCTGGGGGTTCATCTCCCATAGCTTGCGATCTACGGGCTTGCCTATCCTGTCCAGGCCGATGGGACCGTGGTGGAACTGGAATTTAGAGGCCGCCAGGACATTCATGACGTACGAATCGTTCTTCACTTCGAGCTTTGAATAATTCAGCCATTCATCGGGGTAGCCTACCTGGACATCCAGGACCTCAAGCTTCATGAGGGCTTTCTTCTTGGTTTCAGGCTCCATCCATGTCAGGTTTTGAATTCTCTCCCTGAAGGCCTTCTTTAGGTTGGATACCATCTCCTGCATCCTGGCCTTGGAGCCTGGGTCGAAATAACTGTCCACGTAGACACTTCCAATGGCTTCACCTATGGCCCCGTACTCTGCATCGAGGACCCTCTTCCAGCGGGGCTTCATCTCCTGCTGGCCATTGAGCTTTCTCCCATAGAAGTCAAAGTGCTCCCCCTCCAAGTCGGAGCTGAGATAGGGGGACGCGGCTAAGATCAGCTTCCAGCGCAGGAAGGTCTTCCAGTCAGCTATGCTCTCGTCCGCCAGGGCGGTGCTCAGCTCCTTGAAGAAGGACGGGTTTCTGACGTTCACCTCGGATACGTCCGGGCGACCAAAGGCGCTGAAGAGACGAGACCAGTTCATGCCCGGGGCAAAGGCCTGGAGCTCCTCAGGGCTCATCTTGTTATACGTTTTGACCTCATCGTTGTCGGCCACGTTGGTGAAGGATGCGTTGGCCAGGCGAGTCTCTATCGTCATAACGGTCCTGGCATTATTCTCAGCGACTTTTTGGCTATCGCCGAGGAAGACGAACATCTTGGCAACGTGAGTCAGGTACTGTTCTCTGGTCTTGATAGATTCGTTGTCCTGCCTGAGATAGAAGTCTCTTTCCGGAAGGCCTAGACCTCCCTGAGTGAGGGTGGCTATCATGACCTTGCTGTTCTTCTTGTCTGGTGCAGCGTACATGGAGAAGAAGGGGTCCATGCCATAGTCCATCATTTGCGTCGATACGGCCTGGACTTCGGAGCTGTTGGAGATATTGTCTATCATCTTTAGCTCGTCTTTGATGGGATCCAGACGCTGCTTTTCCAGGGTGGAATTATTCATTCCCACGCGGTAGAACTCGCCGATCTTCTGGTCGAGGCTTCCCTTAGGGGCGGAGGTGTTGTTGGCTGCGCTCCCAACAATTGTTTTGACGCTGTCGTAGGTTCTGTCATCTACTATCTGGAACTCTCCGTATCGGGATTTGTCCGCGGGCACGGGGTGGCTATTTATCCAAGCTCCATCAACATATTCATAGAAGTCATCTCCGGGTTTTACTGAGAGGTTCATGCTCCCAGGGTCGAAGGCCTTCTCGTGGCCTGAGGTGCTCGTGTTAACAATCGCGGCTTCAGAAGAACCAAAAGCTACGAGGGTTAAAGCGATAGTTAGTGCGATGCCAAAAGCGAATAGACATACTACTCCCTTCCTCTTCATGTCTCCTCAACTCCTATGAAGCTAAGGAACCTCTTACACTGCATATAAAGGTTGCTTATTGTATGTGGTTAGTCCTCCGAGAAACACTCTATTGACAAGACGATCCGTACAAATATACATACTCATAGGAACTGGGATTGGCCTTTGTATCCCAGCTCCTTGGCTTTGACCAATGCGACGCAGGATTCACTTTTTCTTTACATCCTGAAGCGATCAAAACCCTTCGCCACTTTGTCTTAGTTTAACGTAGTCCTGCACTTTATACAGATTAGGACTTACGCAGTTGAATCTTTCGACAATGAATAATAAGGATATTTTATATATTCGCGAATTGACTCGCGAATAATTCTTCGCTTAGATTCGAACCAACTTATTCCTATTCTAAGCCTTTCTACTTCTAATCTGAGAAACGCTCTCAGGGAGAACATTATGTGTGCTCTCTGGGACTGACTTTTTCTTGCTTGACAGCTTTCGACTCCACAGAATTGCTTTATGCCTCTGTGATATTCCTCAATCTTCCAGGAATATCCACCAAATTTTTCGCGTTTAGCTTCGTCTATCTCCAGCACGTCAGTTGCCCAGTATCCTATGTCACCGTCATTAGAGACTATCCGGAATACTTTTATAAAACCATAAGCTTTTAAATGCACTTCCCTGCCTTGCAGCGGTATCTCTATCTCCTGAATTTGCATATTTTTGGTGTTATTCGGATTCACTAGCCTATTTTTCTTCAATCGGGTCAGCCAGTGCCATCCAGACTTTCGTATGGTTTTGAGATTATCTACACTGGCATACCAGCTATCGAAGAGAACAATACAGGGCTGAAAACGCCGTTCTTTTGCTTTGGCAAGCATATCTCGAAAATGATCATTTTTTGTCTTGCCGTCGACATCTATATCGTAGATTCGGAAATCAACGGGAATTATAGCGTTTCCATCTGTCCACAGCAACGTACAAATATTGATTCCATTCACCAATCGATGCTGTTTTCCACTCCATTGATGATAGACTAGGCTCATATTTTTAGCATATGGCTTGTCCAACGTCGTATCGTCAATAACCAAGAAACCATTTTGAGGCTGAACAATATCCTTTACCTCATTCCACAACGTATCCGTATCTGGAGGCTGTCTTTGTAGAAGACGGGTAAATGCATCATGCGATGGACTATTTTCTCCTACTGGCTGGCACCTTGCAGCCTCAGTACAGGTAAAAACATCTACTGATGCTATCAGAAAGTGAATATAATCAAGATCATCGCACTTGGAAGGATTCAAGTTCAGCCCTATCCCATTTATTTGTTGGTATTAATATAGCATATGCAATATAAGAAGATTCTGCCAAGTGCGTAAGTCCTACAGATAAGAGAGAGTTTCGAAAAACTAATCAATCGAAATACTTATATACTATTAATACTATAATATAATGCATGAGGACTCTCATTGATTTTGCCATTCGAGCAGAATATGCTCGAGTAAAAGCCCTCGGAGATGATCTATCCGAGATCGGATCGTTGATCAATTGGGAGCGTTTCAGATTTTTGGAACCATTGATATACAAAAATAAAACTAGCCGCGGAGGTCGTCCGAACATTGACATCGTGATTATGGTGAAAGCTCTCGTAATTCAGCATTGGTTTGGTCTAACAGATCCAGAACTGGAGCGACAGGTTGCGGATAGGATCTCTTTTCGTATTTTCCTTGGCACCACTGAAGTAATTCCTGATTTCAGCACAGTTTGGCTATTCCGTGAACGTTTGATTAAGTGCGACGTATACGATGATCTTTGGAATGAGCTTCAAAGGCAGCTCGATGAGATGGGGTTTACTGTAAAGAATGGCACTATCCAGGATGCAACCTTCATAACTTCGGACCCAGGTCGGAAGAGGAACAAGAAAGACGAGCAAGGCGGGGACAAAAAGGGGTCGTGTATGTGAGCTACTGAAAAGCGCTAACAAGTGTCCAAATGGATATTTACCGGGAAATCGACCCTTAGCACCTGATTTGGGCAATGATTTTCAGCAATATTCACCCACGACCCAAAAAGGAAGGTCAAGATTCCGAAGCCACCAGTACGAGCCTGAATCAGGAGTTTGATAAAGAGCTAATTGGTATTTCAAATAATATTATTGATGACAAGGCCAAACCACAGAGACTCGAAGAAGAGCCAATAAATGAGGGAAGTTGGGCAAAAAAGGGTGTCAAATCCTTTTTCGGATATAAAGGTCATATCTCAATCGATACCAATTACCACCTTATCAGATATTTTGAGACTACAACTGCTTCTGTACACGATAGTCAGGTAGATCTTGGAATTGAAGGGCTACCACGTTACGCCGATAAGGGATATGATGGTGCAAAAACTCGAGGATATGATGCAGCCATGAAAAAAGCTACAAGAGGTCACAAGCTTGGAATCATAGATCTTCTGAGGAATAAGAGAATCAGTAAAACGCGATCGCACATCGAAAGATGCTTCGCTGTTATGAAGCGGGGGCATAAGGGAGCACATGTTTATGTAACAACTGTCGCAAGAGCTGGAGTAAAATTCATGATGAATTCGGTCGTTTACAACCTGGAACAGTTGAAATATTTAGTGCATAAACAAACAGCCTAGCGGAAGCTCTCTAAAAAAGCGCAAAAATTAGAAACAACAAGGTAAATTGAAATCTAATAAGCCAATTTAGGGGTGAAATATGCTAAAAAACCACTATAAAGATTGAAAATATTAACGCAAGAATTTAAGGCTTCATTAACCAACACTAAATCGAAACCCTCAAGAGATGAAATAAGTTAATATTCACGGACTTCAATTCATCGTGTAGGAGGGGACGAATGAGATACAACTTCCTTCTGATAGGAATCACCCTGACAATGACAATATTTGTCGCCACGCTTATTGCAAGCTGCCAGATGCAAGGCAGAACTGGCCAGAACAGTACCCCTGATTTAACGGCTAAAGAGGCCTATGACCGGCTCCTGAACACTTCCGTTGAGATGGCTTACCTCGAAACGATGATAAGCCTCTCTGATTGGGATCAGGCCATTTCAATGCCTCAGAATGCGACTGAATATCGGGCCAAGGCCCAAAGCTATCTTGTGGATCTGGAAAACAAGAAAATGATCGATCCTGAGTTCGGCAGGCTTCTCTCCATTGCCAATAATGGCAGTAATTGGTCGACAGCCGAGGCCGCCAACCTCAGGCTCTGGAATCGCGATTACAACAAGAGGATAAAATTGCCCCCAGACTTCGCAGCCCGTGAGTCAGAGATGTCTTCTCTGGCCGAGGCCGCCTGGGAGGAAGCCAGAACGAAGGACAATTACTCCATATTCCGGCCCCATCTGAAGGCAATGGTTGAGCTGGACAAAGAGAAGATCAGATATTGGGGCTATAAAGAACACCCTTATGATGCCCTCCTGGATGACTTCATGCCCGGCATGACTGTGGCCAAATGCGACAAGCTCTTTGATGCCATCAAGCCCCAGATCGTAGAGCTGATAACGAAGATAAAAGAATCCAACGCGACTGCTACAAAGAATATCTACGGCAACGCCTCTTATCCGGAGGACAAGCAGGAGGAGTTCACGAAGAATGTAACTTCTGCCCTTGGCTACGATTACGGATCTGGGATTATGGTCAAGACCAATAGGCACCCAGCGACTTACGGAATCGGAGCCCATGATGTCAGGACCAGCCTAAGGTATGATGTGCACAACCCGGAGGATGCCATCCTGACGGCGATTCACGAGGGAGGCCACGGCATCGCTGCCCAGAAGATTCCAGATGAGTACTACGGAATGCCAATCGGTACCGAACCGGGCATGAACATGGCCGAGGCCGAGTCGAGGCTGTTCGAGAACAACTTGGGTCGCAGCAGAGCATTCTGGGAGTACTGGTTGCCTCAGTTGAAGAAAGAGTTCAGACCCGAGATGAATAACGTCTCACTGGATGATATGTACAGACATGTCAATAGGCTAAACATCGGCCCCATACGCACAGATGCGGACGAGGTATCCTACATTCTCCATGTCATCATCCGTTATGAGATAGAACGCGATCTCTTCGATGGAAATATTAGCGTAGACGACCTGCCGATGATCTGGAGTCAAAAGTACAAGGAGTATTTAGGAGTGAACGTCACCGATGACAAAAACGGCATACTTCAAGACGATCATTGGGCTGCAGGATACTTCGGCTACTTCCCGGCTTATGCCCTGGGTTCCATGAACGCAGCTCAGCTTGAGGCGACCATGAGAAGAGACCACCCAGACCTGGACAAGAGATTCGCTTCAGGCGACTTCTCCATACCCGTCTCATGGATGCAGGAGCACGTGTACATGTATGGTGCTATCTATGATACGCCTGAGCTGATGAAGAAAGCAACAGGGAACGAGACAGAGGCTTATGATTTCCTGAACTACCTGAACAGCAAGTACAAGACGTTATACAATCTTAAGTGACTCTATAACAATTAAGCTGGCGTCTGATGGCTTGCAGTAGTTATTAACGCCTGCAAGCTATTATATTTTTAAGTAGGATTATTTCCAACAGCTCGTATCCAAGGGGACTGCAGGAGCGGGCTTACACTTATATAATATCAAAGCGGCTGCGGCTTTAGCCTTCACCAAGCCAGAGGTATAATTGCGGGAAGATCCGAGGTTCTAGAGCAATATAAAGATGCGAAGGCATTTTGCTTAGTAAATAAGTACCGGGGAATGAGGACTTTACAAAAGCATCTGTACCTAAAAGGGACCTCGTTTCCATCTTACAGATGTTCGCACAGAACGATCGCCTGAAGATAGCCAAAGGCTTGAATTTCGGCCAATTTTATCTGAGGAGCTAAAATTCTTTAGGGTTAAAGTCGATCTCAATACAGCACACGATTCTTACGGCTGCTGGATGGACGGCGAACACGACGACTTAATATTATCGACTGCCATTGCCCTTTCGACAGCAGAGCATCGATTTAGGAGCGATGATGATCACGCAATTATCGTGAGGCTCATCCGCTCAGGTTAAGTTTACCAATATGGGGGACAGCTCCTCTTCTTCCTTCTAGGAGCCTGCCTGGGGTGGTCCTGCCTGATTTGCAGGGCCACCTTTAGATAGATGCTTTTTTGGATTTGCCTTAACATAGCGCCGGCAATTGGCGGCAACTCTGACTCAGGACGGTATTTTATAATAATATAGACGGAAGGTTGTACGCTCAAATATCATCTAACAATATAGCTATCTACCGAAAACGGAATAAAGTACTTTGGTTATGGCTAATAAAGCGATATGACAGATGATTTTGAGATCATGGGGTCTTGGTGGTTACCAGAAAATGAAAATAGAAAAATACCAGGTTTATTGAAATTTGTGGCTGAAAAAGAGATAGAATTGGAGCTAATGAGTTCATTCGATGAATCTCAAGAACAATTCTTCGAAAGGGAACAGCCTCAATATTTTGATATCATACTCGGAGAATCTAATGGACACAAGATAACTCTTCTCAGATCTCAAGAAAAAAACAGAAACGGGGGATCTGTAGGCGACTCAGCGTTTCGACGTTCGTCGTTCCATTGCGATTATATCATAAAAGGGATCCACTTTCTAAGCTTAGATGATATTAAATTTGCTCGAATGAGTGTCAATTTCACTTATTTAGAAGATTGGATATCCCCAAATCCGTTTGTATATGAAGAACAGGATGGTATGGATGTTATTAGGTATGTTAATCCACCGAGTCACGATATAAAAATTGAAAAGATAAATTCGGTTATATCAATAGTATCATCTGAAACCTATTCGAATGATTTCAAGACTGTATCAATGAGTGTTCATTCAGCTTTCATAATTAAGCCAATAGCAGAATCGAAAGATCTAGGAGGGTTTCGATTTAGTGTTGGTTAATGAAGCCTTAAATTCTTGCGTTAATATTTTCAATCTTTATAGTGGTTTTTTAGCATATTTCACCCCTAAATTGGCTTATTAGATTTCAATTTACCTTGTTGTTTCTAATTTTTGCGCTTTTTTAGAGAGCTTCCGCTAGGCTGTTTGTTTATGCACTAAATATTTCAACTGTTCCAGGTTGTAAACGACCGAATTCATCATGAATTTTACTCCAGCTCTTGCGACAGTTGTTACATAAACATGTGCTCCCTTATGCCCCCGCTTCATAACAGCGAAGCATCTTTCGATGTGCGATCGCGTTTTACTGATTCTCTTATTCCTCAGAAGATCTATGATTCCAAGCTTGTGACCTCTTGTAGCTTTTTTCATGGCTGCATCATATCCTCGAGTTTTTGCACCATCATATCCCTTATCGGCGTAACGTGGTAGCCCTTCAATTCCAAGATCTACCTGACTATCGTGTACAGAAGCAGTTGTAGTCTCAAAATATCTGATAAGGTGGTAATTGGTATCGATTGAGATATGACCTTTATATCGGCAGTGTAACGATTTTTCTGTACTTTGATAATAAGAATGATTATCGGCCCTGTATCCTATCCAATCTTGAGAAAAGGAGGACACAGGACCATGATACCCATAGCACTCTTGGAAGATTACCTTATCGATCAGGAAGATGGACTAAAGAAGCTTCTGACCTGGTTCTTGAACCTTGTAATGCAGCTAGAAGCGGCGCAACAGGCAGATGCAGAACCGTATCAGAGAGTCGAATCCCGAAAGGCACATAGGAATGGCTACAAGGAAAGATCTCTGAAGACGCGAGTTGGAGAGCTCCGACTCAAGAAACCTCAATTCCGTGAAATTTCCTTCGAAACCAAGGTGTTCGACAGATTTTCGCGCGTAGAGAAGGCTTTGGTCAACGCTGTACTCGAATCGTATCTCCAGGGGGTTTCAACCAGGAGAATCCAAGATATTGTCTCTCGATTTGGCATCGAGAATTTATCTGCCTCTAGCGTTTCCAGGATATCCAAAGAGCTTGACGAGAAGGTAGAAGAATTCCTGAAGAAACCTATCGAACGTCCTATTCCTTATCTTTATGTAGATGCAAGCTACTTCAAAGTAAGAACAGAATCAAGATATGTTACCAAAGCTTTCATGATCGTCACAGGTGTTAGAGATGACGGTTATCGCGAGATACTTGGCGCAAGAATAGCTGACAGTGAAGATGAACTCTTCTGGTCGGGATTATTTCAAGATCTGGCGGATCGTGGGTTGTCCGGAGTAAAGCTCGTGATATCAGATGGTCATAAGGGAATCCAGAAAGCGGTTGAGAAATCATTTCTTGGTGCTTCATGGCAAATGTGTCACGTTCACTTTTCAAGAGCGGTCTTGAGAAACGTTGCCAAGAAGTATCATAAGGAGATCGCCGATAAGATCAAGATCGCTCTGGAAGACGAAATCAAGATACAGGACTTAGCGAAAGAATTGAGGGAAAGAGGTTATGCGAAATCTGCTGACACTATCGACCGCTTCAGATTCAGTCTGTGGAATTACAGGGCATTCCCCAGAGGTCACTGGAGAAGGATTCGGACTACAAACGGGCTGGAGAGGATCAACAAGGAGCTGAAAAGAAGATCCAGGGTAGTCGGTGCCTTCCCAAGTGAGAGCTCGTTCATGAGGTTAGGGGTTTCGATCCTCATCGATATCAACGAAGAATGGCTGACCGCTAAAAAGTATTTATCTATGGATGCTGATTGAGTATGTTGGGATACAGGGCAACTCCAAATTACAGAAATCTCGGCACACTACCCCAAGAGCTACATTTGCTGAAGTGTTGATGGTTAGACCTGGGGTATTTATTTCATTTAAAACAGCCTCGCCTTTTGCGCCACTTAGATCTACTTGCGCAATTGCTCCATAGATTAAGGCCATTGTCAAAAGGATTATGCTTCCGATCACCAGATTTCTCATATCAGTTCTCCCTGAAATCTCTCATCAAAGTAGGCCTTCATACGAATTTAGCGGATATAAAGAGATGGTACGGCTTCGATTATATTAAAGAACCATGCCTTGCTAAGTTCTGGCTTCTACGTAGTCTTGATTTACATTCCTTTCTTCAAAATCATTGTAAATCCTTTAGTGCTAGATGTTATGTTTTGCGTCATTGATCCGTAATAGTAACTGCTTCCTATAGCCACTGAAGCACTAAAAGTATGCACGCCCAAAGTTGCCCCATTTATGTCAAAATATAAATATCCATTGTCATTTGTCGTCCCCATGTACTGATTATCTCTTGATACATCAGCATTAGAAGCCGGGGAAGTGTTTCTTATTGATCCAGCATCATTTGAGTATAGCACTCTTATAATGCCTATATCAGTATCTGCCATCGTAACGGGTATTGAGAGCAGTAAGCAACAGGCCAATACTGCAAAGGCGAGTTCATTAATCATTCCTTAATTGACCCCCTGAAAGAAGCGAGGCATATCTAAAAATAAAGCATAGCCGTTCAAGTGTATGGCGGGTTTTGGATCAATATGGGTTGGCCTGTTTCTTGAGCGACGGCATATGGGTCCTCTAGCATATAGGGAGACGAAAGCTGGGCTTCAGTCAGATGACTAGGATTATTTTCGGGAGCATTCAAAGTTGCATTCCCAATGATAGGAGTTGGATTGGTAACAAAGGCAGGAGTTATCAGCACGGAATTACCGTCGCCCAGTGATTCCAATTTGCCATTCATGAGTATGTGTCCTATGGGAGTTACTCCCCAGTCCCAGAGGCCTGACGAATTCGGTATTGTGTTCTTATTTCCAGAATTGTTAAGCCAGGTCTGCCCATAGTTTCCGCCAACATTAACCGGCAAACTTACCGATGGGATTATCAGCAGTGCAAGGCAGAGAAAAACTAGCGATGTCTTCATTGGAGATTCCTCACCATTTACATTTTTGGTGTTTCGAGCATTTAAAGACGTGGTATAGCTCATATAAAATCTCAAAATAGCATACTTAACTTGACTTTTCAGCTTGGTCAAACCTAAGCTGGGCAGACCTTTGATGCTGCAGAAAAAGATCTATATCCCTGGGCCAGGACTTCGGGATAGAGCATTCGGGTTTAAGGAGGCTTTACAACCTTTACAAATCTAGGTTTGCCTTAACAAGCTTCAATTCCTTCAACTTCTAGGAGTCAACCTTCAATCTCCGTACCTTCTGCATCTGGCCAAAATTTTCCAATCGATTGGATCGCAAGGTAACAAAAACAGTGGGTAATTTTCTGGCACCCAGGAGGGTTTGTCACATTGTCACACCCTGCACTTGTCATCTCAATTTTGTCAATTCATGTCAACGAGTCATGTCCATTAATGTCCAGTTGTCCATCTTGCATAAACAGACAAATTATACAAATCTTAGACATAAAAAGAAAGCTTCTACCAAAAACCGTTATACATAGGCTTGATGATTAGAAACATATGCCCTGGGAGTCTGTTAATTGTGTTAATTTTGTGTAACAATGTAAATTCCACGATTTAGCAGAACGGCTAATCAATAAGGCAATCTAATCAAGGCATTCCTGGAAGCATATTATATAAGAGAGTTTCGAAAAACTAATCAATCGAAATACTTATATACTATTAATACTATAATATAATGCATGAGGACTCTCATTGATTTTGCCATTCGAGCAGAATATGCTCGAGTAAAAGCCCTCGGAGATGATCTATCCGAGATCGGATCGTTGATCAATTGGGAGCGTTTCAGATTTTTGGAACCATTGATATACAAAAATAAAACTAGCCGCGGAGGTCGTCCGAACATTGACATCGTGATTATGGTGAAAGCTCTCGTAATTCAGCATTGGTTTGGTCTAACAGATCCAGAACTGGAGCGACAGGTTGCGGATAGGATCTCTTTTCGTATTTTCCTTGGCACCACTGAAGTGGTAGTGTGCCGAGATTTCTGTAATTTGGAGTTGCCCTGTATCCCAACATACTCAATCAGCATCCATAGATAAATACTTTTTAGCGGTCAGCCATTCTTCGTTGATATCGATGAGGATCGAAACCCCTAACCTCATGAACGAGCTCTCACTTGGGAAGGCACCGACTACCCTGGATCTTCTTTTCAGCTCCTTGTTGATCCTCTCCAGCCCGTTTGTAGTCCGAATCCTTCTCCAGTGACCTCTGGGGAATGCCCTGTAATTCCACAGACTGAATCTGAAGCGGTCGATAGTGTCAGCAGATTTCGCATAACCTCTTTCCCTCAATTCTTTCGCTAAGTCCTGTATCTTGATTTCGTCTTCCAGAGCGATCTTGATCTTATCGGCGATCTCCTTATGATACTTCTTGGCAACGTTTCTCAAGACCGCTCTTGAAAAGTGAACGTGACACATTTGCCATGAAGCACCAAGAAATGATTTCTCAACCGCTTTCTGGATTCCCTTATGACCATCTGATATCACGAGCTTTACTCCGGACAACCCACGATCCGCCAGATCTTGAAATAATCCCGACCAGAAGAGTTCATCTTCACTGTCAGCTATTCTTGCGCCAAGTATCTCGCGATAACCGTCATCTCTAACACCTGTGACGATCATGAAAGCTTTGGTAACATATCTTGATTCTGTTCTTACTTTGAAGTAGCTTGCATCTACATAAAGATAAGGAATAGGACGTTCGATAGGTTTCTTCAGGAATTCTTCTACCTTCTCGTCAAGCTCTTTGGATATCCTGGAAACGCTAGAGGCAGATAAATTCTCGATGCCAAATCGAGAGACAATATCTTGGATTCTCCTGGTTGAAACCCCCTGGAGATACGATTCGAGTACAGCGTTGACCAAAGCCTTCTCTACGCGCGAAAATCTGTCGAACACCTTGGTTTCGAAGGAAATTTCACGGAATTGAGGTTTCTTGAGTCGGAGCTCTCCAACTCGCGTCTTCAGAGATCTTTCCTTGTAGCCATTCCTATGTGCCTTTCGGGATTCGACTCTCTGATACGGTTCTGCATCTGCCTGTTGCGCCGCTTCTAGCTGCATTACAAGGTTCAAGAACCAGGTCAGAAGCTTCTTTAGTCCATCTTCCTGATCGATAAGGTAATCTTCCAAGAGTGCTATGGGTATCATGGTCCTGTGTCCTCCTTTTCTCAAGATTGGATAGGATACAGGGCCGATAATCATTCTTATTATCAAAGTACAGAAAAATCGTTACACTGCCGCTCTTGGGGGTTCGGAGAACGTTTCGGCTGCTTCTCCACTAAGTCAATTAGACCAAATGAGTCAGGAAGTATTATTCGGCGATATGAGCGGATGGCTACCTAGCTAAAAGCTTTACTTCTGGATGTCAAGAATTCTAAAGAGGAGTAAAATCCAGCTACTCGCCTCTTTCAATTACCCAAATCCATTTTTAGACGAATGGCTATTATTGCAATTAGAGGTTCAACCATGAAATTGCTAATTGGCATAGTGTCCTTGTTATTGGTAATTGGCATAGCGACATCTGTACCGGGCAATTCTTCCGTCAAAAGCATAATACCGGGTAGCATAGCGAGGAATATCACAAATCGTATGTGTTTAGCTGGTTAGCTTTGCCGTTAGCATTTGGAGACAATCCAGATCTTTCTGTCCCCAGGTTGCCAGCACCGTCATGATTCGCTCGTGAATCGATGTCCCTTTTTCATTGCGCAGCGTGCCCAAGATCTTTCTCAAAACGACATGGGGTCGCAACGCTCTCTCTGCTCTATTATTGGTCGGCTCTACGCCCGGATTAATGATAAACGTGAACCAGTAATTGAATCCGTTGCTAATTTTACCGATGAATTTTTGGATTATTTCTAGAGGATACTCTTTCATGATCCATTGCTTTAGCGCTTCTCGTGCCGAATGCCATAAATCCGCTCGGATTTCTGGTGGAGGATCACTTTCCAGAGCTTTAGTCAATGATTCATAAAGCGTTTTTAGCGCTTCATGCAACGGAATCGCTTCCTCGAACTTCTCGGCAAGGTCTTTCGATTCTCGAAGTAGATGGGCCCAACATCGTTGCAAGCGATTTGTGAATTTAGCATAAGGTTTCCACCCATCGCATACGATTATTCCCTTGAATCTCCGTGTCAGAACTTCCGTCAGAACCTTCATGCCTCGGCTCTTTCGAATCACGAAAAATGTCTCAGATTGTGTGGTAAATGTCCAGATCCAGTGTTTTTCTCCCTGGACGTGGATTGACGTTTCGTCTACGTAGAGAATCGGAGCATCTCGAATTTTGTTTAAAATCGCATCGTATTCAGATCTAACGGCATCAGCAGCGCGCCGGGTTAAATCAAGTATCGTAGCAGGACTTATTTTCAGCCCATACAGTCTCTTCAGAGCGTCTCGGATTTTTCTGTGAGGCAGTCTATCTTCGTATCTGAATAGTGTCGCCAGTGAGATTATGTTTTTACCAAATTTACCTTCGTGTGGGCAGTCAGAATTGCCTGCAACAACTTCTTTTTGGCAGCAGGGACATCTGTAATGCGCGATTTTGTATTCAGTGACGGTGATAGGTTGAGGTTCCGGAATTTCTTCAATAATCTTCGAATCAATTCGAAAAGGAAGGCCAAGTTCTGCTCCGCAATCTGGGCACAGATCCATTGTAACTTCCACTTGCTTATCTGGAGTCGCATAAGGTCTCGCTAAACCTTTGTGCCCACTCTTTTGACCGGGATTTCCCTTGAGGTTCTTATCCTGACTTATTCTTTGATTCCGCCCTCGTCTTAGACTTGGTGGAGTATGTGCATTCTCATATTGAACTAGTCGAGCCTCAAGTTCTCGTATTTTTGCCTTAAGCAACTCATTCTCACGCTTTAAAAGCTCATTCTGTTCCCGAAGTTGCTTATTGATCTCTCCTTCGTCCATAATCCCATTTGAGGATTATTATTATTATATTATTTAATTTTTCTGGTCAAAATGGGTTAGGCAATTTTGGATTAATTCACGTGGGAGCTAAACACATACCACAAATCAAACGAATAATTCGATAAATCAAACAAACATCACGATTCGAGTGAATAACTCGAACCAGACAAATACAACGACCCCTCGATCAGTTCTGAGGAGCAATGGGATAATTCGGTTAGACACGGCAACACCATTAAAGGCTGCCTTTGAGTCTGAACCACAAAGTTCTCCTGGCTCTGCGGTAGATAGAGTGGCGGAGGGTGCTGTTATGGGAACGCCATCACAGGCAGCCTTTGAATCTTCTGTGTTTTGAGTTCCATTATCGTAACAATTTAATTCCTTCTTTTCATATATTCGAGAACGTGAGAAGGTTATGGGTGTCCTTTCCAGTGGCTACCCTCTTCTACATAACCCAAATCTTGAAGCATAGCCGAGATGTGCTCCTTTCGAGGTGGTCTGCCTCTCTTCGCCAGCTCTTCATTGATCTGTGAGACAGTGAACCCTGGCGGCAAACTCTTTGTTGCTGCCTTGACTATCGAGTACGCAGGGCCGCAACTTGAGCAGAAGCGGCTAAAATATGTACCGTGACCTTTGCCGATAGGATCGCCATCGACGATGCCGGTAGTTAAGGTTGAACGGCTTAATTGAGGGTTGAGGGTTCAATTGGAAGATTTGAGCGTTAGGAAGTATGGAAGTTTGTTCAATTTGGGATGCTCCAGTATTATTCAGCTTCCTTTTTGCTTGGAGGTAGCAATCTCTTTACTTCCTGCTCGAACTCCCTTTCAGCCGATTCATCGTTCTCCTTAATTTGTCGTTGGCTAAAGACCTGATACTGCTCCAATGCACGATGCTTTGCGTCCTCCATAGAGATGTGCCCACTGTGCTCCAGTATTGCTCGCTGGTTGAATTGAAGGAATGCATTCAGTTTCTCGCGCCAGTCTTTCATATAGACTGGATTTCTACGGCTAGCCTGATCTTCGGCGTAATCCAACCACATGGTCACGAGGCGATTGAGATTGGTAATCTCTTCCTGCCGGAGGTAATTCTTGGCAACGACTACATCGGCCTGGTGGACACGAGCACCTTTCCAGCTAGTCAGACCCATATTGTTTTTGGATGCATCCGCTCTTTCGGCAATTAGTTCCGCGGCAGTACAGCCGCTGATGGCCCAATGAAGCTTATTCTGCACGATGCTGAAGAATTCCTTGGTGCTTTCGGCCCTTGGATCGTAATCCGCAGATAGAGTAAAGATATCGCGAACCTTCTGATAAAAGCGCTTTTCTGAGGCCCGAATGTCACGAATGCGCTCTAAGAGTTCGTCGAAATAGTCTGCGCCGAGGGCTTTACCCTCTTTGAGCCGCTCGTCATCTAATGCGAATCCTTTAATCAGGTATTCGCTTAGGCGCTCAGTGGCCCACTTGCGGAATTGCATGCCTCGGTGGCTTCGAACCCGGTAGCCAACAGCAAGGATCATGTCCAGGTTATAGAAATCTAACAGCCGCTCGACTTGGCGTCCGCCCTCGGTTTGAACTATTAGGAATTTCCTAATAGTTGCCTCTGGGTAAAGCTCGTGGTCGCCATATATAGTCGAGATATGCTCATTGATTGTAGGCACAGCTACCTGATATAATTCCGCCATAAGACGCTGATTCAGCCACACAGTCCCATCATGTAAACGCACTTGTATGCGAGATGCGCCGTCCTCCATTTGGTAGAGGACAATGCTGGTGTCAGGTGCGGGAATGCCTCGTTGGCCGTTCATGTTAGTCTCCATCCAATCGAGATAATTACCATCAATGCCTAAAGAGAGTTTCCATATCTTGGCTTGGGATGCTGCGATAGCTTTCCAGGCTTTTGAGGCTTAAACAATGGTACAAACACTTCATTATGCAGAGGCTTAAAAATGGACCAAACCTTTCGAAAAAACTCAAGAAGGCAAACCGCACCCTGGCTTAACAGGCCCTTGCTTAGCATCAAAAGCCGGGAAGGAAGTTTTAGCGAAGTTTGGGAAAGCTCCTTTTATTATGAACGAACTAAAATTAAGTCCCCGTGATACTTAGTAGCTCTAGAACATATGCTTCGAAAGGTTGTAAGTAAAATCGAGAGATTCGATAAGCTGATGAGGTGAGTGCGAAGGAATGGAAGGATAGGATGTACAATGACACTTTGACATGGAATTGTTAGAATTGACATGCCCAATGCAGGATATGACATTGTTACATTTTGTTACACTTCCCTTTTGGCCCAGTGTTGTCTAAACCGGATCATCGTTTTCTGGAGCGCAAGAATCGATTCACCAGCGAGGATATTAGCCTCGGTTAAAAGCCTACTATAGGTTTTATAGTGCATGTCTTTGGGTCTGGAAGTGACATAATGGCCATCTTCAAATCTTATGCTAAGCCTTCGATATATCTTTCCGGCTTTATGCGCTTGCCTCATATCTTTGGTTTTTCTCTGACTGCTGTAGGTTAAATTGTGGCAATGCCTACATAAAAAATATCCTTTCCGGAGATAGAGCTTGGCTACTCTTCTCCTACATCCTTCGCTTGGACAGATGAACCAAGGTCGTTTTCCTCCATAATTGCACGTTGTCCAGGAAAGAGGTACTCTGCAGTTCACATTTTGTCTCTGTCCATTAATGGTTGTGGCGTATGACAGCTCAATGGTCTCTGGACTCGTTTCAATGCGGATATTACTTCCATCCCGCCAACTGCATATGCAGCTTCGGCAATTATCCAAGCCTCCCTTTTTGTTGAGAAAGCGAACATCGAGTTCTAGGTACTTTTCAACTAAGTGTTTGCTACTAAATCTGAGCCAGTTTCCAGATCCCAATCCACCCATATAAAACTCCGTTTTATCGAAATCATTAGGTAAATTCGAAATTTGACACAACTTCCGCAACAGCAGACCATGCTCAATTTCCAAATTTGTCCATATTATCGATTGGCTTTCTTTAACTTTGCGTTCATGTTAAGCCTTGGCTGGGTTGCCTTAAACTAGAATGGCTTCTTAGCTGCTGGGTTCCTCTCGTTTAGGATATCCGCAGCCGGGTTGAGCGCAATAGAATTGGCCGTTCTTCTGGCAGTATCCCTTCAAGATCTTTCCATCAACGACCAATTTATCGCCACACACAGAACATATCAAGGACCTTTCAGATTTGGGACAGTTTGTAGGCTTGATCCCTGAGTCATTCTCATGATCATGTGAACATGAATTTGCGGGTAGTGGGGATTTTCCATAATCGCTATCAATAGGACATTTTGCGGGTAGTGCGGGTAGTTGTTCTACCTCTATACACTTTATCAAATTGGACTGATTTTCACAAAGTGGCCGGCGTAGGGAACTACTACCCGCACTACCCGCAAATCGATCTACTGATTGTGATTCTTGATTTTCTGCACTACCCGCAACTTTCCAGAGGCTCACCTTGTTGTGGGAATCCTTCTCGCGACAAAGTTTCCGTCCAGAGGGATAGATCTGATCAACGTGCTTTCCAAGTATCACGCCTAGACTCAGGGATGCCTTGTGATCCTTGCGCACGGCTTCAGCGACATCATCCGGCATAGCATCCTGAAGAGTCTGGTAGACCTGCTCTTTTGATATCAGCTCGTCTCTCAGCTGTCCTGCGCTAATCAGATGATCGGCATGGATTGTTGCCCATTCTCCTAAGAATGCGTCCCATTGTTGAACATCCTGGTCCATGGAGTCGTATAGCTCAGAGGCGTTCTCCAGGAAACCCTTTATGCCAGCAAACTCCAGGATTCCGCTTAATAGATCAGACCATTCATTGAACCCACCTATTGCTTTGGCTGATCCGGCTGGTCTTTCCTGCCACGACCCATGCTCGGGCCATTATGAGCAGATCTGATAGCAGGCTAGCACGGTTCGCTCTGATCCATCCCAAGAGATCATCATGCTTGAATCCGCTCCGGAGCCACGGCCTGGCCATTGATGCATCCATTCGAATCCAAAAGGATCGTCTAGCTAGATCGCCGCCTATCGAGATGTTATTTCCCGTGGCGGACCATACAGAGCGTTGAGGTAGATCTACCATTTCTGATTTCCCAAGGAAGCGATCCCGCCAAGTCCTGGAAGTCAACGCCCTGGTCAAAGAGGAAGAACGCAGCTTCCCTACAACATTGTCTATAACAATTATTGGGCTGCCTTCGAGTAAGGTACTGGTTATTGCCTTCCTCCATTCATCCTCTGTATCAGGTGCGCCCATCATGTTGGCAGGTCTGCCCGTAGCGATCATGGCAACAACTTCGGCCAAGAAGCTCGCGCCTGTCCCAGCTTGCGGTTTATCAAGTAGAGCCAACGGCACATTCCCATCAATCATGGGTCGAACTACTGGCGACAGCAGTAGTGCCAATGCATTAGCCCTAGAAGCTTCGTCTTTAAAGGGGAAATCTACCAAGATTTCATCAATAATGTGCTTAACCGCTTTTTTAGCATCATCACTCGTGGGATTCGCAGGAACATTTAGGCCTTGAAGCTCTTTGCCTGGTTCATAGAACAGCGCAGTTGCCTCATCGTATCCCGGTACGATCAAAACTGTTCCATCAGGTCTGATCACAGGGGCTTCAATAACCGCCTCGATAATGAGAAAACCAGGCCATGTTCCCAGACCAAGGATGTCTCGGACCACGTCGAGCGGAGGGCGAGCTCTTGTGTACTTAGGTTCTCCCTTTTCGTCATTGCCTTCGAATGTCACAAACCCTGCTGCCCGAGCCAACAAGCCACGGAGGGCACTCTCACTTACGGGCTCTATAACAAGGCGATCTTTCAGGACAAGCCGGACCAGGCTACCAGAACGGACAAATATTTTTGGTGGGCTGTTGTGCTCTTCCAACGCTTTCAGTGCATCTGCCGTTATATCCTGAAGATACCTGCCGTTGACCTGGATGTCCTTTGAGATC
Organism: Methanotrichaceae archaeon; assembly: GCA_963754945.1. Lineage (GTDB taxonomy): Archaea > Halobacteriota > Methanosarcinia > Methanotrichales > Methanotrichaceae > Fen-7. The sequence continues at coordinate 165,190 of CAVWIG010000018.1, forward strand.
GAGATCTCAAATCCCATCTCCCTGGCTGCCTCAATAGTCTCCGCCAGTTTGCCGCTCATCTCAGGCACCCAGGCTTTGCATCCTCACAGTGGATGATGCCCTTAGTGACTGCAATCCATTCCAGTGGTCCACCACCGCTCTTATGCCTGAAACAATGCCAGCAATTCTTGGCGGTGTTGATTGCGAAGTTCTTCCCGGTGGTGGATCCATGCAGGGGATGAGATCCTCGAACCTCGGATCCTGCTCTTTCCTTGATATCCATGGGCCAAGCTACTTGATCAATCGGAATATGATCCCCGAGAGATGATCCACCGGAACTTCGCTTTTTCGTAGTCCTCTTCTGCTTTTCATCGCCGGTGATAACCTTCTTCAGAGGGCTCAAGATCGTCAACAGCTCCTCTTTTGAAATTACTGCGATTGGGATGTCTTTGATCACTTCGTACCTGTTGCCGTTAGGATGAGTCGATCCAGGGCCGACGACCTGTTGCCCAATTGCCTGGACCTCCCCAAGATGCAGAGGATCACCCTCGGAGTCCTTCAACTCCGGATCTTCCAGGATGATCTTATCCTTCAGGTCGTTGCAGATCAGATAGTAGTGAAGACCGCCTCGGCCCGTCTTAACTGTGAAGGTTGATGGAAGCTGGTCGATGATGCCCAACGCCTGCAACCTTGCGACATCGTCAACATCGAGAACCACGAGATCACCGATTCCGGTGAGCACTCCGTAATTATGGCCCTCTGCCAGATAGCCTGCCATAACTGCATGGCCGTAAGCATAATTTTTTCCGTTAGGACCGTTCCAGTCCTTGCCTATCGGGCTCTTATGGCCGTTTAGGATAACCGCAAACCTGAAGGATGGCTCCTGGAGCCGAGCAGGTATCCTCTGCAGGGCTCTCTCAAAAGCTGAATCCATACCACAAACCTCCTAGGCGAAGGTCTTGATTGGGTTTATTGCCTTTGGCTCAATAGGAACCGACTCAGCGATAACACTTATTCGGAAATCCTGATCGGTCCTAAGTATCCCAATTGTTTGCCCTAGCAGTTCTCTAAGCCTTGCCTCAAGCTCTTCAGGTAAAAGAACATCAATTTGGCCGATTCTTGCCAAGAGGCTTCCTTCAAATTCTTGGAGGTTATGGAGTGGGCCTATTACTTCTCCCCAAGGTCGCATGTAGCGATGTCGACCTTCCATTCAGAGCGCTCCATTGGAATAACAAAGCCTATTGGTAAACCTTTTAATCTCAAAAGTCGTAATCACATTGGACACCTCGATGCATTGCGCGTGCGTAGTTGTGTTCGCTCGCCCCTGATGTGCTGGAACACGTCGGGGCGCACTAATTCTCCTATTTCAGCAATTTTCTCCATGCTTCATGCCTCTGATTCCTGCATCTAAGACATGCCTCGCTGCCTCGCACAAAGAGATTTTTTGCTTCTCCGCATATTGCTCAACAAATTGTCTTTGTCCTTGCGATGTTCTAAAACAAAGCCCATCTGTCAGCCGCTCTTGACCAAGCCTTCCTCTCATAATTAATGCTTAAGTAATTACATATTTAAAGTATTCTATTTACTATACTAATTTAATCAAGTATTTTGGATTTTTGAGAGAAATCCTTTAGTACTTTAATACAGACATTCTCTAATATGCCCAAATCAAAAGATCTTCATAGCCTCTTAACCGCGACAGAACGCGAACGCCTAGTTAATCGAACGGTTGACCCCAATCGATCGGATGAAGAAAAAGAGAAGCATCAAAATAGCATATATCATAACGATATGGTTGTTAGAACTAAAATAAAATCATGGTTAATTAAAGCTGAGGATATCTTATTTGCACTTGAAAGCCTGCCAAAGAGGACGTTTAAAAAGGAGCTTGACGATGATGATGTTTATGGGCTCTTTTGGGTAGGTATAGAGCTTCTTCGAATATTGGATTTTGCTCCAATTGAAAACCTGAGCGGCATTCCTGTTGTAAGTAAGTCTGTTTTAGCAACAGATAACGGTCAAAAAGATGCATGGACACGCCACGCCACAGAGAAGGATTTTGAAAGAAATTATTCTTTGTACCTAATCAAGAACAAGTTAGAGGAGATGGTTTCGACTGCTGACATTTTCAAACAATATAGATTCGAAAAAATGGGAAATGCTTTTTTTGATAGCTATGATCAGAAAAAGCGGCATTTCGAAGAAATGATCTCCAAATCTAATAAAAAGATAGCTGAGGATCCATCCAATGCTGAAGCCTGGTACGAAAAAGGTGTTGCCTTAAACGCTCTCGAAAGATGGGAAGAGGCATTAGAATGCCTTGATAAAGCAACGCATTTGCCATCGACATATTGGACATTTTCGAGAGCAATCAATGCTAAGAAAAATATGCTGTATTTTTCAGGTAGGCGTGCCGAAGCAGAAGCAGAAGAATTTATGGAACTGTTTGCCCTAGTTGAGAGCGATCCTTCGAACGCATATGATCGGGCCTTATTAGGGGAACTTCTTTGCGAAAAACGCAGGTATGGAGAGGCCATTGAGTGGCATAATGAAGCCATAAAGCTGGATCCTTCGAATGCTGGATTCTGGACCGGTAAAGGCAAAACACTTTATAAAATGGGAAAGTTCAAGAAAGCCATACAGTGCTTTGATAAGGCGATTGAATTAGGACCATCCTTTCCTCAGCCCTATGAGAACAGGGGTAAGGTACTCAAGGCCCTTGGTAGAAATGATGAAGCCGAAATATGCTTCTCAAAAGCCAAAGAATTGGAAGGTAAACTCAACGAAGCAATGGAAGCCAAAAAGTCAACACAGCCGCCTAAAAACGAATAGACTGCACTCTCTTTTCTACATTGGTTTTATGTTATTTTTACAGGATTACCCCAGAATGTCATTGAAAGTTTTGAGCTTAAAAGAAGCTCATCGCCATGTCTCCAATTTCGACAGCATTCGACCTCTCACTCATTCTTGCCCTTCGCATGATCTTCGTTAGATCTCCAGTGGCCAGGACCTCGATATCTCAGGGCCTCCTCCACTTGTACTCATCGGTCGACAGTTAGCTTCTTAACCTCATGAAAGGATTTAGCCCGAAGGTGGTTCATTGAAACGCCTAATGATCTTCATCGATAATTCTAACATCTTTCGTGGATCGCGTAGGGAAGGCATCAGATTTGATTATCAGAAGCTAGTAGACTTCTTGGCGGATTCGAGTATCCAGAGGCTAGAAAAATACGATTTAACGCGAGTCATTATGTATTGTGCTGTTGATAGATCCCAGCCGGAGGACAGAATCCGAGCGCAGGAAGCGCTATATTCCAACTTTAACAGCTTTATCAAGTTTGATGTTAAAACCTTTGACCTAAAAGTGATCCGGGACGTAACCGGTGCCATCACGGATAGATATGAAAAGGGAGTCGATGTGGCCTTGGTTACCGATCTACTCTTGTTAGCATCAAGAGATGCATTCGATGTAGCCATTATTTGCGCTGGAGATGCTGATTTCTTCCGAGCTGTCGAAGGCGTAAAAGAAATGGGGAAAGAGATTTACATCGCGAGCTTTGATGATAGCTGCGCAACAAAGCTGAAGGATGCCTCATTAGGTTATATTTCTTTAACAATGAACTCTCATAGAATTTAGTATTTTTTAGCGGAGAGCGAGCATCACATGGATGCCAGAGACCTTTTGGTTCACTCCCCGCGAGTTATTTCCAAGACAACACCATGCATGTATGATATAAAACTTTTGCGCTACTACTACTTATTTAAACCCCTAACTGCGGTATATGCGCCAGATAGCTCTCCCTCAGCTCTTTCTTGTCGATGTGGTTGTAGATGTCGATGGCCTCGTGCCTGACATCGCCTCGTAGCTCTTTTACGAAGTCCCTGGGCATTCCTGCCCTGATAAGGTGAGTAGTGAACCAGTGACGGCAGCAGTGAGGACTAAAGCGGTCTTCAAGACGTTTGGATCGCGGATTGTGCAGACCTATTCTAATAGCGTGCTTTTCGACAATGCGGCAAACTTCAATTGAGCTTATCCGTGACCCTAAGCGACTCAAGAATAGTGCAGCATCACCGGTTGGATATTTTTTCCCCCTGAACCGCAACCACGCCTGCAGGGCCTCCTCGGTCTCATTATCGAAGAACAGCAACCGGTTCGATCTTTTAGCTGTAGGCTTTAATTTTACTGTCATATTCTCATGGTCTATGTCATCTACATCTAATTGACAGAACTCGCCTCGGCGAATTCCCGTTTTGAACAAAAGGACAAGGATCGCCTTATCTCGACTGTTCAGGGTCGAATTCACGAGGAGAGATGCCTGTTCCACGCCTATGATCTGCCTAACCTCAGAGCCTTTATTATCTTTGAGAGTTTCGAAAAACTAATCAATCGAAATACTTATATACTATTAATACTATAATATAATGCATGAGGACTCTCATTGATTTTGCCATTCGAGCAGAATATGCTCGAGTAAAAGCCCTCGGAGATGATCTATCCGAGATCGGATCGTTGATCAATTGGGAGCGTTTCAGATTTTTGGAACCATTGATATACAAAAATAAAACTAGCCGCGGAGGTCGTCCGAACATTGACATCGTGATTATGGTGAAAGCTCTCGTAATTCAGCATTGGTTTGGTCTAACAGATCCAGAACTGGAGCGACAGGTTGCGGATAGGATCTCTTTTCGTATTTTCCTTGGCACCACTGAAGTAATTCCTGATTTCAGCACAGTTTGGCTATTCCGTGAACGTTTGATTAAGTGCGACGTATACGATGATCTTTGGAATGAGCTTCAAAGGCAGCTCGATGATGTCACTGGCGGTCTAAAAATGCTCAATAGTGGCGGGATAAAAATGTCCACCTGCCAATCCCTGACATCTAATCTCAGGGGTTGTGTGGATGCTGGACTTAGAGGAATTCCTCATGTTGCGAGATTTATTCAACAGAGAATTGAGCATCAGCGAGATCGCCAGAAGAACAGGACACAGCCGTGGAACGGTAAGGAAATATCTTCGCTCTCAAGTTCCCCCTACACCCCAGGAAAGATCAAGGAAGCCCAGCAAATTGGATGGCTATAGAGAATATATCATCCAGAGGCTTCAAGAGTATCCACTCTCTGCCAAGCGTATTTATCGTGAGATTCAAGAAAAAGGTTTTACCGGCAAATATACCATCGTGAAGGATTTTGTAAGAGAGGTACGACCAAATGTTTCAGTCTCTGCCGTGTATAGATACGAGACAAAACCGGGAATCCAATCGCAGGTCGATTGGGCGGAATGCGGTCGAATTGATATCGACAACGAATTGAGGAAACTCTACTGCTTTACTATGGTCCTCGGCTATTCTCGGATGAGGTACGTCGAGTTCACGCTGCATACCGATGTCCACACTCTGATTCAATGTCACTTGAATGCATTTCGTTATTTCGGAGGCTACACCGAAGAAATCCTCTATGACAACATGAAGCAGATCGTACTCAAGAGAGCGCCTGTGTCATCGGATTCCGTCTGGAACACAGATTTTGAGGATTTTTTTGATCATTACGGTTTTATTCCCAGACTCTGCCGTCCCTATCGTCCGCAAACAAAAGGCAAAATCGAGAATAGCGTAGGTTTTGTAAAGAGAGATTTTCTCCTGGGATGCGAGTTTTGTTCGTTCTCTGATCTCAATCTCCAATCTCAGAAATGGTTAGCAAGAGTAAATTCGACCATCCACGGCACTACCAATGAAATACCTCTTGAACGACTTAAGAATGAGGGGCTCAGAGATTATGATACCGTTCCGCCGTATCATAATGTTCGGAAAGAGAACCGGAAAATATCGAGAGATTCGTATGTCTCTTATCTGGGTAATCGCTATTCAGTCCCTTATCGATTTGCGGGAAGGAATTGCTTGTTGCAGATCTCAGATAAGGCATTCAACGTTTTCGTCGGCAAAGAAGTGATCTGTACCCATGAAATTCAGCCAGGTCGAAATAAGATTTCCCGAAACAAGGAGCACTTTCAAGGGCTGCTATCTGAAATTTTAAAGCAGAACTCCAATCCGCAAGCAAAGTGCTCGACTATTTTCAAGTTCATCGAGCCAGAGGTAGAACAAAGAGCACTATCGATCTACGATTCCTTCAGTGAGGGGATGAGAAAATGAGTCAGCTGGAATACGAGCGTCTTCACCATAATCTGTTGCTTCTGGATCTCATTACATTCGAGTCAATTCTGGACAATTATCTGGAAATTGCTGCCAAAGACGAAAGATCCACCATCGAGATCCTGGATTATCTGATCGCACAGGAGGTTCAAAGCAAAGAGACTCGGTCCCTCGATCTAAGGATGAGGCTGGCAGGATTTCCCGTGGAAAAGAGGCTTGATGATTTCGATTTCAAGTTTCAACCTTCTATCGATAAGGCATCGATCAAAGAGATAGCCTCTCTAAAGTTTATCCATAACGCTGAGAATGTTGTATTCTTGGGGCCGCCAGGAGTGGGAAAAACCCATCTTGCTATCGCTTTGGGAATCGAGGCTGCCAAAGCTGGATTCAGAGTGAATTTTATTAATGCATCTATCCTGGTTGAACGTCTTGCAAAAGCGGAAAAAGAAAAGAAATTAGAGGAAAAGATCCGAGGGCTATCGAAGTTTCAGCTTCTGATCATAGATGAGATCGGTTATCTGCCGTTTGACGAGCTGGAAGCGCACTGTTTCTTCCAGCTGATCTCCAGGCGATACGAGAAAGCTTCTATCATTTTCACTTCCAATAAATCCTATGGCGAATGGGGAGATATCTTCAAGGATCACGTTATCGCGGCGGCTATTCTCGATAGGGTTCTGCATCATTGCACCACGATTAACATAAAAGGAGACAGCTATCGCATCAAAGAACGAAAGAGACAGGGATTGATCCCTCAGAATTTCTCAAGATGAACTGGGGAAAAATGTCCATACATGGAGAAGGTTTTTAAGATAGGTGGTCAATTTTATCCCGCCATAATTGGACAATTTTACGCCGCCATTGACAATGAGATGGGGTTTACTGTAAAGAATGGCACTATCCAGGATGCAACCTTCATAACTTCGGACCCAGGTCGGAAGAGGAACAAGAAAGACGAGCAAGGCGGGGACAAAAAGGAAGGTCAAGATTCCGAAGCCACCAGTACGAGCCTGAATCAGGAGTTTGATAAAGAGCTAATTGGTATTTCAAATAATATTATTGATGACAAGGCCAAACCACAGAGACTCGAAGAAGAGCCAATAAATGAGGGAAGTTGGGCAAAAAAGGGTGTCAAATCCTTTTTCGGATATAAAGGTCATATCTCAATCGATACCAATTACCACCTTATCAGATATTTTGAGACTACAACTGCTTCTGTACACGATAGTCAGGTAGATCTTGGAATTGAAGGGCTACCACGTTACGCCGATAAGGGATATGATGGTGCAAAAACTCGAGGATATGATGCAGCCATGAAAAAAGCTACAAGAGGTCACAAGCTTGGAATCATAGATCTTCTGAGGAATAAGAGAATCAGTAAAACGCGATCGCACATCGAAAGATGCTTCGCTGTTATGAAGCGGGGGCATAAGGGAGCACATGTTTATGTAACAACTGTCGCAAGAGCTGGAGTAAAATTCATGATGAATTCGGTCGTTTACAACCTGGAACAGTTGAAATATTTAGTGCATAAACAAACAGCCTAGCGGAAGCTCTCTAAAAAAGCGCAAAAATTAGAAACAACAAGGTAAATTGAAATCTAATAAGCCAATTTAGGGGTGAAATATGCTAAAAAACCACTATAAAGATTGAAAATATTAACGCAAGAATTTAAGGCTTCATTAACCAACACTAAATCGAAACCCTCATACGTCTACCACCCATCTAGGGCACATAAGGAGAGATGGGAAAAGCTGGCAACCAAGGCCCATACCTCCCTTTCTAAGTTCATTATCGGCACAGTGGACAGTGTGATCGATGAGGAAGAAGAGTTCAAGCCACGACGAGAAGCCGTGCGTGAGATAGAGGTCTTGAAGGCAGAAAACAAATCTCTCCGTGATGATCTCAAACAAAAGGGGATTGTTCTGGAACGCTATGAAGCCGAGCTAAAGCGTTACCGCTCTCAGTCCTTCCTTGAAGAGGATTACCAGGGCATGAGGCGCTATTCTAAGGAGCTCGTGGAGATCTTGAAGGGACGCGGCCAGATGGATAGCTACCGAATTCTAGAGGCCCTGGGGATCGATCCTCGAGAATCGGATCTTGTTAAGGCGGTCTCTACGCAGCTAGAAGAACTTGAAGGCTACGGCATGATCAAAACAGACGGGAGGTCCTGGAAGTGGATAGGCTAAATCAAGACGACCTTTTCAGAGGTTTCAAATCCTTGCGCTTTCTCTTTGAAAACTACTTGTGGATTGCTATTCGCCTTAAGGCGCACCTTGAGCAACTCTTCGCGAACATCGTACAACCTGCTTAGAAGGGTCTGCTTCTCGGTTTGTTCGAGTTTGGGATCATAATACACATACCCGTGGACTTCAATGGAGTCAATATTATATGTGATTGGTTTGGCAAAAATTGGGTCATTGTTAAACTTATGGAGATATTTTACGTCATCGATATCCTTTTGTGCTTCAGTCATCAGCTGCTTAAGATCATTTAACTGCAACTTAGCAGCCATGATAAACGAAATATTATCGCCCATCAACTCCCGGAGATTGCTCAGGCTGAAGAATCCTCGATCCATTACTGCAATATAGTCCTGGATACCATGAGCTTTGATCTTTTTCAGAGTGCCGGATAGGGTACTGACATCAGAAATACTGCCCGGGAAGATGTCATACATCACGGGGATCCCTCGGTCCTTATCCAGAATTAAGGATAGATTGATTTGAGGAAGCGATTCCCCATCACGATTATACCCATACTCGAGAAGATTGATGAGTTGTGAGTAGCTTGACAGGCTAGTAATATCGTAAATGAGGGCGTTTTTCGTGCCAGTTCCTTCGATAAGCCGGGACATGAACCGTTCCGGGATATTGCTTTCACCCAGTCGGCAGAGAAGCTCACTCACTCGCTGGCTGGCGAGATTGATTTGCGGAGATTCGAGAGCAAGAGATGTCCCTTCGTACCACGAATCGACATTCTTCATTGCCGTAGGTCGTATGATCCGGTTGAAGGCCAATGCTCGAACCATGGACGCCTCCGAAGGGGGCAACAAATCCTCAAGATAGCGATCTAGATGGAGATCATCCGTAATCGACTGGAGAACGAATATAGAACCATAATCAAACGACGACTTGACTGTCGCCGTTTTCTTTTTCGTCTTCTCTTTGACCTCACTAGGGGCTGAACGCATCCGGACTGGCTGGCCTTCTACATTTCTGCCTAAATATTTTGATTTGTGTCGGATCTGTTTCTTCTCCTTGTCATAATAAGGTGTCTCTTCGTACCAATATTCGATCCCATTTTTCACTTTGATTCTTCTAGTGGGTTTCATATGTGCCTCGATATAAGTAGGCGCATAAACTATAAAAACCTTTCGGCATGCAAGGCTAATCAGGGGTGTTTTCAAAAATAAAGGGCTTAAATTTGAGATCGACCAAGTAGTGCTCCTACTTGATCCGGGAGGTTAGGCCTGAACGACTGTGAGATTAGGGGAATGAGCCCTAGGACATTGCCTGGTTACAAATCGGCTCTTAAAACGTTTGGGCTTTATCTTAGCTCTCAGGGAGTAGATATCCTGAAGGCCGACCGTGATTCTCTGAGAGGCTTCATTGAGCATTCCAGAGAATTAGGGCGATCACAACGTACAATAGAGCTGATTTTTTCGGTCCTCAGTTCGTTTTATGAGTATCTGGCATATGAAGGCCGAATTTCCTCTAATCCTGTGCTTGCCGTTAGGAGACGCTACCTGAAAAGCTATAAAGACAACCACGACGGCCAGGAGAGGAAGCTGATAAGCGTCGAAGAGATGGCCCGGATGATCAACAGCGAGATGGACATCAGAGACAAGGCGATCATAATACTCCTAGCCAAGACCGGAATAAGGCGAAATGAGCTTATCAGCCTAGATGCCTCAGATTTCGATTTTGTACAGCAGAAGATCCGGCTCAAGCCCACTGCGAAACGATCAAACAGAACGGTATTCTTTGATGACGAGACCGCTTTCATTCTCCGGCGATGGCTCCGAGTCAGAGAAGGAGTGAACCGACGCAAAGAGAACGCCATCTTCTTGAGTACATGGGGCTTTAGAATCAGCCGAAATGATGTGTATTTGCTGGTCACAAAGGCGGCAGAGCGAGTGGGTCTTTATGATACCAACTCCGAAAGGATGGAAGACCACTTTAGCCCCCATTGCTGCAGGCACTGGTACACGACATATCTACTCAGAGCCGGGATGAAAAGAGAATATGTCCAGTGGTTACGCGGCGATACTATCAAGGAAGCTGTGGATATCTACTTTCACGTAGACCCAAAAGATGTGCAAGAGGCTTACCTGGCGGCTATTCCACAGCTGGGGATTTAAATGAATTTCTGCAAGGTACAATCTGGGCTCTTCTTTGATAGAGATTGGAATTAGGATGATTTTAAATAAAACTTCGTGTGATAAGATCAATTTTAGCGAGAGTCCAATTCTAAAGGTAAGGTGGGTCTATGGCTGGCGATACAAGGCGGGTTATAATACACTTAGAGTCCAAAATTAAAAAAGAAAAGCCCGTTCCGGCCCTAAAAGTAGCAGAAGCATTCCAGAGATTGCAGAACGTGCTTTATCATATAGTAGACGATCTAGAAGGAAACCCCCCACGTGGACGGGGGGATTTTCCGAATAGCGTTAAAGAAAGATGCGAACTAGTCATCACGAAAATGATTATCGGAAGCGTCGAAGCAGAATTAGCAATATCTGATTTGCAATCGGGTCTTCCTGGAGAAGAAACCTTCGGAGAGAAGGCCATTTCAATAACGGAAAAGCTTGTCCAAGCAGTATCCGAGGAAGCAGATGTCGGCGCAATGATATCTGGATTTATCAAGAATGAGCATCGAATGAATAGAATTCTCTCAGAATTCGATTTTTTGTGGCCTGATGCTCAATCGAATTATAACATCGGCCTGAATTTCCGAAGAACACAAACAAAGTTCTTAGACCCAGTCCACAAGCACGTCATTCGAGATTTGCTTTCCAAGCCACCTGAAAAGACCGAAAAGTCTGCAATAGGCAGATTGATGGAAATCAGAGTCGACCAAAAGCGACGTTTCCAGATAGATACTTCTGATGGAGTTGTGACTTGCTCATACACTCCTGAATTGGAAGACAAAATAGTGGAAAACATTGGGCGGTTAATTCGTGTTCGAGGCGTTATGGCTCTAGAGAAAGGTGGCCGGTATACGTTGAGCCTCGAAGATGACAAGTCTATCGAAGACTTGAAATATATGCCATTGTATAATATAGAAATTAGAGGAAGGAACCTTGATCTAAAAGAGCCACTGGATCTCGATCTTCTGTACGAAGATGATCGTTATATAGTCTCTAACGATAAACTCCATCTGATGGCAGTCGGCCCGAATCTGAAGGATGCGATCGAAGGGATAAATGAAGAGATTGAGATCTTGTGGGAGGATTATGTTGAAGCAAGCTTAGACGAGTTGAGCGAGGATGCTATGGAATTTCGGAAAAAGATAATTTCCTCCATGGAGAAGGCTTAATGTCCACTCATAAAACTCGTAAGATAGAATCGGCTTTGGCAAGAAAGGGATTTCATCTAAAGAGCGGAAGATCAAAACATTTGAAATATACATTATATTATGACGGAAAGAAAACTGGCGTATTTACCTTTATAAGTCATGGATTGAGTGAATATAATGACAACCTATTAAATGTCATGAGGAAACAATTGTATCTAGAGTCTCCTCAAGAATTGGATGATCTGATCGAGTGCCCAATGTCTGAGGAAGAGCTAAAATCGTTATTAGTAGCGCGGGGAGTACTTAAAACAAAGGAAAATGATTTATCAAAATAAATACAAAAGTCTAATGCATTAATAATAGAATGCTTGGGAATGACAAGACTGCTATAGTAAGCTGAGATTTCTGCGATAATCTTTTTACCGTGTGGCTACTACTACCGTTGGCCAGGCTCTGTCTCACCCCCTATATCCTTTCAAGGCCGTCCTTGGCCATTTCTTCTAAGTTAAGAAATTCAAGTTCCCCCACCTACCTTTCATCAGAACTACAAGTTCTAAAAGATTATAGGTATGTGCGCTATGATCCATTCCTGTAGTCGAGGAGACTTAGAAATGCCCCCTATCCTAAAATGGTCGGATTGCCCGCAATGTGGCCGAGTATATCGCTTAAGTCCTTCTAATATATGTGAATGCGGCGCGATCCTGGTGACGAGGCCATACAGCGAAAAGAAGAGCCGTGAGGGACGTACCGCTAAGTTCTAAGATGGCTTCACTCCTGGGTTAGATGCTACCAAAGCTGAGGATCTGGCGATAGATGCTTTTTGTGCTCAATCCTTATGTGTACTTTCTACGCTATTCTCTCAATCCCGTACACATATAAGGCCAATGTGGAAAGAGGCTATTGATATCTACGATCATATAGACCTTAAGGAGCTAAAAGAGGCTTACCTTGCCTGCATACCACAGTTGAGGGTTTAAACGAATTCTGCAAGGCCAACCTTTCGCGGTTGATGCGGCCCGAGCTCCCAGGTAGAACGAGACCATTGTGCCGACGTATTGCGTCTACTGACCCAAAGGGTCCTTTGATCGCCGACGGATCCGCGTTATTATAGGCGATCGCCACATAACCGAAAGAGACAAACCGACAATCGTCAAAAATAGAGCGCGAGAATGACCTGCGCTTCAATGTCTCTGAGTTGGATCAGGAGGTACGGGATCGGCTATTTCATTCTCCTCCTGCTTCGATGCCGAGAAAGGCCTGCATCATCTCGGATTGCATCAGGTCCGCGACCCCCTGCGCTGCTGGAATGAACTTGAACTGGAAGGAATAGTTGTAGATTCCAGATCCAGCAAGCTTCATCCATACCAGCCAGAGGTTAGTACCTGCTGGTTGGGCCCGGATGTTGTGATACAGCCTATTCGCGTCCTTGAGCTGTAAGGTTAGGCCGCCAGCACCGAAGTTGCCCAGGCTCCTGTACTGGTAGAACGCCATGGCCTTGATAGGCACATCCAGATCTGGATATCCCGTCCTCTGGACAATAAGGTCCGTGGTCTTGACCCCAGTTATCGACATGACCATCAGAACGCCTCCTGCTGGAAGGACAATATCACCAGCCGGGGCTATGGGAGTCAAGGTTATGGTCGCCTGGTATGTCTGCTTATCGATTACTGTGAAGGTCAGGGGATAATCCAGGTAGCCCGTCTTCCTGACTGTCGCTGAGTAGTAGCCTGGAATCAGGGCGATGAATTTGTCTGTTTGGCCTATGATAGCGCCTTTAACCACGATATCGGCCTTAAGCGATCCAGATGTGTTGATCTGGATTCCGGTTTGGCCAGGAGGCGGTGTAATCGACAAACTGTAGCCGTAGCCTGCATAAGCTCGGAAGATGCCGCACTGCCCATATGCAATCTTGAACCAGCCAGGATCGCTCGGATCGCCCCATTGCAGGCCCCAAGAGTTCTTACATATCCAGCAACCTTGTACATCGTCGTAGCCGATTATACAGACGCAGTGGCCTCCCACATAATCCCCACACTGAGGAGAATAGATGCCGCCAGAATAATCGAAGAAGTCAGAATCTACCTCCATCGCGGCCTGAATAGCCCCATTGGAGCTGAGCCACTGCTTAGCGACTGCATCAGAGGTGATTCTGGTAGCGGAGAGAATCCTGAGCTTGTTACCGTCACAGCAGCTTTGTTTACTGCCGTTGTATGGCCAGCACTTCTCAGGGCACACGCCCACAGATTGTAGCCGCGAATTCGCCTTTTCTAGCGTTGATCCACTGCCACAGTCACCAATCGTACTGAACAGATCGGCCTCGGAAAGCTTGTCATCTTCGCCCGGGCTCTGATCTGCCACTTGCTTGGTGACTTCGAGAGCTGCCGTAGATCCGAATGCCACACAGCTTCCACAATCACCCTGGTCCTGAATGGGTGTGGTATAGTTCTTGCCGTTGACATTGCGCCAGTTCCATGAGGTCGGTGTACCCCAGATGGTGTGGACCTTAAGAGCCATGTCCCTGGCGTCCTCTGCAGCGGTACGTTTTAGTTGCTCGGTGATGATGAGCCCTAGCTTACGAATTTTACCTGTTCCTTTTTCCATTCACAATCATCTCCTTAGCCTATCTATAACTAATGTCTAAAAATATAAATATTGTGTATACTTATTCAAAGGCTCCTAAACTCCCAGTGGGTGCTTGGAAGGACGAAAAATCTGGCACTAGATGCTTTTTATTCTCGAACCTTATGTATACTTCAATGCTCCTCTCTCGGTACGGTGCACATAAGGCTATTTTAGCTATCGACTTTTGATAGAAGAAGACCGCGAAGACGCACGGCTGAGCCCAGAGGTGGCTCCATTACTCGGTTAAGGCTGCCCAGTTGAATGATCTGGCCGCGGAGTTTCTGGCATCAATCGATTTCAGCTGCACGGACCCAGAAGCAACGATCTTATTGAAAGAGAACTGGATGACTAAGAGGGAAGAAACGCTTCTCAGAGACGCTAAGAGCAATGAGATCCGAGTCTTCACTTGAAAGCAATCTAGTGCAATCATGCCATGGTCGCCAAAGATTATATGGCTAGAAAGTGAACTCTGCAAATTTAATGCTGGTTGTAATCATTCAAAGCATCGATAGGTTTTCTATCTCATAAGATCTATATACCAATAAAAAACATTGCGCATATGAAATTGTTTGAAGTGTGTGCAATTTTATTTCTTCTAGGAGGAGTTATTTTTTTCGGCATCTGTGCCGGGGCAGCTCCAGGAAATAGCAGCTCAATTGCAAGTGTATCGGCGGCATCTACAGGCATGGCTCATGCGGACCTCGTCGCATACGTAGATAATGCAGTGGCCTATGCCAAAACTAATGGAAAGGAGATAGCCATTAAGGAGTTTAATAATAACAAGTCGGCTGAGTTCATTAAAGGTGATCGCTATGTCTTTGCTTATGATTTCAATGGTGTCACATTGGCTAACCCCCATCGACCGGATTTCGTCGGCAATAACAAGCTGGATCTGAAAGATACCAATGAAGTTGGATTCATCAAGAACTTAGTTTCTGTAGCAAAGAGAGGTAATGGGTATGCCTATTATGTCTGGGCCAATCCAGACAACAATAATAAGCAGGAGCTAAAGTTGACTTACGTCGAGAAGGTAGATGATACCTGGTGGTTGGCCTCTGGGACCTATCTGTCCAACATGTCTGCGAACTTCAGCCAGGAGTCTAGGAATAATCTCGTCAATTTCGTCGATACTGCTGTCAAATACGCCAAAGATAATGGGAAAGATAAGGCTTTGAAGGCATTCAATGACAAGAATGGTACGTTCTTCAAGAAAGGCCTTTATGTGTTCGCCTATGACTTCGCTGGTAACACCCTGGCACTTCCTATTCAGCCTGACCTAATAGGCAAGAACAGGATTGATAGTAAAGATCCCAATGGCGTTGACATCAATCGAGATCTGATAGCTCTGGCCCAAAACGGAGGCGGATTCGAGTACTATATCTATCCAGATCCAGCAAGAAACATGACGCTGGGACTCAAGCTTAGCTATGTCACGAAGGTGGATGATACCTGGTGGTTGGGAGCAGGAATATACTCCAGTTAAGATTGAATTATGGTTGAACAGCCCCTAAAGCATTGGACCACTTTATAGGCTGTGATTCTTTCTTTTTTTGTACGTGTTTAGCTCTATCTACTTGTCGCGGATGCTGGTTCTTCGATGAAGGCATGACGATCAACAAATTCGCCTAAATCTAAAATCAATATCTATTGCAGGTATTGCGTGCAATTAGCCTTTCGGAACTGGCCACAGATGACATCACGAAATCGGTTTAATGATGCTGATTGAGAGGAGCTAAACACATACGGCCACGGAAAAGAGAGAAATAGAGTCGAGCCTGTTTGGGCTCTTCTTTTCAGGCATATCGATTTTGTGGCTGATGGGTCACTTCTCTCAATTAGTAGTACTAGATTATCCAATAACTCTATATATTATCTAGTACTACTATATCTTGTGAGAAACACCCTGAGCAAGGTGAAGTACCACAGGCGGGCCAAGAGGCGCAAAGGACCGTGATGGCGCACAAGGATCCTATGGGGATCCGGGCTAACTGGCGATAGCGATGCTTAGAACGGCCCGCCCAGGAAAAGCAACCAAGGAGACAAAGGAGATAGCACGAAAATGGTTCATGACACCCCGGCCCGCAAGAGGGCGCGCGAACTGAAGGAAGAAGCCCTCAGCCTGATCAAGGAGGCCCGAACACTGGAGGGCATCGAGGGGTTGAAGGCAGAGTCCACGGCTCGGCAGGATAGGGCGAAGGAGTTGAATGAAGAGGCCAAAGGGCTCCAGAATAGGGCTCGGCTGGAGGACTTGAGCGTTCGGCAAGTGGATTACTGGAAGGACACACAAAAGAAGGGCAGGCAGAACTATCCCAGGTGGGTCTGTTCCTGGCAAGAGGGCGACAAGGTCATCACCAAGTATCTCGGAAGTTCCAGGAAGCTATCCAGAGAGGGGGCCCTGCAGAAGGCCAGGAAGATGAAGGCTGAGGCGTTATGGTTGGGTACTCGACCGGTTGATTGAGTATACAATGCGCTGGGGGCCTGTGCCCAATAATCTCCCGAAAGGTTTTCAGAGTAGTATGACCAAGCAAATCGGAGGATACTTATGGTAAACAAAGACGAGTTGGTCATTAGGTGGTTAGAAGAGCCCGTCGACGTACCTTGTGCTCTATGCAAAAGCAAGAAATCAAAGAAATTCAAAAAAGGGCCTGTTGTGTCTTTGGTTGGCGGAGAATTAGTTTGTCCAAAGTGTGCAACGAAATATAATAAAAATCTCTGGGACGTTTATTCAAGCTATGGCAGGCATCTTGAGGATCTCGACCTCAAGCTTCCCTCTGATGATTTGCGATTAGATAAACTGGACTTTAAAGAGCCAATAGTACCAGAATTCGACGATAAAGAGTTTCTAAAAACAGACAAGTACGATGATTTTCAAGTGCCAGAATATGAGCCACTCTTCAAGGAAGAGGAGAGATGCGCTAGATGCGTCCACGCATTTTCGCCAAGAACTGGCCCTAAAACTACTAAGTGAGCCTTACTTACTCGTTTGCGCTCGAGGGGAGTTAAAGGACGTTCCGCACTGAACTTGAGAAGAGAGGCGTATGACTCCTTTTCTATCTCGTCTTTGTCGTCATGGTGACAGAGCATGGGATGCGGTGGGATTGGGAACAAAATGCGCGAAAAGGACAATTCTGTTCTGATCTACCTGATGGTAAGGACTGAGATTTGCCAAGTGCCTACTCGGATTGGACCTTTGATTTGGTAAGCTTTGCCTTAATTTGATGGAGAATTTCAGTTATAGGTCTCAGATCTGATTTGAAGCCCGACATTTTAAAGGTAAAACATGGTCGAAGATATGCGAAAGGGTCCTCCATTGCTTTAGCAGAAAATAATTGATCGCCACGAAACCCAGGTTCCGGTGGCTCATAAATATGCGGTATGGTGCCAGGTACTAGCATCCCCTGTGATGCTTCTGGTGATAGAACTTGGTTATTGGTTTCCAGATCGATTATTTCATATTGCATGTTGTTGATGCATAGATGGAAATTTCGATTCGTTCCTTTCGTTCCTTTGTAATACAATTTTGCCACGTAGGTAAAAATATTATCAAAATGGGTGCTAGCAACATTCCAATAATATATGTATTGCCTTACCTGAGCTTCCATTTTATTACTGTCAATAGTTCGATTTTTGAAAATCTCAGCCAAAATGTCTGGAAAGTTCATGTAAATGGCATAGGCTCGATTGACCAAAAAATAAGGATTATCATTATCTATCAGGTAGCTGTCTTCAAATATCCTCTCAAATGGCCGTAAGAAGAGCAATCTCACCGGGCGATTGATTGGAGACGATGTGAATGGACTCAAATACATATCCAAATCTAAAAAATCATGATAGCATTCAGGAGAAGCGGTCTTATGAGCAATGCGCATTTTTTCAAAAAGTGTTCTTCTATAAAGTCTAACTGCTTCCAATGGGGTAAAGCTCATTAGCCTTTCGATGGGCTTAATAGATTGAGGCGACCATTCTTTCCCTGCCCCTTCCACCTGGTCCTGTAGACTTTTGTTTTCCTCACCGCTCGATTTTCGCTCGGGAATAATTTTAATACTAATTTTATTATAGTCGTCGATAGTGACCGGAAGAGTCAAGAGCGACTTGGAGGCGATTTCTCTGAATTTGGTACTTTCCTTCATTTCGGGCTCAATCATATCGTAGACCGCAATAAAGCCATATTTTTGGATTATACTACTAGTAAAACCTGACCCCAGAAATTTTCCCGCGTTATCACTTAAGTAAAGCTTGAACATCCGTTCAAATGCAGGTTTAGTAGCCACGAGCTGGTAATAATGCCGTGAGTCATAATTCATCTTCTTTGCTTTATCATTCGTTTTTCCTTTGAGCGGAGATCCAACTGGTTTAGTTCTGTGTAGGATCTTCCTATTTTTAAGATAACTTAGCGCTTCCCGAATTTTCGACTCGCCTGTGAATTCTCTTAGAGATTTCAAGTCATCATACGTATAGGGTCTTGCAGAATTTTCTATCATCATGTCCAGAATTCTTTTTGCTGTAATGGGAATATTTTCTTTTTCTAACATATATATTAATTCCTGAAACACTAATTGGCTTTTAGGTAGAGTTATAGATTCCTCGAACTTATAGTTTGCCCATGAGTACGATGTGTGTCGAGGTGAACGACGCTCTCCTGAAAAAATTCAGGAGTTTCGCCGTTGAAAAGCATGGGCGCATCTACGGCGTCCTCGGGCCGGAAGTCGAAGCTGCACTAGCTGAGCATTTGAAAATGAACAAACCGCGGCCCAGAGTGGCGTAGATGAAAGAAAATGTAAACTCCGAGAGCGCGGGCAACGCTCTCAGGCGGACAATTCTCCAGATCACGTATCAGGAGACTACTACCCATGTTATACGATGGTTTTCCTCTTAAACATTCCGTAAGATCACATCACGATCCGGAAGCCAGTTGGTGGCCGTGCTCGTGTGGACGGTGCCAGACCAGAGATCGACGCCGGTGGGACCGAAGAATCGCACGCGGAGAGGTGCAAAGGTGACAACTTTTCCTGTTCGCCTCGAGATATGGACAGATGAGATTGGCCTCCTTCATGAACTCCAGGACCGTGACGGCTGTCTTGTGGCCAAGATCGGCCCCGATGTGGTAGCTCTGCCTTATGAATTGCATGAAGTTCTGAAGAGTCTGGTAGGCAGGAAGATCAGCGTGTTTAGGAGCGATCACGACTATCGAGTGCGTTGCCGCGACGAAGGAGGGGTTCATGCCTGATCACACTAACCCGCATCAGGAAGGCGGGGAGAAATCCCTTCCGGGAGACAACAGGCCAGAGGCGTCGACCACTGAAGAAAAGAAGGCAGCTTTCAAGAAACCAGAAACCGGGAACGATATCATAGATTGTGGCCCATGTAGGCTACCAATGCCAGACCCAGTTCTCCTGCCACCTCGAAATCAAGCTCCACCGAAGGGATTTCACATAGTTAAAATCCTCAATAAACCTAGGCCCGGAGATTCTGTTCACCGAATTGATTATCGGAGCCTATTCAATCTTTTGTATTTCAAGATTTTTATAGAAACTAAAGATGGACTTGAGTGGAAACCTGTTAAGTGTGATCCTCGCGATCATCGATTAGCACCACCTACAGATTATGTTTGTCCATACTGCAACGAACTGGCACATACGGCTATCTCAGGGGTGCTCAGGTGCATCCACTGCGGCCGGGCTGTACGCCCCACACCACTTCGAGCCTATGGTAAGCATGCAGTGGAGTTCATCGAAAACAAGAAACGTGAACGCAAATTTGACGAATTTCTTAATGACTGCAAGAGGCGATCCTGATGGAAGTCGATCCATGGGATTGTCGAAATTGCCCGGTAGCTAACGATCTCCTGCGATGGATTGAGTTGTCCGCAAAGAATGCAGGCTTAGAATTTCGAAATAAGCAGCTTCGGGAAAAATTGTCTGTCCTAGCGAGGCGCTAGGCATGGCCGCTAACTTCGATGCTATCCCCGAGGAGCTTAAAGCCCTAAAGAATTGGTCGCTGTGGAAGAAGGGTGTACGCGACGGCAAGCCCGCGAAGGTTCCTATTCAATTGAATGGTAGAGGCGCAAAATCAAATGATTCTTCAACGTGGATAACTTTTGCTGCAGCCCTAAACGCTTATCAGAACCTAGACGGCTTTGATGGCATCTGTTGTATGATGCCTACAACACCGGATAGCCTCATTTTCATTGACCTTGACTATTGCATTGACGATAAAGGGGTTATCGAGCCGTGGGCGGCGGATGTAGTTAAAAGGTTCAACTCTTATACTGAAAAGTCACAGTCCGGGCATGGTCTCCACATCTTAATCAAAGGAAAGAAGCCTTTCAAGCGATGCCGTAAACATGGCAGCCCCTTTGAGATCTATGATTCCCTAAGACCCATGTATCTTACTGGTGCTGGTGACTTTCCCGATGTCCAGGCTAAAATAAATCCTCGTCAGGATGAGCTAGACAGTCTTTTCTTTGATATCTTTGGGAATAATGAGCAGGAAAAGCCGGGGCCCGCAGATAAGCCCTCAGAAGGCCGCTATCTAGAAGATGAGGTTTTGCTCAAACGGGCTATGCTCGCAAAGAACGGAGCAGCCTTTAAGGACCTTTGGGACGGCTCCACGCTCGGGTACAGCGGCGACGATAGCGCCGCTGACATGGCCCTATGTAATCATCTGGCATTTTGGACAGGTAAGAGCGCCCTGCAGATGGACAGGCTATTTAGAAAGTCCAGGTTAATGCGTCCTAAGTGGGACGAAAATCGAGGAAGTCAGACTTACGGTGAAAAGACCATCAATGAAGCTATTGTCGGCTGTACTCAAGTATATGAACCACCAACAGAACCCATACACGAAGAGCCGATTAAGGGAACCTGTGACATAGAAAGACTGATAGCGGTTTATAAGAAATGGCTGTACGTCAAAGAGGATTACAGCATTACAGGGCCAATGGTCGCGGCTGTGGCTAACTTTTGCCCTGGCGATCCTGATATTATAGGGATCATAGCCCCCTCTGGATCTACCAAGACCGAAGGCATCAGGGCTCTAGGAGAGGAAGAGAACAAGTTTGTTTATCCTCTATCATCATTGACTGAGCATACCTTCATCTCGGGGTTTGTGGACAAGAACGGCAAGCCCGGCCGAGATCTAGTACCTTTGCTGAAGCATCGACTTTTGGTTATAAAGGATCTGACCACTATCCTATCTAAGAAAGAGGATGTAAGAGGCCAAATATTCGCAGACTTCCGAGAGCTGACAGACGGATACATTGAAAAGGAATTCGGCAACGGTACAAAAAAATTGTATAAGGATATTCATAGCTCTATATTATTCGCTTGCACCAATGCAATAGAACGATACTATTCAATGTATTCTAATTTGGGCCAACGCATGATTTTTATGAGGCCCGAGGGCGATAAGATCAAGGCCCGAGAGCAGAGCGTCAAAAATCGGAGCAGCCTTAAAGAAATGCGTGCAGATATCCACACGGCAACCGTGCAGTTTTTAGAGCTGAATGTGGAGAAGACCAAAGCCGGATTGCCTACAACTTCGGACGCAATAGCTGAAGAGATGGGACCATTGTTTGACTTTCTGGCGGTTGCTAGAACTTCGATTCACCACGATTTTAAAGGTGACATAGACGAAATACCAGAACCCGAGTACCCAACCAGGATAGCCAACACATTAACGCGGCTGCTAGAAGTCCATGCCCTGATTCATGGAAGGGATGAAGTAGACCCAGAAGATGTAGCCTTTGGGATTAGGATCATCAGGGACAACGTACCAACGACACGGTATAAACTGCTAGAGATATTGAGCAAAACACCAACAATCTATCTCACTACACCCAATATTGCCACCACAGCCGAATTGCCAACAGGCACAGCGAAGAGAGTCCTCGATGAAATGTTCGCCCTTCATCTGTTATAGGACTTACGCACTTGGCAGAATCTTCTTATATTGCATATGCTATATTAATACCAACAAATAAATGGGATAGGGCTGAACTTGAATCCTTCCAAGTGCGATGATCTTGATTATATTCACTTTCTGATAGCATCAGTAGATGTTTTTACCTGTACTGAGGCTGCAAGGTGCCAGCCAGTAGGAGAAAATAGTCCATCGCATGATGCATTTACCCGTCTTCTACAAAGACAGCCTCCAGATACGGATACGTTGTGGAATGAGGTAAAGGATATTGTTCAGCCTCAAAATGGTTTCTTGGTTATTGACGATACGACGTTGGACAAGCCATATGCTAAAAATATGAGCCTAGTCTATCATCAATGGAGTGGAAAACAGCATCGATTGGTGAATGGAATCAATATTTGTACGTTGCTGTGGACAGATGGAAACGCTATAATTCCCGTTGATTTCCGAATCTACGATATAGATGTCGACGGCAAGACAAAAAATGATCATTTTCGAGATATGCTTGCCAAAGCAAAAGAACGGCGTTTTCAGCCCTGTATTGTTCTCTTCGATAGCTGGTATGCCAGTGTAGATAATCTCAAAACCATACGAAAGTCTGGATGGCACTGGCTGACCCGATTGAAGAAAAATAGGCTAGTGAATCCGAATAACACCAAAAATATGCAAATTCAGGAGATAGAGATACCGCTGCAAGGCAGGGAAGTGCATTTAAAAGCTTATGGTTTTATAAAAGTATTCCGGATAGTCTCTAATGACGGTGACATAGGATACTGGGCAACTGACGTGCTGGAGATAGACGAAGCTAAACGCGAAAAATTTGGTGGATATTCCTGGAAGATTGAGGAATATCACAGAGGCATAAAGCAATTCTGTGGAGTCGAAAGCTGTCAAGCAAGAAAAAGTCAGTCCCAGAGAGCACACATAATGTTCTCCCTGAGAGCGTTTCTCAGATTAGAAGTAGAAAGGCTTAGAATAGGAATAAGTTGGTTCGAATCTAAGCGAAGAATTATTCGCGAGTCAATTCGCGAATATATAAAATATCCTTATTATTCATTGTCGAAAGATTCAACTGCGTAAGTCCTATGTTAGATAAAATCAGCTACCAATCGAAGACGGAAGCTGACACAGACCGGCGCTCTGACTCTTATCAGATCAGAAAGGAAGTTTTAGCCCCGGTCCTAAAACTGAAAGTATAGGGTTGCCATCGTCTAAGAGGGTATATCCCAAAGTCTCCTCTTAATTAAATATAAATTTATCGATTACAAAGTCAAGATAAAGTACCTTTGTGGTAATATATCCTCTCCCCTAATGGCAACCCTATACTTTTGGATTTTCATTTCAGACTATATAAGAATGTGGAGATGTGCGCAAGAATTGCGTTTAAATGAGGTTAAAGAATGAGCAAAGGTAAAACGCATTGTAGAGGCTCCCGATGTAATATCGTCAGATCCAATATCAACAACGCCAGACGCAAGGCTAGGAAGAAGGCGAAGATCTACGATTTGCACGATTATGATAAGCCGACTGGTAGTGAGCCTCTGGAGTCGAACCCGCGGAGGTCAAAACATGAAGAGCCTTAAGGACTTTGAGAGGCGGCTTGTCACTTTGTCGATCGGCTCACATGAGACCATCAGCGATGATAGCAAGGCATTTTTGGACAGTTTGACTTGGGCCGAGGAAGACCAAATGACCGAAATCTTCATCAAACACGCGCTTGCGGGCGATCAGCCTTATGAAAACCTGACCTCGGAAGAGGCTGATTTTTTGATAACCTTGCTCGAGCGTCCAGTTAAGCCAGTGCCACCAAATGTTCGAATAAAAGAGGCAATCGATCGAGAAAGAGCGATAGACGAATGTTTTGCAAATATGCCTCGGGACAGCGGGGGTAACCGGATCGCATGCGGAGGCGGTCAGGATGTCTGAAGTACAAATCGCAAGGCGAAGAGTTCGAACCCTACAGAAGAAACCCTACTCGAAGGAAAACTACGACGGCTCCGAGGGGGCCGGGGATCAACCTGAATTCAAAAAGCGCTGGCGGTGAACCATGCCCGAAAAGAAGCGATATCTGCGACTTAAATTGAATAATCCAGAGGATGCACAAGAGTACATCCGTCGGCTGCTGAGGAATCTGAAAGAACGCGGTCCGGATGCTGAAATTGAATATCTGGGTAGGATTAGCCAAATATTATCAGTCTGGTTGAAATCTTATGAATTGAATAAATTAGAGGATATCGAGGCCAGGCTTGCGGCCTTGGAGAAAGAGAAGGAGACCAAGAAATGAGAACCCAAAACTTGCAGAAACGTGTTGAGGCACTTGAGGCCACGCAAAGCCGCGTTCCCGTCGATCAATGGCCCCCGAGGGATTGCAATCCGAACAGGCGTCTTGCGAGATATGCCTCCTACTTCGATGACACAAAGCCATGGAAATGCACCGGGACACCGGAAAGAAGGGCTGAAAGAGATGCTAGATTCGCCCGAGACGCAAGGCTGGCCCGCTACCAAGATTATTTTGAAGACCAAGAGACCAGCGTCGCTGTCTCGGAGTGACAATGAAAGCAGATAACCTTTCCCGGCGACTCTCGGCACTGGAAGACGACCCAGAGGAGGATTTGGTCGCGTTTAGCTACCAGTGGCTAAACGAGGATGGCACACCCGCCGGACCATTGATCGAGCGCCGGATCCCTCGTAGTCGTTATGAGATGTTCAATTTTGAATGGATTGATGAGAAATGAAAACAGATTCCCTGAACAGCCGCCTGGACGTCCTGGAAAAGCAAGCTAACCCCGTAAATATCAGGCTTATTTGGTACGACGATCCCGATTATGGAAAACAACCTGAGCCGGGCAATACCCGTATCAACCTGCATTTCTTAGACGAACTGGAAGGAGTTTTATGAGCGTAAATGCACTCAACCGCCGCGTAGCAGCGCTAGAAAATAGTGCCCCTATTATTGATGATCTTGCTGATTACGCCCTCTGGCGTGCCCATGGCTGCGATCCGAACGTCCGATGGGACCCGGCATTTAAAGAGATGCTAGAGAAGGCGTTTGCGGAAATGAAGGAAAGACGTGAGCATCTGCTTAAGAAGACGGACAATGCCCGGGTCGATGTCAATGTCAATGGACGCGGTTCCTGATTGTATATTTCCAGCATCAAACATCGAAGGAGTTGCCGATCTCCTCGTAGACAGGCAAGGGGATTTCTTTGATTATCCTCTGGCCTGGGGATCTGTTCGCCGAACTGGAGATTTTCGGGGCAGAACTATCCACTTCTACACGGACGATTATCGCTTTGCAGCGGTCTGGAATAAGCCCGATCGAGTGTGGCAAAGTGGTGCTCCTAGCTTTGTTGAGGTCAATTTCAGCACAAGTAACGCTCAACCTCGTTGGAGAGCTTTGGAGCAGATAGGCAAAAAGCGGTTCTTGTCAAGGTATTGGCAAGAGCGTGGAATGCTATGCTGGGTCGATCTCAACGTCGCTCCGAAATGGTGGGACATCAATCTTCTGGGCGTTCCTTTGGGCTGGAAAGCCTATGCGACCAGGATCGAGAAGAGCAGTTCGCTTCAAAGCATAATGGATCAGGCTTCTTTAGCAGAATCGCAAGCAGGAACAGATGAAATCAAGTTCGTAATCTATGGTCACCGGCAGGAGATGGAAGATCTCTGTCGGAGACGCGGCTGGATCTACGTCGACGAGCAAGCAACGATCTGGAATAAACGAGAATCAAACAAGGCAAGGAAAGTGTCGTTGCAATTAGAAGTTGAGCATTTTGAACAAACAAAACAACTGACTTTGGAGATGATATAAATGGGCGGTGACAAGGGCGGGACCCGCCCGGGTCGTAAGAACGAAATTGGAACATCTGGATTTCAGGGCGGACCCGACGTACACGGTGGGACCTTAGGTCGAGATCAGACACCGAAACAGCCTAAAGTTCTTCTTAAAAACGGCAAAGTGCAACCTGGCACAAAAGCGTTTAGGTTGCAACAAACGAAAACGTAGCATTGTTTGCTCTAGTTAGTTGGTATTTTACGGGTTAGTGATTCATGCTAACCCCCATTTTCTATATTATATATCTTGGGGTATGAAGATGACAAATTTGTATGATAAGCGCATACAGGGCCTGAAGGCCCTAAAGAACCAATTGCAACTAACCGCAAAACTGATTGACAGGCTTATCGACCTGGAGACGCGCATCCAGGAGCTCGAAAAAACAAAGAAGTGATTTTTGTGAGTGCTATCAGGGATTTCGTCATCCGTACGCTTCTTCAAGGAAATGATGAAGCGAAAGATGGGATTCAAGAAACTTTGGATCTAGCTCAGCGACTTACAGAAAATGCATACGATGTTGTGGTTGATGCCGACACGAGTGGCGTCGATGCCCTGGTCGAATCTGTTGATCAACTAGGAGAATCCGAACAGGAAGCCAGCTCTCTCACGGAGTACCTGACAAGTGCACTGGAAAGCGTCCAATCGGTGGCAGAGGGTGTTTCAGAAAAAGTAGGAGACATGGTCGAGTCGATATCAGCCGCTAAGCTTGCTGCTGGAGCTGCTGTGGCCCTGGGAGCAGACCAGGTCTTCAAGATGCAGGAGACTAAAGATGCTCTCACTGAACATTTCAGCACGACCCTTACGGAGGCTCAATCTGATGGCGTGAACAAGTGGCTCGGGAATCGACCGCCAGAAGTATCGTTCACTCAGCGAGCCAAGGCTTACTTGGATCTGACGTTCCACAAGATAGGATCAGATCAGGCCATGGAAGCCACTAAAGCCGTTGAAGAGTTCGTGTTTCCAAGAACTGCTGAGTTAGGAGAACAGGGAGTAGACACATCAAGCATCATCGAGACCCTTTCCGGGTGGACTCAACAGCAAGGCGGTCGCCAGGCCATGTCCAAGAACAACCTGGCTTCGATGGGCAATGCCGGTCGAGTTCTAGCTAGGATGGGGATCGATTCGCCAACGGATCAAGACATGGCAGCTTCTCGGGCTCATCTAGAAACCACAGGAGAACTTACAGGAAAGACGAAACAACAGGCAGACGCAGCAATCTTGCTCGGAGCAGTGCTACATCAGTTACAAAGTCAGTACAAAGCAGTCGATTATTCACAGTTAGACGCGTCTCAGCAGATGGAGATATTCAATGCTGACATGAGCGACATGACTCAACAGATCGAGACTGGTGCTCTGCCATACCTGTTGATGCTAGTAGACATGATACACAATCTAGTTGACGTTGTAGAGTCCGTCCCTGGCCTTCCTCAAGTCTTAGGCATGATAACTGTCTTCACAATCTTAATGACCGTTCTTGGGCCTCTGATGGGTGTCTTGGGGCCAGTAATCGGATTGTTCACGGGTGCGGCTGAAGCCGTTGGGATGGTCAGTATAGCCGTTGCAGAAGGCACAACTGTAATTGATGCTCTGGTTGGCGTACTAATCGGTGTAGTTGGCTGGCCTCTCCTGATCGTAGCTGGTCTAGTCGCCCTTGGAGTAGGCCTGTATGAGGTTGAACAGAAAACCCATGCCTTCTCAAACGCCTGGGCCGCCTTCAGCCAATCGAGCATTGGCAAAGATCTCATCAACGACGTGCAGATGCTTGTAGGGCTGCTAAGCGGCGGAGCAGCCGATCTGGGCGGTCATTTCCTCCAAGGAGCTGTCCAGGGAGTAACCGTTTTCGAAGAGGTCATTGGTGGTGCCTTCGAGAAGGCCGACGGACTCTACAAGTTCCTGAAGGCCCATGATGCGCTCGACGTGGTGCTGGGATTTGCCATAGGAGGGCCTATAGGAGCGCTGATAACTGGCATTCCTGCGATCGAGGCTCACCTGGACCCGATTGACTCTTTCACCAAGCTGATCTACTACCTGATCCGGGAACTTCTGACAGCAGATACTGACTTTGTGACCTGGATCAAAGGGGTCTGGAGTGACGTTGTGAACGCGGTTCTGGGCATTGCGAAACCTATAACTGACGAGCTTGAACGGCTAGGGAATTGGTTCCAGGGAAAAGGATATCAGACAAACGCGGAACTTGCCAAATCGCAGTCTGCTGGAGGCACAACGCCCGCGTTGAACCTGGATACAACGCAGATGCCGCCTGGATATAAAACAGCGCCTGGCGAAGGTGATCAGCTTATACTCGTTGGGCCAGATGGCAAATCAATCGGAGCAGCTACATATAATCATCTGCCAGACAATCAAAACCCTGACTTGATGAAACAAGCATGGGATGATTATTATAAGAACCACCCAGATGCAAAAAAACCAGACACTCCAACGCCATCAACACCTGCCCCAAGAAATGTTCTCAGTGATGCGCGCGCTGGTTTAAGCCAGGGGGTTAACAACGAACTCCAAAATCAGGAACAACAATTCAATGCGTGGGACAAAAACCAAGTCGGCCCAGCGTCGGCATCGGTCGATCAGGGTCCGGTTGCACTATTTAAATATGGATACTCGGCTGCAATGGGGCTAATCGACAATCTCAAAGGAACCCCAACACCAACACCAACACCAACAACCGATACAACACCATCTTCTCCAACTCCCTCATCGCCAACTCCAATAACACAGTACAAGAGCAAGATCGATGGACACATCATAGATAAAAATACATACGACAACTATCTTGTGCCTGACCAGCAGCTCAATTATGTTCCTGCTCAAAAAGGCGGCCTAATCACAAGTTCCGGAGGGCTGATTGGTCACGAAGGAGAGCCTATCATCCCCGCCGAGATTGCAAGTTCGTCCAGGCTCCAGGAAATCTTAGAGTCCTTGATCGATTCTCCTGTGGCCGTTATGCCGCCAAAAGAAAGCTACTCGGGTGGAACTGCTCAGCCTGTAGTCTTCAATCTCGGTGGGATAAGCGTACCAGTGACCATCAACGGCAGCACTGACAAGCTAGATGAAGACTCTATTATCCAAAAGATTAAGGATGTACTGGAAACCAGGTTCAACGATTTCGAGATGTCGCGTCTCATCGAGGAAGTCGTAAAAAGAGGAAGCGCACACTATGGGGGCGGTAGTTGAAAACAATAGGAACAGAGGTATGAGGCACTACAATGCTTGAGGGCAAAACGCCCTCCTTTTTTTATCGACTTTATATTTTATCTCTGTATATTAATAATTTCTAAAAAGCCCTAGAATAGGCTATCTTCCGGCATGATGGACCATAAGACAAGGTGCTCAAGACCGAGAGGCGTGCGGCCCTGAGACATTCGAAGCAAAGGGCTATAATTTTGAAAGACAGATCTACTTTGTTTTCATTTTTTGAGCTGATCAGCAGTTTGCTATTTGATCTACCGCCTCCATTCCATATGTCGAGGGACGGGGATGGCCGAACCGTGCCCTGGAAATAGGCGAAGGGAGACTAGTGTCGCGTCAATATTGAAGTGTCACGAAGTAATTCGCCACAGAGATGCAAGAGTCAAACTATCTTGGCTTTATCCGACACTAGATAGCTGACGCGACACTAGGAAGAACTGATGGCGTGATGGCAGATAGATTGGTGTGTCCCTTCGCTTGAAACCGCCCAATTGTTCTCAGACGTATTTAGGATGAGTGGCTTAGGAGATAATATGACTGGTACTTACAAAATAGATCGACGGATATCTGAAGACGAAGGGATTAGGATGCCAGAGGGACCAGATGGTTAAGTCCTTATTGGAGGTTGGTATCCCTTCGCTTGAGCTATTCTAATTATACCTCAAAGTTGGTATCCATTTCTCGGGGCGGAATGCATCAACAACCAGGTTAAGCCGGTCCTGCGGGACTCTTTTCGTCGGCTGGTACGGCCACGAGAGTCTCTATATCCATCCGGTCCGCCCTTTTTAAGGCCATATTCATCGCTACTTTTTCATTGGGGGCTTCAAATAGCACGACGGTATCGTACCTTCCGAGCGTCCAGTAGATGCCCAGGTATCGAACCTGTCCTTTCGTGTCGTCTTCTATATCCTTCAGGTTCTCAGCAATAACTTCCTTGCTCAGCTTTTTCTTGAACTTAGCCAATGCAATGAAAAGCATTACGCATTCACCTCATCCCTTTTTCAGGGCATTCTAACATACGAAAAGGAGCTATTTAAAAATACCTTATCGTATCCTCTTGATATAGGCAAACAATGGCGGTAAGATGGAGCGAAGCAGATTGAGGGCACGCACGGGGATGAGATATGCATTACTGAACCCTATTCTTGAGGAGCTGGCCAGGGAAGGCAGAATAAGGATTACTGCAGACAAGGACGGGGATTAGTATCCCTAATAGGTCAGTAGGGCGCAGGATACTCCTTTCGTATCTTTCTAGTTTTTTTTGTACAAAGATTTTTCATAATGCAAGACTGTTGTTTTCGGTGGAGGGATGAAAATGCCGTATGGATTATTCAATAAAAAATCTTCGCACACCTCTTGGAGGGTTTCGATTTAGTGTTGGTTAATGAAGCCTTAAATTCTTGCGTTAATATTTTCAATCTTTATAGTGGTTTTTTAGCATATTTCACCCCTAAATTGGCTTATTAGATTTCAATTTACCTTGTTGTTTCTAATTTTTGCGCTTTTTTAGAGAGCTTCCGCTAGGCTGTTTGTTTATGCACTAAATATTTCAACTGTTCCAGGTTGTAAACGACCGAATTCATCATGAATTTTACTCCAGCTCTTGCGACAGTTGTTACATAAA
>CAVWIG010000019.1:0-85660 GCA_963754945.1 Methanotrichaceae archaeon
CTCAAAAGGCAGTGAAAAACGTATTTTCTAGGATCGTCTTTTTAAATTAATGGACGATTTTGCAGAAATCGCCCATCAATTGCTCCAAATATGGTTATTTTTCAAAAATAATTAATAATAATATTAAAAATCAATCCATCCTTTTAATAGCATCTGCTAAGTTATTATTAAATCTTTAATAACATTTAATTAATTATCCAGCCGCCCTAAATGGAATTGTTTTTAGGACAGCCTCAAGAAACGTGATTTTGGGTTTGCCGATCATGCCAAAACGCTTCATGGATGAGAGCTTCATGTGGGTGTTGATGCCGCTATCGGTTCTAAGCTGTTTCTTATTCTGCCCTTTTAAGCTTGTGGAATAGTAGTTCTCGATAGCGTTATTGGTAGCAGGAGCATCATCAATTCGCTGAAAGGCTGTAAAATGATTCCAATCCTTTTGGAGCTTCCTCAGTCGTTTCTGAACAATAATTTCAAAATTATTTATATTATCCAATAAATTGCTCATTATCACGTGAGATTCATAATATGTCCTAAGCCTCAGATTCTTGTGGGCACGCCGTCGCTTCAATTCTTGTTCATGCAAAAAGCCGCTAAACCTGATCTTTGCCCTCTTAAGCCACTCTTTTTCTTCCTTTTCATCTTTAAAGTTTATTGATGCTTCTTCCTCTACGACTTTTCTCAAATAATTCAGCTCATCTTCTCGATCATAAAATATATTAAATAGCATGTATTTTACTAATTCGTCTTTCATAGGTGCTTGTTTCGAAAATTCGTTGGCAATTATTTGGTTTAGATGGAAGATACAGTATTGATGGATTGCGTTACCTTTAAAAACGTCTCTAATCAGCTCTGCATACCCTCTACCTAAATCCGTTACTATAAATATCGGTGTTGACTTTTCTATAATGTCTTTCAAATTCTTCGCAAAAAATTGCTTAATGGTCTCTTGAGTCTTATTATCAGAAAGCTCTTCTGCAATAACGTTATGGCTCACCCCATTCAGCAGAGTTAACCGATACTTCTGTGATCGACCCGCCTTAGGATGTTGCTCATCGTAATGAACAATTTGAATCGGCGAATCTTCTGGCAACTGAACACTAGCAACCGAGTCTGTGAAGTTTCTGCTGATCGTATCTCTGCTTTGCGGAATAAGATAATCCATTACCTCGGATACGCCTTCAAACGAAACATTATGGTCTCTCAATACCTGGTATAGACCCGTAATAATCTGGCTAAATTCAAATTTCATCTTCTCCCAGAATGTATTATTCTCCTGCAAAGACATATTACATTTCGTGCAAATATATTTGCCAAGCTTTATGTTTACCAAATCAAGTATAGAATATCTGTTATAGCCGTTGTGGCTCATCTGTTTTCCACAGCATGGACAAGCAGGAGAATTGATTCTACGAAATACGCCATTTGCTGTGAATTCATACTCGTTGGAGTACTCGTCAAAGGCGTTCAATATCTGATTAGCGAACGGTAGGTTTAAGAAAGTGGTAGCTATTATCGTCATGGTGGGTCTCACAGGGTACATGTACTCTATAATATATAAATGTTATGATACAATGTGCCCTGCCACCATCACTGGGAAATGCGATTGTGCCGTTAGCCAGAAGAGCATTTAGGCCGATATTTGCAGTTGCATAATCAACTGTGGACAAATCTCAGAAAAGATGCATACATCTTCAAAGATATTCTTTAATTATCGATATACCTCAGAAATATCGCACAGCTTATCGAGCATTAAGGATTAGGCTGCGGCTTGGTTACCGCTAATGTATATAAGTCAAAAAGGTGTGAAAAACTAGGATCGATTTCTGCGTTTGTCGCGAATCACGACTACTGAGAAAGGATCTCTTGTAGGTATCTGAAGTTAGCGGTTAAGTTTTATCATAATTAAATAATATTTATATAGATCGTATGGGAGAATGTATGAGGCCTTCGTGCAAGAGTCGTAAGAATGCTACCTTTCAGGAAGGTTTCGCCGAATTGTCCGGTATAAGTGCTGTGTTGAATAACTCTGCTAAAATCGATATGCATCGTGGCATATCAGTAATGAAAGGTAAAATGAGCAAAATCGACATCTGTCAGCATCATGGTCTTGAGTTACGCAACACAGCAGGTATAAGGTCCGGTATAAGGAGTATGTCCTCTAGAAGTAGTGCGGGTCCACCTGGAAGATATTCGATGAACTTGTCAAAAGCCAAAATTCGATTGTGTATGCGGATTGACGGCCAATACGCGACAGAGCAATTTCTGTCATTCTCTCCGCTAAAGTACTCGCTTATTTGCCTTCATGTGACGTTGTTTGTGATGTAGTTCAGATGAGAGTGTGTCTCAAGGCTGCAGCCAGGAAGGCCAGGAGCGCCACTGCCATCCCTAGCTTCAGAGCCCGCTGAGACCCGGATGCGTCTTTTCTTACGATCTTCCAAACAGAACCCGCCAGAAAGACGTCTGCTAAAGTCACGATGACCAAATAGGTCGTCCCATAGCCCGGCTGGTAACTCAAAACGACGGCGATGAGCGCGAAGATTGCTGCCACGACTCCGGATAGCTTCTCACCGGCCAATATGGGCAGTGTTCTAGCACCCGCACGACTATCTCCTTCCATATCCTCGACGTCCTTCATGATCTCTCGGCTCATTGTGGCCAGGGAGGACAGCCAGAAGGGAATGAGGACCGCGGTCATGCCGGCATAGCCAAGAACAGCTCCGCCAAACAGGAAGGTAGAGCCCGTCAGGTAGGCAACGCAGATGTTGCCCATCAAGAGTGTAGTCTTCAGGTTTCTTGCGTAAAGGTACAGGAGAGCCGAGTTAGCAACGGCGATGACAAGGCAGAGCCAGTTCAGCAGGCCGGCAAGGATGCAGCCTGCGGCAAAAAGAACATACGACCACATCAGCGCTTGCTTAGGTGTCACGCGAAGGCTAGGTACTGGTCGATCCGGCCTGTTGACAGCATCTATCTCCCGGTCAAAGTAGTCGTTTACTGCGTTCCCTGCCCCTGTCACCAAGAACACTGCAAAGAAGATCAGCAATGCAGGCTGCACGTCCCTGCCGCCGGCCATTAGCAGCCCAATGATAGCAGCAAAACCTGCCATCAGGCAGTTGAAAGGCCGCATCAGCTCTAAGAAAACCTTCAATGCCAGTCTCCGAAAGCGGCGCTAGTTCATGTTGCCGCGCATCAGGTATAGCAGATAGATCTCAGTTAAGTATCTATCGATGTGATTTAGAACGGGAGAATCACTTGGTCTGGGAGCAGTCCGCCTTAGCAGATAGGTACGGCATCCTCTTGCAGACACGCTGTTACGTTTTATTAGCCCTGAACTCATCAGCTTGGACACTATTTTTGAACACTTACTGCTCTCGATGCCCAGTAGCTTTCTCAGCTCGGACTGTAGCAACCCCTCTCTTTTGGAGCCAATGAGCTCAAGCGCTCTGTCGGGAAGGTGAGGCTTGAGAACCGATGAGTCGGCCATCCTCGAATACACCCCTGTATGACAATATAGGCATTTCACTTAATTTTAATATATAGCAACACATACACATCTTTGAGTATATAGCTTTTGTGCTGATATTTCTATCTTTTGGACTAAATCTAACTAAGAAGTCTGACATATGCAATATATTCCCATAAAAATCCGATTAATAGTCGAAATATTCTTTTTTAGATATAGGAAATTGTGACCCAGATGGCGAAGGCGTGCATAGACTTGAAAAATATAACTCAATTATTCGGTGTCTCTGGCTTTTTAGAATGAGATCGCATCAGACCGCTCTTTCATCCGGGAATCTGGCACGAATCTCCTTGCTCCTGAGCACAGGCAAGCCTATCTCTTCCAGGATCTTAGAAAATCTGTCCCTGTTTTCTCGGTGCAGTGACTTTCGATCCAGGTACGCATAGCTTGCACACGACTTCTCCCGGGCCTCTTCCAGCACTTTCTGATCAAGGGACTCCACTTGGTAGCTGGAGAACATGTGGCCGAAGGCTATCTCCGCCTCAAGCATCAGACTTGTCTGCCTGGGAACGTAATGTCCACCACCGATCCCGAGGAAAACGGGAAGCTCACGGGACTCAATGCCTAGTATCGACCTGGCCACCGACTCTCCAGCCCGTGGATCTGACCACTGCTTTTCAGAGCTTCCTATCTCAGCGAAAAAGCATGGAGTCTTCATGTCGGTAGGTCCGTGGTGAGTTGCCTCCGCAGATACCCTAAAACCTTCTGGAGCCACCTTGGCTACATTACGAAGAAAAGATCGCAAGCCTGAAGGTGATGCCGCCGAGAGCCTCCTTTTGCTGGCATCATCGGGGGCGAACTCTCCTGTAAAGTGGCCTCCTAGCCATGGAATCTCAACTTTAGCCACGTGCCGGCAGGCGAAGACCACCAACTCGGGCTTGAGTCCCAGTTCGTCGAGGCGTTCTTCAAGGCTGTGCAGAGCAGTCTGTTGCTGGTCGTGGATGACCAGGCGATTGTGCCCGGAGGATCGATAGCCACCATGATCCTCCCACACTGTCAGATCGAGCAGGCTCCTCGCTATGTTCAGGCTGGCCGGGTCTGCAGTTGTGCAGACGATGGCAACCTCACTGCTCATATCTCTTTGGATACGCCCAGCATCTGCCCAACCATTGGGGCATAATCGATCTTGGTCATCTTGATGTTGTTCAGGGGCATAATGACCAGCATGGGGCGTTCGCTGATCAGTCCCTCAGTGGCCAGGCCTCTGACCTCAGCGTCCAGGCGGCTCTTGAGATCTGTATAGCCCGTGGAGAGGAAGGCTCCAAAGATCTCTCCGGGCTGCATGTAGCTAAAGAGTGGGGCTCCGACTTTACGGAAGGCTTTGTAGACCCTGGACAGATCCTCTTGAGAATGTCCATGGCGTATCTTAACATGATAGAAGGACATCAGCTCGCAGCAGACCTTCTGCCAGTCTATATAGGCTTCTCTACCGAGAAGGCCGCTCTGGAAGAATTTGGTCCTCTTGCCGGAGATAGTGGGTCGGGATATGCCGGTGCGCCTGGAAAGCTCCAGATCGGAGAGCATTGGATATTTCACAAAGGCGTAGAGTGTCAGCTTATCCTTCTCTGTTAACTTCGAGTCCTCAGACGATTCAGACTTTGCCAGGAATTCTTCCTCAGGCTGGTCGGTCCTTCCCAGCTCGAAGATGCTGTCCACTGCCAGAGAAGCGTCAGCCGAGTAGCGGGTGATCTGGAATGGATAGTGGAAGTACTTGATGTCCTCGACGAAGTCGTTCCCATAGTACTCATCCATGAATGGGTCAAAGATAGCTCTGAAGTCGGTCAGGCTCCTGGAGTAAAACGTTGAGACTGAATCTGTGTCCGTGGATGTATGAGACACACAGTTGGGGTAGTTCATCCAACCCTCGAATGCCTTGGTCCCTTTTCTGGCCTCAAAGGGAGCGGTAGGCTTGTACTTCACGAAAACCGTAGTTAGGATCTCGGCTCCAACAGCTTCTCCCGATGGGACGTTCAGAAGCTTGATCAACTGCCATTCGCGGAACTTTCTCTTGCTCTTGAATATGGTTGATCTGTCCACACCTATCTTTGAAGCTAGATCTATGTCGCTTAAACCAGGATATCTGGCAAGACCGTAAAGAACTAACCTTTCCTTTGATGTCAATTTTAGCTGCATTTGAATGTATTATACTTTTGCAACTATTTATAGATTGCCTTTTTTCCGGCTTTTGGATCTAATGGTCCGGCAGATGCTTGAGATCCAGCTAAATATTTTGCCATATTTCCTTTGCAAAATTCCTGAACTGAACTCCTAATTGATTCTTGCCTTTAATACTGGAAACTGGTATAAGCTTTATCCTGCACAGAAAAGGGACGGTCATGGCCAGGTACCACAACATCCGCGATATTCAGGATCCTGGACATGCTTCTGCAGGCCATTCCTCTATCGACATGATGGGCCGGTGGAACGCCCTTAATGTAGTTGCTAAAGGTTGGCAGAGCATCTCCGGCCAAGACCACTACATTTTGGGATTCAACGACAACTGATATGCTGTCCGTGCTATGGCCCGGTGTTTCTATGATCTTTACACCTGGAGCAATCTGATCCCCTTCTTTGGGGGAAATGATCCCGGCTCTGGAGAATAGAAAGTTGTTTCCGGTGTGGTCCCAATGAGTGTGCGTATTGATCACCGAGTCGATATCCTCTGGATTTAGCCCCCTCTCTGCAAGGCCCTTGAGAATTATCTTCTCCTCGCCCTTTAGGCCGGTATCGACAATTATCCTCCGAGTGCCTGTGGATATCAGGGTCACCGACGACCTGGCATCGAGGATTGTGCCGGAGTCGTTTTTCAGAATCGATCCGGGTTTTAGAAGGTACACCCTGGGAAACACAAAAAAAAGAGTGTTAAGGCCGGTTATTATAGATTTCCCGGCTCCTTCTGCTCTTGTTCTCTTCTGCCATCGTCGTCTTCAGTCTTGTCCTCTTCCATCCTTTGATCGCTTCATCGTTCAGCTCAAGTCAAATAGCTCTGCAGCTTAGCATTCAGCCGCTCAACCTGCTGCACGGCCGTTCCTATGTACCTGTGCGGATCGAGAAGGCTGTGTATCTCGTCCGGAGAGATGTGCTCTGTCACAGTCGCTTGCTCCAAAAGGACGTCCGCAAGCTCTCTCTTCTCCTCGAAAGCCTTCATTGAGGATAGTCTCATGATCTCGTGGGCCTGCTGGCGTCCCACGCCTTTCTTTGCCAGCTCGACCATGACGTTCTCCGCCATGTTCAGGCCATGGAGAAGCATCAGGTTCTTCTCGATGTTCTCCGGTCGTAGCCGGAGGTTTGAAAGGACCCGAGCCGCTAGGGTGAGCAGGTGATCAGTGAGGACAAACGCCTCCGGGAACTCTACGCGCTCGCAGCTCGAGTTGGTCAGGTCCCTCTCGTCCCAGAGGGGGATATTCTCGAAGGCCGGTAGGACCTGGGCGCGGACTATTCGCGACAGGCCGCAGATCTGCTCTGATTTTATGGGGTTCCGCTTGTGGGGCATGGTGCTCGATCCAACCTGCTTCTTTCCGAAGCCCTCTTCGACCTCCGCAATCTCAGTCCTCTGCAGAGTCCGTATCTCAACGAAGATCTTGTCCAGGGTGGAAGCGACAAGCGCCATCCAACAGATCATCTCAGCATGTCTGTCACGCTGGATGACCTGGTTGGAGACGTCCACCTCGTTTAACCCCAGATTCTGCATCACCTTGGTCTGGATCTCCATGCCGTGAGGTCCGTAGGCCGCCTGGGTTCCCACGGCTCCGCTCGTCTTGCCTACAGCCACCCG
This sequence comes from Methanotrichaceae archaeon, assembly GCA_963754945.1. Taxonomy (GTDB): domain Archaea; phylum Halobacteriota; class Methanosarcinia; order Methanotrichales; family Methanotrichaceae; genus Fen-7. The sequence continues at coordinate 7,296 of CAVWIG010000019.1, forward strand.
GGGCCGGAGCTGCTGCAGCCTATCGATGTGTCGCGCAATCTCCGAGGCCCAGATGGCAAACCGAAGTCCATAAGTCGTGGGCACGGCGATCTGCCCGTGGGTTCGTCCGGCGCAGACTAGGTTCTTGTTCTTCATGGCCATATCCAGAAGAATCGAAAGCAGTTTCTTCAGCTTCGGCTCAAGAACATCCAAGGATGCCTTGATCTGCAGGCCCGTCGCAGTGTCTAGGATATCGTTGGATGTCGCTCCAAGGTGAATCCATTCGCCTGAGCGCGGGCAGACTTCGGCCATCGCAAGGACAGTAGCCATCATGTCGTGGCCGATCTCATCCTCGATCTGCTTGGCACGTTCTGGGCTTGCATTCAGAGCAGCCTCGGCGATATCTGCAGCAGTGCCTTTTGGAAGCAGCCCGACCTCTTCTTCGGCCTTCGCAAGGGCGGCTTCGACTTTGAAGAGACATCTGAGCCTGAAGTCTTCCTCCCAGATTGCCTTCATCTCCGGGGTTCCATACCTGAAATCAATGGGATGAATAGCCATGAGCGAGAGGATTGCTGGAAGGGATTGATGGAACTTTTGGTCAGGAAGATGATGGCGACATTTGCGCGGTCGGACTATCACGTTGCAGGGGAAGAACATAAGGCTAAACAGTCTTCATTACCTCCAGTCTTGTAAGGATGGCCAATAAGTTTTAGACTATATAATTTCACGCATGCCTGTGGATGCTGATTCTGCAATTATGATTACGCGAGGGTCTCCTCTTGCCTGAAGGTTTGAGGACAAGCCCAATGACTGAAATTAATAAAGGATTCTCCAGTGTATCCAACAAGGAATCCGATAAATAGACCTCCTCAAATCACGCATCATAGTGCCATTTGCAATGCAACGGGCGATTGCAAAAGGTGATATCGTCGCCCGAAGAGATCACCCATAAGGTGACGTATGCAGTAATGATTCATTGGAAAGGCATGAACTGAAAAATGAGTGAGCCCGGGCAAACGTTCCTATCTTTGTAAAATTCCATATTTTGTATCTTATTCATAATTTCTTTTATGTAAAAATGGTTTTCTGAAATTAATTTCCAGCAAAAGTACTTATTCCTACACATAGTAATAGCTAATTATGGCAGGAGTTCTTGAGGGAATAAGATGGCCGCAAAAATGGCGGGTAATTGGACACAGCTCGTTGCCTCGCAAAGTGGATCTGAGGGTCCTGGAACTCCAGGCCGCTAAGGAAATCCTGGCCGAAGTCTTTAGGGTCAGGATCTCGGACGTAGAGGAGATGATCCAGAATCGATATGATGAGATCTGCTACGTAAAAACTGGTTTTGAGGAAACTGAGCAATGGCCACGAGAGTTCGTGTTGAAAGAATAGAGGCCACATGGTATCAAGCAGCCCCTTTCTTCTAACTTTATGTGTGCTAGGAAAGCCTGCCTTTCACCGCCATCCTCTGGAGCCAAGTGAGCTATAAAGAAGCTATCGACCGGTCAATTTCATACGGGAGATGAGAACCTCGTGTAAATTTTCTAGACGAACCACGACATCCGCAAGATTTATATTCGTTGAATGTCGAGTACGTCGCATGTCGTAAATAAGTACGGCATAGTGGGTAGGGAAGAGTGGGGGCTTAGTGCCCCAATTATTTGACTTCGGTCGCCCTTCGGCGCGTACCGAAGAAATAGGAGAGTGATTTCATTAAACGAAATAAGTTGGCGAAAGCCAGTTTCGCTATTGTATTGATGTCGCTGGTTGCACTATGCTTCACTGCTATGGCGCAAGAGAAAACCGCAGACTACTGGCTGAAGAAAGGCCAGGAGCTGGATATAAACGGTTCTTATAACGAATCAATCCAGACATATTATAAAGCACTTAACTCGACCAATGAAACTTTGAAGAAAAATCCCAAGGATGCGGCGGCATGGCAGACTAAAGGTCTGGTTTTGGAAAGGCTTTATCGGATCGATGAGGCGGCCATTGCTTTCAGCAAAGTCACCGAGTTGAATCCAAAGTTTGCCGAGGCTTGGCTGCACAAGGGCAAGGCTCTGGATCTGATCGCAAACAGATTGCAAGGTCAGGATCGCACCAATACCTTTGAAGATGCCATAAGGGCTTACGATAAGGCCATCGAAATAAATCCCAATTATGGTGAGGCCTGGGAAGACAAAGGCTATTCTCTCGGTTCCCTGGCCACTTTCAACAAGAACCTCAGCAAGTATAACGAGTCTCTGAATGCTTTTGACAAGGCTATCGAGCTGATACCTGCCAATGATACAAGGACCCTCGCTTTGGCCTGGGATGGCAGGGCCAATACTTTAGTCAGCTTGGGCAACATCCTCAACGATTCTGGCAAGCTAGACGAGGCCAGAAGTAAGCGCGAGGAGGCTTTAAACGACTACAGCAAAGCCATAGAACTTGATCCAAATTTCACCGGCCTGGAGGCCCGGCTGTATAGTGCCGGCGTCCTCGGTGACCTAGGCAGATATAACGAATCAGTCGCAGCCTACGATAAGGTCATTGAGACTATGCCTGCCAACGACACCATATACGCTGCCATAGTCTGGGGAGCTAAGGGCAGCGTTCTCGAAAAGATGGGTGAACATGCGGAGGCACTCAAGGCTTTTGACAAAGCCCTGGAACTTAACCCATCTGATACGATCGCCATGAAGGGCAGAGGCAATTCTCTGCTGGCCCTCGGCCAAAAGGCTGAGGCGGATGCTGCATATGCAAAGGCAAAGTTGCTGGGCTACAATACGTCTAATGTGATGCAGGGGAAGACTGCAGACTATTGGCTGAAGGAAGGACGGGTGCTGGAAATAAACGGATCTTACGAAAAGGCCATTGATGCATATGACAGGGCCATAGATCTTGAGCCAAACAATGCCACTCTTTACATTGCCAAAGTGCGCAGCCTCAACGTCCTGGCCACCATCACAAACAACCAGAGCAAACTCAACGAATCTATGGAGATCGTCAACAAGGCTCTCCAAATAGACCCTAAAAATCCCAATGCCTGGGAGCTGAAAGGCGAAGTGTTCTCCCTGATAAAGAGGTATAACGAGTCCCTGGAGGCCTACGACAAGGCCATAGAGAACATAGGCAGCTACAGGCAAGATAGTCGTCTCAATCAAACCGAGTTTTCATCGTACATCTGGACCTCCAGGTCCATCTCGCTCTGGCAGCTTATGAGATACAACGAATCCCTGGAGGCTGTAGATAAGGCTGTTCAAATAGACCTTGCCGGAAACTACGATGCTTGGGTCTTTAAGGGGGAACTTCTCGCATCAGTTGGAAGATACAATGAGTCTCTTCAGGCTTTAGATGGAGCAGTAGCCATCGGCACCGCCAGCTCAAGGCCAGAGCTTGAAGCATTCCCATTGGAAAAAGAGGGCTATGTTCTCATGCAGATGGGCCGGTACGAAGAGGCTGACCAGATCTACGAAAAAATAATCGGCCTGAACTTCACCGGCGAGGGCTCAAATCGCCAACTGGCCGATGCCTGGCGGGGTCGAGGCAATGCCCTGGCCAGCCTGGGGAAGTACAACGAGTCAATGCAGGCCTTTGACAAAGCGATCGAGCTTAACTCAGATAAAGCACCCTACGCCTGGACGGGCGAGGGCGATGCCTTGTTAGCCTCCGGCAGATACGACGATGCGATCATTGCATACGACCGGGCCCTAAAACTTTATTCGGATTTCGCAGACGCAGGAATCGCCCATGCCCAGAAGGGCAAAGGAGATTCTCTGATCAAGCTGGGCAAGCGCGAGGAGGCGCTGGCGGCTTACGGCTCAGCCGTTGGTGCTTCAGACAAGGCCATCACGGCCTTCAACAATGCCACGCCTCTTGACCGGGCGATATCTTTCACTTTCGATCCGTATCCTCTGAACCAAACGTTCTGGAACAACAGAGGTAGTATCCTGAAGGCGCTGGGCCGCACCTCAGAGGCAGACGCCGCCTTCGCAAAAGCCATGGAGCTGGGCTACAGTGGTTAGCCCGCAACATTTTTTCGAGGTAAATAAAGGAGGTTTGTAAATGAAAGTCGGATTTATTATCGCTTTGTTAGCGATAGCTATGCTTTGCACCTGTGCTGTGGCGCAGGAGAAGACTGCAGATGATTGGTTCAAAAAGGGCAGAGAGCTGATAGTAAACGGGTCCAAAGAGCAGGGCATCCAGGCCCTGAACAAAGCTCTCCAGCTCTACAACGAGAGCATCAGTAAAAACCCGAAGGATGTCAATGCCCGACTTGGAAAGGCCAATGTATTGACCCAAATGGAACTTTCAAAGAACGATCTCGGCATGTTCAACTTATCCCAGTCGTTGTCAGCGTACGATGAGGTTCTGAAAATAGATCCGAAGAACGTCGATGCTTTAATTGTAAAAGGGTTTGTGCTGTTTGAGATGGGCTTTTCTAATAAGGAGGATTATAACCGATCCTTAGACTCTCTGGATAAAGCCCTTCAAATAGATCCTAAAAATCCAAACGCCTGGGATTTCAGAGGCAGCACCCTCTTTGTGATGGGCAAGTACAATGAGTCTCTTGAAGCCGACGACAAAGCCATCGAGAACATAGATAGATACACCGAAATATACCCAGGTCACAGTAATAGAACCGAAGTATTGACGGAACTATGGCTATCCAAGGGCGTTACTCTACAGCAGGCAGGAAGGATTGATGAATCATTTAAAGCCTTTGATAATGCTGTTCAGATAGATCCCAGAAACTACGATGCCTGGATGTTCAAAGGTCAGGCTCTCGATAGGATGGGGAAGTACAACGATTCTGCCAGTGCCTTTGAAAATGCATCCAAAGCCGTTCAATCAGTGCCTACAGCTTCGGGTAAAGCCTTTGCTTGGATCTCCAAAGCCGATGTGCTCGTGAAGGCAGGCAGATACGAAGAAGCAAAGGCAATCTACGATAAAGCTATCGGGCTGAACTATTCCACAAACAGTAGTCTAGATACCTTTTATCTGGCCAGCGCCTGGCGAGGAAAAGGTAGCGTTCTTGCCAAGCTTGGCGAATACAATCAATCGCTGGAGGCATTTAACAAATCCATAAAGCTGGTGAGCTGGAAAGCCTTCGAAGCATGGACCGCTGAGGGCGATGCACTAAGGGACATGGGAAGATACAACGAGTCACTCAAAGCATATGACAAGGCCATCGAAACAGCACCCAACAACTACTCGAAGATCAAGGTATGGATTGGGAAAGGCAATGTCTTAGATAAGATGAGCAAACGCGATGAGGCTTTAACGGCCTACGATAGTGCCATCAAGGACTGCGATGAATCCCTCAAGCAGTATTCTTTGGATGGAGAAGTCTGGTATTACAAAGGCACGGCTTTGAAGGCATTGGGCCATCTGGTCGAGGCGGATGCAGCTTTCATCAAAGCTAAGGGGCTGGGATATGTGAGCCAGCCGCAATAAATTTTTTTGAGGGTTTGAAAAGTCGATAAAGGAGGTTTGTAAATGAAAATCAAATTTGCTATCGCTCTGTTAGCGATAGCTATGCTCTGCGCCTCTGCTCTGGCGCAGGAGAACACCACAGGTTACTGGCTGAAAAAAGGTTACGAACTGAGTACAAACGGTTCCAATGAACAGGCCCTTCAAGCGTACGAAAAGGCCATTCAGAAAGATCCTGAGAATTCCCTCGCTTGGATTAACAAAGCCAATGCGCTGTCAAGGCTAAACAGGACACCTGAATCCAACCAGGCATATCATAAGGCCCTGGAGATCACAAATAAAACGCTGGAGGCAGATCCCAGAAATGCAACTCTATGGGTAGGAAAGGGAATACTTCTTAACAACATAGGCAATGTAGAAGAAGCTGTAAAGGCTTTTGATAACGCCAGCAAAATCGATCCTAAGGACGAAATGGCCTGGAAGATGAAGGGAGTTCTTCTTGCCAGAGATTTGCAAAGGTACGATGCTGCAGTCAAGGCGTTTGATGGTGCACTGCAGATAGATCCAAAAGATGCACAAGTTTGGAGCTTGAAGGGCGATGCTCTGAAGGCACTCGGCCAACAGGCTGAGGCAAATGTTGCATATGCCAAGGCTAAGGATTTAGGGGACAATACATCTGCTGTGGCGCAGGAGAATACCACTGCCTATTGGATGACCAAAGCCAGAGAGTTTTCGATAAATGGTTCCACAGAAGAGGCAATTTCGGCTTACGACAACGCCTCGAAGATAGATCCCAGGAATGAAACAGTTTGGATTCGCAAAGCTTTGGAGCTTCAGGTTTTGGGGAAAGAAAATGAATCATCCAAGACCTACGAGAAGGCGATCGCTCACCTGGATGAAGACCTGAAGAAGAATCCACAAGATGCCATAACCTGGATGAACAAAGGTCTTGCTTTAAGCAGTCTGGGCAAGCAAAATGAGTCCAACCAGGCTTATGAGAGTGCCCTGGCGATCCTCAACAAGACTACAGAGAAAGACCCTAAGAACGTAAGCGCCTGGAGAAACAAGGCTGAAGCATTTATGCACCTTGGCAGATGGGAAGAGGGCCTGCAGTCCCTGGACAAGGTCACTCTGATCGATCCCAAGAACCTCGACACATGGGAGCGGAAAGGCGAGTTTCTCACACTGATGGGAAGGACAAACGAGTCCCTTCAAGCTTTTGACAGATCGCTTGAGCTGATACCGGCTAACGACACCAAAGAGCGATCGTTTGTCTGGATGGCCAAGGCTCAGGCCCTTTCGTATGTTGACCGGAAGGAAGAGACCTTGAAGGCTTTAGATAAGGTCATAGAGTTTGATCCGCGATATCTAGTGGCGTGGAGCGCGAAGGGATTTCTTCTAGAGTAGGACTTACGCAGTTGAATCTTTCGACAATGAATAATAAGGATATTTTATATATTCGCGAATTGACTCGCGAATAATTCTTCGCTTAGATTCGAACCAACTTATTCCTATTCTAAGCCTTTCTACTTCTAATCTGAGAAACGCTCTCAGGGAGAACATTATGTGTGCTCTCTGGGACTGACTTTTTCTTGCTTGACAGCTTTCGACTCCACAGAATTGCTTTATGCCTCTGTGATATTCCTCAATCTTCCAGGAATATCCACCAAATTTTTCGCGTTTAGCTTCGTCTATCTCCAGCACGTCAGTTGCCCAGTATCCTATGTCACCGTCATTAGAGACTATCCGGAATACTTTTATAAAACCATAAGCTTTTAAATGCACTTCCCTGCCTTGCAGCGGTATCTCTATCTCCTGAATTTGCATATTTTTGGTGTTATTCGGATTCACTAGCCTATTTTTCTTCAATCGGGTCAGCCAGTGCCATCCAGACTTTCGTATGGTTTTGAGATTATCTACACTGGCATACCAGCTATCGAAGAGAACAATACAGGGCTGAAAACGCCGTTCTTTTGCTTTGGCAAGCATATCTCGAAAATGATCATTTTTTGTCTTGCCGTCGACATCTATATCGTAGATTCGGAAATCAACGGGAATTATAGCGTTTCCATCTGTCCACAGCAACGTACAAATATTGATTCCATTCACCAATCGATGCTGTTTTCCACTCCATTGATGATAGACTAGGCTCATATTTTTAGCATATGGCTTGTCCAACGTCGTATCGTCAATAACCAAGAAACCATTTTGAGGCTGAACAATATCCTTTACCTCATTCCACAACGTATCCGTATCTGGAGGCTGTCTTTGTAGAAGACGGGTAAATGCATCATGCGATGGACTATTTTCTCCTACTGGCTGGCACCTTGCAGCCTCAGTACAGGTAAAAACATCTACTGATGCTATCAGAAAGTGAATATAATCAAGATCATCGCACTTGGAAGGATTCAAGTTCAGCCCTATCCCATTTATTTTTAAGTGAATACCCCGCAGCTTGCTGCGGGGATGAGCATGAAAACCGACTTAAGGGTAGTTGCATATTCGGCTTATGGTTAAATTAGGAAGGGCGAATCATTGCGTGTACAAAATTAGGTATCACATGGTTCTATGTATAAAGTATAGAAAGAAATTACTTTCTGGAAATAATAAGATTGAATATTTCAAGTATATTTGCTCAGAATTGGGAGAACGATATCAATTTGTATTTGATGCCATTGGGACTGATGGAGATCACATACATATTTTCGTTGGAGCAGCTCCAAAGCATTCGCCATCAAGGATTATGCAAATAATAAAAAGCATAACCGCAAGAGAAATTTTCAAAAGATTTCCTGAAATCAAAAAAGCACTTTGGGGCAGCGAATTTTGGAGCGATGGGGGATATATTGGGACGGTAGGTGATGGGATATTATCGGACATAATTCGCAATTATGTCGAAATGCAAGGAACAACGGAAGAAAAAGAAGGATTTATGCAAATGAGTTTGCTTGAATTCGATTAACTTGGCGGCGGCGGGAACATGCCCCGCCTGCTTGCAGCGGGGTCCGCCGCCGCAACGTTTGACTTGTTGGTATTAATATAGCATATGCAATATAAGAAGATTCTGCCAAGTGCGTAAGTCCTATGATTATTGAGCAAGTACGAATAATCGGCCAACGACTAAACTAAAACATTGAATAAGAACCTGGAGCGCAAGGTAAACGGGTAACGAGGTCGGAAAGACATTTATAATAATATGACGGGTTCTAACTGTATGGTGGTTATACAATTTACTTTGAATAACTTGTGGCTGAGTGAGTGAATCTTTAAATTAATCGCTTGTAATTTTAGCCGCAGATCGCTCAAGCTCGTCTACCAATACACGGTCTAAACGCTCGATAAGAGCTATAATTTTTGCAGCCAGATCTTTAAATTCATCATCAGGAAGAAACGCATGGTAGAAATTAGCATGAAACCGCTCAGCTTTACTAAATACGACAACTAATGCCTTAGCATCTTCTTCTTCAAGTTTACCGAGAATAATCTCTCTTGCAAACTCAGTAAGATCTTTATGAGTTATCTTGGGTTTTCCGTTCTCCAGAATAGAGATAGCATTAATAATGCAAGAGAGTACGCCCCACAGAGCTTCGCCAGCTTTCTCTCTATCTTTTTTCTCTAGCTCCCATTCATAATTCTGAAGATAGCGTGTTGCTCTATCTCTATATCTTTTTGCCCGCTCTAAAATGTTATACGTCATTGAATCGTATGTCATACTTTGAGATCCATCTTTGTATAAAGGATCAATTCGGCCCCGTCGACCTTTTTTGCTTTTTCGAGCCTTGCTGTAAGATAAAACGAAAAGATCAAACCATATTCCCTAAATTTCTCTTCCCAATCAGTCTTCGAAATCAATAGATAATCTACTCCAATAAGAGAATACAAAATAAAGGTTATTGGCTCATCCTTGAGCTCTATGCGTTCTTTTTTGGCAGTGTAACGATTTTTCTGTACTTTGATAATAAGAATGATTATCGGCCCTGTATCCTATCCAATCTTGAGAAAAGGAGGACACAGGACCATGATACCCATAGCACTCTTGGAAGATTACCTTATCGATCAGGAAGATGGACTAAAGAAGCTTCTGACCTGGTTCTTGAACCTTGTAATGCAGCTAGAAGCGGCGCAACAGGCAGATGCAGAACCGTATCAGAGAGTCGAATCCCGAAAGGCACATAGGAATGGCTACAAGGAAAGATCTCTGAAGACGCGAGTTGGAGAGCTCCGACTCAAGAAACCTCAATTCCGTGAAATTTCCTTCGAAACCAAGGTGTTCGACAGATTTTCGCGCGTAGAGAAGGCTTTGGTCAACGCTGTACTCGAATCGTATCTCCAGGGGGTTTCAACCAGGAGAATCCAAGATATTGTCTCTCGATTTGGCATCGAGAATTTATCTGCCTCTAGCGTTTCCAGGATATCCAAAGAGCTTGACGAGAAGGTAGAAGAATTCCTGAAGAAACCTATCGAACGTCCTATTCCTTATCTTTATGTAGATGCAAGCTACTTCAAAGTAAGAACAGAATCAAGATATGTTACCAAAGCTTTCATGATCGTCACAGGTGTTAGAGATGACGGTTATCGCGAGATACTTGGCGCAAGGTATGTGTTTAGCTGGTTAGCTTTGCCGTTAGCATTTGGAGACAATCCAGATCTTTCTGTCCCCAGGTTGCCAGCACCGTCATGATTCGCTCGTGAATCGATGTCCCTTTTTCATTGCGCAGCGTGCCCAAGATCTTTCTCAAAACGACATGGGGTCGCAACGCTCTCTCTGCTCTATTATTGGTCGGCTCTACGCCCGGATTAATGATAAACGTGAACCAGTAATTGAATCCGTTGCTAATTTTACCGATGAATTTTTGGATTATTTCTAGAGGATACTCTTTCATGATCCATTGCTTTAGCGCTTCTCGTGCCGAATGCCATAAATCCGCTCGGATTTCTGGTGGAGGATCACTTTCCAGAGCTTTAGTCAATGATTCATAAAGCGTTTTTAGCGCTTCATGCAACGGAATCGCTTCCTCGAACTTCTCGGCAAGGTCTTTCGATTCTCGAAGTAGATGGGCCCAACATCGTTGCAAGCGATTTGTGAATTTAGCATAAGGTTTCCACCCATCGCATACGATTATTCCCTTGAATCTCCGTGTCAGAACTTCCGTCAGAACCTTCATGCCTCGGCTCTTTCGAATCACGAAAAATGTCTCAGATTGTGTGGTAAATGTCCAGATCCAGTGTTTTTCTCCCTGGACGTGGATTGACGTTTCGTCTACGTAGAGAATCGGAGCATCTCGAATTTTGTTTAAAATCGCATCGTATTCAGATCTAACGGCATCAGCAGCGCGCCGGGTTAAATCAAGTATCGTAGCAGGACTTATTTTCAGCCCATACAGTCTCTTCAGAGCGTCTCGGATTTTTCTGTGAGGCAGTCTATCTTCGTATCTGAATAGTGTCGCCAGTGAGATTATGTTTTTACCAAATTTACCTTCGTGTGGGCAGTCAGAATTGCCTGCAACAACTTCTTTTTGGCAGCAGGGACATCTGTAATGCGCGATTTTGTATTCAGTGACGGTGATAGGTTGAGGTTCCGGAATTTCTTCAATAATCTTCGAATCAATTCGAAAAGGAAGGCCAAGTTCTGCTCCGCAATCTGGGCACAGATCCATTGTAACTTCCACTTGCTTATCTGGAGTCGCATAAGGTCTCGCTAAACCTTTGTGCCCACTCTTTTGACCGGGATTTCCCTTGAGGTTCTTATCCTGACTTATTCTTTGATTCCGCCCTCGTCTTAGACTTGGTGGAGTATGTGCATTCTCATATTGAACTAGTCGAGCCTCAAGTTCTCGTATTTTTGCCTTAAGCAACTCATTCTCACGCTTTAAAAGCTCATTCTGTTCCCGAAGTTGCTTATTGATCTCTCCTTCGTCCATAATCCCATTTGAGGATTATTATCATTATATTATTTAATTTTTCTGGTCAAAATGGGTTAGGCAATTTTGGATTAATTCACGTGGGAGCTAAACACATACGGCGCAAGAATAGCTGACAGTGAAGATGAACTCTTCTGGTCGGGATTATTTCAAGATCTGGCGGATCGTGGGTTGTCCGGAGTAAAGCTCGTGATATCAGATGGTCATAAGGGAATCCAGAAAGCGGTTGAGAAATCATTTCTTGGTGCTTCATGGCAAATGTGTCACGTTCACTTTTCAAGAGCGGTCTTGAGAAACGTTGCCAAGAAGTATCATAAGGAGATCGCCGATAAGATCAAGATCGCTCTGGAAGACGAAATCAAGATACAGGACTTAGCGAAAGAATTGAGGGAAAGAGGTTATGCGAAATCTGCTGACACTATCGACCGCTTCAGATTCAGTCTGTGGAATTACAGGGCATTCCCCAGAGGTCACTGGAGAAGGATTCGGACTACAAACGGGCTGGAGAGGATCAACAAGGAGCTGAAAAGAAGATCCAGGGTAGTCGGTGCCTTCCCAAGTGAGAGCTCGTTCATGAGGTTAGGGGTTTCGATCCTCATCGATATCAACGAAGAATGGCTGACCGCTAAAAAGTATTTATCTATGGATGCTGATTGAGTATGTTGGGATACAGGGCAACTCCAAATTACAGAAATCTCGGCACACTATCTCTTTTTTATCCGGGTCCTCTATTTTTAGAATTGTCCCCTCGATAATATCTCCATCTTTAAGAGAATATGGTTTAGAGAGTACCGAAGAAGACACCTTGGATAGCGAGGTTTTGCGCCCTTTGTTGAAAGACGTCAATATTGAGGAGGGGTTGATGGATGGCGCATATGACACAAACGACGCATTTGAATTTATGAAATCGAAAGGTGTAGATTGTCCAGGGATTAAGATCAGAGAGAACGCGATAGTAGGTAAAGATGCATCAGCCAGGTCAACAGCGGTTCTGGAATTCAAAAAAATGGGCTACAAGGGTTGGAAGCAAATGCATCAGTACGGTAGAAGGTGGGCAGTTGAAGGCTTCTTCTCATCGATCAAGCGTATCTTTGGTGAGACGGTTCGGGCATCTTCACCCGAAGGAATGGTCGCCGAGATTAAAAGAGCATTCATTTTGTATAATATACTTAGGAGCATATAAGTAATTAGTTAAAATAAATTATGAATTCTTGAATAACGAAATAATACTATAATAATCATGCGACACAGCAAATATTATTGAAACATCTTTGGTAGAATGATACTCCACAATCGTTATCGACACATCAATTGACACGCCACCTGAGCAGAACTCCTTCACCGAGCTGCTCGAGTGAGATAAGCTCCAGTTTTGGAAAGTTGACAGAGAATCCGTCTCCGCCCACCAGGGATGGAGCAACTTTTCCCCCAATCAGCATATTTCCGATGTAAACGTAAATCTCGTCAACCAAGCCTGCACTGACCATGCTCCAGTTTAGGATCGCGCCTCCCTCTACCATAAGCCGTTTAACGCCAATTCCGTGAAGAAAACTCATAAGCCCTATCAGATCCACGCGATTTTCGCCAGAGACAAAAATCTTGCACCTATCAGAGAGCGTGGCCACTCTCTCAGGTGGTGCAGCCCTTGAGACCGCCAAAATGCATCCGGCTCCCAGAACCTCGGCGTCTTGAGGAGTTCGAGCAAGGCTGTCAGCCACTATCCTCAAAGGATTTTCATATGTGCCTCTTTCATGCTTTTCCTTGCGGAGCAGCTCTGATTTGACCCTAAGTCCAGGATCGTCGGCCAGGACGGTTCCAACACCCACCATGATCGCATCGCTCGACGCCCTGAGTTCATCGACCCTGATCAGATCTTCCTTCCCCGATATCCGGACCTGTCTGTGTAAAATTGAGCTGATCTTGCCGTCTGCGCTCACGGCACTGTTGATGAAGACAAAAGGTCTGTCCAAAGGGATTCTCCTACGAAGGCTCCGGCTTAAGATATCAAGAGAAACTATCAAGAGAAGCTAAATAGATTCCCACGAAGGAGGGCATGAGGATGTCTAGAAATCGCGAAACTGTCCTATCCGGCACCATAATTCACGGAGATGATTTTCGGCCCCTTGAGGGCTATTTGTGCATAAGGGAAGGGATCATAAAAGAGATCGGCAAAGATCCGGTTGATTCCGAACTCCAGGGCATTATCTGCCCGCGTTTCGTAAACGCTCACACTCACATCGGCGACTCGGCATTCAAAGATCCGCCGTTCTTACCTCTCTGCGAGCTTGTGGGGCCAGGCGGGCTCAAGCACCAGCTCTTGGCCAAGGCCCCGAGAGCAGTTTTGGTCGAAGCGATGAGGAGGACACTTCTGGATATGATCGCTACGGGTACCTTTGCCTTTGCCGACTTTCGCGAAGGCGGCCCTGAAGGAGTGGAAATGCTCATCGAGGCTCTTGATGAATTGCCCCTTACCTCAAGAATCCTGGGAAGGCCCAGTGACGGCTCTCAAGATATCCATGGTTCATGTTGGGGACTGGGCATAAGCAGCACAAGGGATCATAAGCTCGAAGCAATAAGGGAGACAGCAAACAGGGCCAGGCGCTGCTCAAAGGCGGTTGCCATCCACGCGGGAGAGTCAGGAACGGACGATATCTCCGAAGCCCTTAGCCTGAACCCTGACTTCCTTGTTCACCTGTCCAGGGCATCAAGAGAGGACCTGAGAAGGGTTGCAGCCTCTGGCGTGCCTGTCGTCGTCTGTCCTAGGTCAAACCTGGTAACTGGAGCAGGATTGCCCGATGTTCAGGAGATGATCGATCTTGGCATAACCGTCGGCGTGGGAACAGACAACGTCATGCTCAACTCGCCGAACATGTTCTCTGAAATGGAGCTGGTATCGAAGGCTCTGCTGCACGACGATAGACAGGTATTTAAGATGTGCACTCTTAATGGAGCTAAGATCATGGGAATTGACGGGAAGGCTGGGTCGATATCCGAGGGAATGGAGGCCAGATTGATGGTGATCGATAAGTTGTCTGACAACATGTGGGGTTCTTCGGATCTTCTGGCAAGCGTCGTAAGAAGGGCCAGGCCTTCTGATATACTAGCCGTATTTTAGGTGTCATTATGTTTGAAAAAGTATTGATAGCAACCGATGGATCTGAGCACAGCGAGAGGGCAGCGAGGGCAGGAGTAGAGCTGGCAAAATTGGCAGGGGGATCTGTGACGGCTCTTTACATAGCCGACACCAGCAAGATGAGCCACCTTCCGGATGATATGCTGCTATTCAGCATCAGGGATATACTTATGCGAGAGGGGAAGGAGGCAGTCTCGTACGTCGAGAAGCTGGCTAAAGAAGCCGGAGTGGCCTTCGAAAAGACGGTCAAGGAAGGAAACCCCGGAGAAGAGATCATCGGCATTGCCAAAGATGCGGGAATGAGCGTCATCGTAATGGGCAGCGTTGGACGGACAGGCCTCGATAAGTTCCTTCTCGGAAGCGTTGCGGAGAAGGTTGTTCGGAACTCCAAGGTTCCAGTCCTCACTGTCCCCAAGGAGGCAGTTTGAGCCCCATGCCCATGCTCGTCAAAGATGTAATGGTCAGGGATGTTGCCTATGTGACCCTTCCGGGAAACAGGGACCAGGTCTTAAAAACGCTACAAGAACGCCAGGTGTCCGGAGTCCCTGTGGTCAAGAAAGAAGAGTTGGTGGGCATGATCACTAGGTCCGACATCTTGAGGAACCGGGAGGAGGATCAGACCGCCCTGTTGATGGCCAGGAATCCGATAACTGTTACACCTGACAGCACCATAGAGGAGGCATCCAGGCTCCTGTTGAAGAACGAAATAAGACGGCTTCCTGTAGTGGACGGCAAAAAGCTTGTGGGCATAATCACCGTGGCAGACATAGTCAAGGTGGCTGCGGACCTGAACATCCAGGCAGACGTAGAGGAGTACTTCGAAAAAGACATCATGGTCCTATGGAGCGAGATGCCTGTGCCCATAGCCGGTGCAGTCATGGAGTACGCCCAGGTCGCAGCCTGTCCAGTGATCGATTCCGGCCTTAAGCTGGTTGGAATCATCTCCGACCGGGACCTGATAAAGTCCAGCATAATCGAGGACTCTGTTGGAAAGACTGTCATGTCCGCTGCCCATGAAGAGGACGAGTGGATGTGGAACAGCGTAATGGAGACCACAAACAAGTACTATGCCGTTTCAAGGATCGAGCTGCGCAACATCTTGGTCAAAGAGGCCATGGTGCCGGCGATAACCGTCATAAAGAGCGCCGGAGTTAGCGAGTGCGCCAGTCTGATGCGGAAGTCCAGGATCGATCAGATCCCTGTGGTAAGCTCCAGCCAGAAGCTAATCGGGATGCTAAGAGACAAGGATATCGTAAAAGCTCTGGTGGACCATAGCCAAATAGCAGCTTAACTGCTAAGGCTATTAATCCCCAGCAATGCTAATTTAACATTTTATATAAAAAATAATGCTATATTACTTATTTAATTCTTGCTAGGATCGCTGACCCTGCCCATAAACAGGATGTTGCCCGTCTCTATGTCCTGTATCAGGAACACAAACGGATGATCTGCATCGAAGATCGTTGGTCTTGGAGCATCGAGGGCCATCGTAGGCATGAGAACTGCCGTGGATGCTGCCGTTTCGGTTCCTTTTTCATTCACATCTACGAAGGCCTGATGAATAACTTCGCTTATGAAAAGGTCCTTTCTGCCATTGATACCAGAAAAATCAGCTTCTCGTGTGAATGCGGTCGACATGCCCATGTCTTCAAGGTTCTTAGCCATGAAATATTTAGATGCGGAGGTGAACTTCGGGATGCAGACGTCCACCCGGCATTCTTGAAGGCCTTTCTTCCACTCGGCAAGGCTTCCTGCGGAAAGCGATTTTTCAAGGGAAGAAATGTTATCACTCTTGGGCAAGAGGATTATCATTGAGATTCTCCTGCCCTGGTAGGGAAGCTCCAGAATCTGCATATCCCTGCTGTGTCGATTAAGCTTAAATAGTTTAAATATAAATATTATATCATGAACTATGTTGATAATAGAGACTGGCCAGAATATAATGCCCAACTTGTTCGAAGAGGCGAATTCTATCTCGATTTGAGTTGTGTGAAGAACTGGAGTTGGGAATTAAGAGAAATGAATAGAAAGAAAACAGGCGCTCCATACAAATACCCTAACACTTTTATAACTTTTGCATCAATAATATACTCTTTTTTTCGAATGCCATATCGTCAACTTGAAGGATTCTTTGGACGACTTTCGACCTATGAACCAGGATTGGTGGCGGCAGATTATACCACCCTCCATAAGCGAATCTCTAAGCAAGATCTTGGAATAGAGATACCAGAGAACGACGCTGTTGTTGCAGTTGATTCAACTGGGATAAAGGTAACAAATAGAGGGGATTGGATGCGCGAGAAACACGGAAAGCAGCGGCGAGGATGGCTTAAAGTTCATGTGGCAGTCGACGTTGAATCAAAGAGATTATTGTCTATGGAAATTACAGAAGAAGACACCTCGGATAGCGAGGTTTTGCGCCCTTTGTTGAAAGACGTCAATATTGAGGAGGGGTTGATGGATGGCGCATATGACACAAACGACGCATTTGAATTTATGAAATCGAAAGGTGTAGATTGTCCAGGGATTAAGATCAGAGAGAACGCGATAGTAGGTAAAGATGCATCAGCCAGGTCAACAGCTGTTCTGGAATTCAAAAAAATGGGCTACAAGGGTTGGAAGCAAATGCATCAGTACGGTAGAAGGTGGGCAGTTGAAGGCTTCTTCTCATCGATCAAGCGTATCTTTGGTGAGACGGTTCGGGCATCTTCACCCGAAGGAATGGTCGCCGAGATTAAAAGAGCATTCATTTTGTATAATATACTTAGGAGCATATAAGTAATTAGTTAAAATAAATTATGAATTCTTGAATAACGAAATAATACTATAATAATCATGCGACACAGCACATATCCCCGGTTTCTGTGTAATTAAACCGGGATTCGCTCCCTATGCGATTCATAAATGGAGTCTGAATGGTATTGCCATCGCCGGTCTTGAAAACTCCACTACGTGTTGAGTTCTTATCGAAAGATCTGACCCATGTGCCATTGAAGTACACAGCGTTAGTTATGACAAGCTGCGTCTGGGGACTGATGCCACCAGGAAAGATGAGGTCCTTTATCTTGTCGTTAGTCCTCTCCTCAACCCAGGAGTTGATCATCGTCCTTGTCTCCTCGGTCGCTTCTTTGAAATCGACGTTCTTCGCAGTTCCGTGGTAGTATCTTTCAATGTCTGTCGTAAAGTTGTCGAGCAATGGGTAATCTTTCTCTACCCAGAGAGCATTTGCTGTTGAGAGCATATATACAGAATCATTTGCATTGAGCTTGTCATTGGCCAAGGCAAAGGACTGTCTTCTTTGAGTGTCGTCCTCAGGGAAGTGCATCACCTGTTGCATCTCATCAGCTGTCTTCCTCTTGCTCCCTCGCTGTCCATGGCGAGGGCTGAATAGACGCTCCACGGGGAGAAGAAGACGTTTTCCTGTTGGCTGCCGAGCTTCGAGAACATATCCAGAGCGAACTGGTTGTTTCCATTGACGATATCGGATACGCTGGCAGGATTTACCTGCACTTGTTTAGTGGATATGCAACCAGTCATCATTATTGGAGAGAACAATAGAGCCAAAAAAGAAGAAACGATAAACTCTTCCTAGCCAGACCTTTTGCCATAAATCAATGATAAACGTTTCCGATTATTCAATATTTCGATTTATTCGATTTATCTATAGTCTGCCTAATCAGGGGGATTAATACATATAGAAAAATTGATTAATGATTGGAGCAATATCTTGTTTCAAGAGGTTATTTCTAATGCCCTACAAGAATGTGAAGGATCTTCCCGAAAGCGTTCAGAAAAACTTACCGGAACACGCCCAGAAAATCTATTTGGAGGCTTTCAACAATGCCTGGGAAGAGTACGCAAAGCCGGAAGATCGCAAAGGAGGAGCTTCAAGGGAAGAAACGGCTTACAAAGTTGCCTGGTCCGCAGTAAAAAAAACCTATGAGAAGGATGAGAAATCTGGAGAGTGGAGGCCAAAAAAGTAATTGAACGGCTAATTGATGAGGATTCCTGATGATATCCGATCTGAAACCAAGGTCATTTCATTCACTTCTGGACGGCCTCCTAACCTCTCCAAAGATGCACAATCCGCCTTTTCGATCGTATTAATCAAGGATCTGCTTGATCTCCTCAACATGAATTGTATTCAGCAATCTTTCTGTTTCTTTGTCAGGCCATTGAGATACAACATATACAAATTCTGTAGCATTTCCATTGACTTCATCCAGCCAATACATTGCCATATATGTCATCAAAGGATCATAAGACTCGTTACCTGCTTCCAGGAGGAGTCCCTTATGGCCATCAATCATTCTATCAAAGACTCTTATGTACTTGTTTGAGTTATTTTTAGTCACGTTTTTTTCTACATTACTGGTATTTTCAGGGTTCTTCAAGACGAAGACGCCACACATACCCCATCTCTTGTAGGCATCGGTGTCATTGCCTGCCAATACCGCAACTCCGTTAGCAAGTTCATTAGCTGGTGCTTTGAAAGAGCTGCCGAAAAATGCCGAGCCATTGCTCCAAAATTTTGCGACCATGTTCGTGTCATTTACGGCATCGAAGCTTATTTGAAAATTTTTCACGGTCTCATTTACCTGTAAAGCCGATGCTTCGGCAATTACCAAAGACGGCAGAATGAACAACACAACGAGCACTAATCCTATCCAGATATATGATTTTGCCAATTTATCCCTCTACTACCTGGTGAAACATAAGATGGATAAATCTTTCGTCAGTATCAGTATCCTTAAAAGCTGATGTGAAATCCCCAGCCACAAGAAGATAATCAATCAAATCAATCATTTCATAACAGTTTATCACGAAATGGCAAGGAATCTATGTTCGGGAAAAAACAACTCTTGTCCGGAGAGTCCAAGTAGCTGAAATGGGATCTTTAGGAACATGTCCCCTGAAACGCAGCCCGAGAAAGTAGTCTACACGCCCATCGGCGTGGTCGCCAGCAGCTTCGACGAGCCCGGCGATCCGAAGACCATGAGGAACGCCGAGTCAACGCTCATCCTGGACGAAAAATACGTGGGCGCTCTGGACGGCCTGGACAGGTTCAATTTTATCCTGGTCATCTACCACATCGACCGCTCACCAGGCTACCGAGAGCGAGTGCACCCAATGGGAGACCAGTCAGCACCTGAGCGCGGCGTGCTGGCCACACGGAGCCCCTGCCGGCCCAACCCCATCGGGATCACCGTGGCGGAGATCCTAACGATCGAAGGAAATAGGATCGGGGTGACTGGCCTCGATGCCCTGAACCGAACGCCGATACTGGACATCAAGCCTTATGAGGAGCACTTCGACTCGCCGGTGGGGATCGAAAGGGAGAGGAGCCAGGATATAAGCCTAAAGATGGAGATCATGAAGCATGAGGCGCTTCAATAAACAGATTTGCTTTGCTCAAAAGAATCTGTTCTATAATTGATCGTAGCTTATTTAATTCCTTATCACTTACTTCCACATCTTCTCTACCATGTATTAGATTGTTTCTTTTAGTCCTCGTCATTCTAAGCAAGATATTCTCTTCTTCTGTCAGAGAGATCAGTTGATCAATTAATGTATGCTCAATTTTTTCCATCAACGGGGGATCATTTAGCATCTTGAGTTTTTTCGATAAAACTTCTTTTTGTTTTGGTTTTAGATCTTGTTGGGATTCGATTATATTATTAATCTTTTCTATTTCAGAGTGAGAAAATAAATTTTCAATTTTCTTTTTAGCCATCAAAAATTCCATTGCCGTCCATAAGTCCAACAGCTTATCTTTATTATCTTTGCTTTGAATCGCCATTCTCAACCAATGTAAAGTATAGAGCAGATTCTTCTCTTCTTGTGTATTATCATTTTTGTTATCAAGTGATCAAACATTTTATTAATTATAGTAAAATAATCCTGTGGCTTAAATTCCAAAGCTAAGATGGTTTCCATTAGCATTTCTATGTTAAAAATTGTGTAAGAATCTGTATACTTTTCTCTGCAATAAATTGTTGAGGGTATATTAACTTTGGAAAGAGAGTTATAATAACTGAAATTCAGGTTTTTCTCTGAATCACCAATCCGAACTACAGGAAACGATAAATCTGTTCTCAATGTAATTAGATCTATCGCACTAGAAATCTTTGCGTATCCTTTCTTAATAGCTGATAGGACTTACGCAGTTGAATCTTTCGACAATGAATAATAAGGATATTTTATATATTCGCGAATTGACTCGCGAATAATTCTTCGCTTAGATTCGAACCAACTTATTCCTATTCTAAGCCTTTCTACTTCTAATCTGAGAAACGCTCTCAGGGAGAACATTATGTGTGCTCTCTGGGACTGACTTTTTCTTGCTTGACAGCTTTCGACTCCACAGAATTGCTTTATGCCTCTGTGATATTCCTCAATCTTCCAGGAATATCCACCAAATTTTTCGCGTTTAGCTTCGTCTATCTCCAGCACGTCAGTTGCCCAGTATCCTATGTCACCGTCATTAGAGACTATCCGGAATACTTTTATAAAACCATAAGCTTTTAAATGCACTTCCCTGCCTTGCAGCGGTATCTCTATCTCCTGAATTTGCATATTTTTGGTGTTATTCGGATTCACTAGCCTATTTTTCTTCAATCGGGTCAGCCAGTGCCATCCAGACTTTCGTATGGTTTTGAGATTATCTACACTGGCATACCAGCTATCGAAGAGAACAATACAGGGCTGAAAACGCCGTTCTTTTGCTTTGGCAAGCATATCTCGAAAATGATCATTTTTTGTCTTGCCGTCGACATCTATATCGTAGATTCGGAAATCAACGGGAATTATAGCGTTTCCATCTGTCCACAGCAACGTACAAATATTGATTCCATTCACCAATCGATGCTGTTTTCCACTCCATTGATGATAGACTAGGCTCATATTTTTAGCATATGGCTTGTCCAACGTCGTATCGTCAATAACCAAGAAACCATTTTGAGGCTGAACAATATCCTTTACCTCATTCCACAACGTATCCGTATCTGGAGGCTGTCTTTGTAGAAGACGGGTAAATGCATCATGCGATGGACTATTTTCTCCTACTGGCTGGCACCTTGCAGCCTCAGTACAGGTAAAAACATCTACTGATGCTATCAGAAAGTGAATATAATCAAGATCATCGCACTTGGAAGGATTCAAGTTCAGCCCTATCCCATTTATTTGTTGGTATTAATATAGCATATGCAATATAAGAAGATTCTGCCAAGTGCGTAAGTCCTAAGCTGAGAAAAATTGGTCTGCAATTATTATTATTATTATTCTCGCCCTAGGACAATTACCGTTCTACTCTTTATTATCTATCCCATTATGACTTTTCCTAATTAGTTCATCGTCTTTTGAAAGGAAATCTTGATAAAACTGGCAGTGTAACGAATTTTCTGTACTTTGATAATAAGAATGATTATCGGCCCTGTATCCTATCCAATCTTGAGAAAAGGAGGACACAGGACCATGATACCCATAGCACTCTTGGAAGATTACCTTATCGATCAGGAAGATGGACTAAAGAAGCTTCTGACCTGGTTCTTGAACCTTGTAATGCAGCTAGAAGCGGCGCAACAGGCAGATGCAGAACCGTATCAGAGAGTCGAATCCCGAAAGGCACATAGGAATGGCTACAAGGAAAGATCTCTGAAGACGCGAGTTGGAGAGCTCCGACTCAAGAAACCTCAATTCCGTGAAATTTCCTTCGAAACCAAGGTGTTCGACAGATTTTCGCGCGTAGAGAAGGCTTTGGTCAACGCTGTACTCGAATCGTATCTCCAGGGGGTTTCAACCAGGAGAATCCAAGATATTGTCTCTCGATTTGGCATCGAGAATTTATCTGCCTCTAGCGTTTCCAGGATATCCAAAGAGCTTGACGAGAAGGTAGAAGAATTCCTGAAGAAACCTATCGAACGTCCTATTCCTTATCTTTATGTAGATGCAAGCTACTTCAAAGTAAGAACAGAATCAAGATATGTTACCAAAGCTTTCATGATCGTCACAGGTGTTAGAGATGACGGTTATCGCGAGATACTTGGCGCAAGAATAGCTGACAGTGAAGATGAACTCTTCTGGTCGGGATTATTTCAAGATCTGGCGGATCGTGGGTTGTCCGGAGTAAAGCTCGTGATATCAGATGGTCATAAGGGAATCCAGAAAGCGGTTGAGAAATCATTTCTTGGTGCTTCATGGCAAATGTGTCACGTTCACTTTTCAAGAGCGGTCTTGAGAAACGTTGCCAAGAAGTATCATAAGGAGATCGCCGATAAGATCAAGATCGCTCTGGAAGACGAAATCAAGATACAGGACTTAGCGAAAGAATTGAGGGAAAGAGGTTATGCGAAATCTGCTGACACTATCGACCGCTTCAGATTCAGTCTGTGGAATTACAGGGCATTCCCCAGAGGTCACTGGAGAAGGATTCGGACTACAAACGGGCTGGAGAGGATCAACAAGGAGCTGAAAAGAAGATCCAGGGTAGTCGGTGCCTTCCCAAGTGAGAGCTCGTTCATGAGGTTAGGGGTTTCGATCCTCATCGATATCAACGAAGAATGGCTGACCGCTAAAAAGTATTTATCTATGGATGCTGATTGAGTATGTTGGGATACAGGGCAACTCCAAATTACAGAAATCTCGGCACACTACCGAAATATCCTTTGAGACTAAAGTCTTTGACAGGTATTCGCGAGTGGAGAAGGCTCTGATCAATGCCGTGATTGAATCATATTTGCAGGGAGTATCAACCAGAAGAGTCCAGGATATCGTTTCTCGATTAGGTGTTGAAGATCTGTCTGCCTCTAGCGTATCAAGGATATCCAGAGAGCTTGATGGAAGGGTGGAGGAATTCCTTAAGAGACCTATCGAACACTCAATTCCTTATCTTTTTGTTGATGCGAGTTACTTCAAGGTCAGAACTGATTCAAGATACATCACCAAGGCTTTTCTGGTTGTTACAGCCGTCCGTGATGACGGCTATCGAGAGATACTGGGTGCAAGAATAGCCGATGGAGAAGATGAACTCTTTTGGACTGGATTGTTTGATGATCTGAAGGACCGAGGGTTATCTGGAGTAAAGCTTGTTGTGTCAGATGGTCATAAGGGAATCCAGAAAGCAGTAGAGAAATCCTTTCTGGGTGCTTCATGGCAGATGTGTCACGTACATTTCATACGGGCTGTCTTAAGAGGACTCTTATAAACCTACCATTCAGAGGGTTCCAATGAACTTACCATTTATTCTATAACTATCGAAATGTTTATATACTAACAATACTATTAGATATTATGAATTCTTTTATCATCTGGGCGTTGCAACAAGTCAAAAAGAAGAACAACAAGACTGGAAATAGGCTATTGGAGATATCGGATAAGATCGATTGGGTTCCGATTCGCGGTCATCTCGATGAAATGTACAATAACAAGAGTGAGAAAGGGGGAAGGCCGAACAGCGACGTTATTCTCATGTTCAAGATTCTAATTCTTCAGCAGTGGTTTGGCTTGAGTGATCTTGAAGCAGAAAGACAGATAGCAGATCGCCTATCGTTCATGGAATTTCTTGGGTATCCTGAGCCATTCCCCGATTCCAGCACAATATGGTTATTCAGAGATCGCATGGAAAAAACCGGGAAGAACAAGATTGTTTGGGCGGAACTTCAAAGACAGCTTGTTGCTATGGGATTAGTTGTCATCATGGGAACGATTCAAGATGCTACATTCATTGAAGCTGATCCTGGTTCTTCCAAGAAGCCACGCGGCAACGAGGCCAGAACTCGTCGCAGTAAAGATGGCACATGGGCTAAGAAAGGAAATGAAACACATTTCGGCTATAAGCTCCATCAGAAAAGCGATATCGATTATGGTCTGATACGCGAAATCGAGACTACCACGGCATCGCTGCATGATAGTCAGGTTGATCTATCTGTCGAGAATGAAGTGGTGCTCAGAGATAGAGGATACTTTGGGGCGGAGGCTAAGGGCGTGGATTTCACAATGAAACGCAGGACCACCGATAAGCCTCTAGGTGAGCTCGATAAGGAGAGAAATCGATTGATCAGCAAGCTCAGAGCACCAGGCGAACGGCCTCACGCAGTTATTAAAAGAGTGTTCGATTCTGGTAGAGTGCTGGTTACAACTGTTCAGAGGGTTCACACTAAGATGATGGTGGCGGCATTTGCTTTCAACTTATATCAACTCTGCACACTGAAAAATGCCAAAGTCATCTAGGCCGAGCGGAAGCTGTCGAAAAATGATCGAAAAAGAGTGTAATTCAAGGAGAATCGATGTCTTCAAAGCAAAAAAGGTATGAATTTCGGCGAAAACTACTCATTTCGAAGAAATCTGTTAGTAAATAGAAATCCTCTTAAGGAATGTAGGCAAGAAATATCATAAGGAGATTGCGGATAAGATCAAAATAGCTCTAGAAAGTGAAACTGAGATGCAGCAACTGTGCCTCGATCTGGAAAGCAGAGGCTATTCTAAATCTGCGGGTACCATTGAGCATTTCCGATTCAGCTTATGGAATTACAGGTCATTCCCCAGAAATCACTGGAGAAGAATAAGGACTACGAACGGACTTGAAAGGATCAACAAGGAGCTGAAGAGAGGAACAAGAGTTGTAGGAGCATTTCCCAGCGACCAGTCCTTTATGAGGCTAGGTGCATCAATTCTGATAGATATCAATGAAGAGTGGATGACAACTAAAAAGTATTTATCTATGGATACGGATTGAATATGTGTGGGATAACAGGGCTGTCCAAATTACAGAAATTTCGGCACACTACCTTTTTAGGCATTGGGAATTCTTGCATAATTGCAACAATTAATTCGTCCTCGAAAGTATTATATATCTTATTATTTTTATCGTAATACCCCGATGCTTGCATCGGGGATAAAGGGCATCCGTGTCCGACTTAGGAATTGATCAGATCGATTTAGTATCAACTTCATGCGGCAGCGCCTCGCATGCCCCGCCTGCTTGCAGCGGGGTGCGCCGCCGTCGTTTGACTCGCGCTCTCAAACAGAGTTGGGCCATATTTATTCACAATGTCATTAACTTTGCTACTTCCAAAGATACGTAACTTGGCTGTAGCCAAATTGAGATCGTGCACTACTAGATAATCATAATTCTCATGAGGATCAATCTTTATAGCCTCTTTGATCTGTCTTGGAAGTATTTGACATCTTTTACTACATCGAGAAACTCATAATATGCTTGCTTCCTTGACTTTTACGTTCAAGTTGCTGTGTTGCATAAATTTGCTAAAATCGATATGCATCGGAGCATATCAGTAATGATAGGTAAATGAGCAAAATCGATAGCAATCGACATCGTGGTTCTGAGTTATGCAACACAGCAGTTCAAGTTCAATATTCACATAATAAAAAGTAATAAGACCGCCCAAAATGACAACAAAAACCGAACAATTGCCGGAAGCAAATTCGTGTCCAATGTTATCCCCTTCGACATATGGGATTCTATAAATTATAATATAAAATAGATAAATACCTACTAAATACCGCGCCTCTTGCAGTATTCATCTAGGCTGATGAAATCATCCTTCTCACGTTCGATAAGCGCATGGATTTCCTCGGCTGTTGATTCATCCTCTTCATCAAGAGCATCAAAGTCCTTGTCCTCTTCAAGGGAGTCTACTTTGGCTGCTCTGGATCTATTTCGTGCTGCCATTTGAATAGTCTTCTTCTTTGTTGGTATATTGATTTATCTGTAGTCCGTTTTTCTTTTCTTCTGAAATATTCTTGCTATTTTTATGAGGTTAGCATCATTGTATACTTCGTATTCAACTCTGAGTTTACCAATTCTTAGCCTGTATAATTTTTCACTTCCAGCCACGGGCACGATATCGGTCTTAGGTCGTGGTCGATAAGGATCTATCTTAAGCCCTTCAAGATGGACGTAGATCTTTTCGTGGCATTGGGTGATAGTTTATCTAAGGCTTTCTGAGCTGTGCGTGAGAGTTGTAACGCGAATGTCATTGCGACTCTTTTTACTCTCCTTTCTTTTAAATTGAATACCCCGCAGCTTGCTGCAGAGTGCGCCTTTGACTTCGAGTCGAAATTGTTAGCATCATTGTATCAATTGTTCTTACTTCGTACTCTATTCCGATACCCTTTTATAATTAGATGTGACTTTAGCTGTTTGGTGAATTAATGCATATTCCAGATGGTTATCTAGGGCCATATACCTACATTGCATTTTGGATTATCATGATCCCTATCTGGTATTATGCCGGAAAGAAGCTCAGCACAGAGCTAAAGTCCAGGCAGGTCCCGTTGTTGGCATTGTCAGCCGCGTTCTCATTTGTAATAATGATGTTTAACGTGCCGATTCCAGGAGGCAGCACAGGCCACGCTGTGGGCAGCTCAATTGTCGGTATAGTTCTGGGCCCCTGGGCAGCAGTGATCGCCATCTCTGTAGCTCTAGTATTGCAAGCACTGATGTTCGGTGATGGAGGGATTACAACCATTGCTGCCAACTGCTTCAACATGGGAGTAGTAATGCCTTTTGTCGCTTTCTACGCATACAAATTCATCAGTGGACGCACAGAGATCACATCATCCAGGCGAATTGTCGCTGCGGCTATTGCGAGCTGGGTCTCTCTAATCTTAGCAGCCTTTTGTGCAGGCTTTGAGTTCGGAATACAGCCCATATTGCACCACACCGCCGCTGGTCTCCCGCTCTACATGCCCTATCCACTGAGCGTAACTATTCCGGCCATGGTACTTCCTGCGCTGGGATTCGGCATCCTTGAGGCATTTATTACGGCACTGATTTTCGCCTACATCCAGAGAACCGACACATCTCTATTTTACGGAGATACGTCTGTTTCCCAGAGGAACAAAATAAATAGTGCGGCTACTACTTGAGATAGACTTCCGCCTGAGATAGACCATGGAGAAAATATACAGAAACCTTGCAATCGGCCTCGTAACATTGATAATACTTGCTCCGTTAGGCCTTTTTGCCGCTGGGCAGACGTTCGGCGAGTGGAGCCCCGATCAGCTAAAGGAGAAGATCGGCTTTGTTCCACAAGGGCTCGAAAAGCTCTCGGGTATCTGGAACGCACCCCTTCCGGACTATGGCTCCCCTGGCGAAGAGTCACAGACCGGCAAAGTGGGAACGTACGTCTTGACTGCAGTGATCGGGGTGGTAGTATGCGGTGGCATCCTGTTCTTCGTTGGGAAGAAGGTCGCTAAAGATTGAGGTCCTTTTATTTTTATTCTTTTCAGATTATTTTCCAGATTATAGTAGTATCGTAGTATCGACTGCAATGCTTAATAGTTGCTTGGAAATCAGCTCCCGAAAAAGGTGAACAATTGATCCCTGACTGGATGAAAGAAGTCGATGTAGGCCCATGCAGGTGCTCTGCGACATACCACGGCAAAAAGGGTTTCATAGGAAAGACAATTGATGGAATTTTCGGATTTTTGCAGGAGGCATTCATCTCTGAGAGCTTCTCCAGACGCGATGGCCTTCTGCAGAGCCTTGACCCCAGAGCCAAGCTGATCTCAATTCTAGCCATTGTATTCGCAACCAGTTTGATAGGAGACTTGAGGCTATTGATCTATGTTTACTCGTTAACCCTTCTTTTTTCGTATCTCAGCAAGATCGATGTTTGGTTCTTCATAAAAAGGGTCTGGCTCTTCATTCCCATATTTGCTGGCATCATCGCTATACCAATGATCTTCAACATCTTCTTTCCCGGTGACCCTCTCGTTCGGTTAGTGCATTTTGGAGCAGGTAGTCATTTGGGACCATTTTCGCTGCCTGAAAGCATCTTCATCACAAGACAGGGCGTAAACGCAGCGACAATTTTCACCATTCGGGTAGCAACGTGCGTGTCTGCAGTAGTCCTGCTATTCCTCACCACACCGCAGCAGATCCTCTTTAAGTCTCTGCGCACTGTGGGAGTTCCAAAGCTCTATGTCCTCACTCTAGAGATGACCTACAGGTATATCTTCCTGCTAATGGACCTGGTAAGAGAGATGTACGTCGCCAAGAAAGCCAGGACGATAAAGGCCATGAGCGTGTTCGAGGAGCAGAAGTGGGTCGGTGGGCGTATAGGATACACATTGATAAGATCTCTGAATATGAGCGAAAAGATCCATATGGCCATGATGTCCAGAGGCTACAACGGCGATGTCAGGATCATGCAGGAGTTCAAAATGCGTAATCGCGATTATATCGCAGCAACAGTGGCGATATCCATGAGCGTTGCGCTTGTGCTGATCTCCCAAAATATCATTCGGGTATAAGAACATGGAAGCTATCTTTGACTTGAGGAATGTATCATACTCATACGTGGGAAAGATTGAGGCCTTAAAGGATATCACCCTTAAGATTGACCGTGGCGAGCTCGTAACTATAATCGGCTCTAACGGCAGCGGCAAATCTACATTGTTGGCCGTCCTAAATGGACTTATATATACCACATCTGGAGAGTTCTATGCCTTTAACAATCAAATAACTGAAGATGCCTTCGATGCCATCAAGGATAATGAGTTTAGGACCTATTTCCGGACAAAAGTGGGCTTTGTCTTCCAGAATTCGGATATACAGCTCTTCTCGCCTACGGTCTATGAGGAAATAGCCTTTGGACCCCTTCAGCTCAATGTTACTCCCGAAGATGTCAAGACCAGAGTTGAGGACGTCCTTGAGATGATGAACATCACCAGGCTAAGAGATCGATCGCCTCACACTCTTAGCGGAGGGGAGAAGAAGAAGGTGTGCATAGCCACCGTTCTTGTCAATAACCCCGATGTACTACTTTTGGACGAGCCATCGGCCGGATTGGACCCGAGGACCCAGCTCTGGTTGGTGGAGCTCTTACAGGAGCTAGGACAAGCTGGAAAGACAGTAATTACCGCCACTCATGACCTGGAAATAATAGACCAGATCAGCAAGAGGGCTATCGTCATGGGCGAAGACCATGAGGTTAAGGAGGATGGGGATGCGAACAAGGTCCTAAATGATTACGAACTTCTCCTTGGAGCGAACTTGATTCATGAACATATGCACTTCCATGGCAAGCTTGTGCATGATCATCTCCATGATCATATGAAAGGGCACATACACAAGCATGAAACATGATTAGGCTAAATGCAAGCTCGATCCTTACGTTGGCAGTTGGCACTTTCGTTTTAGGCCTGAAATTGCTATTTTTGGAGGTTCTGCGTTTTGTCCTGGAGGATTATTGAAAGCGGCAAATCCATTAAAACTCCGGCATAAAAAGAAGAAAAGCCTTATTGCCATTAGAGGATAAATAGGGTTTATGAAAAAGACATTCCTTCTTCTAGCTACTTGTTTTGTTCTGAGTCTTGTTCCGGCTATGGCTCAGGCTCAGCCTATAACCCAAATGGCTTTTGGTTCAATGATCGACGGCAGGACTCAGGTATGGGCCCTCGACAACCAAGGCGGCTTGTGGACTACGTGGCAACAATCAACAGACCCTAATGCAGGCTGGACTCAATGGTCTTCCTATCCTACACCGGGCACAGGCTTGAGCCAAATTTATACGTCCAAACTCTCAGACGGAAGGCCCGAGGTATGGGCGATTGACGGCCAGGGTAATTTATGGACAATGTGGAAGCAAACGATAGACCCCAATGCGAATTGGACTCAATGGTCACAGTTCCAGGGACCTGGCGCAGCGGCCAATGACCAGTTGCAGCAACCTACACAAAACCCTAACATATACCCACCAAGCCCCATAAAAACTAGCTATGGCGGCCTCGGTGACATGGGCACAAACAACTTCCCGTCCACCACCTCCAGCAGCTATTCCGGGGACCCGAACTTCCCACCAAACTCTATGACTTCAACATCGCAGACTTCAACATCGCAGTTAATTGGCGGCATGCATTAGTCAAGTTAAGTGCGAGGATTGAACCTCGCACACCTTTTAGCTGAACTTTTTTCATCCAAGCTCGATGAATATTCAAATATTAATGCCAAAATGTTTGCAAATAGTCGTTCAAAATTGGTTCTCGAATGACATTATTAATCAACTTGGCAAAATGAAGTCTAGGTGTCAAAGGCTAGCAATTCTCTAAAAAGTCCGGACCTAGACAGCACTAACCCAATTAACAAACTCCGGCCCCTGGCTTAACTATTTAGCTGCTCGTTTAACAGCCCGATATAACTTTTGCTCAGTCCCTCCCATGAGCAAATCCTGTGGAGACAATTTGGCATTATATAACCATACTATGCAAGGAGATCGTTAAGATGGAATCATCTCCAGCAGGTCATACTGTAGACTGATTTGTTACCTCATCAAGAATTGCTACCGGAGAGCGAATCAAAGATTTGGAGAAAAGCTGATAGAGACCGGAATAGAACCAAAAAGTCTTAAGTACAAACCGAGACTCATAAAGGTTAATGGCTGTCTTGGATACGCTCCTGAACAACATCTGGGTAATTCTCTTCATCTTGCTCTTCTTTGTGCCAATGGCCCAGAAGAACCTTCTTCAGATGGAAAGAAAACGACTTTTAGCAAGGCTTGGCAAAAAGAGAGGTTCCCAGGTCATAACACTCATTCACCGCCAGGAGACCATAAGTTTCCTCGGGCTGCCCATTTCAAGATACATAGACATCGACGACAGCGAACAAGTTCTTCGTGCAATAAGGACTGCCCCAAAAGAGGTTCCTCTTGACATAATTCTGCACACACCGGGCGGGTTGGCACTAGCGGCAACTCAGATTGCCATGGCCTTGAAGGCTCACCCTTCCAGGAAGGCGGTTATAGTTCCTCATTTT
Source organism: Methanotrichaceae archaeon (assembly GCA_963754945.1). Lineage (GTDB taxonomy): Archaea > Halobacteriota > Methanosarcinia > Methanotrichales > Methanotrichaceae > Fen-7. The sequence goes on from CAVWIG010000019.1 coordinate 38,521, forward strand.
GCTATGAGCGGGGGAACTCTCATTGCTCTAGCGGCTGATGAGATAATCATGGATCCCCACGCAGCCCTAGGCCCCGTGGATCCTCAACTTGGCGACCAGACCACCGTTTATCCAGCTACATCCCTGTTGAAGGCTGTGAAGAAGAAGTGCATCGACGAGATTGACGACAAGACCCTGGTCTTCGCCGAGGAGGCCGAAAAAGCCGTGAAACAGATGAATGATCTGGTCAGAAAAATCATGGTTGACAGGTGTGGCGGAGACAAAATAGAAAAGATAATAGAGGACTTTGTATCCGGCAAGTTCACCCACGACCGTCCATTCATGGCAGAGGACGTCAAGGAGCTTCTCGGAGGCTGCGTCAGCACGGACGTCCCCGAGGAGGTCTACGAGCTGATGAAGCTCTACAGAATGGAGATCGGGGGAAGGAGGCCGGGGGTAGAAAACGTTCCTCTGTCCCGAAGATAACCAACCTGTCATCTGTTTACAGGACTCGACATATTCGAGCAGGATCTGCAAACAGGAGATTGTGGGCGATAAGGTAAACCAAAGCGTCAAGACGATCGATGGTTCTTCTTTTGTAATTTTCCCCGGCCGGGTGATGCCATTTCTTGAAGGGCAGCGCTCCCTGGAACAAGGCACTTCGCGCAGTCTCCTATTAGATCTTCCCTGCCCGCAAGCTTCAGCCCTTCCTTGACCAGACCGTAGTTCTTAGGGTCCCTGTACTGAAGTATTGCGCGTTGTATTCGCTTTTCCCTGCCCTTTGGCACATGAACCGGGTTCAGGGTAAACGGGTCTAGTCCGGTGTAATACATGGCTGTGGAGATGGTCATGGGCGTGGGAGTAAAGTCCTGGACCTGCTCTGTGTACATCCTATGGTCCCGGATGTACTCTGCCAGGTCTACCATGTCCTCTACAGTGCATCCTGGATGGCCTGACATGAGGTAGGGCACGAGGTACTGCTCCTTTTGATGAGCCTTGTTGACTGCATTGAAACTCTCTCTGAAGGCTTCAAGTAACTCAACAGGCGGCTTATGCATGCAGTCCGTGACTTTTCGAACGATGTGCTCGGGTGCAATCTTCAGGTGGCCGGAGACATGATGCTGACAGAGCTCTTCAAGGTAGTCGGACCCATCGGCCAGAACCAGATCGTGCCTTATCCCTGAGCCCACATAGACCTTTCTCACTCCTGGAATGGCTTTCAGCCGGCGCAAAAGCTCCACCTGATGGCTGTGGTCAGTGTCCAGGTTGGGACAGTCAGCAGTGCATAGCTTATCTCTGCAGGCACCCTTCTTCCAAGCAGCGCAATTCATACCGTACATATTGGCCGTCGGCCCACCGACATCCTGGATTATTCCTTTGAAGCTCGGCATTCGTATGAGCGACGTTACCTCCCTTATTATTGACTCTACGCTGCGGCTCTGTACAATCCTTCCCTGGTGGTGGGTCAGGGCGCAAAATGAGCATGAACCGAAACAGCCTCGGTGACTTGTGATGGAGAACCTGACAGGCTCCAGAGCAGGAACCGGTTCTTTGTATGACGGATGAGTAACTCTGGCGTACGGCAGCTCGTAAATGTGGTCCAGTTCCTGAGATGTCAATGGTCTAGACGGCCTGTTCTGTATGATCACCGTCTTAGGGTGGGGCTGGGCGATCGTGCGACCGTGAAACGGGTCCTGCTCTTGATAATGTAATCTGAATGCCTCTGCATAGCTTCGCTTGTCTGAGGAGACCTCGGCAAATCCTGGGATGACAAGATAATCTTCACGCCTCATGGATCTCCACTGGCGTAAATCCATCTTAACAACGGTCCCGGGAAGGTCTTTGACCTCTTGGATTCCCTCGCCCTCATCCAGCCGTGCCGTCAGGTCAAGTAGGGGCCGCTCGCCCATGCCGAAGACTACCATGTCTGCAGGTGCATCGGCCAGAATGGATTGTCTCACCGAGTCGGACCAATAATCGTAATGGGCGAACCTGCGAAGGCTGGCTTCCAGGCCGCCGAGGACGATTGGCACGTCGGGAAAAAGAGCATGGACCCTGTCCACATAAACGATTGCGGCTCTGTCCGGCCTGCGAGGCACACCGCCAGGTGAATAGACGTCGTCGCTCCGGCGCTTCAGGTTGGGCGTGAAGGTATTGACCATCGAGTCGACGTTGCCGGAGGAGATGCCAAAGAATAGTCGGGGTACGCCCAGCTTCTTGAAATCCTCATCCTTCTTCCAGTCGGGTTGCGCTATGATGCCTACCGAATATCCAGCATCCCACAGAACACGGCCAATAATGGTCGTGCCGAAGGAAGGATGATCCACATAGGCATCTCCGCTAACCAGGATGATATCGAACTGACCGATGTCGAGATCTTCTGCCTCCTGTTTGGACATGGGCAGGAAGCGGGGTTGGTTTCTCACGGGCACTAGATCCTCTCAGTCGCTATGAATGCAAAGATTACACATATGAGAGTTTCGAAAAACTAATCAATCGAAATACTTATATACTATTAATACTATAATATAATGCATGAGGACTCTCATTGATTTTGCCATTCGAGCAGAATATGCTCGAGTAAAAGCCCTCGGAGATGATCTATCCGAGATCGGATCGTTGATCAATTGGGAGCGTTTCAGATTTTTGGAACCATTGATATACAAAAATAAAACTAGCCGCGGAGGTCGTCCGAACATTGACATCGTGATTATGGTGAAAGCTCTCGTAATTCAGCATTGGTTTGGTCTAACAGATCCAGAACTGGAGCGACAGGTTGCGGATAGGATCTCTTTTCGTATTTTCCTTGGCACCACTGAAGTAATTCCTGATTTCAGCACAGTTTGGCTATTCCGTGAACGTTTGATTAAGTGCGACGTATACGATGATCTTTGGAATGAGCTTCAAAGGCAGCTCGATGAGATGGGGTTTACTGTAAAGAATGGCACTATCCAGGATGCAACCTTCATAACTTCGGACCCAGGTCGGAAGAGGAACAAGAAAGACGAGCAAGGCGGGGACAAAAAGGAAGGTCAAGATTCCGAAGCCACCAGTACGAGCCTGAATCAGGAGTTTGATAAAGAGCTAATTGGTATTTCAAATAATATTATTGATGACAAGGCCAAACCACAGAGACTCGAAGAAGAGCCAATAAATGAGGGAAGTTGGGCAAAAAAGGGTGTCAAATCCTTTTTCGGATATAAAGGTCATATCTCAATCGATACCAATTACCACCTTATCAGATATTTTGAGACTACAACTGCTTCTGTACACGATAGTCAGGTAGATCTTGGAATTGAAGGGCTACCACGTTACGCCGATAAGGGATATGATGGTGCAAAAACTCGAGGATATGATGCAGCCATGAAAAAAGCTACAAGAGGTCACAAGCTTGGAATCATAGATCTTCTGAGGAATAAGAGAATCAGTAAAACGCGATCGCACATCGAAAGATGCTTCGCTGTTATGAAGCGGGGGCATAAGGGAGCACATGTTTATGTAACAACTGTCGCAAGAGCTGGAGTAAAATTCATGATGAATTCGGTCGTTTACAACCTGGAACAGTTGAAATATTTAGTGCATAAACAAACAGCCTAGCGGAAGCTCTCTAAAAAAGCGCAAAAATTAGAAACAACAAGGTAAATTGAAATCTAATAAGCCAATTTAGGGGTGAAATATGCTAAAAAACCACTATAAAGATTGAAAATATTAACGCAAGAATTTAAGGCTTCATTAACCAACACTAAATCGAAACCCTCATATATATGCAGTTAATGCAGGAGATTGGGCTCCATCAATTTTTGGGAGGTATCCAATGCTGACTAATCAGCGCAAACTAAATATCTCCGTCGCCTGGATGTCAGGGAAGCGAAGGTATGTCATTTCCTTTTTGTCCAACCTGGCGTCCCAAAACCAAGCTCTTCTGGGTGGCTTCAGAATAAGGCCAATTATAAAGAGTAAGGATCAAGAGGACTCCTAAAAACCCGCTAAATAACGCTTTGATTTATATACTGCTTATAAAGCCGTGCCAAAAATCAGAGGTTATTAGGAATCCTCTCAAGTTATATAAATTAATACAGACGGCAATGAGTCTTGAGCCGAACGGTATCGTAGACAGAGATTCGATTCGTTATAGTTAACAATATTAGCCATGAATCAATCAGCGCCATATTATTGTCTCACAAATAAAGTTCGGGGCAAAATTTATCCCTTGCCAATTAGCCGCCCAGATATTTTTTGCTATATCCATCGATCGGCCATAATGCACTACACGCGTTGGGTTGTGAATAATCGTTCCAATCAATCGTAGCCCGGGAAATACTCCCATTTGATCTGCTGCTCAGGAACTGACAAATTATTTAGCAAACTCACCATGGCTTCTACCATCTTCCGAGGGCCGCTGGTGAAAAAGACGCGCTCCATGTAGTCGGGGACAAATTTCACCACCATCTCCTCGCCGATCCGACCGGTTGCGCCCTTCCAGATTTGATTAGGCCCGGTCAGGGTGTACATAACATCCAGGTTTGGGTTCTGCTTACGCATCGCCTCAAGATCATCTCGAAATGCGATGTCGTCCTCGTCGCGGTTTGAGTAGAGCAGCGCAATCTTGGTATCCAGTCTTTTGTCAGTGGAGTACCTTATCATGCTGCGCAGAGGCGTTATGCCTATCCCTCCAGAGAGCAGCCCGATCTTATTGTGCTCACCCTTGAATGTGAAACTGCCGTGAGGTCCTTCGATCATGACTTCATCTCCTGGCTCTAGCGAGGCAAGGGCGTCGGAAAAGGGGTGACCGGTCAGTCTCTTCGTCATTTCTAAGTGATGCTCTTCAGTCGGACTGCTGGAGATGGTGAAGTGCTTGGTCATTTGTGCTTCCTCTTTTCCAAGAGTTATGAACATGAACTGACCTGGAAGGTAATCGAACCCCTCTGGCCTTGCGAACCGTATGGACCTGACATCCTTGGTTCTTTGGACAATCTCATTTACTTCAGCATGGAATTTCATCTAGCTCGCCCTTTCACGCGTAGAACCGTTTTCCCGACATAAGAACGTCCTGGCTTAGAGTATTAATTTTTTTCTCGACCTACATCGCAAATTCGACATCAGATTTATACTGTAGTGCGTCAATAAATCATTAGTGTTTAGGGGTTGAGGTAATACCAAGAAAGACGGTTGTGGGAAACGGCCGTATAGCTGTTGCCTTTGACGGTAAGATGAGCATCAGAGACTTCTTCTACCCCAGGGTTGGGCTGGAGAACCACGTATCCGGGCATGAGCTGAAGGCTGGGGTATGGGTAGACGGCGATTTTCGCTGGTTGGGAGAGGGCTGGAAGATAGAGACTAAGTACATGCCCGAAACTCTGGTGAGCAGGAGCCGGGCCAGTCATCCCGTCCTCGACATCCAGATTGAGACCAACGATGCAGTGAATTCTCAGGACGTTTTCCTGAGGAAGCTCATGGTCAGAAATATGGCCAAAACCCCCAGGAAATTCAGGATCTTCTTCACTCACGACTTTCACATCTACGGTGACCCCGTGGGGGACACTGTGATGTACGAGCCAGCCCTAAACGCTGTCATCCACTACAAGCGGCAGCGTTACTTTCTGATCAACGGGGTCACGAGCAAGGGAGCCGGGATTTACCAGTTTGCGACAGGTTACAAGGAGCTTCCGGGCAGGGAAGGAACCTGGAAGGACGCCGAAGACGGCGTTCTCAGCGGCAATCCCATTGCCCAGGGGTCGGTAGACTCGGCCGTCTCCTTCGAGCTGGACTTGCTTGCTCAATCCAGAGGGACTCTTTATTACTGGATAGCCTGCGGCAGAAATCTGAAGCAGGTAGTGAAATTGGACGCCATGGTAAAGAAGACCGGAGTGGAGCAGCTCCTCCTTGAGTCGGAGAACTACTGGTCGGCCTGGGTGAACAAGAAGGAGATCAACCTCAGCATCTTGCCAAAGGAGATTATCAGGGCTTACAAGAACTCGCTCCTCATCATGCGCAGCCATGCTGACAGCCGAGGAGGGATAATAGCCTCATGCGATTCGGATATCATGCAATTTAACAGAGACACGTACTCCTACATCTGGACCAGGGACGGAGCAATAGCTGCGATGGCCTTTGACATGGCAGGATTCAGAGATACAAGCATGCGCTTCTTCCGTTTCTGCAACCTCGCCATAGCCGATGAAGGCTTCTTCCATCACAAGTACTCGCCAGACGGTTCTGTCGGCAGCAGCTGGCTTCCTCTGGCAGGATCAAAGGGGATGCTTCCAATTGAGGAGGATGAAACCGCTCTCGTTCTCTATGCTCTTTGGAGACACTTCCAGAAGTACAGGGACATCGAGTTTATAGAGAGCGTCCCAAATTTGGTCCTGAAGACCACAGAGTTCCTCTTGGACTATCTCGATCCGGATACCGGGCTTCCCAAGCCTTGCTTTGATCTCTGGGAGGAAAGGTCGGGAGTGTTTACCTGGACTGCTTCTACCGTGTATGCAGCACTCAACGCGGCAGCTAAATTTTGGAAGGTCATATACAACAGAGAACGTTACGAGGCCCTGAACAGAGCGGCGACTGGCCTAAGGGAGGCCATGCTCAAACGCCTTTACGATCCCGAGAGTCAGAGGTTCATTAAGGCAGTTTACCCGGACGGCTCGCGGGACTTGACAATTGACAGCTCGGCATCAGCCGTCTTCCTGTATGGAGGCTTCGATGCCTCTGACAAGGTGGTAGAAGGAACCATGAACTCCATTCGAGACAAGCTGTGGATTAGGACAAGGGTGGGAGGTTTGGCCAGGTACGAGAACGACGATTACCAGAGGGCTTCCAGAGAGGTGACAGGCAACCCCTGGTTCATCTGCACTCTATGGTTGGCGAGGTGGCACATCGCACAGGCTAGATCGTCAGACCAACTTGTTGAGGGGTTGGAGCTCATCTCCTGGGCCGCGAAGCACGCCTTGCCCTCGGGGGTTATGGCCGAGCAGGTTCACCCATTCACGGGCGAGCCAGTTTCTGTTTCGCCTCTGGTCTGGAGCCATGCCGAGTTCGTAATCGCCGTCTGCGAGTACCTGGAAAAGTACCGGGAACTTTCATCAATGGCCTGAGACTGTGAGCTGAAAGGAGGTTGATGTGACAATACAAAAGATCTGCAAAAAGGATGACGTTCCGGCCGGGTCCATGAAACAGTTCGATCTTAAGGAGATTGAGCTTTTAGTAGTCAATACTGGAGATCAGTTCTACTGCCTAGAGGCCCGATGCACCCACGCAGGAGCACCCCTAGCCGAGGGCAATCTTGACGGAGATATTCTGACCTGCCCCTGGCATTACTCCCGGTTTAAGGTCTCTGATGGTTCGGTTGTTAGAGGTCCTGCTAATAGCCCTCTGAACACCTATGACATTACCGTAAGAGATGGCCAGCTTTTCATAGAGCTTAAATGAAAACAAGATTGGAGCTTCTGATTGATTTACCTTGTGATACCTGTTCACATGTAACGCGCTCATGCTCTATCCGAGTTTCCTCATCCTATGCTTCATGCCGTTGTCAAACAGCTGTTGTCCGACTCAAAATTTAGTTTCAACAGCAAGGTTTTAATTTTTGAATGATTGTACCTATCAAGGAAGGGGATAAATTCATGAAGAATAAGGGGCGCATGCTAGGCTTGCTAATCGTTCTCGTCATTCTGGCAGCGGCAATCGCCTGCCAGGCAACCACTGTTACTGTCGAGCCAGGGCAGAGGATTCAGGCTGCCATAGATTCTGCCAGCCCCGGCGACGTCATCAGAGTAGAGAAGGGGCTATACAACGAAAACCTGAACATCTCGAAGAAGGTCACTTTGGTTGGAATAGGGGTGCCAATGTTGGATGCGAGAGCTTCCGGAAGCGCCATAACAATTCAGGTCGAAGGAGTCAATGTCACCGGATTCAAGCTAAGAAATTCCAGAAGATCGGGAATTGCGATATTCTCCAAGAACAACTCGATCAAGGGCAACAACATCAGTGGCTGCATTGACGGCATAAGTGCAGAGAACTCAGCGAATAATTCGATCACAGGCAATGCGATAAACAACAATACTAACGGGATAAGCCTTCTCCGCTCCAGCATGAACCTTATAAATGATAACAACATCAGCGGCAACAAAGTTGGGGAGAGAAGTGACTGTGGAATCTACGTCGCCTACTCCGACAATAACACGATCTCGAACAACCGGATCACAGACAACGGTGACTGTTCTATCTGTGTGCTGTCCAGCAGCAAAAATATGATTATAGGCAATAATATCAGCTTGAGTCGCTGGTACGGTCTTTCTTTAAGCGAGTTCAGCAACGACAATCTGATAGCAGAAAACTACCTTGTAAATAACAAATATGGCGGCATCTACCTGGAGGATTCCAGGAATAACACCCTCAAAAGCAACAAGGCAATGAAGAATGGAAACGGCATCTATCTCTCATGCAACAGCAACAACAACATTGTCCAGGGCAATTTGGTCTCTAACAACGAAAATGGAATACACCTAACCTTCCACAGCAGCAACAACACCATTCAAGGGAACAGAGCTATCAACAACGGATTTGGAATTTACGTGACCTTCTCATCGGGGTGGAACTGGATATTCAACAACAGTCTCATTGATAACGGTTACAATGCGTTCGACATGGGCATGAAAAACCAATGGGACAACGGATTTGTAGGTAACTATTACAGCGATATGGGATCGAAGTACTATATTCCAGGTGGCTCAGGAGAGGATAAGCATCCATTGCCACCACCTGCCCTGGATTCTTAGTTGGGTCAAGGTAATGTTGCCCTGAGTGGTCAGGTGTTGCGGATCAAGGTGAAATGAAGGCCTCGAAGTTCTTGATGTAGGCTGAGCCTATGGTAGTTAATCTGTAAAACCCATCGATCTTTTCGATCATATCGGCCTTCTCTAACAGGGCCAGATGAAGCTCTGCCAGGTTTTCTTTTAGTCCAAAGGCCGTCTCTATCTCCTGTCTGGTCCTGGCTTCTGAACCGATGAACTTCATGATCTCTCGTCTGATTCTTAGCTGCAAGACCTCTCCGGCAAATCGGTGTCCTTCTGAGGTCTCCCACCACTTAACGCTGCTGTTTTCTGTAAGATCCGATAAAGAAGTATTCGATGCAGAAGCTCCAAACCTCTGGATGCCGTCGGTGTCTCTTTCCATATCCATCAATTAATTGAAATCTCTTGTGCAATTGATCCTACACTCTTGAACAGGTTAGCTCTATGTATGCATGCTTGCAAATTTTTAATTTAATTTTCTAATCATGCTTCGGTTTATCCACATGAATCTCGCAAGTTCCCATCTCGCACTCCCTGCAGAAGCCAGCTTCTTCGTCTAGGTTGCGAGTGGCAGTGGCAAGCACGCTGGCGTTCACCAGATTTCCAGCAAGGAAGATAGCAGCAGCAATCTCATCCTCGGTTACCCCCAGGTTCGATGCGACGTGGATGTGCAGCTTCAGGCAGTGGGTGCACCTGATAGCAGCGCTTACTGCGACGGAGATCAGCTCGATTGTCTTGGCGTCCAGGGTCGAGCTTCTGAGTATGGCGTTGTTGTGGAGGATCTTGGTTATCAGGAGATCAGGGTGATCCTTCATGAAGTGAAAGACGTACGGGACTTCTCCGTACGCGTTCTCTACAGCCGTGATCATGTCCTCAGCCGATTTTTCTACGCCCTTCTCAAGAATTATGTCTAGCTCATCTTCAAAGCTCATGCGCATCACCGGAATGGAATCGCAAATCTCCTCAAGGCCGGCCTAGAAGACGAAACCGGTCTCGGACATAGGCAATATCCTCACAAGTATATAGTCCTTCATCTTTGAAGGCCTTATGGTGGCTATCTCCCCAAGAGTCACACCTTCATCGAACTTGACAGCCCGGACTGCGTCCTTGTACTTCTCGTAGGGTAGCTTGACCCTGACTCCGTTCAGGTTGAGAGCAATCGGAAGAGGTGAGAACGAGTACTCCACCTCTGGAACCTGTTCCCTGACGGCGTCCATCACTCTAGGCGGCGAAGTCGTTAATGGGTCCTTGGAGATCTCAGTCCTTGTCCTGTCCAGAGCCCGGCCGACAGATTCGATGATCTTGTCAAGGGTGCCTAGCTCGGTGGCTTTCTTGGCCCGATGCGTGATTCTGCCTACGCTCGGAACGTACTCGAAGGCATAGGGCAGCTCACTTTTCGGAATCTCCGGGCCGCCAGTTACAACCACTGGGATGTTTATGCTCCTGTACAGGTCCTCTTTCTTTCGAATGCATTCGACGAAGTTCCCAAAGATGAAAACGACTGCGTCGTGCTCGTCTATGAGCTTGGATTCGTACTCGTTTATCTGGGCGGTCTCCCTTCCAACGCCTCTTGCCAGGCCGATCATATTCGATTTGGCTCCGTTCCTTCGCAGGTACTCGGCGATATCACAGGCAGTGTGGGGAAGATGGTGAATTGCAAGGGTTGGAGTAACAACCGCTACCTCCGTTCCTGCCAAGGGCGCACGCACCAGCTCTCCCCGGAGGTCGGAGATGAGGGCTTTCAAGGCCTCCATGTCCTCTTTAGGGACCAGGAGAAGAAGTATCACCTCGCTCTGGGTGACGTTCTTCTGAAGTACGTAGCCTCCGAGGTCCTCCACTAGCTCCATCACCAGGTCGTGCTTGTATATGCCACCCGTAAACATAACAGGTTCAAGCATTCTCCATGCTCCTGATCTTCTCTTTTACCTCGGAGATCAGCTCAGGCTTAAGAGTGTCCTCGGCTGCTATGAAGAAGAAGCTCTTATCGGTCATCTCGTTTCTCCGGTTACGAAATCCTTCAGGGGCTATCCTCAGGAGAGCATCCGTCAGGTCCTGACGGAACTCGGCCTCCAGGTCGGCAACGGGTAGATCCGATGGTGGTGCGTCTGATGCTACCACAACGACGTCTCTAGAGGGCTGCTCCACGCGCTCCCGACCGTACTTGGCCCAGAGGACCTTGAGCAGGTCCGCCATATGTTCCTCGTCGTTGACCTTAATCTGGAACCCGCCCTGAGCCTGGGCCACATCAGCTACGTCCCTGACAAGCAGGGGCGGTATGCCCGTCCTCAGGAGGCCGTACACGGCGAAGACCGGCTTCTTGACGTCCACATAAACATAGAGCTGTCCGATTGACCTGATGAGTCCCAGATCCTGAAGGATATCCATTATTATCTCGCGGTACTTCTTGGCCCCGAACTCCTCCCCTGCGATCTCGACCTTGAAGACCTCCATCGGGTCCATCCCTAGGCCTCCAGCAGCCCCGAAACGAGCAGGGCAGCGCCTACTGCTCCTATGTACTGGGCGTACTTGGGCACGATCACCTTAACGTGCAACAACTCCTCCATTGCTTTAGGCAGCCCTTCGATGAGCGAGGTCCCTCCAACCATGATAACCGGCTCCTTAACCTCAACCTCCTGAAGCTGTTGCTCGTAGACTTGCTCAGCCACGGAATGACATGCTGCCATGGCAACGTCCTCTGGCTTGCAGCCCTGGGAGAGGCTGTTGACGAGGGATTGGGTGCCGAAGACTATGCAGTAGCTGTTCATGGCCACGTTCTGGTAGTTGCCCTTGAGGGCCAGCTTCCCCAGCTCGGTGATGTCCACGCCAAGCCTGCGGGCAGTCAGTTCAAGGAACCTGCCTGAGGCTCCTGCGCATATTCCGCCCATGGTGAAGCCGCCCGGTATCCCGTCCTGAACAGATATGGCCTTGTTGTCCATGCCTCCGATATCGATGACCGTAGCCGAGCCCTTCTGAGAATCGGCCAGAAAGACGGCTCCCTTTGAGTTGACGGTGATCTCTTCTTGAATCAACTTGGCACCAAAATGCTTTCCTACAAGGAATCGGCCGTAGCCAGTGACCCCAAGGGCTTGAACATCCTCCTTCTTTACACCGGCCTCTTTAAGGGCTGCATCGTACGCGCTTTCGGCGCTTTTGAGCACTTCTGTGGTGGGAACCCAGCCTGTGCCTATTATCTGGTTGTCCCTCATGATCACGGCCTTGGTGGTGGTCGAGCCTGAGTCCACGCCAGCGGTCAGTCCTTTCTGTCTCTCCCTGGCCAGAAGGCCCCTGTACTTGACTGTGGTTACTAGCGCCTCCATCCTTGTCAGCAGGGTTTCGGCGGTGGTCCTTTCTGTAAAAGAATAGCTCAGAACTGGAAGCTTAGAATTCTCGTGTATGTACTTCCTGATCTCCGACCTGATGATGGCACCCTCAGCGCATCTGAAGCAGGTCAATACAATGACCGCATCGGCCAGGTCTGGATTCTCGACTATCCGAGTCGCCCTTGCCATGGCGAGGTTGAGGTCGCCCGAGGCAACTGATACGCCAAACCTCTTCTCCACGTTCAGAATGTCCTCCAGGGAGACCTCTGGATAGATGATCTGGGCTCCGACAGTCTCTGCAGCCCTATCGATCTCCTTCTGGATACCGCTATACTCAGCCCCGCAGGCCAGCTCTGCTATCCTGATCATTTCAAACCCTCCAGAAAGGATTTGATCTGACGAACGAAGGCCCTGGCCTCGACCTCGTCCTTTGGATAGTTAACTTCCAGAACAGGTATGCCTTTTGTCTTTATCAGCAGCCTGACCAGCTCGTTTGTCCTGGCACATCCCGAGCAGCCTGTAAGACACCCGGGTTCGTTCAGAATTATTCCAGCATCTGCCTGCTCGATTAGTGGGCCTATGAGCGACATCCTGCCCCGGACACCGGAAGGGACATCAACGGCCGCGTAGCGTAAACCTTTTTTGGGCTCCTCGGGCGTCATATTGAGCGGCGGCGAATCGATTCCAGGTGTTGTTACCCGTTCCCTCACAACGCTCGGAACAACCAGCGCCTGGTGGCCCGTCCTCTCCACCAGGTCGGAAAGGATCAGGCTGGTTGGAGGATAAACAATCACTTTAGCCATTGAATTACCTCAGGAAAACTCATCTTCGATGATCTCTTCAAGCCTCTTTGTGTCCAGTAGTTTCTTCGCCGGCTTTGTTTCGGCCTCGGAAACCTCAGCCACTCCTTCTGTCTGGGGCTCAAGGGCCTTGGAAATCAGAGGCAGCATCTTCGCTTCAGACTCGATCATATAGTATCCAGGCCTGGCTCCTCCGCCTCTGCGGCCCCTGCAGCGCCTGGGATCCCCAGGAGGAAAACCGCGTTCCTTGATGAAGATCCCCGAGGGGTCCAATGCCCTAATCTCCTCGACGAGCGGCTTGATCACGTCTTCTTCGCCGCTGATGATGACCCCAAAGCAGGTCTCTTTAACGTTGACGTCGTACTTGGATCCGTAGATCTTCATGGCAATGTCCGAAGGAAGGATATCGGATTCTGGCGACGTTATGACATACTTGGTGATCAACACTCTCGCACCTCCAGCACGTACACTACATCGTCTTCCTTCACGTCTTTCAGTTTCTCCGGATCCAGGACTCGGCCAATTATGTTCGTTGCCTCGAACTTCTCCCCAGACGGCCCGTATCTCTTGTCTTCTAACAGCTTGACCCCGACAAAGCCAACTTTCTTTGCCACCTGATTGGATATTCCGATGGACCCCGCGGGCACCGGGCCAGTTGGCTTGTTCTCCGGCAGGATCTCCTTGTAGCTGGTGGCCTCCACTGCCGGCTTGAACAGTATCGTATTCTCATAGACGAAATAAACAGGTAATGGCCCAACCGGCTTCTCTTTCAATCCGGTTACATGCCGGAAATAATCAAGCGTCTTGGGAGCCAATTTGTCGTAAAGTTCAATAGACACAAGGCGTTTGGCCGGTATGGATGTGAGCTTGACTTTTTTATCCTTCAACACGCTCATCGTAGTGTCTGGATCCTGTTTAACAACAACGGCATCCTCACCGCTGTAGCCTTCAACATCAGCCTCAATACCCCGATTCTTCATGTCCTGTAAAGCCTGGGGAAGCGTGGCTCCCATCAGCATTATTCTGTCCGGCCTGACCCTCACGGTTAAAAGATGGCCAGCCCCAGCCAGCTTGACCATGTCCATGCCAGAGGTTACCCTGCCTACGACGGAGTGACCAGGGTTGGAGGTGCGGTCTGCCTTGTAGATGAAGATCCGTCCCAGGCCGCGGCCGCTGGTACGAACAGTGACCACGCCCTCCAGCCTCGGTTCTCTGTGCTCGAACTTTATGGGCTCGGTTAAGAGCATGTCTGAGGAGATGTAGGAGCTAGATATTGAGTCCACCTTGAAGACTCCATCACGGGTCAGAGCCATGAAGAACTCCGCACCCAAGGGTGCATCCTCGACAAGCTCAACCTCGAACCTGGTGTATATCTCCATGCCCTCGGCCAGAGGCAGAGCCAGATCGGTGGTAGCCATCTTCTCGGTCAGGTCCTCCCACTCAACTATGGGCTCCACTCCGGTGATCCTGTCTTCTTTTTCTAGCTTATCCAGGGTGTTCTTGCCGCCGACAACCCTGGCAAAAACGCCTCCCTCTGCAGGCGCGCCATAAACGGAGTTATGTCGCTTTCTTACGAAGATCAGGTGGGTTTTCTCGGCCTCGAAGCCCGCCGCCCCCAGAGCAATCTCCCAGCGGTTGTACTCATGGGCGTCTCTCCTCCAGGCTATGGCGGTTGCAAAAGGTCCAAAAGCAACAGCATCAGAGGACGCCCATCGTGCCTCTAAGCCTTCAATCTTGCCCACGTTTTCGTGCCAGATCTTCTGGAGATCGTCATCCAAAAGCTCGATCCTGATCTTGCCCTTTGTGGTGTTGAGCCAGTAGGAGTTTGTCTGCAGGGACTTCTCCCCCCGACCCTTGACAATTCCCACTATGGCCCCAACGGCCGGCTTTGTGCCAGCCAAGCTCAAGGCATCTCCAAGAGTAGCATCCGCTTTTAGGTCGAGGCTCGTTCCGTCAACAAAGACCTTCAATTCAACTCCCCAGCAGCTCCTTCTCTTCCTCTTCTGTTATCTTGGCCATGACCTCTTCAGGTAGCCCAGTAAAGATAGCCTTGCCGTTGCGCATGAGCAAGGCTCGGTCACATACGTTCTTAACGAAGTCCATGTCATGGCTGACGATGACGAAGGTCTCGCCCAGCTCGGATCTGGCGTTAAGGATGGATTTTGTGACTTCGATCTTGGTTATCGCGTCCATGGTGCCGGTGGGCTCGTCCAGGATCACAATGCTAGGCTCCTTGATTAGGACCTGAGCCATGGCTATTCTGTGGCGCTCTCCCTCGGAAAGCTCATCGGGCATCTTGTTTAACACCGCCTCAGCTTGGTCGTCGGTGAAGCCGACCGTTGTCAGAGTGTGAATGGCCTTTCTCTCTGCCAGCTCGAAAGGAAGTGCAAGGCCTATGGACTCGGTGAGGTTGTCGATTACGGTTCTTGACGGGTAGAGGGTGTACTCCTGGTGAAGGATCCCTATGTACTTGGTTGCCCTTCCTCGGCCGTTCGATCCCAGGATGTTCATGTCCACCCACTCATCACCGACTCTTACCTGGGCGTTTCCGGATGTGGAGGTGATGATGCCGCTTACTATCTTGGACAGAGTGGTCTTTCCGCCGCCGCTGACTCCCACCAGCCCGAAGATCTCTCCTTCTTTCACATCAAAGCTGACACCGTCAACGGCTTTGACAACGCCCCGGTCTATGCTGATGTATCGCTTGGAAAGGTCGTTTACTCTGATGATCGGTTCGCCTACCTCCACTGCTTCCCGTTTACCAAGTTCACCTGCCATTGAGAGGAACTGTGCGGCCACGTCCTTGGGATCTCCAAGGCACTTAATCTCGCCGTTGTCTAAGAGCACCGCCCTGTCGGTGAGGTCGACCATCACGTCTTCCCAGTGGCTCGTGATGATCAGGGTCATCTTGAAGTCCTTGACGGCCCTCCTTATGGACTCGTGAACGACCTCTGCAGTAGAGGGGTCGAGGGTTCCAGTAGGTTCGTCCGCTAAAAGCAGCATGGGCGACTTCGCCAATTGCCGCGCCAGCACAACTCGCTGCTTCTCTCCGCCCGAGAGTTCACGGGCGACGTGCATCATCCGATGGGATAGATTTACTTCGTCCAGGAGGTCTGCCGCTCGATAAATGGTTATTGCCTCTCCTGAATCTTCCACAGCTCTCATGACGTTTACTATAACCCTCTCATCGCCGTAGAGGGCAAAGGTCCTCTGAAGCATGATTGCGACTCTTCTAACAATGTCCCTCCTCAGAGGATCGTTGACGTCCAAAGCGACGAAGTCCGCGTCCTTGTGCTCTAAAATTCCGCCGCACCTGCATTTCTGCCCGACGTGGCTAGGCGGTTCCACGTGCCGACAGGATTTGCACCTGGCGACGTGGTATATAACGCTGCCAGTGATGTCCGGGAATGTCTCCACCCCACGGAGTACATGCATTAAAACGCTTTTTCCTGAGCCGCTTCTGCCCAAGAAACCGACCGATTCTCCCTCCTCTATTACAAGGTTGATTTTGCGCAGGGCTTCAACCTCACCAAAACGAACTGTCAGATCCCGGATCTCTATGAAAGGTGCCAAACTATCATGCCCCATTAGATTGAGTGTAATGCAGTTTCTCTGCGTAATTCAGTTGGAATAATGATACTTAAGTTTATCCAAGGTTGTAACCGAACGACCGATAACGATCGTTACAGCTTCCTGATCAAAGTATCTTTAAAGTCGACATCAATTTCGTATTTTATGGTTGAATTAGCTGAAACTATGGGCGTTAACTTCGATCATTTGCAATTATTAATGATGAAATTGAGCCTCTTAGATTGAGGCTCCTAGATGCTGTGCCTACTCTAGATCTAGTATACTCTAAGATTTCGAATCTGCTCTGAGATTTCGGCTGTCCAAGATTAGGTTCTCGGACAATTTTCACTGGGCGAGGCAGTTACAAACAATCATCTAGCACCGCTAGCTTCTGGCTTGATGATCATCTTATCAATCCTGTTCTCGTCCATGTCCACCACCTCAAAGCTAAGGTCATCCCATTCAAACTTGTCCCCCGTAGATGGGATTCGCCCCAAATGCATCATCACAAACCCCCCTATGGTCTGGTAGTAGCCGCTATCCTCTCCGGGTAACCTCTTTACTTGGAAGATCTCTTTGAACTCGCCCGTAGAGAGCATGCCGTCTACCAGCCAGGAACCGTCATCACGCTTCACTACATGCGGTTCGGTTGGCTTTCCTACGTAGGGTATGTCTCCGACAATGGCCTCCAGGATGTCTTTTAGAGTCACCAGGCCCTGAATTCCACCATACTCATCCACGACCAGAGCCACGTGCACCCCGGATTGCTTGAACAGCTCAAGGATCTTCAGGGCAGCCATGCTCTCTGGTATGAACTGAGGGGGCATCAGGGACGACTTCAGGTCTACCTGCTGATCCTTTAGGCTGCAGGATAGCATGTCTCTGGACCGAACGACGCCCAGTACATCGTCGAGGCTGCCTCTCCCAACGGGGAAAAGCGGGTAATCGCTCGCGTCTACCTTGCGCCTGATCTCTTCGGGAGAGTCGTCGATATCCAACCAGATAACATCAGCTCGGGGTATCATGACCGAAGCTGCTCTCTGGTCACTCAGACGGAAGACCCTCTCCACTATATCCTGTTCGACCTCCTCAAATACTCCCGCCCTGGTTCCTTCGTCGATGAGGATCTTGATCTCTTCTTCGGTAACCGGAGGCTCTTCCACAGGTTTTACGCCCGCGACCTTCAAAATAAGATCCGTAGAAATGCTGAGAATACGAACCACAGGCGAGAGGAGCGAGGATATCGTGTTCATGGGTGATGCTATGATTGAAGCAACCTTCTCAGGCCTGCTCATGCCCAGCCTTTTGGGAACCAGCTCCCCAACTACTAAGGAGAAATAAGAAATAGCCATCACCACTAAGATGATGCTTGCGATGTGGCTGTAAGGAGCCAACTGTGGAATTTCCCTCAGCCTGGCTTCCACTTCACCGGCGACAGTGGCACCACCGAAAGCGCCTGTAAGGATGCTGACGAAGGTTATGCCGATCTGAGAAGTTGATAAGAACCGGTTTGGAGAGCTCGCAAGCTCCAGAGCCTTGCGGGCTCCTTCATCTCCCTCGCTGGCCTGCTGCTGCAGGCGGGCTTTTCGTGAGGAGACCAGAGCAATCTCGGACATGACGAAGATTCCGTTAATGATTATCAGCAGGAGGATTATTGCTATCTCAGTGATCATTAACTATCATCCTGGAGACTGAAACTCGATATATGAATCCCGTACTTGCAAGCTAGGGCGTCTCTTCTCGTTGGAACCGGAACCGCTGACACTTGGGAACACGGTTGCGTTATTCTCCATCTATGCAGGGTCTCCTGATTATCTAAGGTTCAAGATATTATATATAAGTTGGTAATGTGACGGCTAAACGAGGATTATTAGATTGAAAACCAATTGAATGATTCTGCGTTCGATTCTAGAAAATTCTTGGTTATCAAAATCTGGTCACCTTAATGTTATCATCCAAAGATTCACCGGATGATTTTCTTCGAGCTAGATGTGGGGAAGCTCTGCGGCTTGGCAGAGAAGTGGTGAGCTGCCTGTTGGATTCTGATGCAACAGCTCAGGCGACCTCATTGTTCTCTTCTGTTGTTTGCTTTGTGCGCTCTTCCTGGTTGACCTGATAGATGGCCACAAGCATACCAACTAACGCCGGCGCAAGGAAGAACCCGGCTATTCCTGCCACCAGGCCGCCTCCCATGAAGGAGATCATGACCAGTAGCGGATGCAGCGAGGATTTTGTGTACACGAAGTAAGGCCTTATGACCAGCTCTGCTATGTGGACCAGGACCGAGCCAACCGCGAAGAAGACCAGGGCATCGAAGGGCCCAAGGGTGAAGTACCTGTAGATCGACGCAGGGATGAAGACCAGCCAGGTCATGAAGGGAATGAGTCCTGCAAGAAAAACCATGCTGGCCAGGGCGTATGGGCGCGGAACACCGAACATGACGAATATGATTATCGACACAAGCCCGCCGGTGATGGCTGTGTAGACGCTGCCGAGGATTATACCGCTGAGCATTCTATCAATCTTCGTCAGATACTTCTCGTTCATCTCTGCCTTCTCCGAGGGTAAGATAGACATTAGGAAACCCCCAAGCTTATGGCCATCTGCCAACAGGAAGTAGCAGACGGGTAGCGATAGTATGAAGTTGAGCACGCCCAGAGAGAACGCTTTGCCCAGTCCAAAGACCGGTATGCTACCGGCTATGGAGGCAGCTATTGAAACGACGTTCTTGATGCTCACGTTGAGCTCTTCCATCACGACCTGGGGAATGTGGAGATCTACGATTAGAAATGATGCTGCCTTGAGGATCTCTACTTGGTGTTCAGCCATCCAGATGAACTGATTTACAACCTCGATGGCTCCGATTCCAACGATCATGGATATGGGAATGGCTATGCAAAATGTTGCAACCGCAGATCCGAGCAGTCGCCTTTTCCCGAAAAGGTTTCTGACCGGCAGGCCCACATATGCAAAGACCACTCCAAGGATCATGCCATCCAGCAGTGGGAACACCAGGTAGGATATAAGTATAAGGGCAGCTACCACGACCAGCAACAGTAGCCGGTTCTCGCTCAGGTACGATCGATAATCGGAACTCATAAAGTTGATACTCCTCTCCATCCCCAAGATAAATAACCATTGTCTTCGTCAGGCTTCTGAGACGATTGTGCAGTCTACAAAAAAACTTTGAGCAAACAGTTGGCAAGAACTCTTGACTGGACCATGGCGATTTACTTCATCCACTGGATGCTGATCTCCTAGGATTTATCGAGGCTATCCTGGGGAGCAAACTTTTTGCTGATTAAGGAGCAATGTCCTCTTGTTATGCGAACAAGCCACGCCATTCTGCTGAGGCTGTACCACGATCCTCAGTACGACTTCGGCAAGGTCAGCGTCGACTATATCAACCGAGGAGCGCCTGGAGACAGGTCCACTGTCAGTGGTGAGCGAATCCTCAGATTAGAGGCAGGAGGGATGGTGATCGAATCAGCCGCTGGAGAAACCTACATCCCTTACCACAGGATTCTGCTGATCCTCTATGAAGGGCATCCTTTATGGGAGAAGGGCATTAAAAAGGACAAAGAGAGTCAGCCGTCTGTGAACTAAAAATAGATTTAATCGATCCCTGGATTTCGATAGGGCCGTGGAGCCAGAGAATAAATACTAAGATGGCAGTTGTGGAGGAGAAGAAGGCGAACTCGATGTTAAAGAAAAGCGATGCGATGTTACAGCATGAGAAATGGATAGAAGAGACTATGAAGCACAGGCCCAAGCACTCCAGAGAAGGGTTGCCCATCCAACCGATTCACGGCCTCTTCTTCCTGTGCGCTGTCTTGGTGATCCTGGTGATCATAGGTTCGCTGCTACACCATTAGCTGTCTTAGAGTGAGCTATGCAGATTTGGCTTGTTCGACTGCCAAACTGCCCAAATAAATAATTCATAATCTTTTGTCATTGGCTTGGATTGCCAATGATACCAGCTCAACCAGATCTATGACCTTCCCATCTCCGCCAGCATCGTTCAGGTTTCTGATGCATAGCGGACAGGACGTGACGATGTAATCAACGCCCGTCGGAACGTCCAAAAGCCTCTTTCTTGCCATTCCGAGGGACAGATCTCTGTATCCCGATCGGACGCCTCCTCCTCCGCCGCAGCACCTGGAATGGTTGCGGTTGGCCTTCATCTCCTTGAGGTCACAGATCGCCTCTATGACCTTGCGAGGCTCATCGTAGATCTTGTGCCTCCTTCCCAGGTGGCAGGGATCATGGTAGGTGACAGTCAGTTCCAGAGGTTTGAGGTTCAGCTCTGATATGTGCTCTGCCAGGAACTCAGGCACGCTCAATACCTCGAACTCATCGGGATAGCTGTTCTTCAGCGTGGTGTAACAGCCTGCACAGCCAGTGACGAGAGTTTTAGCCCCCATCTCCTTTATCTGCCACAGGTTGGAGTTAATGAGCTCTCCTGCATCAAAACCAGTTCGTAGGAGTGGAGATCCGCAGCATTTTTCATCAGGGAGCAAGGCTGCTCCAAAGCGCCTCAGGATGTCGAAGGTTTTGGCGGCGATCTCCGGATACCTGTAGGAAGCCAGACAGCCCACGAAGTACACCAGATCCGCCTTATGCGGCAATCCTCTTTGGTCCCTAAGCCAGCCAATCCTCGGTGTGGAATCTCCAAGGACATTGCCGCTGGAGTTCGTTTTCTTGCCGAGGCTTGACTGCTCCTCTGTCATTGTGCCTGATGATACCAGGACCCTTCGTGCGCCTTCGATAGACTTGGGAGGATCTACTCCTGAAGGACAGTTCTCTGTGCAGATTCCGCAGGTGGTGCAAGTATTAAGGCTGTTGAGGTCGTCGGTTTCAGCCTTGCTGCCCTCGGCTAATCTCTTCATGACCAGCATGCGGCCTCGGGCGCTGCTCGATTCCCATCCAAGCTCCTCGAAGACAGGGCAGACTGACCTGCAGGCCCCACAGCGAACACATCTGTGGATAGACTGCAGATCGAAGTTCGCATCCAAGTTTTTCAAGATCAAGATATCACAGGCCCAATTTTCCCGGATTCAGGATACCCTTTGGGTCCAGGGCTGCCTTGATCGCCCTCATGACATCCACGGCGGGTCCGCACTGGTCGTCCATGTACTGGGCTTTAGCTCTCCCGATTCCGTGCTCACAGCTCACCGTTCCGCCTAAATCAATCGCAGCCCGGTGAATTTCGTCTGCAGCGTGCATCAGTCGTTCCCACTGAGACTTGTCCATCACATCGATGAAAAGAGCCACGTGCAGGTTGCCGTCCCCGATATGGCCGTACTTCATTGCAGGAACATCGAACTCTTCGGATATCTCCTGGACCCGTTGAATTAAATTCGGTATCATTTTCAGGGGTACACCGGCATCCTCCCCGACATAAACGCGACTTTTAGCTGGATCCAACCTCGATACTGCAGCTCCAACTAGCCTGCGCGCAGCCCAGATTTCATCCATCTCGCTTTTGTTCGAGGCAATCCTGATGCTGGATGCAACCGGAGCACAAACGTCCACAATCCGTTGTGCTGATTCCTCAACAGAACTCATTGTTCCATCGATCTCGAAGAGAACGACATCTCCGTCCGGAATAAGCAGGTTTGGGCCACAGCGCTTCAACACCTGAATTGTGGTTCTGTCAAGGATCTCGCAGGCAGAGGGGATGATGCCGCTGGAGAACGTCTTTATCACTGCCTTTCCGGCTGTCTCTGCTGTTTCAAAAGAGGCTATTACCAGCCTTCTGGATTCCGGAAGGGGGATTATCTTCAGCCCGATCTTGGTTATCACCCCAAGGGTCCCTTCTGCTCCTATCATGAGCCGGGTTAAGTCATATCCTGCCGACGATTTTAGCATCTTGGAGCCTGTATTGATAACGCGGCCGTCAGCCAGAACAACTTCCAGGTCGAGCACATAATTGCGGCATGTCCCGTATTTGACACAACGCATGCCACTTCCGTTATTCGAGATCAGACCGCCGATGGTACACATGGCAGAGCTGCCCGGATCAGGAGGAAAGAAGAATCCTTGAGGCTTCAGAGCCTCATTGAGCCTGTCCAGAACGACTCCAGGCTCAACGACTACCTGGAGGTTGTCGACATCGATTTCAATTACCCGGTTCATGCCCGACATGTCCAGGACGATGCCTCCCTTGACCGGCACGGCCCCTCCGACTAGTCCAGTTCCAGCACCTCTGGCAGTCACAGGGACTTCGAATTCGCTTGCCAGGCAGAGTATTTGAGAGATCTCTGTTGTGCTATTCGGTCGAACTACATAATCAGGCATTCCTCCTACCATTGATGCATCGGAGGAATAACAGTACAGCTCAGTCGGAGAGGCAGTAACCCTATCGCCAACGATTTTTTGAAGATCTTCGAGTACGACCATTGGGGACATCTATCTACATTAATAATTATTTTATTCAGTTCATAGATATGGCAATTCTTTTCAAGACGGGATAATCATAACGACGGTTTAACCTTTGTGGTGGATTTGTGGTAAATGTGACGGTAATGCGAACGCGCATATTGGGATTTGAGTTCGCTCGGACAACTCAGAGAGGTTACGCTTTCAGAATGTCATAAAGGCTAAATAGGGCGTTGGCAAATGAAGCAAATCGTTTTTCGGAGGAACTGTAAGTGATCACAGAGGTGGCAGGACAGTATAATGCTCAAGACATCGAGGGCCAGGTCAGAGATCTGTGGGAAAAGTCGAAGATCTACTCCAAGACTAGGTCTAAGAGATCCGGGGGCAAGAAGTTCTTCTTCGTTGACGGTCCACCCTATACCACCGGCCGGATTCACCTGGGGACCGCCTGGAACAAGGTGATCAAAGACTCAGTTCTCCGCTACAGGTCCATGAACGGATACAGCGTAAAGGACCGGGCTGGCTGGGACATGCACGGCCTTCCCATCGAGGTCAAAGTTGAGGAGTCCTTCGGCTTCAAAAGTAAGAAGGACATAGAGGCCTACGGTGTAGACAAGTTCATACAGCGGTGCAAGGAGTTCGCCCTGCGGCAGAAGGATGATATGACGGTCCAGTTCAAGTCCCTTGGGGCTTGGCTGGATTGGGACGACCCCTATATGACCCTCAAGAACGAGTACTTAGAGGCAGCATGGTGGACGTTAAAGAAGGCGAACGAACACGGCCTTCTGGAGAGAGGGCTTCGAGTGGTCAACTGGTGCCCAAGGTGCGAGACTGCCATTGCCGATTCCGAAGTTGAGTACTGGGACGAGACCGACTACTCCATCTATGTCAAGTTCCCGGTGGAGGGCGAGGCCAACACCTACATCGTCATATGGACAACAACTCCCTGGACCATACCCGCAAATGTGGCAGTGGCTGTTCACCCTACATTTGAGTACTCCAAGGTCCGAGCCACCAAGGACGGCCAGGCTGATGTTTTGATCATGGCCTCTGATCTTGTCAAGTCAGTACTGAAAGAAGGACGCTACCAGGACTTTGAGGTCGTCGAAAAACTGACTGCCGAGGACATCACAAAACTGAAGTACCGCCATCCTCTGATCGACCTCGTTCCCAGACAGGCTCACATCGTTCATGGGGTCCACACAGCGGACTTTGTCACCGCCGAGAACACAGGATGCGTTCATATCGCTCCAGGGCACGGCATGGAGGACTTCGAGCTGGGAATGGACAACCATCTCGACATCTTCTGCCCAGTTGGGGAAAACGGGCGCTACACCGAGGAGGCGGGGCTGAAATACGACGGGAAGTACGTTAAGGAGGCCGACGGCGAGGTTATCCTTGACCTGGCAGAAAGAGGCCTCCTGCTGGCCCAGGGCAGGCTTGCTCACAGGTACGGCCACTGCTGGCGCTGCAAAACGCCTATCATATTCATCGCTACCAGACAGTGGTTCCTGAGAATATCCGACCTCCGGGATAAAATGCTGGACGAGGTAAGCAAGATTACCTGGTACCCGGAGTGGGCAGGATCTGCAAGGTTCAGCGACTGGATTTCTAATGCGCGGGATTGGTGCATATCCAGGCAAAGGTACTGGGGAATTCCTCTGCCCATCTGGACCTGCCCTTCATGCGGCAAGATGGAGGTCATCGGAACTGCGGCAGAGCTGGAGGAGAGGAGCGGCCAGAAGGTTCCAGAACTGCACCGGCCGGATGTGGACAAAGTGTTCATCGACTGCCCGTGTGGAGGCAAGATGAAGCGATCTCCGGACGTCTTCGACGTCTGGTTCGACAGCGCAGTGGCTTCCTGGGCAACTCTGCACTTTCCGCGACAGCAGAAGGAGTTCGATTTGTGGTGGCCTGCCGACTTCATTACAGAGGGCCACGATCAAACAAGAGGCTGGTTCTACTCTCAGCTTGGGGCCGCAATGGTCTCCTTCGGAAAAGCGCCTTACAAGAGCGTCCTGATGCACGGGTTCACCCTGGACGAGCAGGGTAGAAAGATGTCCAAGAGCATCGGCAACATAGTCCAACCCGAAGAGGTTGTGAATAAGTACGGTGCCGACACTCTAAGGATGTACGTCCTGGGGGCCAATGCCCCCTGGGAGGACCTGCACTTCTCCTGGGACGCTGTGGAGAACACCAGCAGGATGCTCAACATCTTCTGGAACGCCTACAGGTTCTGCCTGCCTTACATGATCCTCGACAAGTTCGACGCTTCCAAGGCGGACCTGTCCCGAGCCCGCCTCCGTCCGGAGGACCGCTGGATTCTTTCCAGAGTAAACAGCCTGGCCGAGGAGATAGCCCAGGACATGGAGCAGTACCTGCTTCACAGGATCGCCCGGGCTATATCGGATTTCATCCTTGAGGATCTATCCCGGTGGTACATTCAGCTTGTCCGGCCTCGAACCTGGATTGAGCAAGACGACCCAGACAAGCTGGCGGCCTACGCTACCATCTATGAGGTTCTGGTTACTCTATGCAAGCTGCTAGCACCCTTCACTCCTTTCCTGGCAGAGTCGGTCTATCAGAACATTGTAAGAGGGCTGGACCCTGATGCTCCCGAATCTGTGCACATGTGCGATTGGCCACTCGCAAAGAAGGAGCTGATCGATAAAAGACTGGAGGAGAGAATGACTCTGGTCAGAGAGGTCTCTGAGGCGACCTTGAACGCTCGTCAGAAAGCTGGACGGAAGCTGCGTTGGCCGGTCTCGGAGATAGTGATAGCCCCCACGAAGGATGCGATCGATCTCGACATCCTTGAGAGCGTGCTGAAGGGCCAGACAAACTCCAAGAAAATAACTGTCCTATCCCCGGGAGAGAAGCCAAAGATGAACCTTGAGATGTCGCCCGTTCACAAGAAGATTGGGCCTGTGTTCAAGGGTGATGCTAAAGCGGTGGTAGAGGCACTCAAGGCTGCAGATCCTTTCCAGGTTAAGAGCGGGTTAGAAGCAGGAGAGGCAGTGCTCTCTTATGAGGGCAAGTCGTACCCCATAACCAGAGAGATGGTAGAGTTCAAAGAAATTCCCCCAGAGAACCTCTCAGCTGCCGATTTCTCAAAAGGGTTCGTCTATGTGGATGTCACCCTCACGGATGAACTGCAAGCAGAGGGTTACGCTCGAGAGATCATCAGAAGGATTCAGGACATGAGAAAGGAGATGGACCTCCGTGTGGAGGACCAGATCAGAGCTGTTGTCAACGTGGACAGCTTGAAAATCTTGGACCTTGTCCTTGGGCAGAAAGGCTATATAGCCAACGAGGTAAGGGCAACGGAACTAGAGATGGGCCAGAACCTGGACATGTTGGGGGAGCTTGTCAAGGACTGGGAAGTTGAGACGCTGAAGTTGAGGGTAGGTATAGGCAGGATTTAAATCTTCGGAGTTTTATAAGATGAGTGAGCAACCTGAGGTCATTGAGACAGCCGTTCCCGTTAAAGTCAAGGTCAAGGGTGTCTACATAGCCGATTCCCAGGGGACCTCGCCAGCACCGGTGGTGCTCCTAGAGGATGAGAAGTCAAGGATTGTTCCCATCTTTGTGGGACTGTCCGAGGCCATCTCCATTTACCACGCCCTGTCGGGAGAGCTTTCGCCTCGGCCCATGACTCACGATCTGTTCATTTCTGTCCTGGAGAGCCTGAAAGCCAGCATAGACAAGGTACTCATTGACGATCTGGACGGCGGTATTTATTATGCCAGGCTCTCGATAAAGAAGGATTCGGAGGAGAGCGATATCGACGCCCGGCCCAGCGATTGCCTGGCCCTGGCCCTCAGGGCCAAAGCGCCCATAGAGGTTCAGGAGAAGGTTGTCTGTCAGTCGAACATTAGTAAGGCAGATATCGAGAAGCTGATCGGTTTGGAGAATTTTTTGCAGTAAGATTTCGTTCCATTGTGATTGCGTTTTCAGAGAAAGCGAAATTTTCTAGGCTAACCTCTTCCTGATTCACAACTCATTAGTTTTTGGAGTCCCGGCCCTACGCATGGGTAGGTTGCTAGAAATCAAAGAGCGACTTCTGTTTCTGCGGCTTAGCCATCTCCCCGAAGCTGAATAAGTTGCTCTGCCCACGTCCAACGCAAAGCCGGTCCTTGGTGACTCCGAAGGTCTCGAATATCCTCAACACCGGCGGAAGGATCTGCTTCTCTACGTAATACTCGGTGTCCAGTGGAATATTCTTCTCCAGCACGTAGCTTGGATCCTCGGCCCTGTCCACGAATAGCTCTTTGTTCTTGCGGCTGCTCCTTCCCCGGACAATCACAAAGGGCACGCGATCACCGACTCCAGGCACCTGGCCGCCTCGCTTCTTGATCTTCTCCACCAATTGGATGTGAGGCTGCTTGTTCTTGTAAGAGGTCGTGCTCTTGGTGTACCTTCTGGTCAGAGTGAGTTCCTCCAAGATCTCGGGGTCATCCGTTAGATTCAGGTTCTGGATTCTGTTTACTATAAAGCGAACATGTTCCACTGCCTCGTCAACCTTTCCCTCCTTCAGAACTAGCTCCAGGCATTTCTTCAGCGTTTTGGATGTGAGGTCGCACCAATCGCGGCGGACGGTCTCCATTCCCCGGACCTTTATGCGGTCCTTCCAGGCTTCTCCTGAGGGTTCGAAGACCCAGAGGGCGTACCTTTTCTTGGCCAGGAAGATTGCTCGGCGGGCAAAGGCCTCGAAGACAAGCTCCATTGGCTGAGGGAGGCTGGAAGTCACTGTCTCAGCGATCTTCTTGCCGATAAGCTCAGCCTCCTCCAGCGTTACCTCGCCCTCCAAGGGCTTTAGCCTCACGAAGACGCTGTCGGTGTCGCCGTAGACCACAGACAGATCGAACTGTTTCGCCACAGACTTGCCGAAGGTTAGATCTCTCTTTAACACGACATTATCGTCGACTAAGTAGACCGAGCCGATTTCGTCTATTATATTTTTGGTCTTGACGATGTTCTCTCGGCCAAAACTCGTAACTGCATTGGCCAGGGCTAGGCTGTAGAGCCGCGCCCTGGCGTACCCCGAATAGCCGTAAAAGCTGTTGAGCAGGATCTTCATGGCATACTGCTTGGCGTCTAGGAATCTTCTTTCTTCCTCTGTAGCCATCTTCATCTGCCTCTTTGTCTGCGTCCTCTCGTCGAGCAGCTCCTTCAAGACCTGGGGCACGATTCCCGGGGATACCTCCGGGGAGACGAACTCGCCGCCTGACGGGGCGGTGATGGTCTTATCGCTTGCTGGACCCTGACCCCGAACGACTACTGTAGAGTAGCAGAGGTTGTGGGCCATCATTATCGTAGGATAAAGGGATTTGTAGTCCAGGATGACGATGTCCTCCTGGAGGCCTTTCTCCGGAACCAGAACTGCCCCGCCTTTGAGTTCGTCGCTGTCTATGTACCTCTCCTCAGACAAATCGGCATCCGGTTTGGGAGGAACAACACGGCCCCCTTCCCTGAACCTGCGCAGCAGCAGGTTCTCAACCATTCCTGATTGGCCGCCGTTGACGATGTCCTGGAGCAGGGCTCCGCTGGCCCTGGAGAGGGCAATGTACTTGTCCATGAGCTTAAGGTCAAGCAGAAGCCGTATGGCGAGGATCGCGTCTCTTCTTGAGTAGCTGACAAACCGGCGAAGACCTTCTCCATCATCAGCCCACAGAGACTCGATCTCCTTAGGGTCCACATCGTATTTCTCCATCTTGAGCAGCTCGGCCGCAGAATTGCGGAGAGTGTACTGCTTCAAGCTGTAGGACGAGCGGATGATCGGCAGAAGATCCACTACCACCCGGCCGGTTATTGAGACGTTGGTGGAATTGACGATCTTGCGTAGGTAGCATGAGCTGCCGTCCCTTCCGGTCCGCAGATCCACCCTCAGCTGCCTAGCCCTCTCCAATATATAGGGAAAATCGAACTCGTTGGAGTTGTAACCGGTCACAACATCCGGATCGTAATCCCGCAGGATTGTGGCAAAAGTAGAAAGAAGGTCATGCTCGTCCTGGCAGACCTGAACGTCCGGCCTCGGACAGTCTGTATTTTTTCCAACAAGTACCAAGTCTTTCTGGCCCTTGTACTCGGGCTCGAAGGCCATACTGATCAGAATAACAGGGGAGACCTCGGCCTTGGGCATCTCGCCGTGGTCGGGAAGGCACTCGATATCAAAGGACATGTACCGCAGCGGAGCGTTGGCATCGTGCTGCATCGGCATCAAGGAGTCCAAGTTTATGATAGGCTGCTCTTGACCGCTAATCCATTCGGGCAGCTTTGCTTCTGCCCAGCCCATCCCGCCCAGGCCCCTGTCTATCAGGAAACGGTTCCTGAAAAGGATATCAGTCTCGTAGACTGCCTTGACACCAGGATGTTCCCGCACTCGATCTCTCAGGCTGCGCACTTCCTTGGGGTCCTTGGTGGTGAGCTTAAGCATCTTTTTTGGGCTCACTTGGTATCCGATTGGTTCATAGCGGTCTACCGGCTCGACCTCAAGGCCCATTTCTATAAGATCTTGAGTGACTTCATCCAGCGCGCCTTCCTTGACGCCGGCGTAAAAATAAGGCCGGAACCCGGCCACCTTGCAGGTGACTGATTTGCCGTCCTCAGTCTCCCCGAAGAGCTGAACCAGAGGCCTCTTCTGGGAGTCGTAGGTGTAGTTGGCGTCCAGGATCTGGAAGATCATCGCTTATAAATAGAAATTTTTCCTTAAATAACTACCTAATCGCAATAGCTGCATTACTTGCGGCTACCAATCACCAATCTACGGAGCGATCTATATCGTCAGCATGGTCGGGTAGGGCTAGTTCTCTGAATTTTCAAGAATCTGCATTCAGCCTTTTATCTTAGTTCTTCTCGCATCTTTAGAATATTGGCTTCAAATCAGGTATGTCCTTTGGGTAGTGTGCCGAATTTTCTGTAATTTGGACAGCCCTGTTATCCCACACATATCAATCCGTATCCTTAGATAAATACTTTTTAGTTGTCATCCACTCTTCATTGATATCTATCAGAATTGATTCACCTAGCCTCATAAAGGACTGGTCGCTGGGAAATGCTCCTACAACTCTTGTTCTTCTCTTCAGCTCCTTGTTGATCCTTTCAAGTCCGTTCGTAGTCCTTATTCTTCTCCAGTGATTTCTGGGGAATGACCTGAAATTCCATAAGCTGAATCGGAAATGCTCAATGGTACCCGCAGATTTAGAATAGCCTCTGCTTTCCAGATCGAGGCACAGTTGCTGCATCTCAGTTTCACTTTCTAGAGCTATTTTGATCTTATCCGCAATCTCCTTATGATATTTCTTGGCTACATTCCTTAAGACAGCCCGTATGAAATGTACGTGACACATCTGCCATGAAGCACCCAGAAAGGATTTCTCTACTGCTTTCTGGATTCCCTTATGACCATCTGACACAACAAGCTTTACTCCAGATAACCCTCGGTCCTTCAGATCATCAAAAAGTCCAGTCCAAAAGAGTTCATCTTCTCCATCGGCTATTCTTGCACCCAGTATCTCGCTAGAGGCTGATAGATCATCAACACCTAATCGAGAAACGATATCCTGGACTCTTCTGGTTGATACTCCCTGCAGATATGATTCAATCACGGCATTGATCAGAGCCTTCTCCACTCGCGAATACCTGTCAAAGACTTTAGTCGCAAAGGATATTTCACGAAATTGCGGTTTCTTGAGTTTGAGTTCGCCAACTCGCGTCTTCAGAGATCTCTCTTTGTAGCCGTTTCTATGAGCCTTTCTGGAATCAACTCGTTGATATGGTTCTGCATCGATTTGCTCCATCGCTTCAAGTCGCATTACGAGATTCAAGAACCAGGTCAAGAGCTTCTTTAGTCCATCCTCTTGATCGATAAGGTAATCTTCCAAGAATTCTATTGGTATCATGGTCCTGTGTCCTCCTTTTCCCAAGATTGGATTGGATACAGGGCCGATAATCATTTTTATTTTTAAGTGAATACCCCGCAGCTTGCTGCGGGGATGAGCATGAAAACCGACTTAAGGGTAGTTGCATATTCGGCTTATGGTTAAATTAGGAAGGGCGAATCATTGCGTGTACAAAATTAGGTATCACATGGTTCTATGTATAAAGTATAGAAAGAAATTACTTTCTGGAAATAATAAGATTGAATATTTCAAGTATATTTGCTCAGAATTGGGAGAACGATATCAATTTGTATTTGATGCCATTGGGACTGATGGAGATCACATACATATTTTCGTTGGAGCAGCTCCAAAGCATTCGCCATCAAGGATTATGCAAATAATAAAAAGCATAACCGCAAGAGAAATTTTCAAAAGATTTCCTGAAATCAAAAAAGCACTTTGGGGCAGCGAATTTTGGAGCGATGGGGGATATATTGGGACGGTAGGTGATGGGATATTATCGGACATAATTCGCAATTATGTCGAAATGCAAGGAACAACGGAAGAAAAAGAAGGATTTATGCAAATGAGTTTGCTTGAATTCGATTAACTTGGCGGCGGCGGGAACATGCCCCGCCTGCTTGCAGCGGGGTCCGCCGCCGCAACGTTTGACTATCAAAGTACAGAAAATTCGTTACACTGCCATATATTTTCATCTAGACTTAATAAGATAGGACTTACGCACTTGGCAGAATCTTCTTATATTGCATGGACTATATTAAGACCTACAAATAAATGGAATAGGGCTGAACTTGAATCCTTCCAAGTGCGATGATCTTGATTATATTCACTTTCTGATAGCATCAGTAGATGTTTTTACCTGTACCGAAGCCGCAAGGTGTCAGCCAGTCGGAGAAAATAGTTCATCGCATGATGCATTTACCCGTCTTCTACAAAGACAGCCTCCAGATACGGATACGTTGTGGAATGAAGTAAAGAATATTGTTCAGCCTCAAAATGGTTTCTTGGTAATTGACGATACGACGTTGGACAAGCCGTATGCCAAAAATATGAGCCTAGTTTATCATCAATGGAGTGGAAAACAGCATCGACTGGTGAATGGAATCAATATTTGTACGTTGCTGTGGACAGATGGAAACGCCATAATTCCCGTTGATTTCCGAATCTACGATATAGATGTTGACGGCAAGACAAAAAATGATCATTTTCGGGATATGCTTGCCAAAGCAAAAGAACGAAGTTTTCAGCCCCGTATTGTTCTCTTCGATAGCTGGTACGCCAGTGTAGATAATCTCAAAACCATACGGAAGTCTGGATGGCACTGGCTGACCCGATTGAAGAAAAATAGGCTGGTGAATCCAGATAACACAAAAAACATGCAAATCCAGGAGATAGAGATACCGCTGCAAGGCAGGGATGTGCATTTAAAAGCTTATGGTTTTATAAAAGTATTCAAGATAGTCTCTAATGACGGCGACATAGGATACTGGGCAACTGACGTGCTGGAGATGGACGAAGCTAAACGCGAAAAAATTGGTGGATATTCCTGGAAGATTGAGGAATATCACAGGGGAATAAAGCAATTCTGTGGAGTCGAAAGCTGTCAAGCAAGAAAAAGTCAGTCCCAGAGAGCACACATAATGTTCTCCCTGAGAGCGTTTCTCAGATTAGAAGTAGAAAGGCTTAGAATGGGAATGAGTTGGTTCGAATCTAAGCGAAGAATTATTCGTGAGGCAATTCGCGAGTATATAAAATATCCTATTTATTCATTGTCGAATGCTTCAACTGCGTAAGTCCTATAAGATTATCCGGATCAAGGTTACCGGTTAATGCAACTCTATCCAGGCCCAGCATGCACAATCTAGTCAGGTGTTTGCATAGACGGCCTCCTCCGCATCTGTCAGAATAGTTCCTTTGAGAGCGTCGAGCTGGGATATGACTGTCCGCCAGGCTCTGCAAAAGATTGATCTGCCAGAAGCATGCCTATCTAGGAGGAAAGGTGGGATCTATGAACCAGGCAGAGGCCATTGAGAAAGCGAAGGAGCACTTCGGCAAACTGCTCATAGAGCAGCTCAAGCGCGTTGACCAGATGAAGGCAGGAGAGGACTGGGCGGATTACAGCAAAATTAAGCCAATAGTGGTCGGCGTAGTAGGAGGCGACGGCATAGGCCCCTACATCACTAAAGAAGCAGTGCGAGTCCTTGAATATGTTCTGCAAAAGGAGATCGCAGAGGGCAGGGTGCAGTTCAAGGATATCAAAGGCCTGACCATAGAGGAGAGGGCTAAAGCCATGAAAGCCCTGCCCGAAGACGTTCTTGCCGCCCTTAAGGAATGCCACGTGATCCTCAAAGGCCCCCTGACTACGCCCAAGAAGGGCGACCCCTGGCCCAACCTGGAGAGCGCTAACGTCTCCATGCGTAGGGAGCTGGATCTCTTCGCCAACGTCCGGCCTGTTAAAGTCCCGGAGCAGGGCATTGACTGGATCTTTTTCAGGGAGAACACCGAGGGCGAGTATGTCCTGGGCAGCAAGGGCTTCAACGTGACAGAAGACCTGGCAGTGGACTTCAAGGTCGCAACCACCCAGGGCTCTGAGAGGATCGTTCGTCTGGCCTTTGAGTACGCGAAAAATAATGGCATCAAAAGGGTCTCTGCGGTCACCAAGGCTAACGTCATCAAGACCACCGACGGCAAGTTCCTGGAAACGGCCCGGCGCGTTGCGAAGGACTACCCGGAGATACAATTCGATGACTGGTTCGTGGACATCATGGCCGCCAAGCTGGTTGACGAGAAGCGCAGGAAGGACTTCAAGGTGATCGTGTTGCCGAACTTATACGGCGACATCCTCACAGACGAGGCTGCAGAGTTCCAGGGTGGCGTCGGGACGGCAGGAAGCGCAAACATAGGCAAGAGGTACGCCATGTTCGAGGCCATCCACGGCTCAGCCCCTAGAATGGTCCAGGAAGGAAGGGCACCCTATGCCGACCCGTCCAGCATCATGAGAGCAGCGGTCATGCTCTTGAGACACATCTGTTTTGTGGATCAAGCCCAGAAATACGAGATGGCCCTGGATGTCTGCGGCCAGTTCGAGAAGTTGGTGGCCCTGACTGGTCGCTCGGACGGCGCAACCGGTGCCAAGTTCGCCGACTACGTCATGGAGACCATCCGATCCCCAGACCTGGAAAAGAAGTGGAGAAGCTACCAGCGAGGATAAGCATTTAATTAGATAAACCAACTTAAATACGTGGTAAATCTAGCACAATCCTTTTTAAAGCTGAATCGAGACGACTTCACTATCCTGGCGAGCATCGAGACGGGGATGCGAACTCACGAGTGGGTTCCCCTAGCGGAAGTAGCCAGCATCTCCGGCATGGCTCCCGACAAGGCAGAGTACAGACTTCGCTTTCTATCGGACCTGAGGCTCGTTTCGATGGAGACTCGGCACTATCTTGGCTACCGGATGGACTTCGAAGCCTATGACATCCTGGCCCTCTCCGATCTTGCGGACCGCAAAGTCGTGACAAGCATCGGTGACCGGATCGGTGTTGGGAAGGAGTCTGTGGTCCACGAGGCCCTGGGGGTCAGCCCGCTAGCAATAAAATTTCACCGTGAAGGCAGAACCAGCTTCAAGCACGTCCGCAGGGTCAGGGAACACCTAAAGGACGGCTCCAGGTGCGCTTGGATTCACGCTGCCAGGCGAGCCGCTCGCTACGAGTTCAGCGTCATGACTAGCCTATATCCTCAAGTTTCCATCCCGAGACCCGTAGCATTGAGCAGGCACGCTATTGCCATGGAGCTGATCTACGGGAGCCAGCTCAACCAGATAACTGTGTCTAACCCCCAGGAATGCCTGGAGATAATACTGGATGAGGTAAAGGCCGCTTTGAGCCTGGGAATAATTCACGCCGACTTGAGCGAATACAACATAATAGTGCGAGGTGAAGAGATCAAGATCATTGACTGGCCCCAAGCTGTCAAGACCGACCATCCCAACGCCTTAGAGCTTATGGAAAGAGATCTGAACAACATCATCAGGTTCTTCGCCCGCAAGTACAAGATCGATCTCTCCCTGAAGGACGCCATGGACCAGGTCGGAATGAAGCATCCGGATGAAGGATCGAACGACGGAACAGCGACACCGGAGGTGAACTGAGCTGGTAGTCTTCGGAGTTGACATCGCCAGCGGTTCGCCCAACAGCCGCCGTCCGCCAAGCTATGCACTCTTCATCCTGGACGATGACAGCACGGCGACGTATCCCATGATCAGCAGGCACAAGCTGATCCGCATGATCAGGGAACGGCAGCCTGATATGGTTGCCATGGACAACGTCCACGAGCTGGCGTCGGAGAAGGCCGAGCTAGTCCAGATGCTCCGCCGCCTCCCAGCCTCCACCAAACTGGTCCAGGTCACTGGGGGAGACAAGCCGGAGGCCCTGACCAGGCTGGCCAGATGGAACGGGATCTCCTTTAACAGGCTCAACCCTCTGGAAGAGGCAGAGGCCTGTGCCCGCCTGGCGGCCCGAGGCGTAGGCGCTGTTCTATCAGCCTTTGAAGACAGGACATGGATTAAGGTAAGCAGGCGCCGTTCTCCCGGCAGAGGAGGCTGGAGCCAGAACCGTTACTCTCGAAAGATTCACGGAGCCGTCAAGGGCCTTGCCAGAGAGGTGGAAAAGCAGCTCAGAGAGTCGGGACTGGACTTCACAAGCAGGGCAGTCGAAGGGTTGGGCGGATTCACCAGGGCCGAGTTCGTCGTGGATGCTCCCCGAGAGAACATCCACATCAATTCCGGTTACTTCTGCGATGCTCAGGTGAGAATTGCGGGAATCGAGCGGCCCAAGCTCCAGTTCAAGCCCCTGCTGCAAAGGCGAGGATACATAATCGTTGGCCTGGACCCGGGGACAACCACGGGTATAGCCGCCCTGAACCTGCATGGAGAGCTGGTAGATCTGGTTAGCTCCAAGGAGATGTCTTCCTCAGATGTCATCGAATGGATTGCGTCCAGGGGCAGGCCGCTGATAGTGGCCACGGATGTATTCCCAACGCCCGGGGCAGTGGAGAAGGTAAAGAGATCTTTCAGCGCCACCCTCTACTCTCCGGGGATGGATGTCCCAGCCGAGGAGAAGATAGCCCTTGCGAGGGAGTTCGGCTACAAGAACGACCACGAGCGGGATGCTCTGGCCGCCGCCTCTAGCGCCTTCAAGAAGTACAAGAACAAATTCGTTCAGGTTGATAAGAAGGTCCCTTCCGAGATCGATCCGGATGAGGTGAAGGCCCTTGTAGTGAAGGGCTACTCCATAGAGAACGCTATATCTGAGCTCGCGGAACAGCCCGCCTCGAAAAAGAGAGAGGAGCAGCGGCCGGAAGTGCCGGAAGCAGAAGCACCGGGCATTGAGGCCCTGAGGGTCCAGAGCCAGCTGCTATCAGAGCAGATCAGGACCCTGCGATCCTACGTTGACGATCTAAAGGCTGAGCTGATCGAGAAGGACGAAGCCCTAGCCGGAACCAGAGCCAAAATGGAGCGTCTGAGGGACAAATCCTCTCAGGAAGTCAAGCGCGACCACGAGATAAAGATCCGGGACAAGGAAATCGAGCGCCTGCGTGGCATCTTGCGTTCGGAGAGGAAGTACATCAAGAAGCTGAAGCACGACCTGGGTCACAAGAAGAAGGCGGAAAAGATCGAGGAGATCAAAGGCTTCCGGAGGCTGAAGACGGTCGAGGCCTTCTCCAAAGAGGCGGTGATAGCCGCCTCGGAGCGATGGGGCATTGAGAAGGGGGACATGGTTTTTATCGAGGATGCCAGCGGAGGCGGGCCTAACACAGCAGACCTGCTCATCGATCGGGGAATTGAGGCAATAATTGTCGGGAGCGAGATGTCTCCAGCCATCCTGGAACATTTTGATGACAGGGGATTGCCGGTATTCTCTGCCCGTGAGGTCCAAATTCAGAGGATAGACGGCATCGCCTTTGTGAATCCCGACAAGGTCATGGCAGCTAAAGCTAGATGGGCCGAACGGATGAAAACCCGCCAGGACGAGCGTAAGGCGGAATGGTTGGAGTCCATGGTCCAGGAGTACCGGGTGGAGAGAAAGAAGGAGGAGCGCAAGAAGCTAAAGCAAGCCTAGCTGTTTAGCTCTGCCAGGCACTACGGTTCCTGCAAAAAGTCAATCCACCAGCCGCGGGTCTGGACATCCATCCAACTGCATTGGATTTCCTAGAAGCTACCGTTGGCCTGTAGATAATCAAGCTACTAACGGTTAATTTCCCCCAGCCTCTCCGGTCTCTCCATCAGCATTGTCCCTACCAGCAGTGCATCAGCTCCCGCATCCATCATTCTTTTGGCATCATCTCTGCTTTGCACACCGCTCTCCGCCACCAGAAACGCGCCTGCATCCTTGGCCATCGGCGCCAGTCGCTCAAAGGTACCCAGGTCGACTTGAAGCGTTTTCAGGTTTCTATTGTTTATGCCTATGATTTTGGCATCAGTTTTGAGGACTCTTTCGAGCTCCTCTCGGGTATGCACCTCCACAAGCGGCTCCATTCCCAGAGACCTGGCATCATCGATGTAACGTTTTAGATCGATCTCCAAAGAAGCGATTAGCAGCACCAGGTCGGCCTGCACCTCCTGGAGCTGCCGTTCATCGAAGATGAAATCCTTTCTGAGGACTGGCAGTCCAGTCTCCCTGGCGATTCTAACATTATCCAAGGAGCCCATGAAATGGGTGGGCTCTGTCAGCACTGAAATAGCGCAGGCTTCATTCTCGGCGTAGAGCCTAGTGTATCCGGCTACTTCTCCTGGAGACAGGGGTCGGCCCAGGACTTTGGGCTTAATCTCCGCTATGATGGGGATCTTGCCTTTGCTTCGGATAGCATTCGCTGAAGCGATCAGAGTCCCGGCCTTTGCCCTGCTTCCAGGCATTTTCCTGGAAACCTCGCCTCCTGGAGGATTCCAGGATCCCCTCGATCAGGGAGTGTATCCGACCACGTCCTCAATCCAGTTTGAGATTATCTTCTTGCCCTGGGGCGTAAGCACCGATTCAGGATGGAACTGCAGACCGTTGGCGGGCAGGGTCTTATGCCTTAAGCCCATAACCACGCCTTCCGTTGTCTCGGCCGAGATCTCCAGGGGCGGAGCCAGCTTCTCCACAGCCAGGGAGTGGTAACGACCGCCAACGAGAGGATTCTCCAGGCCCCGGAATATCCCTCGACCATCGTGCTTTATCTGCGACGTCTTGCCGTGCAGCGGCTTTGTGTGAGCTATTGTTCCGCCGTAAGCCAGGTTCATGGCCTGGTGCCCAAGGCATACACCCAGGATGGGTGTAGTGCTGAACTGCTTTATGATCTCAAGACAGCTTCCTATGTCTCGTGGGTTGGCCGGATGGCCGGGCCCTGGAGAGATCACTATACCGAGGGGTTCCATGATCTTGATCTCCTGGAGGGTTATGCTGTTGGAGTGAACTACAGTCTCGGGATAGAATTGGGAAACGTAGTCCACCAGGTTCCAGACGAACGAGTCCTGGTTGTCCACAAACAGGATGGGCCGTTTCATGCTCCCACCCCCAGGGCTCTCTTCATTGCAGCCATCTTCCTCTCAGTCTCCAGGTACTCCTTGTATGGATCTGAGTCGGCCACAATGCCTGCTCCGGCCTGGACTGTGGCAACGCCGTCCTGGACCAGGACGGACCGGATTGCTATGGCAAAGTCGGAGCTGCCGTCTACTGAGAAGTAGCCTATCCCGCCACCATAGATGCCACGGGGCTCAGTCTCCAGGTCGTCTATGATCTCCATGGCCCGCAGCTTTGGAGCACCTGAGAGGGTTCCAGCAGGGAATACTGCCCTGGCTGCATCGAACATGTCGCACCCTTCCCGAAGGTCTCCGACTACAGTTGTCTCGATGTGCTGGAGGTGAGAGTATTTCAGGACGGACATGAAGTCCTCGACCTGGACAGTGCCAGACTTGCAGACAGCCCGGACGTCATTCCTTCCCAGGTCAACCAGCATGACGTGCTCTGCCCGTTCCTTCTCGTCGCTCAGCATTATTTTGGCATAGGAGTCATCCTCTGCCTTGGTCCTTCCCCGGGGGCAGGTCCCAGCGATGGGGTTTACTTTGAGCTTACGATCGTAGGTGTTGAAAAGCGTCTCCGGAGAAGCTCCCACGATTGTCAGGTCGCCGAACTCGAAGAGGTAGGTGTAGGGGCTGGGATTGATGGACCGCAGCCGCCGGTAAAGGGCCACAGGATCGGAACACTTGATCTTTGTTGACCTGGCAAGGACTACCTGGAAAATGTCCCCGTCTGTGATGTGCACTTTTGCTCTCTGGACCGCTTTCTGGTAAGTCTCAGGGTCGCCGGCGCTGATGACCTCGCCTTCTAGCTCTCCTGCCTCGGAATCGGCCGGGTCGATGCCTCCGATGTTCTCGATGAGGTTGACCTTAGCTCCAGGCAGGATGGGAGCGACGGTGAAGTACACCTTTCTCATTAAATGGTCGAAGATGAAGGTGCTCTCGGCTATGATGAACTGGGCATCAGGCTGGCTGGAAACTGATTTTCTTCCTAGCCGCTCCTTCACAAGATCGTAGGCCAGATATCCGATGCCTCCGCCGGTGAAGACCTGTCTGCCGAAGCTGTTAGGCATTCCTGTGCTGCTGGGAATGGCAGCCCTCAGGGCATCGAAGATGTCTTTGCCCTCTTTGATATCGCCGCAGAGGCTGGACCCCTTCTCCTTCACGTCCACACAACCCGACAACCGCTCCAGCATAGAGCTTCGGCCTCCGTTAAAGAATTCCATGTCGAGGAATCTGTTCTTGACAGTGACCATGGCTGAGGGCTCTGCTCCGACGAAAGAGAAGCGGGCCTTCTGGCCTGATTTCTCAACTGACTCAAGAAGGTAGGGGTACCTTCTGTCCCTCAGCGCCAGGTAAAGAGAAAATGGAGCATCCACGCTTACCTTGTCCGAAACATCTACGAATATGGGCGAAGCCGGGCTAACTTCTTGGCTTACGACTGCTGACATGACCTGACCTCCCTGACGAAGGACCCAACCTTATTCTGGTCCTTTCTTCCTGCAGTCTCAACGCCGCTGGAGACATCCACTGCGTAGGGCTTTACCGTTCTTATCGCCTCTCCGACGTTTGATGGGTTCAGCCCACCTGCCAGGATGACGGGGATCTGAAGGTCCCTGGCCAGGCCTGCGCTGACCGACCAATCGTGGACAGCGCCCGTTCCGCCTAGCATCCCATCCTTGAAGGTGTCAAGGAGGACGGCATCGGCCGCTCCAGCCATGCGGTGAGCCTCAATTCCTGGAGGCACAGCCGCTATGACCTTTTGAGGCACTAGCTTCTTCAGTTCCTTGATCTCCTCAGGCTCTAGTGTCCCGTGGACCTGGAGGAGATCGGCTCCAGTCTTCCGGGCCATGAGCACTGCTTCTTCTGGGCTGTCAGGAGCTATTACAGCAACGCTTTTTGTGAAAACTGGAACCTGTCTTATCAGCTCCCTGGCATCCTCGGCCGATATTCTATGGCGCGATCCTTCAACCTCGACGATGAAACCCACGGCGTCAGCACCTCCTGAGATGGCACAATTGAGATCCATTTCGTTCATTATTCCACAGACCTTTACCCTGGTCACAGGAACCGCTCCAGCTTCTCGGGCTCTCCGCTCAACTTGACCATTCGTTCCAGAAGGTTCAACGCCTTTCCGGAGTCCAGTGCTTCCTCGGCCAAACGGGCCCCTTCCTTCAGCGATGCTGCTTTCCCAGAGACGTACAGGGCTGCTCCTGAATTTATGGCTACGATGTCCCTGGCCGGGGATCTCTGACCCTTCAACACACACACCAGCTTTTCGGCATTCTCGAAGGGCATCCCGCCGGCTATCTCCTCTGGCTTGACCGTTGGACAGCCCAGGTCCTGTGGATTCAGGCTGTAGCTCTTAACCGAGCCGTCCTTCAGCTCTGATACAGTTGTCTCTCCGGTGTTGGTTATCTCGTCTAGGCCGCTTCCGTGGACCACCAGGGCACGCTCGGAGCCAAGGATGTTGAGGACGTTGGCCAGCTTCTCGCAGAGCCTGGGGTCGTAGACTCCCATGACCTGGGCCTTGGCCCCTGCGGGGTTGGTAAGAGGCCCGAGGATATTGAAGACGGTGCGCATGCCAAGCTCGCGTCTGAGCTGGCCGACACGCTTCATGGCCGGATGAAACAAGGGGGCCAGCATGAAGCCTATTCCCAGGGTCTCTATGGCTTCCTGGACCTGTTCAGGCTTGGGGGAGATGTTGATGCCCAGCTCGGCGAGCACGTTTGCGCTTCCGCACTTGGAGCTGACTGCATAGTTTCCGTGCTTGGCAACTGGCACACCGCAGGAGGCTGTGACGATGGCCGCTGCCGTGCTGACGTTGATGGTGTTGGAGGCATCTCCGCCCGTTCCGCAGGTGTCAACCAAGGTACCCTGGACTCTGGGATTGATTCTAACCGCTGAGCTTCTCATCTTCTTTGCCAGGCCAGCTATTTCTGATGCCGACTCGCCTTTCATCCGAAGGGCGATGAGCAGCGCCCCGATCTGGGCGTCTGTGAACCCGTTGAAGATCTCGCCCATGAGGGCTTCTGCCTCATCGACGCTCAGGTCGCGGCCGTCAACGATCTGCTGTAAGTAATTCATGTGATCACCAGTCTAATGTATAACTTTGTACTTTATTGGACTAAAGAATACATTATATATAAGATTTACGCATTAAGGAACAGTAAACTGCAATTGTCAAGCTTGTGAAAAAGGAAATTGAAACGGAGTAGCTAGGCAGAGAGTGCCCAGTCTGTTTCATGCAGAGCAGTCCGCTTGGCGGACGCTCAATTTTCGGCTGTTGAATTCATCAGATAATCAACTACCACCAGGCACCTTGAGGAAAAGCCCTCAAGAGGAGCCCAGTGGCTTGCAGTCCACCCCTTTATGGACCGCATGGGGCTGGCTGACGGCAGCCCAACCTCCACGAGCCTGCTCGCGGAGGTTAAGAGCGGCTACATAGTCTGCGTTGTGCTGGAAGCCGCAGTTCACACACCGGAAGAGCGCCTGAGTCCGGCGGTTGTTCTTGTGGATAGTGCCGCACCTGGGGCAGCGCTGGGATGTGAAGTCCGGGCTCGCGTACACGACGGGAACGCCGGCATCGGCGCACTTGTAGCTGAGCATGGAGAGCAGCCGGGAGATGGCCCAGCCTCTGAAGGCTGCAGGATGGTCCTTGCACTTGCAGGGCTTTCCAATGTCGCTTGTTTTGGCCTTTGGCAATCCCTCCAGGGCGATGTACTCTCCGTCCTTCAACGACTGCACAAACTGCCTGCTGATCTGGTGTAGCGTAGTCCTGGCCCACCGCAACTCTTTCCCGGCCAGCCGTTTGAGCCTCCTCTTGGCTGAGGAGGTGCCTTTTGTACCGAGAGATTGCAGATGCGATTCGTACTGCTCCATGCGGCCTATGAACGGACCGCCGCCCGCGGAGAAACCATTGGAGCCCACCAGGAGCTTCCTGATCCCAACGTCCACGCCCACGGGCTCCGCGGCCTCCTTGAGCGGCACGTCGTAGGCCACAAAGATCTTCAAGAATAGCCCAGCCTTGCGAAGGACCAGGCTAGCGGATTTGACAGGTTTTTGCAGGATCTTGCGCTGGTACTCGCCAAGGACCAGCCTGGACTTGACCCGGCCTTTGATGGTGGCAATGGAAACTGCGAAGTCCCTGCTTCTGAGCAGTGAGAAAAGCCGATCGTCCAGGGCCATAGAGTTCCTGCTGAAGGTGTGCAGCTTTTCCCTGTGTTGCCGGTAGGACTCAGCCACCCTATTCCTGGCCTGGATGGCGAGGTTTGCAGGCAGCTTGAAGATGGCCCTGACTTTCTGGTAGACTAACGCATGCAGGGCTATCGGGTCGAAGCAGCGCTTATTGAAGGCCATCTGGCTGATGTAGTTGCAGGCGCTCTGGAAGGCGTCCACTGTGCCTTTTAGCTTCTCGAAATCCTTCCTGTCCACCAGGACCTTGCAGACTACGGGGCGAACGACTTGCAGGGAGATCAGACCTTGCCAATTCTGATTATCTT
This sequence comes from Methanotrichaceae archaeon, assembly GCA_963754945.1. Classification (GTDB taxonomy): domain Archaea; phylum Halobacteriota; class Methanosarcinia; order Methanotrichales; family Methanotrichaceae; genus Fen-7. The sequence continues at coordinate 81,321 of CAVWIG010000019.1, forward strand.
GTGAGGCATGCTCCGTTATAAATCAATCCGATCATTTGGTAACTTAACAATATCGAAGGGAAGACAGACATAATGTTTTTTAGTCGCATGGATTAAAGGACATAACTTTCTCACTTCATTCGTTTGGATTCACTTTTTTATCGGTAAAATTATATTTTCCTAATTTTAATAAAGCTATTATCAACAGATCTTCATGATAGTAAAACTATATTGATTATAAATTAATAAAGCATGAGCGATATCATGCCTTAAATTATAACCCGTTTTCTCCACTAACAAGAATTTATAGAATAACAGGTCATTATCGTCAAAGATTTCTTTTATCCTTGGATCGTGTAAAGGGCTGTTATATCTTTCTCTCATAAATGTTAATCCTTCCTCGGATCTGGTGAAAATGTTGAAATGCCATTAATATTAAACAAATCTCGTATTAAACCTTCAAGTTTTAACGTTAGTGAATCAATTGATAAAACCAAATTAAGAGCGGTACCATTGACTGGTGGTGAATCAATTATGGGTTGGAATTTAGATCTTCCAAAGGTCGTATGACTTCATTCATGTCAATTGTCTCTAGGTAATCCCAAAAATGGAATTCATCATAATAGCAAGCAAGAGGCAACTACCAAAACGCCAACCAATTATTGCATCACGACCCATTGACTAAATAGAAATTAATTTGGTTAAAGTATTCATTCAAAGCCGGTGCTAACAGGCTCAACCATGTGCAATTTATTTTATCACCACTTGGATATTCCCTTAGTTTTGTTTGACCAAACCAAAAATGTTCTTCGAAAAGAAAGTTATTAGGGAATCTAAAGAAGATTTTTTTTTCCTCGATAGCTCTTATCAAAATAGTATTAATTAAAGGGATTTTTTGAGTTTCTAAAATCAAGCTAAAACTTTTTAGTATACTATGATATATTTTTTTCATCATCTGTCGCAAAACGCTCTGCAATATGAACATTATGATCAAGTTGAGCCATTGGAAGAACATGCTCAATGCGTTGAATGAGCAGGAGTCAGTACCTCAGCCAGCCTTTTCATGGAAAACGAATTTGAATAAATATCTAGCATATATTGAAAGAAGTTAACATCAAGTTTTCTGCAAGTATCCTTGATCGATAAGGCGTTTTCCCAGGCAGACTTTCCTAACTCAGATCTTGTTCCGTAGCTAATCTTTCGTTTGATGACTGGTTCGCGAGCTGCAATTTCGGACTCATTGTTGTGAAGAGGGATATAGGGATGATCCAGAAATTGCAGCAATCGATCTCGATTTTTCCAGGTAACTGCCAATCGTTGCTCAAGTTCGCTATAGCCATAAGACCTGAAAATTAGTCCCTCAAATTTAGATCTAACTTCCGCCTTGATATCATCATTGGGATTATTTTTATAAAGTTGCATGAACCTGTAAAACTCATAAAGTTCCGCCAGGAATGCTTCAAGTATCCGCTTGTGGTATCCAAGGTATGGATTCAGCTTGATATAATGGCGGATTTCATGAATCCAACAAAGGCAATTTATTTCCGACAAATCATAATATTGTTTCGCATCATCAGTTATCAGAGGTATCTCAAGACGGTCCTCTTTCCCAAGGCCGAAAATCTCTTTCAAGGTATCTCTTTTCTTATCAGGTTTGATAAAATAGCACGTGAAACTGGGATCGCATATCACATGCATGTATTGATTCCTTCCTTGGTGTCTTGCACCAGTTTCATCGGTCTGGACAAATGATGCGTGATTCATTCCCGCTTCAAATATCGCTTGTTTCTCTGATGTAAGTTCTTTATGCTTAACCTTGGTAATGATATTAGATATTTGACCTTCAGATATCGATATACCTATATCTTTGCATAGCTGCCATATCTTGTTCTCAGTCACCCGACATGAGAAATATAAGACAGCAATGAATGCTTTGAGGTTGGCACCAAACTGTGAGCCTCTGACGATATTTGGAAGCTTTGCATCGTAATATTTATTTAAAGACGGGGAATAATATCTCTCCAACAGATACTCAACGTTATCCGTTTTCAGCATGACGTCTTGGATTACTACCTTCCTGTAGCATGCAAAATGTGCGTCTGGTGGCAGGGGGCGGTCCACTGAAACCGTAACTTGCCGGTCTACCTTTATCTTATCTTTCTTGGAACCCTTTGACCATCTTTGGGATTTTAGCTTTGATGAGAGTGATTCTCTAGCCGGGACGCTTGGCCGAATCTTGGGCTTTCCTTTTTCACCCTTTAAATTCGCTATCTTGTCCCTGAGTTGCTGATTCTCTTCTCTAAGCTTGGCATTTTCCTGAACAAGATGTTCGATGGTGTTTAGCAGCGCGATGATTAGCTCTTTGACCGATTCCTTGTCGTCGAAATTAATTTTATCTGGATCGATGTTGATTATGCTTTCTTTAATAATGCTAGCCATCATCTAATATACTGAAAGATTAACTAAATATATTTTATGGTCTATTTCCGATATGAGATTCAATGGATTGAGCATGTTCGTTCGTCTACTATTAATTTAGGACTTCGAGGTCGTCCTCGTTTGCCAGTTGGTGCAAACAGTTGTAACTTTCCATATTGCTTTCGGAGAGCTATTGTATATAATTTTAATCCATCAGTTACAAATAATGGTATTGATCTCAGCATTTTCGCGGTATTTGTATCTTAGCCCTGTTGGTATTTGCAACGAGCTTATCTGCGATTTTCTGAGACCGCTCACCAACTACATGGGAAAGCACCAGACGACATTCAGTAGCCATGCTTATCCAGATCCAATTCCCAGAGTCTTCGAATTCATCTTTTCTGGGCAACGTTTTTTTTCCACAAAAGTCCAGAGTTCGTCCATCTCTACTTTTGGTGTCTCGATGTCTTTCAAAATAACCTCATTTACCCGTTCACAATGCTCTCCAGCTCTTGAGATCCAGGTGCTTACAGTAGACGGCTGTACCTCAAGAGTTTCTGCGATACCTAAAATGCTCATTCCGCGCATAGACATTTTTAAAGCCAGCTTGACTTTATCTTCATCTGTCCGTAGGTCATATAATGGCGTGTTAGTTCTATCGCAGAACTTAGTTGTGCATGAATGGCAGACGAATTTTCTACCCTTGCCGGAACTTCTCTCATAGGTTCCGTAAACAGTAACGTTTCCTTTTCCAGCAATTCCAAATAGTGCACACTTTTCATTTGGACATGCTACATCCAAAAATCGAGGTTTTGGACCTCTTAATCCCATTTGCTACACCCCATATAGCATAGTAGACAGGAGCTATTTATAACAGCCTATAATTGATTCACGACCCAAAATAGGAACAAAATAATTTTTGCATTACCTACTCAGATCACTTCTAATGCCATGTATGAACGCATGAGCGATATATTTGGAGAAAAAAACGTTGGATTATACCACGGTATGAGTAGATACTATCACTACGAAAAAAATGATATCAAAGAAGAAGATATCAGAGACACCGTTTTTGAAGAAAAAGTATTCGAAAAAACCATAACAATAACTACAATTGATCATTTTAATTTATACTTTGGTGCACGGATATAAACAGGCTGACTTTGCCCTAGGCAACATCTTAAATTCAGTAGTAATATTAGATGAAATCCATTACTATGAAACGCATAGATCGGATACATATTAGATGCCCTAAAGATATTTAAGGATCTAAATATTCCATATATTGCAACGAGTGGCACGCTGCCGAATTTTATAGTTGAAGAGCTAAATAAAATACAAGAGCATGCATTGATTGAAGACAATGAAGGACTGGCGTTCGAACCCTTCATCATTAAACGAGAGCCTATACCTCTATACGAGGCTGTAGATGATATTGAAAAGAATTACCTGGAGGGTAAAAATCAAATTCTTATATTGAATACCATAACTAGTGCACCATAACATTAATTTTGCAAATTAATATAATGCCTGTTTAGCTTTAATCTTGCATCATTCTTCGTGAATTTCCATCTTACAGTAGTTTTTTTTGCGTTACGTTCTTGTGCCCACACCGAAGCCTCTTTGGTTAAAGTATCGATGTCTCCAATCCGACGATCGAGGCATTGCTTCGATAGGGCTGAGAGTTCTATCTCAGCCATGTTGAGCCAGCTACCTTTCTTTGGCGTATAATAATATTCGAACTCCTTAGCCAGCTCAAACGCCTCTTCAGGCGCAAAAGCATTATAAAATGAGCCTGGAGTATGCGTATTGAGATTATCCTGGACCAATCGAATGGATTCTACACCTGGATATTGCTGGGTAAGTTCTTTCATGAAATGGGCGTAGTCCACCCTTGTCCTGTGCTCCATGACACGAATCATTCTTTTTCCTGCATGAAGATC